>NZ_JBSWUM010000002.1:0-773403 GCF_056159065.1 Anaerobacillus sp. ABA4_114
TTGATACCAAGCTTGAAGGGTTAAATAATAGAATCGACAACATTGAGGAAACCATTCAAAAAAACCAAGATAATTTTCAAAGACGTCAAAAAGCTCTTGTTAAAAAATATTCTATGTATGAGTCAACTATGAATTCTTTAAATGGACAAATGGATTATGTTTCTGCAGCATTGTCTTCTTTGGACGGAAATAAATCTTAATGGAGGGGTGTTTAGTTGAGTTGGCAAAAATATGCGAAGAATAAATTAAGTGATCCTTACGAATTGACTGTAAAACTTTTTCAGAAGTGCATAAATAACATGAGGTTAACAAAAGAGTTTTTAGAAACTGGGCGAGATAATGAAGCGGATATGAGGTTGGATAATACATATATGATTCTTCATGAACTTATCCTGAGTAATCCAATTACTCTCCCTGAATTGAAAGATGATGTTAATCATATGTATTCGGTCTGCATTAGAAGTGTAGAAAAAATAAAGCAAGAGAGGAATGTATCTCATTGTGATAGTATCATCTCTGTAGTTGAAGACATCTTAGAGGCATACAGAGGAGTGAAGCAAAAAGATGAGGCACGAACTTGATAATTTCTTGTTTGAAATAGAGGAACTCCTAAAAGGAGAAGATCAGGAGAAATTAGATCGTAAATTAGAGCAATACCAAGTGTTTTTGAGGTCAATAAACATAAATAGTTCAAATGCTGAAATCATGAGAGATCATTCAAATAAAGTAAAAGAAGTGTTTGAGAAGATAAGAGAGAAAAAAGAAGGAATCAAAAGGATTACTCTACAGGAAACAAAACAGAATAACGTTGTTAACCGTTTTTCTAGATATGAATGAGTCGATATTCGACTCATTTTTTATTTGAAAAAAAGGAGGTACCTAGATTTTAAACATAATTAATTAATTGGAGGGATGTTTAAATATGTCTAGTTCTTATATGGGTTTTATTCAAGGGGTAATGGATGCTTCGGTACTTAAGCGGAAAGCGGTAGCTAATAATATTTCAAATTATTCTACGCCAAATTTCAAAGCCGCTAAAGTCGATTTTGATGAATTATTTGCTCAAGAAGCGAAACAAAGTATTAAGTCGACTAATACTAAGCACATTAAGTCTTTTGGAGTTCAAGATGGGGTTGTTTCGATTGAAAAAGACCACTCTACCAAAGCTAGAGTAGATGGGAATAATGTGAACTTAAATAATGAAATGATTGAAATGGTGAAGAATAATCATTTGTTTAACACTACTGTTCAAGCCATTAACAAAGAATTTAAGTTACAGAAAACGGCTCTAGGAAAAGCATAAAGGGGGATGTAAATGTTTAGTACGATAAACACAATTGGTTCAGGGATGACTGCCAGTCAAGAGAGGTTAGAGGTTACATCCAATAACATCACAAATATGGACACAACAAGGACAGCTAACGGAGGTCCTTATCATCGCCAATCCGTTTTACTCGAATCTAAGGAGAGTTTTGACAGTATGTTCAATAAGACGGTTGGCTCAGGCGTAGAGGTTAAAAAAATCGTTGAGGATCCAAACGAACGTCTTGAATATGACCCGAAGCATCCAGATGCTGATGAAGAAGGTTACGTACACTATCCTGAGATTAACATTGCTGCTGAAATGACTGATATGATGCAAGCTCAAAGGTCTTATGAAGCAAATGTTACTGCTTTTAATGCTGCTAAAAAAGTAATGCAGAAAACACATGAAATCGGAAGGGTTTAATAAGAGAGGAGATTTGAGAATTCATGAAAATAAATAGTTTGCCTCAGCAACCTATATTTAATAGCTCTTTAAACAAGGAAGTTGAGAAAGGTAATGATGGGAGATTATTCGATAGTTTATTAGATTCTGTCAAAGCAATGAACCATACACAAATAGAATCAACGAACCAGATGACTCAAGTGATTAAAGGTGAGTCGGATGATACACATGGGGCGTTAATTGCGTTAGAAAAAGCAGATATGCAGTTGAGTCTTGGTGTTACGGTAAGAGACAAGCTCATCCAGGGATATCAGACGCTAATGAATATGCAAATATAATTATGGGATGTGTTAGTGTATGGAAAAATTAATAGAGAGATGGAAAAGTATAAGTTCTAATCTTAGGATCGTAATTTCTGTTGCAACTATTGCTGTAATAGGTTTTATTCTTGTATTCATGTTAAATAAACCTGCCCCATACGAAGTGCTGTATTCGGGTTTATCAGAAACCGATATGAGTGCAGTTGAAGATTACTTATCTACTGAAAAGATTGATTATACTGTAGCTGAATCAGGGACGATATCGGTTCCTACTGGAAATAAATCATTAATAAGAATGAACGTAGCAAAGGAAGGGTTTTTGCAATCAGACAATGCTGGTTTCAGTCTTTTTGATGAAAGTAGTATCGGAGCTACTCAAGAAGATAAGGCGGTTAAATATCAACGCGCGTTGAAAGGTCAAATTGAAAGAGATCTGATCATGGCGTTTTCAGATATAGAGAAAGCAACTGTACAAATACCTAAAACAGAAAAGCAATCAATTTTTGAGGATAATCGCGTCGATTTAAAAGCCACGGTAGCATTGAAAACTAAAAACGGTGTTAAGTTGAGTGAAGAGCAAGTAAGGACAATACAGAACTTTGTATCTGGTCCTGTGCTTCGATTGAATCCTGAAAACGTAAAAGTGTCCGACTCAGAAGGTAGACTTTTATCTGAATTCCATGAAGATGACTCTTCGAAAAGTTTAACTAAACAGAGTGAAATTCTAGCACAAACTAAGCAACGTATTTACAACGACCTTATGAATTATTTATCAACAGTATATGGTTATGAAAATGTTGCTGTCACAGTAAATGCAAAAATTGATTTCGATGAAATCGTACGAAATACTGAAAAATATGGTGATGGTTCTCTTGTTAGTAATCAAAAGAGAAACGAAAAGACCAGGAAAGTAGACAATCCTGAAAATCAAGAACCTGGGACTGATAATAATGGTGAGGTTCCTAATTATGAAATCGAGGAAATAGAAGGCGACACTGTTTATTTACAAGATAAAGAGGAAATCATTGAAAATTTCGAAGTAGACAAAACGGTAGAAACAATAAAAGAACATCCTGAATTAACGAATGTGAATGTCTTAGTTAAAGTGAATGAAGACTTAAATCAAGATGAAGTGCAAAACTTACAGATTGATATGGCAGTAGCTGCAGGTCTAACAGGAGACGGAGAAAACGGCAAATATAATAATGGGTGGGTAAGAGTTAGTGACGGTGCATTTGCTCAAGATACGAAAGTGGATCCAATTAAAGATGTAAAAGAAGTAAAAGAAATACCACTTCATGTTGAATACCGAATGTTGATTTTATTGGCGTCCGCAGTATTGTTACTGCTCGTTGCAATTATATTCTTTGTAATAAGACGTAGAAATAAAAAGAGATTAGAAAGTATGAAGGAAGAAGAAGAATTACAAGAAGAAGAGGCACAATCATCGATCGAATTTGACCTAGAAGAGGAAGATGAAGAAGTAGAGAATTCAGGTAATTCGCAAGAGATGTTAAACGCACTCCAAAGTAGTCAAGAGAAGCTAGAAATAGAGAGATTGACTGAGAAACAAAGGTCGCTCCAAGAAGCAGCTAATGAAGCAGCGAAATCAAATCCTAAACAAACTGCAGAGTATCTGAAAAGACTACTAAATGAAAGGTGATAACAAATGGCTGAAGATAATCAATTAAAAGGTATTGACAAGGCTGCCATTCTTGCGTGTTTCTTGCCTATTGATACGGCTAAAGAAGTTATTCAACACTTAAATATTTCAGAGCAGGAAGAATTGGCGAAAGCGGTAGCAAAAACACAAGAGTTAGATATTGATAGCGTTCAAGAGGCTGTGAATGAGTATGTAATCTTTAATCACGGAACATTAAATGGAGCTTTTAATGGCGGGGTTCAAAGAGCTATGGAATTGCTTAAAGATCATCTTTCAGATGATGAGTTAGATTCGATTATGGCTAGGTTGTACTCGAATAGCAAGCAACCGTTTAGTTCGTTGAAACACATAAAGGATGTGGGTGCGCTTCTCCCACTCCTTCAAGGTGAAGACTCTCAATTTATTGCAGTAGTTGCTACCCACCTTAAGCCTGCATTGGCTGCAGAGTTACTAATGGCTTTGCCTGAGGAAAAAATGACAGCAGTTGGTGAAGGTATCTCTACTATGGGGCAAATCAACCCTAGTGTGTTACAGGAAATGGATAGCTACCTTTCTAAGAAACTTGAAAACTTTATGACTGATGATACAAATACCACCGATGGCGTAAAAAATATCGTAAATATATTAAATAGTGTCACTCGTTCTACCGAAAAGAAATTCTTTGAACAACTGGACAGTCAAAATCCAGACCTTGCAAAGATAATAAGAGAAAATCTATTTGTGTTTGAGGATATTGCAAAACTGGATACTCGTTCTCTTCAAACGGTTGTCATGTCTATTACGGATAATGAGTTGATAGCTAAAGCTCTTAAGACGGCAAGTGAAGAGTTGAATGAGAAAGTATTGCAAGTGTTACCTAGTAAGAGAAGAAAGCTTATGGAAGAAGAAGCTGAAGGTCTTGGACCAATTAGAAGAACTGATGCTGAAGAAGCGCAACAGGAAATTGCTAATATCGTCAAAGAGCTAGAAAGAAAGAAACAGATTGTAATTCAAAGAGGTGAAGGCGATGTCATCCTTTAACAAAGGGATTTTGACCAATAGTGTAAGAATCTCTGAAAAGCCCGTTCATGTAAGTGATCGGGCTATTAATAATGAGTCGGATTTTAAAGAAGCTTATATGAAACATTATCTCGAAGAGTCTAAAAGAAGAATTGAAGAAAAAGAACGAGAAATCAAAAAAGAAATAGAACTGAAGCGGGATCAAGTATTCCAGGAAGCATATGAAGAAGCAAAGGAAAAAGCAATTCTAGAAGCTGAGCATACTGTTAGGGAAAAACTAGAAAACGAATATAGTGAAAAAATAAGTGCAGCAAATAGCATGTATAGTGATGCGGAAAATCATTTGAAAACTGTAATAGAGAATGAAGAAAGTATGAGGGAAAGGTTTAAGATTGAGAATGAGGAGCACTATGTAAAATTCGCTTTTGCTCTCTCTGAAAAAATATTAAACCAGTGTATTGATAGAAACTTAATTGATGTGGAAAAAGTTTTTGAAAGTGCTGTTTCACAAATTAAACACGAAACAAAACAAATATTTGTAAGAGTGAACCCTAACGTTCATATGAAGTTGAATTTAAATGAAAAGATAAAGTTAGACAGTCGAATTTCATTGATTAGTGATTTGAATGTTAAAGATTATGACTTTGTTATAGAGACGGATAGAGAGTTTTTGGATGTTACTATCGATACACAAATTAAGACTGCATTAGATATTGCTAGGAGTGTTATTGATGATAATCGAGAAGGTTAAAGAACAACTGAAAGATAAAAGGTTGAATGAATCATTTGGACAGGTAGAGGTAGTAAATAATGAGTTCCTAATAAGTAAAGGACCTATTTGTAAGATAGGTGATATTTGCGAAGTAGGACAACAGAAAAATTTATGTGAAGTGATATCCATCCGAAATAATATGATTTATTTAATGCCTTTATATTCACTAAAAAATGTAGTTAGTGGTGACAAAGTAAAAGTGAAAGATATTCAAGTTCAGCTCCCTGATGTCAATAAACTTTTAGGAAAAGTGATTAACGGAATGGGGGAGAGTTTGACCGAAGGTTTGGAACTTGAGAGTCTTAAAAAAACCAATTGTGAATTAGACAATGATCCTTTGAATGCTATGGATAGAAGTAGGATTGATACTGTAATCTCCACAGGAGTTAAAGCGATTGACACTATGACAACTATTGGTGAAGGGCAAAAACTAGCTGTTTTTGCAGGTTCGGGTGTTGGTAAGTCAACACTCTTAGGCATGGTTGCGAGAAATGTAGAAACAGACATCAATGTTATTGCGTTAATAGGAGAGCGGGGGAGAGAAGTTAAAGAATTCATTGAAAAAGATTTGGGTTCTGAGGGCATGTCCAGGTCGGTAGTAATAGTTTCGACTAGTGATGAAAAGCCACTCCTTCATATAAAGGCTGCTCAATTGGCAACAAGCATTTCTGAAAAATTCAGAGATCAAAATAGAAAAGTGATGTTAATGATGGATTCTGTTACAAGGTATGCGCTAGCGAGAAGAGAGGTAGACATCGCAAGTGGAGAGATACCAATCAATGGTAAGACGATTAGTATGGAGCCTTATATGCAAAGGCTTATGGAAAGAGTGGGTAAATCTAATGGAGGTTCAATAACTGGGATATACACAGTTCTAGTTGAAAATGATGACTTCAATGGTCCCATTCCGGATATGGCGAGAGGTATACTTGACGGTCATATAATCTTAAGTAGAGAACTGTCTGAGAGAAATCAATATCCTGCTATAGATGTAATGGCGTCAATTTCAAGAGTTATGAAAGATATAGTCGACCACGAACAATGGGAATTGGTCCATCTCGCCAGAAAGTATATGTCCATATATAAAGAGAACGAAGACTTCTTTAAGATTGCTGATATTAAGCCTGGGCAAGACAAGGATTTGGACATAGCTAGGTATTTGTATCCTCGACTTCAAGAATTTTTATCTCAAGGGATAGACGAACATGTTGGGTTCTCGGAAGCGCTTGAAGGGTTAAAAGGGGTAATGAAATGATGTATAAGGAGAAGTACAAAGCTGTAGCTCTACAGCAAAAGATTAAAGAGCGAGAGAAGATGCAAGAAATTGCTGAATTAAATAACGAACTGAAAGATGTTGAAGAAGAACTAACCCGCTCTAAAATGAACGTAGAAAATTTCTACGACAGACTAAAAAGAGGTGGAAGGGTAAGTTCTTCTTTTTTAGGTGTTCAATCTGATCCCTTAATGAATTTGAAAAGAGAAAAGAAGATGAACGCTATTCAACAGTTGATATTAGATAAGAATAAAGAGCTATACAAAATTCAAAAAAAGCTCGAAAAAATCAATGCTTTGGAAGAGGATAGAGAGAAAACTTTTTATGAAGAAATTAGAAAGAAAGAAGAAAAAATGGTGGAAGGGATAAAAGGAGTGATGAAACATAAGGGTCGTTAAGGGAGGGTTTGAAAATGAGTCCTGTGAATTCTATTGTTATACAGCCTCATAAACCAACTAGTAATACTAATTCTAATAATGTAGATAGTAAGGGTAAAAACGACAGGGAGTCTAAATTCGATAGCCTTGTAAATTTGATGAAAGTAAAAGAGAAAGCTCTAAAAAATGATAAGGGTTCCGTTGAAGAAAATGATAAGTCTCAACTAGAAGGGGCTAAATTAGACAAGCAAAATCGTGAAGAGCAAGATGAAGGCGAAGTGTTAGTCGGTATAAACCTATTAGGGACAAAAAGCTTAGGTTTTAATGACATCTCCAAGGAGATAAGAGCCCTTTCAAAAGAGAAACAAGAATTAGTCTCAAAAATCGTTAACAGTGACGATTCTATCTCTAATAAGTTATCTAAAATTCTTTCAGAATTAAACTTTTCGAAGGTAAGCTTCCCAGCAAGTGATAATAAAGATCACAAGCAATTGATACTAAAATCGCTTGAAGGGATTAAAAATGCATTAGATGGTACTAATGGCAAGATTGAAAATAGTTCACAAGTTACTAAAGGGATTAAAGAAGTTAATGAAATTAATGGTGTTAGCCAAATAAAACAAGATAAGAGCAATAAAAATGACGCTATTCCAATCAAGCCTTTCTTAACAAAAGAAGGGGAGAAGCAAACAAACCCTATTGAAAGGTTGTTAATAGAGGTCAAAAATAAGAAAAAAGAAGTAACTGCTGAAACAATAAAACAAGTAAATACGCAAAAACAGACAAATGTGCAAATTAATCAGAGTGAAAAACCAAAATATCATAACGTTGTAGATCAGTTGAAAGTTCACCTTGAAGGAAGAACAAAAGGTAAGGCTGATTTAATGGAAAAAACAAATTCCAGTTTATCATTGGGTTTCAATAATGCAGAGCATGAGGTGAAAATTGATAAAGTTGCTAGCACCAAGGGAGTTAAACAAATTATTTCTAAAGAAATGAATTCAATATTTAATTCTCCAAATGTTAATGCGTCTAAAAAGTTAACTTTCATGATTAATCAACAACAGATGGGTCCTCTACAAGTAGAAGTTGAAAAAAGTAATAATACGATTCATTTGAAGGTGAGCCTAGAAGATCGTGTACATAAGCATAAGGTTGAAATTCTAATGCAAGAAATGAAAGAAGATATGAAAGAACGAGGGGTCAACGTAGAGTACGAGGTTAATAAACAAGATAGAGAATCTCGTGAAGAAAAAAGAAAGGAACAACTCCAAAATGCGAAGAACAGGAACAATGAGAATGGTGATGATGGTGAAGAATTTCAAGAAAAGCTAAGTGAAGTTATAGGGGGTAAATAGATTGCAAATTAGTAGTGCGATGAATCCGATAGGGTCATCTCAGTTAAAAAATAATGAAGGTACCGTGGCTTCTTCTAGTAATAGCTCTGGAATTGAAAAAGATGGATTTTTGAAAATGTTAATGGCTACAATTACAAATCAAAATCCACTGGAGCCTATGAAAAATAGCGACATGATGGCACAGATGGCACAGATGACTCAAATAGAACAAATGATGAAAATGGAAGAAGTCGTAAATAAAATGCATGAAAGTGTAGCTGGTTCGCAACTACAACAAGCTGCAGGGTTTATAGGTAAAAGGGTTGAAGCATATGCGCAAGATGGTTCTATGATTAATGGAGAAGTTAGCAGTGTATCTAGGGTAGACGGAAAGCTAAAAATAAAAATTAATGAAGATTCTAGTGTGTTGGTAGATCAGATAAAAAGAATTTATAAATAGGTTGGGGGACGAAAATATATGATGAGGTCATTAGCAATTGCTAATACAGCAATTAAATCAGGACAAGATGGGCTTGGAGTGACAGCAAATAATATTTCAAACAGTAAAACAACTGGGTTTAAAAAACAAACAGCAATGTTTGAAGATCTAATGTATCAAAACTTTGGTGCAGCAACAGCTACAAATGAAAAGTATGCAGGTAAAAATCCTGTTGAGGTTGGTAATGGTTCAAGAATGGGGTCGATAGCGGTAGATTATAGTCAGGGAAATATTGAATCGACTGGTCGAAAAACTGACATGGCGATTGCTGGTAATGGTTTCTTTGTAGTCGGGGACAGTGAAGCGAATGACCGTCTATTCACAAAGAGAGGTAATTTCCAGATTTCTGAGGACTATAATCTACAAACAACTGATGGTCAGTATGTACTTGGTTGGAATGTTAACGAAACAACAGGTGAACTAAATACAGGTTCCCAATTAAATCCTATTCGTTTGGGGATTGGGGAACTTTCAACTCCTTCCAAAACGACAGATATGAAGTTTTCAGGGAACCTAGATATCTCTTCTCCAGTTGGAGAGGTTTATGGTATTCAAGTGCCAACTTACGATAAGTTGGGAGACAGACATGACATGGATTTGAATTTCGTAAAGACTGCTTCAGATACGTTTAGATATGTAGCTTCTCCTGCAGATCAATTTGCAGCTTCTAGCAGTATATCGGATGCTATCCTACATACTTCTGAGCCTGTCGCTTCTGCTTTGCAAAAAGGGGATTATACAATTGATACTGTCGCAGGTGGTGTACCTGGAACGGTAGACATTACGGTTAATGATCCTTTAGGTAATCCTATTTTGACTAAGAATGTTAATGATGTTGATCAAAAAGTAGAGCTAACTGATGCTTCAGGCGAACCTTGGTTTACTGTCGACTACGTAGGTGGCGGATCTCCGTCTAGCGCAACTTTCCAGGTATCTGAAGTTGGGGATGTAACATTTGATACTACTAACGGTAAAATAGCTTCTATGACGGGTTCTGGGATAGGTGGAGAACCAATGTTCAGTTATAATTCTTTAACTACTGGACAACCGGTAGATGTAAATGTTGATATCAATTCCTTAACTGCATTTTCTTCTGCAAGTAGTGTGCGAATGACAGAAGGTAATGGAATGCCCGCTGCTGTCCTTAATGACTTCACTATTGGAGATGGTGGTGTAGTTACAGGTTATTACAATGATGGTTCGATTAAAGATATTGCGCAACTTGCAATGGGAGGTTTCGCTAACGAATCTGGGTTGAGTAGGTCAGAAGGTGGTTACTTTACTCCATCTGCTAACTCTGGTGAAGCTGAAATAGGTGCGTCAGGTGTAGGAGACAGAGGGGAGATTATCGCCATGTCTCTAGAAAATTCCAATGTTGATATTTCCAAAGAATTCACTGATATGATTAACCTTCAGAAATTGATTCAAGCTGGAACGAAAATATTTAGAGTAAGTGATGATTCTTTAAACAGTATTTTTGGAATGGTGAGATAAAGAAGGTTCCAAAGTTGAATTAATGTATCAAAGGATAGATAGTCTGTTTCTGACTACTATCCTTTTTTATTTGCATTTTCATTGATTTATGGGATTTATCCTAGTATAAAAGTGATGATTTGGAGGTGGTAGAGTGATCGCTTTACATCGAATCGACAGAGATAAAGAGTTGTTTTATTTGAATCACAAGTTGATACAAAGAATAAAAGTAACTCCTGAAACCCTCCTTATATTAGAGGATGGGAAGAAGATATTAGTTAGCGAAAAACCTGAAGAAGTCATCAAATTAATTATCGAATTTGAAGCGAAGGTTATTAGCTTTTCTAATCTTATTCAGGAAGAGGGGGGTCTTTGACGACTCTCCTTTTTTAATGTCAAACAAGGATTTTGAAAAGAGGAGGAAAAGCAAAATATCATAAATAAATAATTATAATGAACTTTCGAGGTGATTATTTGTCCAATATAGATATCAATTCCCTATATGGTGTTCCCGTAAAAATGGAGTTCGAGATAGGTAGAGCAACGAGAGATCTAAGTGAAGTGCTCCAGTTTAAAAAAGGGACGGTTATTCGTCTGGAATCTGAAAAGGGAGTCATACCAATTTATCTGAATGGTGAATTGTTTGGTCAAGGGGATGCATGGAAGCGGGATGGAGACCGCTATGTTGCGTTCAACAAAGTCGTAAAGAGTAGGGAGGAACAGGATTGAGTTATACGTTTCTCATTTGTGATAATAATGCTGTTTATCGTTCACTACTTAGAACCGTGTTAGAAAGAGACGGAAATATTGTTTTGGAAGTAGAAGATGGAGAACAAGCCATAGAGGTCTATGAAAAGAGGCTCAGTGAAAATAAGAATATTGATGTAGTATTTATGGACTACACATTATCAAATATGAACGGTATTCAAGTATTCAATGAAATTAAGCTAAAAGATGAAAAAGCGAAACTTGTATTGTTTACAAGTAAAAATAATAACGACCTACTAATAGTAGAAGCGATGAAAAGTGGTATACAACATTTTCTAAGCAAGCCATTTAAAAGTGAAGAAGTTTACAAAGTGATTGGAAAATTAATAGCTTAATAGGAGGTGTATTGGGATGGCTGATATTGAAAACTTAAAAAAAGCAGGTTATCAAAGATATGATTTTGATAGACCAGATAAATTCACTCACGACAACTTGAACAGTTTGGAGTCTATTGCAAATGTTTTCGGTAGGAATTTTTCTCAAAACTTCTCCGCATTTTTACGCCTTCCAATAGAATTGCAGTTCGTTTCAATAGAACAGGTTCCATTTGGTTCTGAGTATCTAGAAAAGATGCCTAGGGATGAATATGTTTTTTGTTCCGTTAACGTTGGTGAGAAAGACCAAATGCTTTTGGAGTTTGAGCTGGGCATGGTAATGTCTATTCTTCGAAAAACGCTAGGTGGCTCTATCGGAGAAATAAGCAAGGTACAAAAAAATATAACAGAAATTGAAAAGATATCAGTAAAACACTGGATCAATGAGCACTTGTTTAAGCAGTTAAGAGAAGCGTTTCAGAACATTGCTGAATTCAGTTTCAGTATTGATGAATTAGAAACAGATCCTCAATATGCAAAAGTAACTGTGCCTACTGATATGATCGCTCTTATTACTTTTGATGTCTATCTAGGTACTGAAAAAACAAGGATGAGAATGTGTATACCTTTTCTCACAATTGAGCCTATTCAAGATAAATTAACTACAGAAAACGTTCAATACAAGGAAGGAGAAACGTCTGAAGAACAACAAACTTATCTTGTTGAACATGTGGGAAGAATGGAACAAGCTTTGGAGGTTGAGTTAGGTCGCACTAAAGGGACTCTAAAACAATTAATGGATTTGCAGGAAGGTAATTTTATTGTCTTGGATTCATACGAAAAACCTCTTATCGGCTATGTAAAAGGAAAACCCATATTTGAATGTGCTCCTGGGAAAGTAGAAAAGAAAAAAGGTGTAGTGATTTTAGGAACGACATTCAAAGAAGGAGGGAATGAAGATGAGTAAAGACAAAGAATGGTTTTCTCAAGATTTTATAGATGGGTATTTAAAAGATTCTAAAGAAGGTGCTGGGCTCGATGAAGGCGCAAGTCCAATTAGTTTAGAGGAGTTAGAGGGGCACTCATCAGAAACAGCAGAAGATCATGGTTTGGAGTTACTATATAACATCCCGCTTGATGTAAGGGTTCGCTTTGGGACGGCTTATAAACACATAAATGAAATCCTCAAGATGAAAGATGGTTCAGTAGTCAAATTAGATAAATTTGCAGGTGAGCACGTTGATGTACTCGTTGGGGAGAGGGTCGTTGCAAGAGGTGAAATTATGATCCTTGAAGAAAATTTTGGAGTTAGAATTACCGAGATTGTTCCTCCTCAAGATATGTTGAAATATCTAAAAGAATCGATTAAGTAAGCGAGGGTAAATAATGTTCTTTTCCATATTGAATTTGATAATTGTGTTTGCACTAATATTCGTAGGATTATGGTTTGCTAAGAAAAAATTAGGTTCAGGGAACTGGACGCAAATCAGTTCAAAAGGGTATGTTCGAGTAATAGATGAAGGTGTTCAAATGGGCTTGAATCAAAAAATTTCAGTATTAAAAGTTGGAGAGGAATTGGTTGTTCATAGTGTAGGTTCCGCTGGTGTTACTATGCTTAAGCTCGAACAAACTAATTTGAAGGATCCTAAGGAAGATTTTGATTCCTTACTTGCTGAAGAAAATAAAGAGTTAGTGCTAAAAGGGAAAATTAAAGAGTTAAAGGGAAAGTTTAATCGCAATGGGTAAAAAGATATTATTAATGATGCTCATTCCCTTTTTGGTGGCATTGCTAAGTCCTGAGCTTGCATCTGCAGCCCCTGATTCTGGTTCAATAAATATTAATTTAGGTGGAGAAGAAGCGAACATTACTTCGTCAGTTAAAATGTTTTTGCTAGTAGCGGTTCTTTCTTTGGCTCCTTACCTATTTTTGATGCTGACATGTTTTACCCATGTAGTTATCGTTCTTAGTATAGCTAGGCAGGGGTTAGGAACTATGAGTGCTCCACCTAACCAAGTATTAATAGGATTGGCTATATTTATTACGTTTTTCATCATGAATCCAGTAATAACTGAAATTCACAAAGAAGCGTGGGTCCCTTTGGATAAAGGGGATATTGAAATTGAGGAAGCTTACGATCGAGCTGAAAAGCCTTTAAAAGAATTTATGATAAAGAATACATATGAAGATCACATTCAACTGTTTTTAGAAAAACAGGATTTAGAAGTAAAGAAAGCAGAAGATGTTCCTATGAATATTATGATACCTGCAAGTATTTTATCTCAAATACAAAAAGGGTTAGTAATGGGTGTTATGGTGTATATTGCCTTGTCAGTCATAGATATGATTGTAGCCGCTATTTTAATGTTTATGGGTATGTTTATGTTGCCTCCGCAAATGCTTAGTTTACCTTTGAAGATTTTAATATTCATTTTTATAGGAGGATTTACTTTTATTATCGAGCTGTTGTTTCAAGCTATTAAAACATAGAGGAAGGGTTAGCGATGTTGTCGCTAACCCTTTTCCTATATAAAGAAAAGAAACAATTTTAATTAAGGAGAACTAGGGGATTTTGAAAATGTATTTTTTAGAGGTGATTTAGTGATGGGATATAAGAGTGGACCTATTATAGATGCTGTTTTTGTTCTGATATATCAAGCTTTTATGGTTGTTTTGCCATCATTATTAATATCATTAGCGGTAACTACGGTTGTAGCAATAATTATGGCTGCAATGCAGGTTCAAGAACAATCGCTATCATTCTTACCTAAATTGTTTGCTATTGCATTTGGTTTTTTTATTTTAGGTGACATGATGTTTAATAATTTGGTAACGACGATAAGGGATTTCATAGCAACTAGTTTGTCGATCATTTAAGTAAGTAGGTGTAATGTTTGGACCTAAACAATCAATTAATAGTTATTATTTTGGCTTTCTCAAGGATTGCTTCATTTGTGTTTTTTCTTCCTTTTCTAAAGTCGAAATCAGTGCCGAGCATATCTAAAATAACTGTTTCGTTGGCATTGTCGTTTTCGGTGATGGGGAGTTTTGAGAAAGTAAGTGTTACTACGATGTATGAATTGACTGGTTTAATATTCGTCCAAGTTTTGATAGGAGTCTCGTTGGCATTTCTGGTTCATATGATGATGTCTGGTGTGCAAATGGCAGGGGCGCTTTTGGACATGGATATGGGATTTGCGAATGCAAGGATATTTGACCCTGGTACAAATCAAGCTTCAACTCCTCTATCAAACATAATGTTCTACGTATTCATATTAATTTTTATTTCTTGTGGCGGGATTACTAATTTAGTTTCAGGAATAATTTATTCATTCAAGTTTGCGACTCCAGATTATTTTCTGGGGGACCCGAACGTGATGCAACTTTTCCTAGATGTCTTTACGTTTATGTTAGTTACGGCTGTTCAAATTGCAATACCTCTTATGGCTAGTAACTTTCTAGTGAATATCATCTTGTTAATTTTAGGGAAGATGGCTCCACAAATGAATATTTTCTTGAATATGTTTGCTATCAAAATAGCTTTTGGATTGTTTTTGCTAGTTGTAACACTTCCGTTTTTTGGCGACTTATTCGTACAACTAAATGAAGTTATTATGGAGAGATTAATAGATTCAATCCACACAATATTTAATTAAAAGATCGATCATCTATGAATAGAGGTGAGTGCCTTGGCTAAAGACGGTAAAACGGAAAAGGCGACACCTAAGAAACGGAAAAAACAACGGGAAGAAGGAAAAGTGGTAAAGAGTAAGGAGTTAGGGGTATTTTTTAACTTCTTTGGATTCTCTGTGTTATTTCTGTTTTTCGGTGAGTCTTTCGTAAAACAATTGATAAAAATTCAACGACAAGCATTTGATTATATGAAACAAGGTGTCGTTCTGGAAGATTTCTTAGTGTTAATGCTCCAAGAAGTCGGAAAAATGTTTTTGATTGTCGCTGCGGTAGGGCTTGTGTTTATGATTATTAATTATCTAATACAAGTCCAATTTTTATTTAGCATAAAAGCCGTTAGACCAGATTTTAAAAGAATAAATCCCGCTAACTATTTTAAGAATCTATTCTCAAGGAAGAAGTTCGTTGATGTAGTCAAATCCTTGCTAATAGTGAGTATACTTGGCTCAATTCTCTATTTCGTTTTCAAAGATGAATTGTCTTTAATATCAAGTTCTGTAAATTTACCCTGGAAACAGTCGCTTTTTTTAATGGTAGGTATATTTAAAAAAGTAATTATTATTTCATTGATCTGTTTAGGTGTAATTGGTTTTGCTGATTTGTTCTATCAAAGGTTTGAGCTAGAAGAGGACATGAAAATGTCAAAACATGAAGTGAAAGATGAATATAAGTCACAGGAAGGTGACCCTCAATTCAAAGGGAAACGAAAGAAAGCTGCGAATGAGATGCTTCAAACCAAGAAAGATATTATGAACAAGACTCCTGAAGCTACATTCATTGCGACAAATCCTACTCATTATTCTGTGGCGATAAGATACAAAAGAGGTGAGGGACCACCTAAAGTTATGACAAAAGGTGTAGATAACTATGCATTAATGATCAGGGAGGTTGCTAAAAACCACGATATTCCTTTATATGAAGACCCTCCATTAGCGAGAGAGCTTTATAGCAGGGTGCTGGAAAATGATGTGATTCCTGAAGATATGTATATGGTCATAATTGGGGTTCTTAGAAAGTTGAATGACGAAAAGAAAGTAACTATAGAATGATTGGAGGAACCTAAATGGATAAATATAAAAAGTTTACAACACCTGCAATTTCAATGGTCGCTTTAATGTCTTTAGTAGTTTTGATCGTTATACCACTACATCCTTTGGTCATTGACTTTGCTATTGTTACTTCGTTCGCAATGGCGCTCGTAGTATTTTTGCGGTCTTCGTTTGTGAAGGATTGGGATGATATCAAAACCTTCCCTACTATTCTTCTATTAACGGCGGTTTTTAGAATAGCATTAAACATAACTACCACGCGTGTAATCCTTACTACCGGAGAGCCTGGGAATGTAATTGAAGCCTCAGGTCAAATGATAGTTGGAGAAGACATTTGGGTTGGCTTTGTAATATTCATTATTTTAATTGTTGTCCAGTTTATCATAGCGAATGGTGCGTCTAGAATGTCCGAAGTATCCGCTCGTTTTAAATTAGATTCTTTACCAGGTAAACAACTTTCAATTGATACTGAATTTAATAATCAATCAATAACTCAAGAGGAAGCAACAGAGAAGAGAAAGAAACTGGATATGGAAGTTGACTATCATGGCAATATGGATGGTGCTGGAAAGTACATTAAAGGGGATGTATGGGCTGGTATCGTCATGATAGTCGTAAACATTGTTTTTGGATTTATTGTAGGTATGACGCAAGAGGGGTTAACTATGGCAGAGGCTGCTTATAAGTACACCCTTTTAACTGTAGGGGATGGGATTGTTAACCAACTATGCTCTTTGCTGATTACAGTTGGTGCAGGTCTTGTACTAACAAAGGTTAGTTCTGATAAGGATGAAGCGGAGAATTTGGTGAAAAGGATTTTTGGAGAACTAACTACTCAACCTATTGTATTAGGAGTAGTGGGATTAATGTTTTTGTTCCTTGGGTTCTTTACAGAAATGCCCTTTGTTCCGTTTATGATAGCTGCTATTATCCTTGGTACTATCAGCTATCTGAGATATAAGAACTTGAATCAGATTGCGAACGACAAGCGGAAAACAGAAGAGATGGAAGCAAAAGAAGAAAATCTAAAAAATGAAAGAAAAGTAGATATTCAAGTAGGTGTAGAACCTATTACTCTGGAAGTCGGATTTAATTTGATTCCAATAGTTGATCCTAAAAGACCTGGTGCAAATATTAAAGATAAAGCACTACAAGTTAGGAAAAACATAGCTAATGAACTGGGTATTCAAATTCCTAATATTAAGATAAGGGATAACTCCAAACTATTTCCGAATACGAAATATAACATTCTAATCAAAAATAGCGTTGTAGCCACGGGGAATTTAAAAAGTGGAAAGTTATTAGCGATTCGAACACCCTTTGCTATGACTGAGATTGAAGGTGAAGTGACGAAGGACCCTGTCTTTGGTTCGGAGGCGAAATGGATAGCTCCTGAGAATGCTCAAGAAGCTGAGAATTCTAGTTACGAGGTATTAGACCCTCTAACTATTTTAGTTACTCATTTAGAAGAGATGATTAGGATGCATTCTCATGAATTCTTACCGAGGCAAAAAGTAAGAGAATTAATTGATAAATTAGAGCAAGAGCATCCAATACTGCTAGAAGAAATGAAGAGCGAAGACGTTGATTTGTCGTTAATACAAAAGGTATGTAAAAACCTTATTACAGAAAGTATTTCTATACAAGATCTTCCTAGTATTATGGAAGCCGTACTTGATACATATAAAGCTTCTTCCACAGGCACACCAGATGAAATGGTTTTGAAGCATCCAGATAATATCACTATGCATGTAAGGCAAAGGATTAACCGCCAAATTTGCGAAATGAATAAAAACGATGATGGTAATTTATACTTCATTATCTTAGATAATATTATCGAAACTATTAAACCAGAACTAACACCTGAAGGTTATTTTGCTCCAATGAATATGAATCTGCAAGAGGAGTTCATTTCAAAACTAAAGGCTCAGATTGAAGACGCCAAGGTAGGAATTAGTGCAGATCCAATACTTTTGACATCCAATAATAACTTACGACCCGCTCTTATGAGAATGATTAGACAGTATGATATCCGCATTCCGGTAATGTCTATGGTAGAGCTCCATCCTAGTTTTGATGTTGAGCAAATAGGAATGATTCAAATTGACGAGAAGTCAGCTTAATTGAAGGAGAAGAAAGGGGGAAGGAGATGGTGCCAACGAGAGTGCCATTTCCAAAATGATGTCTAATAATAAGATAAAAGATTATACCGGTAAGACACATGAAGAGGCTATGGGAAGAATCCTTGAAGAGAATGGTAATAATTTTACCTTACTCGATAAAAAGAAGAAAACGAAATTCCCGTTCTTTTGGAACAAACAATTTGAGTATAAGATTCTAATCAGTGAAAAAGAGAGCGAAAGTCCTCAGTTACTTGGTCAAAGCCAGAGTATTGATGAACAAAAAAGAGCTGAACTTCTTGAGGTGATTAAAAGGAAGCAGAGTTCTAATTCGTCTACAGAAGGTACGAGTAATCTTAATGAATCAGAAAACATTAAAGATCTAACAAATATGATCAACACAATGATGGACAAAATGAACACAAATACTGAAAAACCTTATCTGGGCGAAGAAGAGGATAAAGAATTATTGAGTTTTTACAATTTCTTAATCGATGCTGAGATTGAAGAAAAAATAGCTAAAAGAATAATTGATGACTTGAAGAATGAACTAGATGGTGAACAATTGCAAAACACCGAAGTGATAAAGAAAAAAATCAAAGAGAGTATTTCAAGTAAGATCCGTGTTTCTGGAAAATTGGAAGAAAAACAGGTGCAAACAATTCAGTTTGTAGGTCCTACTGGGGTAGGGAAAACGACCACTTTAGCGAAGGTGGCGGCGTTTCTTCAGCAAGACGGAAAAAAAGTAGGGATGATTACAACGGATGATTTTCGGTTAGGAGCTATAAAGCAAATCCAAGATTATGCAAATATCTTGGGTACACATAAAGCGATGGTAGCGCGCAATGCGAAAGAGCTTAAAAACGCTATAGAATACTTCAAGTATAGACGAAAAATGGATTATATTTTGGTCGATACGTCAGGGAGAAACCCTATGGATAAAGGGTTAATCGATGAAGTTAAGGAATATATGGAAATTGTAAACCCAGATTATACCGCTCTGGTCCTGTCAGCAGTACAGAAATATAGTGACATGGTTAAGACTTTGAAAAATTATCAAGATATACCGTTAGATAGTCTAGTATTCACAAAGCTGGATGAAACAATGTCCTATGGGTTTATGTTGAATATTATGGACAAAACGGATTTAGACATCTCCTATGTTACTAATGGACAAGATGTTCCATTTGATATTGAGGTAGCTGAAGCTAATAAGATAACTGATAAAGTTTTAGATGGGGTGGATGAAGTTGGATCAAGCTGAAAAACTTCGCAAGATCATGAATGAATCAGCCTCAAACTTTCCAGGGGTCGTTTCAATAATAGGAACTTCAAACACAATGAATGTAGATGAATTTCTGCACTCATTGTGTTCGGTTTATTTTAATAGAACTAAAGAAGATACTTTGTTAGTTGGTGGGGAAAAAAGAGAGTTTAATGAAAGTCTTAGCTTTACTGATAAATCCACCTATGGGAAGTATATTAAAGATGAAGTAATAGATGCTCAGGGGAATGTTACCAATCTAAATGATTGGGAAACAACTAGAAAAGATAAAGTACAAATTGAATGTATGTCGAATGTTTTCAAAGAAGCGGAAGAACGTTATGAAAAGATTATTTTCTATACAGGTATGGGGCTAAATGAAGCTACAGTAAATTTATCATTCTTGAGTTCTAGGGTATTGTTAATCGTAAATTCATCTGAAACATCTATAGCTGAAGCTATTAGATACGTGAATTTAGTAGATAGATTAAATATGGATGTTGATATTGGAATTATCGTAGATGCATCAAGTGAGAAAGAATACAAACAAGTTAAAAATAAAATACAGGAATCGGTAAGTTCGGAGATCAATTACTACATAGAACTGGTAGGTTTTCTTGATTTTAAATTCGTTTCCCTGTTTCATGAAAATGACCTGTTCCAATCTTTTGATATAACGTTTTTACAACACAGAGAAAGAGTAAGATTTTCTGAAAGATTGTTAGAGCGTCTTTCACGATGAGGAGGGAGATATGTGTTGCTTTCTCAGTTATGGCAGGACTATGGGAAGAGTAAGTCAAAAGAAATTCGAAATAAAATTGTTACAGAGTATGTTGAGAATGCATTTGTAAACAGAGTGTTATCCAGAATGCTCATAACGATTCCTAAAGGTCTTGAAAGAGAAGATCTGGTGCAGTTCGGAGCGGATGGGCTCATAGATGCGGTAGAGAGATTTGAACCTGAGCAAGGGTATAAGTTTGAAACATATGCGTCTTGGAGGGTGCAGGGCGCAATCATAGATCAAATTAGAGTCTACGGTAAGAGTAATGGGAACTTATCCCGCTCTGGAATTGCCAAGGCTAAACGAATTGAAGAAGCCATGTACAAGTTAAGTCAGGAGCTAAAGAGGCAACCAACATCGGAAGAAATTGCAAATAGGATGGAATTGAGCATTGATGAATATTATAAACTATTAGGTGATATTAATACTGGAATTAAAGTTTCTCTGGACGATTTGGTTGGAGAAGATAACCTTCCCTTGATTCAGGTAATCGAGGATGAAAATAGTATTCTACCTAGTGATGAATTGTATGAAGAAGAAATGCATGGGAAACTCGCTAAAGCAATTGATGAGCTGCCTGAAAAAGAACAAAAGATAGTGATTTTATATTACTATGAGGATTTCAATTTAAAAGAGATTGGATATTATTTAAATTTAACAGAGGGAAGAATATCACAATTACATAAAGAAGCGATGTTAAGGCTGAAAATGAAATTATCTGGAGCGTGAAAATAAAACATGTCGATTACTCCTGGAATGTACATAACTACGATAATATTTTTCTTAAGTTTATTGTTTTTTGTAGTAGCAATAACTAAGAGGAACGTTATAAACAAAAGCAAAGAAGAGATGGGGATGGCAGGTTACGATGTTGTATCGGAAATATCTAGAGTCTGTGATGAATACATAAGTCAGATGGACAAAAAAAGTGAAGAATTAGATTTTAAAATACAGGAAATTGAATACTATTATAAAAAAGTTCGAGAAGATGAAGAAAAAGCAGAAGAGAAGTCCGATAATGCTAAAAGTTTACAGGTACTTCAGATGAAAAGAGAAGGGCACAGCGTAGGCGAAATATCAAAACACTTGGATTTAGACAAAGGGTACATAAGGTTTGTTATTAATTTATCTGATATGAAAAACAAATCAGCCTAAACATTAACGAAGCAAGCTACTGCTTCGTTTTTTTATTTTTAAGGTATTGATGTATTGGTGTTGAAAGGTTTTGATGGAGGGGATAGTATGAGTAATATTTATACAGGAACTATGGGAATGATCAGCTATATGAATAAGTTAAATACGATTAGTAATAATATTGCTAACAGTCAAACGAATGGATATAAATCTGATGAGCTAACTTTTAAAGTATTTGAAGAGAGTTTTAAAAGAGTCAAAGTAGAGGATGAAAACAAAAGAATTGGAACTTACAAAGACCAAGTGTATGTAGATAATTTAAAGACAAATTTTGATCCAGGGCAAATAAAACTAACTGATAGGAAGTTAGATTTCACTCTTGTAGATACTAATCCCCAAATGGAAACTTCCTTCTTTCGTGTTAAGCATAATGATCAGGAGTATTTAAGTCGGAATGGTCATTTCAAAGTGGATGCAGAAGGGTATCTATCAACTATGAACAAGGGCTTTGTTCTTGATACTGACGGAGATAAAATTAATATCCCTAAAGGTGTTGAGTTTTCTGTTGATGGGTTGGGGAATGTTGTGAATTCTAAAACTGGAGATAAAATAGCTGAGTTGCAAATCGATACCGTCGAACAGCAGCATTTAGGATATTTGGAAAAGAAGTTTGGTGGATTTTTTAAAGTCACTTCAATGGAAGATCTCGAAAAGAATTACGGAAGTGTTGAAAATATTATTGAACGATTTGATAGCAATATTACGATCAGGAACATATTTCAGGACGTAAATAAGTTGGAAGAAATCTTGCAAACGGGTAATGTTGATATCCTAAACGAATTTGATGGGGAATTAAAAAGTAACATGCTAGAGAAGTCAAATGTTGAAATAAGCGAGCAAATGACTGATATGGTCAGAGCTCAAAAAGGATTGCAAGCTAGTCAGAAGGTTGTTAGGGCGTTTGACAGTATTAATGAAAAGGCTGCAAATGAAATAGCTAGATAAACGCAAGGTTCTCCAATAGATAAAAGTTACACTATGTAGCTTTTATCTATTATTTATGTGTTAGCGATATATGTACTGGACAATATTGAGTTTGCAAAAATAAATTGATATAAAAAGTATTATAGATGACTGAGGGGGCTTTGTTTTGGGGAAGTATGGTGCTGAAAAAAATTATATAACTACTGTTTTACAATTGGAAGACAAAAAAGTGCCGCATGATCCTACAAGGGAAGAGATATTAGAGTTACTTAGCTATTTCCCAGAGCAAATAGCTTATTTAAATAATATTGGAATTGAATATAAAAAAGAGATCGACAAGATGAAACAACATATTAAAGCTAAGAGACAAATGATAGAGATTAATCAGAGCAAGTGGAGAAGAGACTATCTTAAAAGATATAAGGAACGTCTTGAGAAGTTTTTTGATGAAGAGTACAATCTTATGTTCCAAAAGTATATTGATTTAGGTATGTCAAAAGGTGAAGCCAAAGAGATGTGTAAGCAGCGCAGACCTGAGAAACCAACAAAAGGTGATTTAGATGACCATGCAATAATTAAAACGGAAGTAGAAGAGAGGGAAATACATGCTCTAGAAGAGATATTATTGGAGCATGTAGAATTTTATAACAAGCTGAAGAACAAGATTGACTTGAACGCAAATAATTACAAAACGGTTATATCAGCAAAAGGTATTATTCAATCAGATATCACAGCAAGAATGTATAACGGTTCATGACTGATAAGAGTTCCTAGGAGCTCTTTTTTATTTTGTTTAACAAAGGTTTTCTAAATAAGCAGTAGAAAAGGATTGTGTCGAATAAATTCGACATAAAATGACATTTTGTACAGGGAGGCTGGGTATGGTTAAAGAAGAGTTAGTAGCAAATGTTTCCGAAGTGACAAATAATAAACCCAAAGATGTGAAGAAGATTACGGAAGCTATATTTTCAGAGATAGAAAATGCGATAATTGACGGAGAAAAAGTTACGATCGCTAATTTTGGAACATTCCAATCAAAAGAAAAAGCAAGGAAGAAAGGGACTAATCCATCTACAGGTGAACCATTGTGGATTGAGGCGAAAACAGTTCCTTATTTCAAACCAGGAAAACGCTTTAAAGAATCTGTTATGAATGGCGTGAAATAGTGTATAGACAGCCTCTTTGGGGGTTGTCTTATTTTATTACATAAAAACATATTATTTGTTATAATTAACAAAAAATCAGGAGGCAATACAGTATGGGGAACTTTGTGCATTTGAATTTAAAATCTAATAAAAACATGGATAGTTTGGTGTCAGTAAAGGAAGCTGTAGGAAAAGCGGTTGAATACGGAATGGACTCCTTAGCATTGACTGATAACCACACAATGCATGAAGTGATCGATTTCATAGAAGAATGTCGAAAAAACAAAATCAAACCTATAGTAGGAAGTGAAATCTTAGTAATTGAGGAGAACAGCAAACAAAAATATCGTTTTATCTTTTTAGCAAAGAATTTAAAAGGGTATCAAAACCTAGTTAAATTAGTTTCATTAGCTCAATTAAAGGAGAAACCTTATATTTCGTGGGATGAATTAAAAAAATATAGCGGTAACATCATAGGGATCTTAAATCTATATGAGGGTCTATCTGTAGAATTAGAAAACGATGAAGATGATAAGGTAATGAAGGTAGAAAGAATGATGGAGCTATTTGAAAGTGAAAGCTTTTATATTGAAATGCAAAATCACGGAACTCCGATGCAGACTAGAGTGAATAATAACCTAATTCAACTAGCTGAGTCAATTAACGCTCCTATTGTTGCAACTAATGATGTAAACTATCTTGAAGCTAAATTAGCAGGTGTTAGAGAAGTACGGAAAGCGATAGAAGAAGGAAGAGTTCTAGAAAACATGATTGATTCAGATCAACGCTACTTCAAGTCTTCTGAAGAAATGACTTTAGCATTTGAGAAATACCCAAAAGCGATAGAAAATACAAACAAAATTGCAAATATGTGTAACCTTCACTTGAAAATGAAAGGTGATAAAGACTTTTTCATTAAGGATCTCCCTTTTCAAGTACCAAATAGTGAAAAAGTTATAGAGAATCTTGAAAAGTATTTTCAGCCTGTTAAAGGTTATGAATTACCTACTAATCAGGTTGAATTGAAGTCAATTTCCTACTTAGTAAGGCTATCCTATAAGGGTCTTGAGGATCAGTATGGATATGATGACAAAGTAGCTCTCAATAGGTTAAAGAGAGAATTGGGAGTTGTCCTTAGTAAAAAGCGTGTGAATTTATTCTTGGTAACACAGGATATCGTGAAGTATGCCGAAGAGAATAATATTCCTATTGGTAAAGGGAGAGGTTCTGTAGTTGGGAGTTTGTTAGCTAAAACCTTAGGTATAACTGATTTGTGCCCAATTAAGTATAACCTGCTGTTTGAAAGATTTATTAACCCTGAAACCGATGAGCATGTTGCGGACATCGATTTGGATGTTTCTCAGGAACACAGATATAGAATTATTAAATATATGGTTGATAAATATGGGAAGAATCATGTTGCTCAAATTGTGACATTCGGGAAGTTTGGTGTATCGAATTCTATAAAGAAGATTTGCGCAGCGATGGCAGTAGAGGAAGACCTAAAGGATAAAATCTTGTCTTGTATTCCTAACAAAGTGGAAGAGTTGAAGAGTTTCTTAGAAAGCTCTAACCCGCGAGCAAAAAAGCTAGTCGCATTAGGTAAAGAAAATACAACTGTTAAAAGGGTGTTGTTATTTGCTAATGTGATTCAGCACTTGCCTTCGAGCAAGGGGAGGTCTGCTGCAGGAGTTATCCTAAGCGATACACATATTGCGAACCACACTCCTGTTTCTTTCCACTTCAATAAGGCATTAGGTCATAAAGTTATGGTCACTCAATTTCCTAATAACAACGATCAACTTGAGAAGACAGGAAATATGAAGTTAGATATCTTAGGCTCAAAGGAAATGGATGTCCAACATAAGGTCAAGGAGTCGATCAAAAAGAATTATGGCTTAGATAAAGTTGAGCCTGACTATGAAGACAAAAAGACTTTAGAGTTATTCGCTAAGGGTGAAACAGAGTCTATATTCCAGTTAAGTTCAAGTGGAATGAGAGAAGCTCTTAGAAAGGTAAAGCCTTCATCGTTTAGCGATGTGATGGTAGTTAGTGCTATGTATCGTCCAGGACCGATGGAGATGATTGGTCAGTATGCAAAGAATAAGGCTGAAGGCAATACAACAGTATTCTATTCAGAAAATAAACCTATGAAAGAAGCAAAAGACATTGAGCACATTCTGAAAGATACATTTGGAATCATTGTCTATCAAGAACAGATCATGCAAATTGCTAGAGAATGGGCGGGTTACTCATATGGAGAAGCTGATCTATTAAGAAGAGCGGTATCAAAAAAGAAAAAAGACATTTTAGATGAACATGAGATGATATTTAGAGACAAAGCAGCCTTATTAAATCGTAATCCTAAAACAACTTCTTTGATTTTTAAGCTTATCGAAAGGTTTGCCAATTATGGATTTAATAAGAGTCATGCTGGAGCTTATGGGCAGGTGAGTTTTGAGCAAGGATGGTTTAAAGCTAATTATCCTGTCGAATATATGGCTGTCAAATTGTCATCTAAAATGGGAGACAGAATAAGCGCATCTACTAGTTTTAAAGAAGCTTTGAGAATGGGTGTAACTATGTTTAAACCGGATGTGAACAATTCAATGGAGGAATTTGTTCCTACAAAGAATGGGATACTATTCGGCTTACCTGTTATTAAGCATGTTGGTGCACATTGTGCAAAATCTATAGTCAATGAGAGAAAAAACAATGGGTTATTTACATCTTTTGATGATTTTGTAAACCGCTCCAATAATATGGAAGGGGTTACTAAAAAGATTACAGAGGTGCTCGTTAAGGCGGGGGCATTTGATGAATTCGCTACAAGGAAGCAACTTCTAGACAAGCTTAATGGCAAGGTGAAAGGTAAAGGTGGTAATAGTAAATACCTTGGTCACTTCACTCTTGAAGAAGTATTGGGTGGTGAGCAGGAAATAACGGAAGACATCTCTGACGAAGAAAAGATGTCTTATGAAATGGACCTCGTAGGTATGAGTTTTACTAATCCGTTAGCGGGGAAGAAACAACAAATTAAAAAGATGATTGACGCAAAAAATGGAAAAGGTGATTGGATAGCTGGGATCATCACAAAAGTAAAGAAGCAGAGAGATAAAAAGGAAAATGAGATGGCGTTCATTACGGTTGAAAATGGAGGGAAATCTATAAACCTTACAGTATTTTCATCGTTATGGACAAATGTTCAAGATTCATTAAAGAAAGGCAATGTATGTATTTTGGACATTAAAAAAGAAGGTTCTGATCGTGGAATTCTTCAAGGTGTGCAAAAAGTATAAGAAAGTAAAACTAATAAGTCTGGGGTCCCCCTCGGACTTTTTTTGTTGTATAAAAGGTATTTTGTCAAAAACAAAACAAGTAATAAAAGGACTAGAATGTTATAGAAGGAATGTGAAGGAAATGGATCTTAATACTAAAGGGACAGTCGAGAAGGTTAAGCCATTGTTTAAGAAACTATTTAGACCAACTACTTTTTTCATTATTATTATACTTTTCTTGTTGTTAAGTATTCTGACGGTAAGTTTGAGCTACGTACAGGTCAAGTATGAGATTGCCAAAATAACAGAAGATAATTTGCAGCTAGAGAATCAAAATAAAGTATTAACAGAAAAATTGGAGAAGAAGACAACTGATCAGCACGTAGAGGAAATAGCTAGGGAAAGACTTGGGATGATAAGGAGCGGGGAAAGACCGGTTAAAATCATCGAATCAAATATAGAAACAGAAGAAACAGTAAGATTAGGTTCTAAAGATAAAGTTGTGGAATATATGAAGGATTGGTATGACTACATAGGTGATTTGATATCAGAGGCAAAAGAAACGTAATTTAAAGGGGGTAAGTAATTTGGCTCAAGAATTGGGTATAGAAAGGAAAATAGACGAACTAGGTCGTGTTGTAATCCCTAAACAGGTACGGAAACAATTAGGGCTCGTAACAGATGATAAGTTGAACGTATTAGTTGAAGGGAAACGAATTATTATATCTAAAAAAGGTAAAATGTGTGTGTTCTGTAATGAAGAAAAAGAAGTAAGTGCTTTTAAGAAACAATACATATGTTCCGAATGCAAAGTCGAGATGGAGACTTTAGCCAGAGGCGATCTTTAATAATAGAGTCGATTATTTCGGCTCTTTTTACTTACCTCATCTCCTTGACAATACAATATTCAAATTTATTATATTTCAACATTGAGGAGGTTGGAATATGGCAGAAATGATACATATAAATGAGCTTAAATATGGAATGAGGCTTTCGCAAAATATATATCGCCATGATAGTTTATTAGCTTTGCCTAAGGGTTCGATGATACGAAACTTAGAGTTATCGACCATTAGGTTTTACAATTATGAGTATGTGTTGGTTGAAAAGAATCCCAAGAAAAAAGAACCTGATTTTGATGAGACATTAGAAATTATAGAAACTGCCTATACAAATAATAGTTTGTGGGATGAGGTTTATGGCGGAAAGTTATTTAAGAAAATGAAAAAAGCATTAAAAAACAAGCGGGTCAAAAACTACCTTAATGATCTTAGAAAAATTGATTCTTATTCATTTGCCCATTGTATCAATATTAGTATCGTTGTGGTCGCTATATTGAATCCTGAACAAAAAATAGATAAAGATGTTACGAGGATTGCGTATCTAACTCTATTACATGATATCGGTAGGATAAAGGTGGGGAAGTTGTTTAATAAAGAAGGTAAATTAGACGACAAAGAATTTAAAGAGTTGCAAAACCATCCCATTTATTCATATAAAATGCTTAAGAGGGCGAGATTTTCTGATTTAGAATTAAAATTTTCTGTGCAAACTCATGAGAGGTTTGATGGTGCGGGATATCCATATAAATTAAAAGGTGATGAAATTACTGACTTAGCTCAAATCGTTTTTATTGCCGATGTATATAATGGTTTGTCCAGTTATCGTCCTCATAGACAAGCATACAGTCCTTATGAAGTGCTAGACATTGTAGAGCAAGAATCCAATAAGATGTTCGGTGAAAAATTCGTAGAAATATTTCTTAATAGATTTACTCCTTATAGGGTAGGAGCGATGGTTGAACTGGATAATGGATCAACAGCTATTGTGAAGAAGATGTCAAAAGGCAAGAAGTCATTACCAGTGGTTGATATTATTTCGGAAACGACAGGTAAAAAACAAATAACTGTAGATCTGTCTAGAAGAAGTGATCTCCGTATTAGGAAAATCATTAAATCGTATTAAAAACACAACAAATATGTTGTGTTTTTTATTTGAAGTGAATATTATTGTGTAATAATATCATAAAACATATATTTTAATATAAATAATAAGGGGTGTGATAGTGTTGAAGACATTGATTATTGCAGAGAAGCCAGGAGTGGCTAAGAATGATTTAAAACCTGCATTATCTAAGTATGGAGAATTTGTGAGAGACGACCACTGCTTTGTAAGCGATAAATATATCATTACTTGGGCTTTGGGTCATGTAATTGCTTTGAAGGAACCGAAAGATTATGGGTATTTAAAATGGAGCTTGGATACTTTACCAGTAAAACCTCCCAATGGAGAGTTTCAATATAAAATGAATCAATATGCAAAAGAGTATTTCAATGGAATTAAAAATGTAATTAAAAAGTATGGGAAAGAGATAGATTTAGTTGTAAATGCGTGTGATGCCGAACGTGAAGGTGAATTAATATTTTGGGAAATATATAACTATTTCAAATTGACTCAACCGGTTAAGCGTTTTTGGGAGTCTTCTTCAATGACGGAGAAAAATATCCAAAATCGATTTGAAAATGATTTGAAAGGTGATGACTTTACTTTTCCAAGAAGAGATGCTGCTTACGCACGTTCTTTTGCTGATTGGTTGTTAGGTATGAACTTTACTATAGGTTATAGTGTAATGGCTAATATGGGTAGGGCGTTGCATGTGGGAAGGGTATCTACTCCTACAATAGCTATCATTGTTAATAGGGAAAATGAGATAAACAATTTCCAAGTTAAGAAGTACCATGAAGTTGAGGCGGATTTCGGAAAGTATACTGGGACGTGGTTTAAAGAAAAATTAAGTAATACCAGGATTGATCTCAAAGAGGATGCAGATAAGATAATTAATAAAATCAAAGGTGAAGAATCTAAGGTTGTAAAAAAAGAGGTTAAGGAAAAACCAGAAAAACATCCATTTCTGTATAACATGACGGCTCTCCAAGGAGATGCTAGTGATAAGTTTGGTTTTACTCCTGATAAGACGCTGGATGTCGCTCAGTCTTTGTATGAGAAGCATAAAGTTTTAAGTTACCCTCGTACTAGCTCAAGGGTTATAGGGACGGAACATGTTGCCCAATTAGAACCTACCATAAAGGCAATCGGGGTAGACCCATACAAACAATTTGTAAGTAACATAATAAGTGGTGGTATAAAAACCACTAAGCGTTTTGTTGATGATTCTAAACTTAGTGATCACCATGCATTAATTCCAACTGATGTTAAACCTGAACTGAGTAAATTCTCAAGTGATGAGAAAAAGATTTATGACCTTGTAGTTAAAAGGTTTCTATCATGTTTTTATTCTGATGCAATGTATGAAAAAACAGAAATAGTGACTGAGGTATTGGGTGAGACCTTTAAAACTTCAGGGAGAATAATGGTCGATCCTGGCTGGAAAATAGTCTATGGGAAAGATAACGATGGTAATGAAGATAAAGACAAAGCCAAAGATAAAACTCTTCCACCTATAGAGGATTCTGAGACGAATGAAGTGGAAGGTGCTAAGTTAAACTCAAAAGAAACGAAGCCGCCAAAACGTTTTACTTACAAGGAATTACTTGAAGTAATGGAAGATCCTAAAAAGTTAATAGAAGATAAAGAAATGCAACAAGTATTAGTGAAAGCTGAAGCGGGATTAGGTACAGATGCTACTAGAGCAAATCATTTAAAAGAGATAATTAAGAAGGGTTATCTTAGTACAGAAAAGAAGGGGAAGAAGGAATATTTTATACCTACTGAGTTAGGTACTAAACTTATAGCGGTTGTACCAGAGAGTTTGACTTCTCCTCAAATTACGGCTGAGTGGGAACGTAAGATGCAATACATAGTTGAATCTAAAGAAGATTTAAAACGATTTATGGAGGAGATTGGGGAGTTTATTAAAACCGAATTAGAAAACCTTAAGAAAAAGGGTATGACAACGGACTTTAGTAACGCACTCGATAAGAAATTAGGTGTATCTTGTCCAGACTGTGGAACAGAAGTTGTTGAAAAGAAGTTTGGTAAATATGAAATCTATGTGTGTAACAATCACAAGAAAGAAAGCCCTTGTTTTAATGTATGGAAAAACAAAAATGGGAAAAAGCTAACCGACTCTCAAGTAAAACAACTAGCTACAAAAGGTGAAACAGGCTTGATAAAAGGCTTCTCAAAAAGAGGAGACAAAACCAGTAAATATGATGCTAAGCTTTATTGGAACGGTAAAGAAAAAAGAGTCGAGTTTAAATTTTCTAACCAAATGGAAGAAAAGATAGAATGCCCTTTCTGTGGAGATGGGCAAATTAGACCTAATGCTAAAGCGTATGGATGTTCAAATTGGAAAACAAAGAATTGTGGGTTTACAGTATGGAAAAACGGATCAGCGATTAACGAGAAGGTAATAAAAGAACTCATAAAAAATAAAAAGACCAGTGTCCTTACCTTAAAAAAGAAAGGTGCAAATGATACATACAAGGCAAAATATGTATTGGATTTGGACAATAAAAAAATCAAGTTGGATTTTAGTAAATAGAAATTAGAGGCGACTCTCCAAGTCGTCTCTTTTTTTGTTCTCTGTTTATTGGTTATTGGCTATTTGGTCTGAGTGGTTACTAAAAAAATTCACTTACAAATTGAAACTACTCAATAAAAGGTGTAAAAATTTAACGTTATTGATTTGAAAGGAGGTAGAATCGGTGAACCGATTCATCTAAATGCAGATTATTAATTTGGTAGACACATTATTTATTACTTTAATAGGCTTGTTTGTTTTCAAAATGATAAGAAAAACAGAGGCTTTTAAAATGATCGTCGGCATACTTTTTGTTTTCTTATTATCTTTTATTGCTCATGAAGCAAATTTAGATAAAACTGCAGAGTTATTAAAGTCTTCTACGCAAATGTTGACTTTAGGGATTATGGTTGTCTTCCACCAAGAGATTAGAATGGCTTTGAAGAAAATAGGCGGAATTACAACGATAAAAAAACATGATAGAGAGTCTATTACGAACATTGAAAAAGCGGTTTTTGAAATGTCCAAAAAGAAAATAGGTGCGCTAATAGTCTTTGACACCAATAAAGAGATTTCTTTAAAGGCTGAAAATATGACAGAAGTAGATGCAAAATGTTCTAAAACTTTATTAGAAACGATCTTTTATCCCAATGCGCCACTGCACGATGGAGCTGTATTAATTACTGGTGATCGCATTACTTATGCAGGATGTAAACTCCCTTTGACCGCTCGTAAAAGAGAAAATCTCGGAAGGTTAGGCACACGTCATTTAGTTGCCATGGAGACTGCAGATAATTTCGACGTAACTGTAGTAGTTGTATCTGAAGAAACTGGAGACATCAGGATAGTCACTAATAAAGGTGTATTAAATGTAAAAAGCCCTTTAAGATTCAGGAAATTTTTTAGAGAAGTTGAAGAAAAAAAGCTTTTAGATAAATTACATAAAAAAATATAAAAAAATAAAAGGGATATTAATTAACTCCCTGAATAAAAGGTTGTTGCCGAGTCAGTTGATTAAGAAACATTTATATACATATATTTTGGGAGGTACTAACACATGGAAATGAACGAAATGGAAAACTTGAATGGTGAAAATGCAAAAATTAAAGTAGTAGGTCTTGGTGGTGGCGGTGGAAACGCAATTACGACAATGCTTGAACATGGTTCTGCAAATGTAGAATACGTGGTAATCAACACGGATGCTCAAGTTTTGACTTCATCTCGTGCTGATAAGGTTGTCCAGATTGGCGAAAAAGTAACCCGCGGACTTGGTGCAGGTGCTAATCCTGAAGTTGGTAAAAAAGCTGCTGAAGAAAGTAGAGAGCAGATTTCTGATGCACTAAAAGGTGCAGATATGATCTTCCTTGCTGGCGGAATGGGCGGAGGTTCAGGTACTGGTTCTGCTCCAATTGTTGCTGAGATCGCTAAGGAACTTGGAATTCTTACTGTCGCTGTAGTGACTATGCCATTTAAATTTGAAGGTAGAAAAAGACAAAAACAAGCTGTAGCTGGTAGAGCTGCACTAAAAGAACATGTTGATACCCTTATTACTATCCCGAATGATAAATTGTGGGAAGAGATTCAAAAGAATAATAAAGATGTTTCTATGCCTGAAGCGTTCAAGGAAGTAGACAACGTACTCAGACAAGCTGTTGAGGGTATTTGTGATCTTATTCTTGAAAAAGGGCAAATCAACCTAGACTTTGCGGATGTTAAAACAGTTATGGAAGTTGGCGGAAGCTCACTGATGGGTGTAGGTTATGGTACTGGAGATAAAGCCGCTCTTGATGCTGCGGAAGAAGCTATGTACAACCCACTGCTTACACATAACATTGATGATGCAAAAGGTGTAATCATGAACTTTACTGGTAGCGAAAAACTTTCTTTCAATGCAATTGTAGAAGCTGCTGAAATGATTGAAGAGAGAGCTGATGAAAATGCGGAAATCATTTTTGGATCAGTTATTAGAAAAGAAGGCTGGGATGATGATAAAGTCCAGGTAACGATTGTTGCTACAGGTTTTGAAGATAACATTGGGGAAGTAGAAGGTCGCAAAAAAACAAGAGAAAAAAGCAACATTAACGTATTAAAGGCTGATGAAAATAAAAGGGTAGCTCCTGTTGAAGTGAAGCAAGAGAAGCAAGAAGACGACATCTCTATTCCAGATATCTTTGCTAAGTATGGACTAAAATCATATAAAAACAACGGATAAAGAGGGGTTAATATATGATAACTGATACGAAGAAGATTAGTGATCGGATTTTATCTCACGAATTTAAATCCTTGAAGTTTGGTTCGTTCGTTAACGGTGGTAAAGATGTCTATGATGCCTTTGCTGTTAATAAATTTCTAAATGAAATGGGATATAGTGTTCAAGATTTAGAAGATGATCTAGAAACAACTGCTGAGAAGTTGAAAACTGCTTCCGCTCATCGACCATTAAACATCACTATGGAAGATGATGAAGAAACAGATACGGATAACCTTAGTGATATGAAAGACCAACTCAAACGACAAAAAGCTCAATACGATAGAAAAGAGAAGACTCTATGGATGTTAATGGAGGATGCTCAACAAAAAGCAGACTATATTATTCAAGAAGCAGAGCAGGAAGCTAAAGAAGCTCTAGATAAAGCTAAGAGACAAGTGGTTGAAATGCTTGAAGAGGCGTCCAATAAAAAGGATGGCATGTTGGCGGAAGCTGAGAATGAGAAGCAAACTGCTCAAGAACAAACTCAACAACTGTTTGAAGCTAGAAAAGAAGTCGAGGGAGACATCGAAAACTACGCATATACATTGAGAGAAATATCTGATTCTATGTTGGAGCGTATGGTCAGGAAAACTTCAAACCAGTAATTATAGGAAAAGGGGGCGGAATGCCTCCTTTTGTTTTTTTTAGAAAGGAATCTTGAAAGAATCTAAAAATCACTATTTATAATTGGTTGGGAGAGGGTGTAGTATATTGCAAAAGTTTAGAGTGGATTTCTTTTTCGCTACAATATTATTATTGCTAGTCGGAATTGGGACGCTCATGGTTTTCAGCGCTAGTTCGATATTGGCTATAGAAGTATATGATAATATCTATCACTTTTTTCAACGACATTTGATCAATGTGATGCTTGGAATTATTGCCATGATTGTAGTGGCAAAGGTCCCATATCAAAAATTAAGAGGTATGATTCCCTGGATAAATGCAGTAACTATATTTTTGTTGATTTTGGTACTAATTCCATACTTTAATGTATCAGTTAATGGTGCAGCTAGGTGGTTAGAAGTAGGAGGTCTTCGATTTCAGCCTTCTGAGATAGCAAAAATAACTGTAATAGTAACTCTTGCTCACATGATTGATGTGAGAAGACGTAGGGGTGACTTGAATACTAAAGAGGGGCTACTGCCTATAATCGGTTATATTGGAATTTATGCAGGTTTAGTTGTGCTTGAAAAACATCTAAGCGCAATAGGGGTTCTATTGATAATTGCTATGGTCATGTTGCTAATAGGTGGGCTATCAAAGAAGATTTTTGGCTTCTTAATGGTAGGTGTATTAGGTGTAGGTGTCATAGGAGTATTAGCAGAACCTTTCAGAATGAAAAGGATATTTGGCTTTCTAAATCCGGAAGAAAATGAGTTGGGTTCTGGGTATCATATTCTCCAAAGTAAACTTGCTCTCGGTTCTGGCGAATGGATAGGGTTAGGTCTGGGAATGAGCCGACAAAAGGTGGGACCATGGCTTCCAGAGAACCACACGGATATGATTGTTTCCATTATTGGAGAGGAATTAGGTTTTTTAGGAACGTCTATAGTAATTTTATTATTTTTATTACTTATGATAAGAGGGATTAGTATTGCATTTAGTGCTCCAGATGAGTTTGGGAAATTAGTTTCTACTGGAGTCATAGTGCTAATAGTAATTCAGGCTATGATCAACATGGCGGTTGCTACAGGACTAGCGCCTGTTACAGGGATGACACTTCCTTTCATTAGTTACGGTGGTTCATCTACAATAATTCTCTTGATGAGTATGGGTCTAATATTCAATGTTACGAGTCAAATCAATAATCCCAAATAAAATAGAGATAGCCCGAATGTTATATTTGGGCTATCTCTATTTTTATATATTGTAAAATACTGCATTTTTAAAGTTAGTTAATATTCATCAATCTAAACAAAAAGTCTAATTAGGGAATTATAAGTTGAGACTTTGAATTATTAATAAAGTCTAGAGTTAACTTCTGAAATTTTCATGGGGATTCAGAAAAACTTTAATATTTACTAAGATATTATAAAGTTAACCCCAAAAACTAATAATGAATTTAGTAAAATGCTAAATATAATTAATAAATTCAGAAAAAATTAGAAAAAGTGGTATCAAAATAAAAAAGTTTACTTATAATATAAATAACGATAAAATATAAGTAATTGGAGGGATTCAACAATGTTAAAAAATGATATAAACAAAAAAATTAAAGAAATGTATGTTTTTAATGAAAATCTAGACGCAGCAAATGTCAGTAAGGAAAAACCTGAGTTCTTTCAAGCAGTATTAGAAGCATATAAAGGTTGGGACAAAGCACTAAAAGAAAATGGTATTAATAGGAAAAGAATAAAAGAAAGAGAGAAATTTGTTCTTTACGCTATTATGAAAAGACGTTATTCAGAGAATAGTCATAAAGCGTTGCAAAAGAAGAATATCGGAGAAATCAAAGAAAGGATCTTTGCTGCTTACAAAACGATTGATAATTTGACTAAGTATACATTGATGTCTTGGAATGAAGACAGAGTAATGTACGAAATTAGAATGATTATCCTTTCGGGTGGTTTTGTAAGTGAGTTAGAAAGTGAACATCCTGAATTGTACGAGCAAGCCCTAATCTTCTTTGAGACTTTAGAAGAAATCTCAGGTGAGTATGAGGATAGATTTGGGGTAGATATTCTACAGGAAGAAAAACTAATTCAAGAGAATGGCAAAAACCCAGCAATCAACGATTCGAAAGTGGAATCAAAAGAACAGGTAGAAGAAGATCCTGAATTAGTTAAGCTATCTTCCCTTGTTGAGTTAGGTTATATTACTGAAGACCAAGCTGAAGAAATTAAAACTTCTAAGAATATCTCTAGAGAAGAAATTACTAGTTATTTGTGGGAAGAGACTTCAAAAGCTAAAGTAGAAGGAAAACAACTTAACGAACAAATGTTGAAAAAAGATAATCCTGCTATGTTTGAAGCTATTAAGAAAGAATTTGGCACTTTGGAGAATGCTATGCTTGAAATGACTCGTTCTCTATTTGCGGTTTAATAAAGACTCACTTTTAGTTTTGTATAAGTTATATTAGTTTAAACAATACAAACTTAAAATGAAATAGTCTTAATGGAAAAAATAATAAATACTAATTTCTAGAGAGCTCAATTATGAGCTCTCTTTTTTTTGTGAAAACAATGGAGAGTAATTAAAAGGGGTTTTTTTCTTTATTTGAAAGAAAAAGCAGAGGTGATATAAGTGATTGAATTCAGGAATGTAAAAAAAACATATACAAATAATGAAAACCCTGCAATAAGAGAAGCTAGTTTTAAATTGGAATCTGGAGAATTCGTATTCTTTATGGGTGAAAGTGGAGCGGGGAAGAGCACACTTTTAAAAATGATCTACAAAGATGAGATGCCTACTTCAGGTGACTTAATGGTTTTTGGGAAGAATACCAAAAAGACAAAGTCAAAGTATCTTAGAAGAAATATTGGAGTGGTGTTTCAAGATTTCAAATTACTTCCCAACAAAACAGCATATGAAAATGTAGCTTATGTCCTTGAGAGTTTCGGAAAAAACGTAAGAGAAGTTAAAAAGAGAACTAATCAAATACTTGAAGAGTTAGGTTTAGGTCAGAAGAAAAAATCTTACCCAAGTGAAATGTCTGGGGGAGAACAACAAAGAGTTGCGATAGCTAGAGCTATGGTATATGAGCCTTCTGTATTGATCTGCGATGAACCTACAGGTAATTTGGACGACAACAATTCTAAGATTGTAATGGATTATCTTAGAAGTTTAAATCATAAAGGTGTAACAATTTTAATGGCGACTCATGATAAAAATATCGTTCGACAATTAAAAAAGAGGGTCGTTTATGTTGAAAAAGGAATGGTCGAGGATAACCATGAGCGGAATGCTATCGACTTATCTTCTTATATATCAGAAGTAAAAGCAGAAGCAGAATAAAGAAAAGGAGGGTGCAATGATGTTTAGTATTTGGTATTGGATAAAAGAAGCGTTGGTAGGGCTTAAGAGAAACTACTTTAGAAACTTGGGAGCTATTCTAACTTCTTCTATATGCTTGTTTGTATTCGGTATGTTTCTAGTTGCGGGTATGAATGCGAAGTATTTTGCAGATGTGTTGGAAAATAAAATGGAGTTGCATGTCCATTTGCAAGACTCTGTTACAGAATACGATGAAGTAGAAAAAAGGTTAAGTGGGATCGAAGAAGTGAAGAATGTTCGCTTTGTTTCTAAAGCCGAAGCGAAGCAAATTATGGAGAGTAGGTTAGGGCAAGATTCAGATGTAATGAAAGATTTAAGTGAAGACATATTCTCAGCAAGTTTCGTTTTACAACTTAAAGACGCTAAACAAATTGAAGGTGTTGCGACAAAAGTAGAGTCTTGGGGAATTGCTGAAGACGTTATCTATGGAAAAGAGTTTGTTGAGTACCTTTTTGACGTAACCAGTGGAACCAAAAAAGTTGCTTTGTATGTTTCGATTGCAATGGCATTTATTGCTGGTATGTTTGTCTTTTATGCGATCAGAAATAATATTACCAGTCGTAGAGACGAGATCTCAATAAAAGAACTTATTGGGGCAGGGATGCTAAGGATTCGGATGCCTTTCATTATTGAAGCACTTATCCTTACTACAGCATCAGCGTTTATTGTATATTACTCCTTTGTTTATGGGTATTCAATTGCGGTTAGCAAACTTCAAGAACAGTTACCTTATATCCCATTTATCGATGAGGCTGTGGTGTTGGAAAACTTGTTCTCACCCCTCATGTTACTCTCGATCGTTATTGGGCTAGTATCAAGTATCTTATCTACGCAAAGATTTATTAAAACAGAACGATATTGAATGTAAGCGGACATTAGATTATGTCCGCTTTTTGTGTGCTCAAAAATGTATAAAAAACTTAAGGATTTATTCATTATGTGTTAATCATAGTGTGGTGGTGATGTATATGGAGTATATCTATAAGTATCTGTCTTCAGTATTTAGAATTATTGTGATGGTTACAATAAGTCTTTTGTTGTACGAGGATTTCAGTGTGTTAACGAAAGCTGAGCTGATCACATTGGCTTCATTTGGTTTATATGTAATTGCTTTTTCTTTATTTTCTCCTAGCAAACTTCATTCCTATTTGGAATTAGGGATAGTTCTAGGAATGGCTTATTACTTCGAATATTCCCTTATTTACTTTTTGTTGGTAGTCCCATTCATCCATCTTGTTTCTAATAAAGCTAACTATTTCGATCTTATTTTCTTCTCTTCATCTGTGTTTGGGATACAGTACATAATGACAAGTGAACTATTTACACCAGGTATGTTCGGGTTTGCAGTTTTTCTAGTCTTGTTAATGTTGCACTCTAAACTTAAAGAAATAAATTTTCTGCAAAAGAAACGCCACAAGGAGCGGAAAGAGTATGAGAAAAGAGAATTAGAATTAGCTGCAAAGAAGGACGAACTTAGGATTGTCTCTAAAATGTTTGTTCAAAGTAGGCACTTAAATGAAATTATTGAAATACCAGTTTTAATAAGGCAATTATTAAACTCTTCGATGGAGTTCTTCAATGCTTATTACGCTTGCTTGTATGTGTATAAGCAGGGGAAATATAGAAAAGTTGAGGAAGTTGGCAAGAGCGATAAGTTTGAAGTACCAGAGGAGTTGCCTAAGACAGATGGAGATAACACTCAGATAAGCGATGACTTACTTAGAATACCGCTTTTATATGAAAAGCAGAGTTGGGGTGTTATAGCGGTTTATGGAAAGAGGTCTCCATTAGGTGAAGAAGGGCGCATGATGTATTTCCCATTTAAAGAAGAAGATTATGAGATCCTGCATTTGTATGGAGAACAGGTTATGTTCAAAATGAAACACGCAAGACTTCTAAAAAAGATGCAAGACTTGGCGAGTTTTGATACTCTAACCGCTATTCCTAATAGGCGTTACTTTGAAGAAAGATTTCACGCTTTGTTGAAGAGAGCGGAAAATGGAGAAGATTTAACGTTTCTTATAATGGATATTGATCACTTCAAAAACTTTAATGACACTTATGGTCACGATGTAGGAGATGAAGTATTAAAGTTAGTAGCACAAACGCTTAATAAAGCTGTTCGCCCAATGGATATGGTAGGCAGATGGGGCGGTGAAGAGTTTGTTGCCTTACTGCCGAATACAGGAGGAAATGCGAACGTAATTGCTGAGCGAATACGAAAGAAGATAAGTGAGATTAAGACTGTTGATCAAATTACGGTATCTATAGGGTTGTCTCAATACGGTGTACACGGAAATAATATAGAGAATTTGGTGAAAAGGGCGGACGAGGCTCTTTATGTAGCAAAAGGGAATGGTAGGAATCAAGTTGTTGTTAGTAAAGGTGGTGGAGACTAATGAAACTAGGATTTCACTTTTCGTATTCAGGTAGTTTGAATAGCTTGAGGAAAAAGATTAATGTTAGCAGGGGGAACGCCTTTCAAATCTTTGCAAGAGGGCTTAGAGGCGGAACCTTGCACGAAGTTAAGACGAGGCAGTTGAATGAGTATAAGAGGTTTGTTGAAGAAAGGGATATAATGCCCATAGTACACGCGCCATTTGTGTATAACATTACTGAAGTGGATCCAAATTGTATAGAGGAAATAATGGAAGATCTTGAGTTCGCTCAGAAAATTGGTGCTAAGTTCTACGTTTTAAGACCTGGAAGTTATGGTAAGGGTAACAATCCATTAATCGCTATGGAAAACATTAAGGGTAATCTTTTGAAACTAATAGAGGCTACTTCTTTCGAGGGAGAAATACTTATTAGAAATAGAGCAGGTGGGGGGACTCAAATACCTCATACTTTAGAGAAGTGGAATGAGCTTGTTTCTTTCCACCCTTCTATAAAAGGGGCGCTAGATTACTCTGCTGCTTTTTCAGCAGGGTATATGTTTCACAACAATGAGTTAGCAAACGCGTTCTATGAAGAGGTGGAGGAAATCGTAGGTTGGGATAAAATTAAACTCATGTATATTAATGATAACGAAAGGTTTGTAGGTAATAAAAAAGAGGGATTCCTCCCGATTGGGGATGGTGTAATTCGGTATGATGGGTATGAGGCAATACTTCAATTGGGTGATAATTTAAAAAAAGTCATGATTGCTGAACATAATGATGAGCTACAAAAAAAAGATAGAACTATCGAGGAAATCATTAAGATCAATAAAGGGAGAAGGTGATTGAGATGGGTATGATTCTATCTGTTTTATCTTACTCCTTTGGTTTTTCCTTGATGTTCGTTCCTGACGATGTGTTAACGACTTATACCATTCTGCTAATGGGTTATTTGTTGATATCAGATAAGGTATTGGATACACATAAATTCAATATAGTGGTGATTATTCCAGTGATATTATCCACTGTAACTTCATTTGTTATCTCTTTGTTTATTGGCGGTGCGTTAGTCTTTACACATGCGTTGTTACTAATTCCATTTTTATACGTTTTAAAGAAAGGGAAAGAATTGATTTTTGATAATCAAACGAATAATGCAGTATTGTTATACCAAAAGGTAGCGATAATGATGTTTGGTTCGTTCGCAGTATCATTTGTAACATTCATTTTATTTGGCGGGAGTGAACTAGGACAAAATATGTTTACTATGTTCTATTTCATATTGATGTATTTTACTAGCAAATTCATATGTAGTAGAATTTCGTTCATTTTCGCTTTAGTTTCCCAGGGGTTGTTCCTATGGACATTGTTCGAAGGTTGGTTTGGGTTTAATATCCTAGAGCTGCTCTTGTTCACAACAATGATTGTAATTTTGAGTGTTACCAGTTTAAAAAGGGGTGAAGCGCAATTTTCGGTTCGTATAAAGACTATTTAAAAGAAAACGAAAAGACTGCTAGTACGATTGAAAATTACTCTAAGGAAGTGGATGTATTTGTCCACTTTTTAGATGTACAAGGGGTAAAGATTGCTGAGGTAAGAGAAAAGCATATACGTGAATACATGTTAGGATTGCGAAATAATGGTGCTTCTAATGCAACAATAAATAAGAAAAATAGTGCATTGAGGTCATTCTTCAAGTTTTTAAGGAAACAAGGTGTAATGATCATCAATCCCTATGAGAACATAACTCAGATGGAAGTTGAAAGAAAGAGTGTGGACATAAAAGAAAAAGATGTTGAGAATATATTGAATTCTATAAATGAAGATTCGGTTCGGGATCGACTAATTTTTAGCCTTATTATTAATGAAAAGTTAAAAGGTAAGGAAATGGTGAATTTAAGAGGTAAGGACTTAAATTATGCTCAAGGAATTCTATACACCAAAAATAGAGCGATTCCAGTTTCTAGTGATACCAAATTGTTATTAGAGCGGATGGAAAGTTTGAGTAGTGAAGACTATATTATTTCGAATCAACATAAGAAAAAACTAAGTGCTTCGGGAGTTTATTTCATAATGAAGAATTACATAAATGCTTCTGGAAGGGATGACATTAGACCTTTGGATCTTTTGAAATTCCATTCTAACAAGGAATTGGTGACATAAACAATGGGTTGACTCTTATAGGTCAACCCATTGTTTATGGATATATAAAAAAACAAAGGCGATAACTTTACATATTTGAGTATTATGCTATTTTTCATCTCGCAAAGGGGTGAGTGCATGAAAAAGATAGTCTCTTTGTATTCTGATAATTTTTATAAGAAGAGGGCTTCGGAATGTTTTAACAATGGCGTAAGGTTGATATCAGAAAATAGATATGAAGAGTCAAATCGTGCATTCAAAGAGGCGAGTGAATTGGACGAAACCAATGGTGAATATCACTTTTATGCTGGTTTGACCGGTTATTTTATGAATCATATTGAGGAGTCTTCGAAGTTTTTAGGTAAGGCTTACAGATGTAACCCTGAGAATTTAGAATACGCAAGTACCTATGGGATTTCACTATACAGGAAAAAGGATTATGAAACCGCTATAACTATTCTAAAAGAAGTTGTAAGGGTTGATAGTAATTATCAGGATGCAAATTTATATTTAGGGCGTTCATATTATAAGAATGGAGAATTGGAGAAAGCAGTTTATAGTTTTCAGATAGGTACATCGATAAAGTCTGATAAGAAAGCGGAGTTCTTATTTGAATTAGGTTGTGTTTATATGGATCTTCATGAATATGACAAATCTAAACAAGCTTTACTCGATTGTATATCTGTTAGGGAAAAGTACCCAATTGCTTATTACTATCTTTCCAAAGTTTATTTAAAAACAGCTAAACATGACCAAGCAATTGAATGCTTGCTCTTATTGAGGGATAGATGCCCGGAAGAGGCGAAGTTGGTAGACAAGCAAATTACAGGTATTGAAATGTTGAAATCATTATGAAGTTCTGAGGTGTGGGGGTATCCACACCTCTTTTTTGGTGGTTGGAATAGTGGGTTAAGAGAAAAAACCAAAAAAAATTTAACAGAATTAAAAATGCGTGTTAAATATTACGTAATTCGAGAGGTGCGATAAGTTTATGGATTAAGTTGAATGCTCTTAGCGTTTAGAAGGGGATTTGAGAAATGAATAAAAGACTATTGTGTGATACGTAGTTTTTAGTGGCTTAGTTCAATGCCTCTCGTGAAAAAGAGAGATTATAAAAATGTATAACACACTCTAAGAATTTTACATTACCACAAGAAGACGCCAGTTTTTTATTGAGAGGAGGGGCACATTTCACTGTGCCATATATATATGAAAAAATTAAAGATTATTCCATTGGGAGGGCTTGGTGAAGTCGGCAAAAACATGACTGTTATTGAATACGGAAATGAAATGGTCGTAGTTGATGTTGGGCTTGTATTCCCTGACGAGACGATGTACGGTGTTGATATCGTGATACCGGACTTTGATTATATAAGGAAAAATAAGAATAAGTTTAAGGGTGTGTTTATAACACATGCTCACGAAGATCATATTGGAGCGTTACCTCACTTCTTAAAGGAGTTCAACGTGCCATTATATGCAACGAAACTCACTGCAGCTATGATCTCAAACAAATTGAAGTATGAAAGAATGAAGTTTGACAAAATAAATATTATTAATGACGAAAAAGAAACATATCAGTTCGATGATATTAATATAGAGTTTTTTAGAACCCATCATAGTATACCTGATTCGATGGGGATAGTTGTAAACACACCGCATGGCTCTATCGTGCATACAGGTGATTTTAAAATTGATTATACGCCTGTAGATAAGAACTATTTGGATTTTCAACGTATAGCAGAGATAGGGAATAAAGGTGTATTAGCTCTCTTATCTGATAGCACGAACGCAACTAAGAAAGGTGTATCACCTTCTGAAAGAGAGATCAAAGGTAACTTAAGAGATGAATTTGCTAAGTGTGAGGGTAGAATCATTGTTAGTTCTTTCTCATCCAGTTTACATAGAGTTCAAAGTGTTATGGAATTGGCAGAAGAAATGGGGAGGAAAGTAGTCGTTATAGGCAAGAGTATGGAGAAGAATGTACTTACAGCCCATCAAATAAAACATTTAAATTTCCCCAAAGAATTAATGGTTAGGGCGCACGAAGCCAATGATATGAAAGATTCTGAAGTCCTTATCATTACGACAGGGGCTCAAGGAGAAACTCTTGCAGGTTTAAACCGAATGGCAACGGGTCAACACAAGCATATAGAATTGAAAGAGGGAGATTCTGTCGTGTTCTCTTCCAAGCCAGTTCCTGGTAATGAAAGAAGTGTATCGGGTCTAATCAATCGATTACTAAAGAAACAAGTTAATGTGGTTGTTAATGAGAAAATACATACTTCTGGTCATGGATATCAGGAGGAACAAAAATTAATGCTTAGTATTTTAAGACCTAAATTTTTCATTCCGTGTCATGGTGAATACAGAATGCTACTTAATCATGCGGAATTGGCGGAGAGCGTTGGAATTCCTAGAGAAAACATCTTTCTGTGTGAAAACGGTGATGTTATAGAATTGTCGAAAGAACAGGGGAAAATTGCAAATAGTGTTAAAGCGGGAGCGGTCTTGATAGATAACTCTGGATTGGGTGAAGTAAATACTTCTGTCTTAAAAGATCGGCATCGGATGGCAGAACAAGGTTCGTTCTTTGTAAGTGCGATTGTTTTTAACCAAGGTAAGAAGAAGGTTAAAATAAAGTTCGATTTTAAAGGAATTGTAGCAAGAGTTGATAAAAAAGCCTTAAACTCACAGATTAAAGAACTTATTTTGCAAAAAGTAAAAGGAAGTGATGATGTTAAAAGTCATCATCGAGAAATAAGAGAAGAGATTGGGGATATCATCTATAAACATGTTAAGAGGAGACCAATGGTTGTCTTTATGTTGGATGAAGTGTTCGTAAATTAAGTCAGATTAATATGTACTGCGATTGGACTCTCCATAAAAGGAGAGTTCTTTTTATATGAAAAGATATCATTATAAAGAAATATTGTGCTGTGAGGAATAGTTAAAAGGAAAAACGTAATTTTTAACATAAATGATAATGGATGAGGTTAATAGATACAGATACTTTAACTCTATATAAAAAAAGATATTAATTATTAAAAATATATATTATGTGATACTACGGGTTGCTTGCAATTCATCTTATAAAGTAAAAACAGAGAGGTGATTTTATGAAACGAAAAAGTTTCGGAAAGGTAAATGATTTTCTAGTCATTCCTAATTTGGTAGAACATGCTCATAAATCCTTTAAAGAATTCACTGATAAAAACATTGATGAGGTATTTAAGAATACATTCCCAATTTCAGATCACAACGGTACGTTTGAACTCCAATATCTGTCGTGTGAAATGGGGAAACCGCAAATTACTCCTGAAGATGCTATGCGAAAGGATTTGGATTATAGTGCGCCGTTAAAGGCAAAATTCTTACTTCACAATAAAGATGTTGATAATCCAATCGAGTCGGAAGTTTTTATGGGCGACTATCCTTATATGACCGACCAAGGGACGTTCATTTTTAATGGAACAGAGCGGGCTATTGTTACGCAGATAGTTAAAGCACCTGGTATTTATTTTGAAAGTGACATTAACGATAAAGGAAGATACGAATATAACGCTAAAATTGTACCAGCTCCCAAAAAGGGTGCTTGGATTGAAATGGGCATCGACGCTAAAGGATTGGCGTGGGCAAAAATTGATCGCGGGAGAAAGTTACCAATAACTGTCTTTCTAAAAGCTTTCGGTGTAGGCAAGGTTACTGAAGAAGAAAAAGAAAAAGGCATTACTGCGAATGACAAGCTTATTGAGATTTTCGGTCAACATCCATTTTTGATGGATACTTTAGAAAAAGATGACACGACAACAACAGAAGAAGCATTGATTTCTTTCTATAGAACTGTAAGACCTAACGACCCTTCTGTCCTAGAAAGGGCTCAAGGATATATTGAATCTACTTTCTTTGATCCTAAAAAATATGATTTAGAGCCTGTTGGTCGTTACAAGATGAATCAAAAGTTAAACATAAGACAAAGGGCACTAAAAAAGACTCTAGTTCAGGATGTTGGTCCTTTCAAAAAGGGCGAACAAGTGACAGATGAAGTCTTAGAAACGCTAGATAGTAATGAATTAATTGCTGAGACTAGAAATGGTGAAACAGTAAAAATCATTGGTAACGGTCAACCAAAGGTACAACAACTAACAACTGAAGACATCACTGCAGCGGTTAATTACCTCTTTAATCTAGAAAGAAATGTAGGGAATGTCGATAACATTGACCATTTATCAAACAGACGTGTAAGGCTCGTTGGTGAGTTGTTAAAAGAAAGATTCCATGTTGGAGTGACTAGAATCGAAAGAAACATTAGAGAAAGAATGACAGTTAACTCAGCAAACATAACTTTGCAAGATAACAACACTGTTACGCCGCAAAGCTTAATACATATAAAGCCTCTAGTTGCTGCTATGAGGGAGTTTCTGGGTGGAGGACAACTATCTCAATATGTCGATCAAGTCAATCCGCTTGCTGAATTGATAAATAAACGTAGAACTTCTGCACTTGGACCTGGTGGATTAGCTAAAGAGAGAGCTGGGGTAGACGTTCGTGACGTAAACTATTCCCACTATGGTCGTATATGCCCAATTGAGACACCAGAAGGATTTGGGGTTGGATTAATTGGTTCTATGGCGATATTCTCTCAAATCAATGAATACGGGTTCTTTAAGACACCATACAGAAAAGTAGATCCTAAAACTGGAGTGGTTACGGATGAAGTTCATTATTTAACGGCTGATGATGAAGAAAGATACTACATTGCCCAAGCTTCAGATGTTGATCAAGAAAAGCAGGTATTCAAAAAAGAGAAACTGACTGTTAGGTATGGAAAAGAATACCCTATGATAAATCATAAAGAAATTGATTATGTAGATGTATCGACAAAACAAATAGTAGGAATTGGAGCTTCGCTAATTCCATTCTTAGAGCATGATGATGCCAATAGAGCACTGATGGGTGCGAACATGCAAAGGCAGGGTGTGCCACTTATAAAATCAGAAGAACCTATTGTAGGGACGGGCATTGAAGGTCAGGTTGCTCGTGACACAATGTCCTCATATGTAGCTGAGGATGATGGGATTGTTAAGAGTGTTACTAATAAGGAATTAATTGTTCGATATAAAAAAGGTGAGGAAGTTTCCTATAAGATTAGGAAGTTTATGAGAACTAACGATAACACTAGTTTTAATCATTACATAAAAGTCCATCCAGGTAAAAAAGTAAAAAAAGGTGAGGTGCTAGTGGATAGTACATCATCAAGAGATGGTGAGCTCGCGGTAGGAAAGAACCTATTGGTCGCTTTTGTACCTTGGGAAGGATACAACTTCGAAGATAGTATTCTTTTAAACTCTCGATTGTCTGAAAGAGACGAATACTCCACGGTTATGGTTACTGAGCATTCAATAGATGTAAGGGATACTAAATTGGGACCGGAAGAAGTTACAAACGATGTGCCTAACGTGTCTGCAAAACATTTGGAGAACTTAGATGAAAACGGAATAGTTAGGGTTGGCTCTGAAGTTGGACCAGACGATATTTTAATAGGGAAAAATACTCCTAAATCACAGGATGATAAAACTCCAGAAGAAAAATTACTAGATAATATTTTTGCAGAAAAGGCAAAATTATTTAAGAATACATCGCTGAAGTTGAAAAACGGCTCTAATGGTACTGTTATTGATGTGGTAGAACTATCTAAAGAAGATACGGATCTGCCTAGTAACGTCCTAAAACGATATAAAGTTTACATAGCTGAAAAGAGAAAAATTTCAAAAGGGGACAAAATGGCTGGTAGGCATGGAAATAAGGGTGTTATCTCTAGAATGTTGCCACAAGAGGATATGCCTCACCTACCGGATGGTACTCCAATCGATATTGCATTAAACCCTCTAGGTGTACCTTCAAGAATGAACATTGGACAAATAATGGAAGCTCATTTAGGAATGGCTGGTAAGACACTGAATGAAAAGTATGAAACGCCTGTTTTTAACGGAGCTTCGGTAGATGATATTCAAAGGGAGCTTGAAAGAGCAGGGCACCCAACGAATGGGAAGTTTACATTATATGATGGTCGAACAGGTGAAAAGTTTGAAAATGATGTAATGGTAGGCGTTATGTACATGTCCAAATTGTCTCACCAGATCGATGACAAGCTCCACGCTCGCGCTGACGGACCTTACTCAATGGTCACTCAACAGCCGCTAGGAGGTAAGGCTCAAATGGGCGGTCAACGTTTTGGTGAAATGGAAGTGTGGGCACTAGAGGCATACGGAGCGTCATACGCATTGCAAGAAATGCTTACACTGAAATCAGATGACATTGTTGGTCGTTCCCAGTTATTTAAAGCTATTGTTCGAGGAGACGAACATCCAAGTCCACGAGTTCCAGAATCATTTAAAGTCTTAATTAATGAAATTCGTGCTCTTGGTCTAGATATTGATGCTATTTCTGAAAATGGTAATTCTCTTTTCCAAAATAATGGACGTAAAACAGAAAAACCTATTAAAAATAAAAAAGTAGAAACAGAGAATGTTGAAAAGGATGCTTTGGATCACGAAGATATGGAAGGCGAACATTATCAAGTGGATATTGATAGCGAAAAAGACATAGAAGATCCAAATGGTAATGACGAAACAGGAGAAGAGTAATTTGTAATAAAAATCATTTTAGTACGGTTCCTTAACCAATGAATAGGTGAGGAGCCGTACATCATTAATAAGTAAACGACATCTATATATTTCTTAGATTTTATATACTTGGGGGGATTCATTAAGTGAGTAATTTAAATCAATTGCAATTTGTCCCGATAAATATAGCTTCTCCTGAAAAAATATTTCAATGGTCATGGGGAGAGGTTGAAAAGCCGGAAACTATTAATTATAAAACATTTCGACCTGAGCCAGATGGCTTGTTCTGTGAAAGAATATTTGGACCTTCGAAGGACTGGCACTGTGCTGCGAACTGTGGAAGGTATAAAAAGCAAAAATATAAGGGCGTTATTTGTGAGAAGTGTAAAGTAGAGGTTACTAGAGCTAGAGTTAGAAGAGAGCGAATGGGTCATATTGAGTTGGCGGCACCTGTTGCTCATTTTTGGTTCTTTAAAACCAATCCATTTTACCTTTCTACAATCTTAGATATTCCAAATGGTAAGATAGAAAATATTATCTATTGTAGATATCATCTAGTTACTGATCCTGGTGATACGGATTTAGAAAAGAAACAACTTCTGACAGGTGCAGAGTATGCTAAAGCTAGGGAAGAGCACGGTCTTGCGTTCCAAGCTGAAACCGGAGCTCAAGCGCTGATGGATTTATTAAGTGAGTATGATTTGGATGTTTTAGAAGCTGATCTTCGAAAAGAAATTGCTGAATGTAAAACTCAAAAGAGAAAAAAATTAGAAAAGAGACTAAGAGTAGTTAACTCGTTTAGAGTGTCTAACAATAGACCTGAATGGATGATTCTAAAAACAATTCCTGTACTTCCTCCAGACCTCAGACCGATGGTTCAATTGGATGGTGGGCGTTTTGCGACTAGTGATATTAATGAATTATACAGAAGGATCATTAACCGCAATAACCGTTTGAAAAGATTAATAGAAGTTGGAGCTCCAAGAATTATTAAAGAGAATGAGAAACGTATGCTGCAAGATGCAGTTGATGCTCTCATAGCAAATCAAAGACGCGATTACCCAATTACGGGGATAGGTCAAAGAGAACTGAAATCTCTTTCTAGTTCTTTGGAAGGGAAACAAGGTAGGTTCCGCCAAAATCTTCTGGGTAAGCGAGTAGATTATTCTGGACGTTCTGTCATCGTATCTGGTCCTCAATTAAAAATTCATCAGTGTGGTATTCCGAAACAAATGGCACTTGAGTTGTTTAAGCCCTTTGTAATGAACAGAATGATTGATCAAGGCTTAGCGGAGAATGGTTCAGCTGCAAAAAGAAAAATCCAGCAAAAGCGTGATGAGGTTTGGGACATCTTAGAACAGGTTGTAAGAAGGCACCCTGTAATGTTAAACCGTGCACCTACACTACATAAGCTATCGATTAGAGCTTTTGAGCCTGTATTGATAAGTGGTAAAGCAATTGAGTTACATCCTCTGGCAACTGGAGGGTACAATGCTGACTTTGATGGTGACCAAATGGCGGTCCACGTTCCGATTACTAGAGAGGCACAAGCAGAGGCGCGTTTTCTAATGATGGCGAATCAGAACTTGCTTCACCCTCAGAACGGAAAAGCGTCTAGTACACCGAGTCAGGACATGGTTCTAGGGATTTATTACCTAACGATGGAGGTAGATGGCTCTATTGGAGAAGGCAAATTCTTTGGCTCTCCAGATCTTGCTATAAAAGCGTATGAGATGGGTCAAATTGGACTCCATTCAAAAATTATTTTAGACATAAGGAAAAATAAGAAATTCAATAATGGAAATTACATAGTTACTACTGTAGGTAAGATAATATTTAATGAAGCATTGCCTGAAGGAATGGTTTACATAAATGATTCAGAAATAAACGATCCACACCCTGAGGGAATTTTTGAACTTGTATCCGATGCATTTGAATACATACCACATAAGAAAAACAATGCTATAGGCAAGCCATTCCTAGGTAAACTAATTGACTTTGCTTATGACAAGGTTGGTAATGAGTTTGTCGGTGATATGTTAGACAACATTATGAAAACAGGATTCAAATATGCCACCAAAGGTGGTCTTACAATATCCTTGTTTGATATCCATACTCCAAACGAAAAATATGAGAAGTTAAAAGAATCTGAAGACGAAGTTAAGAAAATAGAAGGTTTATATGGACGTGGCAGAATAACGGATGAACATCGTTATAATCAAGTTGTTAAGGTTTGGTCTAAGACAAGTGAATATGTAGCAGATAAATCAATGAAAAACTTACAGTCTCAATTGATGAATCCGATTAGAATGATGATTGAGAGTGGTGCTCGTGGTTCTATAGGTCAGTATAGGCAGTTAGCGGGTATGCGTGGATTAATGGCAGATCCGTCCGGTAAAACTATTGAAAGACCTATTAAATCTAACTTCCAAGAAGGCTTAAGTGTATTTGAATACTTTATTTCTTCACACGGCGCTAGAAAAGGTATGGCTGACACTTCACTAAAAACAGCTGACTCTGGTTATCTAACTAGGAAACTAGTTGATGTAGCTCAAGATGTTGTTGTGACGGAGGAAGACTGTGGGACGGAGAAGTTTACATATAAAAGTGCTATTGAACCAAAAATTGAATCCTTAAAAGATCGAATAATAGGAAGATATTTAGGGTTAGATGTATTTGATGATAACAACAATCTTATTGCATCAAGAAATGACTATATTGACGTAAAATTGGCTGATGAATTGGAATCTAAGGTGAAAAGTGTACCGATTCGAGACGTAGTTAAATGTGAAACTGAACGAGGTATTTGTAAGAAATGTTATGGTCTTGATTTAGCACATCGTAAAATAGTTGAGATTGGTGAAGCGGTAGGTGTTATTGCTGCGCAATCCATTGGTGAGCCAGGTACACAGCTTACAATGCGTACTTTCCATACTGGTGGGGTTGCAGGTGATGATATAACACAAGGTCTCCCAAGGGTTACAGAAATTTTTGAAGCAAGGAAGACTCCAAAAGCTCAAGCTGTTCTATCAACTGTTGCTGGTAAGGTAAGAGTGGTAGATCTAGATAGAGGAATGAAGAATGTAATGGTTCATACCGAAGATGGAGAAGAGAAAAAATTTCAAATACCGTATGGATTTAATCTTGCAGTTGAAGAGGGCGAAGAAGTTACTCCAGGGCAGTTGTTAACACAAGGTGCAATAAATCCTCACGAATTACTAGGACTTAGAAGTCTAGAAGAAGTACAAGAATACCTTATTTCCGAAGTACAAAGAGTTTATTGCACTCAAGGTGTAAGTATTAACGACAAGCATATCGAAGTTATTGTGAGGCAAATGAGCAAGAAAGTAATTGTGCTAGATTCAGGGGATTCAAAATACGCACCGGGTCGAATAGTGAATAGATACAACATCGAAAAAGAGAACAACAAAGTATTGGATGAAGGTAAGGAAGAAGCGACGTACACTAACAAGTTGCTTGGAATTACGGAAGCATCAAAGAATACTGATTCATATTTGTCTGCAGCTTCTTTCCAAGAAACAGCACAAGCATTAACGAGAGCCGCGATCTCTGGCAAGAAGGATTACCTAGTAGGATTAAAAGAAAGCATCATTACAGGTAAAAGAATACCTGCAGGAACTGGTTTTCCTAAGTACATTGAAGATAAAGTCTAACGTGGTCTACAGGATGCTCCAATAATAAATTTGGAGCATCTTTTTTATGCTTGTGGTAATGGGGAGAAAAGGGGATTTGAGAAAAAATCGTTATTAAAGAGAGGTGATATGCAAATTTAGTAGGGGGTAAGATATAGCATGAATTTGGGTTTTGAAAAAATAGAAACTTTTTATAATGATCAGGGTCAAGTGATTATCGAAAATCTTGAAAGCGGATTTGGGACGACATTAGGGGTTGCTCTGAGAAGAGTTCTTTACCGACATATACCTGGTTCGTCTGTTGTTGGTATTCGTATTCCTGATGTACCGCACCAGTATCAATTAATTCCTGGGGCAGCTACTGATGTTGTCTCGTTAATTGTTGCTCTTAATGATCTCCATTTTAAAGTATCGGGAGAAGGCACTAAAACAATTCGGTTTAAAGAGGAGAAAGCAGGCGAGTATTCGGGTCATTCGTTGGTTCTTCCTGAAGGAGTCGAATTATTGAATCCTGAAATAAAACTGCTCGATCTTCTTGGAGATCAACCAGTGGAAATGGAGATTTTCGTGAGAAATGGTAGAGGGTATTTGAGGGCGGAAGAGAATGACGAATTTAAGAGTATGCCTGGAGTGATACCCGTAGATGGTCATTTTTCTCCAGTTGTTAAAGTGGGTTATCACACTGAAGAAATGAGAATCGGTGGAGACGATTCATATGAAAAGTTGATTATGGATATAAAAACAGATGGTAGTATACAATCGATGGAAGCTGCCATGTTAGCTGCGAGAATATGTAAGGAAAACTTTTCATTCTTCGAAGGTATGAGTGATATTGCAGAAAGAGTCGAGCTTTATAAAGAAAAGAAAGAAGAAAAAGATAGAATTTTGGATCTGAAAATTGAAAGCCTGGGCTTATCTGTTCGTTCATTTAATTGCTTGGAAAGAGAAAAGTACGATTCTGTTAGAAAAATCATTTTACTTTCCGAACAAGAACTAGCAGCTATTCCTCAAATGGGAAGAACTTCGGTAAATGAAGTGAAAGCGAAGGTTGAAGAGTTAGGATTCGAGCTAAGAAAAGATTAATATATCCGCTCTTTTGATCTTGAGATATATAGAAAAAGACAACTAATTTAATTAGTTGTCTTTTTATTATGTTCGTCCATATCTTTCTACTAATAATTAATTATCAAATAATACATTTTTGAGGTCTTGAATGAATGTTTCACTTTTGTTCTTTTGATAAATCAACTTGAATAATGGCTTTGATTCATCTGGCTTCAACTCACTCAAGCGGTCTATGACCCATTCCCCTTTTGAAACTCTAGGGTTATAACGTACATTCTCTAATGAATCTTGTAGAGAAGGGTGGTTAGTTTCTTCGCCATTTTCAATGTACTTCATGAAAATGAAAACACTCATCTTATAGTTAAAATAAAATACAGCTTCAGATTCAGATTTATAATGTTGGAATGCCGGATTAATGCTCTCTATAAATGGTGCCACCTCATTATAAAACTCCCTGTCCCTCAAAATATTACCTAATTGGATTAAATCCCCCATGTCCATCACCCCACTAAAAACGTACTACTAAAAAATGGTTTATTGGTCAAGATATTTTAAAAAATCCTTATTATATCCATGTATGTTGTGAAACTCATTAAAACTAGCATTAGGAAGATGCTAATTATGTCTAAGTATATTGTGGGAAGTTTATGTTTTCTAAATAAGATTGCAAAAAGGTCGATAATAATTCTTCCCCCGTCTGTGATACTGAATGGGAACAATAGATTTGCTATGCCCAATGCAATATTTACTAGGATTAGTATGTTTAAGAATATGAGGGGTTCGGGGACGGTCTTTTGCATTGCGTCTACAGCGCCTACCGGTCCGGATAAGTTCTCTACTTTTAAACCGAATATTGTATCAATGAATTGTTTGGAATAATCTTTGGCTAATTCGTAAACATAAGTAACGCTTGTTGGGACTAATTTAGAGATTGATAATCCGTCCGAAACGAGTACACCCAGTTTCAAATCTTGTTTTGATTGATTAACCTTAGTACAACTAGAATGAATACTTTTATTCTCCCAAGTTACACAAAGACTCTCTGATTGAAGTTGTAAAGCTGAATCGAAATCTTGCATGTTATCTAATTTCATATCATTGACTCTTAGTATTTTATCTCCGGATTGTAGACCTAATTCTTCTGCATATGATCCATTTTCAACATCCTTAACTTCAATAGTGGTGTTACCAAATGAAACAAAAGGAGCGAGTAACAGAATTGCTAAGATTATTGCCAACAAAAAGTTACCAATCGGTCCAGCGAGTGCGACTATAATTCGCTTCCATGGTTTTTCCGCGAATAGATAATCAATTGTTTCATACTGAGTGTCTGGACGTATCGAAAATAGCTTTGAAAATTTGCTTTTTGCTGGTTTAGTTTTGTCTATTGGAGTATCTATTTTTGTGACTTTACCAAACGACACATACCCGCCTAAAGGAATGGCTCTAATATGGTAAGTCATCGAGTCAGGGTCTAATTTTCCATCTTCCTTGCTCGAAAAGAATGCAATCTTCACTTTCCCATTTTTCTTTTGGATCCCTATGAGAGAAGGACCGACTCCTACTGAGAATTCAGTAGTTTTGATTCTTAGAAGTTTGGCAGCCGTAAGGTGAAATAGTTCGTGGAAGAAAATGATGAAGTTTAAACAAAGTAAGCTAATTATTATATAAAGAAACGTCATAAAGTACCTCCTGTCCTTTTAAACGTTCCTTCTTGCAAAAGATTTTCCTTTAGAGAGTCTTGCTAAAAATGAAGGTTATTTTCAATTTGAATTTAAATAATACGTAGTGAAAAGACGGTTTTTTCAAAATCTTCGGGGGTATAAAATGAAATTTATAAATAAAACGGTGTTCTTAATAATATTGAGTTTTTTTATCGGTCACTCTGTAAATGCGAAAGTAAATCAGCCTGACATAAATGGAGGATATGGGGTTGCTATAGACGCACAGACTAATGAGATTCTTTATGATAAGAATGCAAATAAAAAAGCTTATCCTGCTAGTATTACTAAAGTAATGACTGCAATTCTCTTAATGGAGAATGTTGAAAAAGGTGAAATGATTAAAACATCTAAATTTGCCTCCATACAAGAAGGGAGCAACTCTGTATTTCGATTAAAAGAAGGAGAGGGAGTGTCCCGTGAGGATGCCCTTAAAGCACTAATGGTTATGAGTGCGAATGATATGGCTGTTGCTATTGCGGAGCATATATCTGGTTCTGAAGAGGAATTCGGTAAATTAATGACTAGTAAAGCTGAGGAGATCGGTACATCAAACACTGTGTTCAAGACAGCAAGCGGGCTGCATCATCCTGAACATCAAACAACTCCTTATGACATGGCATTAATAACGAAAGAGTCTATGGAATACCCTGAGATTTTAGAAGCGATGGCGACTCAATCCACAACGATCAAAACTGATACTAGAGATGTATCGGTTACTGCTAAGAATAAAATAGATGAGTACAATCCTTTAGCGCTTGGTGGTAAGACTGGATACACTAGTGACGCAGGGAATACTTTAGTTGAAATATTACAACAGGGTGAAAAGAAGTTGGTTGTAGTAGTGATGAAAACTAACCTAACTAAAGCGGAAAATGGAGTACCTAATGAATACAATGACATTAATATAATGGCTAACCATGCTTTTAACAGTTTGGTAACAGAAAAAATTGTTACTAAAGGAGAAGTTTATGCAGAGGAAGAAGTCCATGGACAACTGGTATCTTTAGTACCTACAAAGAATTTTTCCCTTTCTGTAAAACAGGGAGAGAAAATAGATTATGAAACTCAAATAGATATTAGCGAAGAGAAAACGAATTTTGAACAGGGTGATATTGTAGGGAGTCTTAAAGTTATTGAAGCTGGAGAAGTGGTAGAAGAAATTCCTCTGGTCACTAATCAAGAGGTTATTTATAAAAGCTCGTTCGCGCTCGGAGATGACGAAAATAGCAGCCTGAGTCCATTGAAAGTCATTTTTATCGGAATTGGAATATCTATAGTGGTCTATTTAATGCTCATAATCTATATGAATATCAGGCACCATAATAAGTTAAAAAATAATCCCTCATAAATTGAGGGATTATTTTTTGTGCAAAAGTTTGACATTAGCTGAGTTCATCAATAGTATTTCTGTACAAAATCTAAAAGTGATTTAATTAATATCCAACACTTTATAGGTGAAAGTACCATCCTTAGCGTCATAAGAAAAGGTTTCATTTATTTTCTTACCTAGCAGAGCTTTTCCAAACTTCGATTCAACGGAAATTTCAGTTATTCCGTTACCAACACTGCCCAGAAGACGAATAGTCTCTTCTTCTCCATCGTCTACTGACTTAACTTTAATATTGTGACCAATCTCAATGTAATCTTTGTTCTGGCTTTCCTTGATGATTGAAGCTTTTCCTAAGATGTACTTAATTTCTGTGAGTTCTTGATGAAGCTTTGCTTGTTCTTCTTTAGCTTCATCGAATTCAGCATTTTCACTTAGATCTCCCTGGTCAGCTGCATTTTCTATCTGCTTTCGGTTTTCAGGGAGTAGAACGAATTCGAGTTCGTCTTTTCTGGATTTATATTTTTGTACTTGTTCATGCGTTAGCTTAAAACTTTTACTCATACAACCACCTCCTTTGATTTATTTAGAAGAATTGTTATATATCCTTACTATGGTGGTTTGTTTTTATAGAAAGGAGGGATGTTATGCTGCCTATACTTATTTATGGAGGATTTGGACTAATTGGCGTTGGTTCGTACTTCGTTACAGTTTCTATTAAAGACTTAAATATGCTCATAAAGGATGAAAGTGAAGGGGTAAGTGTCGACTCATATAATTCTGACAAGATCGAGACGTCGGGAATAGATGTGAGTAAAGGCGAGAAGAAGAAAAAGAAAAAGGGTAAGAAAAAAGAGAGTAAGAAGAAAAATGATAAAGTTGAAAACGACGAAGGGTACTTCGGTGTTGAAGGTTACCAGAAGAGAGAAGCCAATCCTTTAGAAGACGTTTTTGACCCATTTGACAATTCCGAAATTGAACGAGAGGAAGAGTTGGAAGTTGAGGAAAAACGCAATAATCCAATAGAAGAAAAACAAGACAAAGGAAATTACGATATAGAAAATCTCTACGGAGATATAATAGGAGATGTAGAAGAAGGTAGTGAAGTAGACCAGAAGGAAGATGAAACAGAGGAACCTGCTAAAGAGGAGGTTCGATTTGAAGAAGAAGAAGCATTAATCCATGAGGAGAGCGAAGAAGAGGAAAAAACGGTAGAGTCGGAAGAAGTAGAAGAAATAGCAAGTGGATATCAACCTAAACCTGCATTTGATTATGAAGCTTATAAGAACGGGACAGTAGATAAAAATTTTGTTGAGAATGTTGAAGAAGAGAAGGAAGAAAGAGAAGAAGAAAGAGAAGAAATAGAATATCAATCTGAAAATATTTTCAAGGCAAACTATAAATCTGACAATGATGGTTACGGTGAAAAAGAAGGTGAAGATTTTATAGCGGACTCTGAAAAGGAACTTGAGACAAATCTTGAAACACCCCGTTCTGAAGGAAGAAAGGTTTTTGAGGAGTTTGACTGGTATGAAGAACAAGGTTCTATGAAAGACGTGGTTCAGGACCAAGCTGAAGACGAGGAAGACGATGAGTTGGATATGACTCAGTATGAACATCAAAATTACCAAAATAAAATAATGGCAAATGATCGTGCAAGTGAAACGGAAGTTGATGAAGATAGCATTGAAAAGCGATTAGAGAATTTGGCAAAACTGATGGATCAATCAAGAAATAAAAAGAGCTAGTTTTTTAGCTCTTTTTATTTTTTAGAGTAGTAATAGAAACATTAATTGTAGAGTCTATGTTAGTGAAGTTATATATTTGTTCGTGTAAAGAGGTCTGAATTTCTAAAGACATCTCAACTAGTGAGTTTCGTTTAAGGAATTCCTTGTAAACAGATGTCTTAATACTGATTGTAGTATCCTCATTAAAAATATCCACACTTGCTTGTGGGTTTGATAAGAACTGATACTCACCAAGTATCTGTTCTGAAAGTTCTTTAATCGCTTTTGAAGAAATCTTATATTTCCCCTTTTCCACGGTATATCACCTTCCTTATTAGTGCGTTACGTAAAGCGCATTAAAATCCTTGAGTTATACGTTATTTCTTACGTTGAAAATGAATTTCTTAAACAAATTAGGGTCGTCTCTATACTGCTCTCTTTTGATAGAGATAATCTCGTTTAATAACTTAGGCTGCTCTGGTAGTTGCTCTTCTAAAAGATAAGGATAAACGGAGCGAAGTTTTTCAGGCAAGTTCTTCGAAAGTGAAAATAAATCAGCAAATCCTTCTAGATTCTCCTGTGATGTATAAAGTGATAAGAATGAAAAACGTAACGGGGTAGAGTTAATATTATCTATTCTTTTATGTAATAAATCTTGGTTCTCATCTCCGCTCAATAAACCAGTCATCTGTAAATAATATATAGCGTTTAATGGGAAGGGGTTTCGTAAAATTTCATAACCTTCGGATTGTATACGGTTTTCATGGTTGTCCATGAATATAGAATGGTTCTTAGATAAAAACTCAATTAGCGATGGGTGAAAAATGTAGTCTAATTTAGAAGATAATCGAAAAGCTCGCAAGTAAGCTTGGGGGAACTGAGTAAAAGATTTGTATGGATCGTTACATGGAACTAATATCTTCTCTTCTATGTGTTTCAAACCAGAGTATGGATCATATAGATTAATTCCATCATGATACAAAGTATTAATGGTGAAGTCTTTGTTCTCAAACCATTCATCTACAGTCTTATCCTTTTGATAACTTGCTATCTCGAAGTCCCACCCTTTATATCTAAATCTTCCCACTCCAAACTCTAATCCGGCTTCCGTTCCGGTTAGTTGTGGAAATAATATTTTCACCTCAGATATGGTTAATGAAGTCGCTATATCTATATCGTTAGGAGTTGCATCTGCTAATTTATCTCTTATATAACCGCCATACACGACCGCTCTTCCTTGTTTATTCAATGTTTCTAGTATCTCATGAACCGGTTGATCAAGTTTCATAATAAACCCTCCTCATGAATGAAAAATAAATAAAAAGAGGAAAAAAACAAGGAAAAAGACAAATAAATGGAGGTGAGAGGAGGGATTTTTATGGTTAAGTGGTTCTCAATATTTTTAGCTCTTATTGGTTTATTTGTATCCTTTCATTACGGGATAACTGAAACGAAAGGATTTACTTTTTCTTCGGAATTGGATACTTACTTTAATGGATTGTACGCACTATTAGGTTTTCTCTCTGCGGTAATTCTATTACTTGTTTCAGATAGTGGGAAAAAGGAAGAGTCGATTAAAGTAAATGAGGTTGATATTGACCAGGGTGTTTTTGTGAATCTAACAGAAGCTGTACTTAAAGATAAGTCTGAACTTACCGAGTATAAGATCAAATTTGAATATAAAAAAGGTCACGGAAACATTCACGTTATTGCAATTCCTAACCTTACAGAAAAGTTCTCCTTTTCTACGTTTGCAGAAAACACAACAAAAGAAATAGAAGATGGTATTAAGAACTATACAACATTTGAAAAAATTAGCGTTCGATTCTCTTTTAAAAAACGAAAGTAGTAGATTTTAGAACCCCATTATGGGGTTCTTACTTTTAGGTAAGGAGATAATATACAAAAATATATAATTACTATAGAATTACATTATAAGATATTATTTGTTATGGGGGTTTTATTATGGAAGGGATGAAAATTGCAAAAAATGGAGTGTTTTTGCAGTTAGTTTATATTTTGCAACGGTTCACTAGATGGTCTGAGTATGCTCCTAAATTTAAAGATAATTATGCAAGTCACAGCTTCAGAAGTGCGTTACTGGGTGAATTCGCTTGTATGGTCGAGCAGGGGTTGTTCAATAACAAGATTGATATGGAAAAGGTAATGTGTCGATTATTATTTCATAATTTGACAGTGACTAAGAGGGGTTCTATTAAACATAAGACTAAGCATAATGAAATGGTTAAACATCATATAGAAGAATTGAATTTAGAAAAAGGGAAGGAAATTGTAGCCTACCTATCTGAATCCATTCAGCCAAGTTTCTATGACTATATTGTTAATGCCGAAGACGATACACTTGAGGGAAAAATGGTAGATGCGATGGGGAAATTCGATGCCATGTTATTCTGCAAGAGAGAAGTTGAATTCGGTTCAAACTACGTTTTTAAAGATAAGTATGAAGAGTTGTCAAATAAATTAAGAAATCATGATCTCCCTTCAGTGCGTTGGATGATGGAACAGGTAGATGAGGAAGGAGACTTTTATAACTTCCTGTTTAGTATTCTGATGCTTGATCGTGTAGAAAGATGGACAGGGAACCACAACAGTGTTGAAGATGAGGATAGCGTCCATCTATATCGAACCTCAGCGTTGTACGTGTGGCTTACGTTGATTAGTAAGTATGAGGTCAGCGATGACAGAGCGGACGAGCTGCATATGGTAACTGGGTTGTCTAAAGTTTTGGTACATGACGTTCCAGAAGAGTGGACAGGGGATGTGTTGGGACCGGTTAAACATTCAACGCCTGAAAGAAAGAAAGCATTTGAAGTCTACGAACAAAAAGTTGCTATAAAAATGGGGGAACAGTTACCGGAAGTATTAAGAAAAGGGATAACTGACCACATGGTAAATGCTAAGAGTGATGATTATAATGGAATGATGGTAAACATGTGCGATAAGCTTGATGCTCTATTGAAATGTAATATCGAGCGAAGGACGAATGGTTGGCATTATGAAATTAAGTATAGAGAAGAATTGATGAAAGCGCAGGCACGATTCGGGAAAGTACCTGCTGTAATGTTCTTTTTGGCTTTTCCTCTACACGATTTTGATAATCAAATGTTAATGAAAATGATATAAAGAAAAAACCGATCGAATTTAACTCGATCGGTTTTTTAGTAATCCAATTTAGTAGCCTATATAACTTGCGGGGTTTACATAGGTGAATTGCGACCCATTAAACCCATTAGCTAATGAGAAGTGAAGGTGATTACCGGTTGATGTTCCTGCTGAACCCACTCCGGCTATATGTTGTCCTCTGCTAACTCGTTGTCCTTGAGAAACGTACATTTCATTGGCGTACATATGTCCATAGATACTATAAAGTCCTAGCTTCTCGTGCTCAATAACAATCCAATTTCCATAACCATTCGCTGATCGAGCGAATAATACCCTCCCGTCGGCTATTGAATACATTGGAGTTCCTCTAGGAGCTGCGAAATCCATTCCATTATGTAGTCTTTTAGTCCCGTATACGGGATGTATTCTATATCCATACGGTGAAGTGAAGGTATAAGTGCCGCTTCTCATCGGATGAGATATTTTCCCATCGCCAGGTGCTTCTTCTATTTGCGGTTCATTTTCCCCGTTACTACCAGATTCATTATTCGCGCTTTCTTGTTTTTTCTTTTCTTCTTCTATCCGCTTTTTCTCTGCTTCTCTCTCGGCGATAATAGACGCGATTTGTCCCATAAGAGCCTGTTCTGCTGCTTCTTCTTCTTTAATGTGTTCAAGAACTTCTTTTTCTTTTTCCTTATGCTGTGCTAATAATGCGTCTTGTTTCTTTCTCTGCTCAATTTGAGTAGTTTTCAAGTCGTCAAGTTTTGATTTTTGTTGCTTTTGTATCTCCTGTTTTTTATCCAATTCAGCTTTTTGTTCTTTAAGTAGAGCGGCTTTTTCCTTAACTTCTTCGTATAATCGGTCGTTTGCTCTAGTAATATCCTTCATCACTTTTACTCTGTATACAAGATCTTCTAACCCGTCTGATTTGAAGATCATTTCCATCATGCTTACTTCCCCTCGTTTATACATCGCACGAAGGTTTTGGCTTAATGTGTCTTTCTTTTGTTTGAGTTCTTCTTCAGTATCGTTAATTTCTTCAACTTTAGAATCGATTTCCTTTTTTGTAGCATTAATTTTAGCTTCTGAATCTTTAATGCGTTTGTCTGTATCAGCTATTTTTGCTTTTATTTCTTTGAGTTCGCTTTCCACTTCAGCAATATTGTTGTGAACGTGGTGTAACTCTTTTTCTAGCTCTTCCTTGTTATTTTGATTGGTAGAAACTTTGTCTTTTAATTCATCAATCTGTTGATTATATTCGTTTATAGTTCCTTCTGCAAAGGTTGTATTCTGTGGGATCAATAGGCTCAGAGAAAGAGCTGATAGCATGATCATTTTCTTGTTTTTGTTCAATGTCTTCTACCTCCAATGGTATGAAAAGTGTTAAACATCACTTTGGATAGATGTCTTAAAACCCTTTTTGCAAAAGAAAAAACTAGCCGAATAGACTAGTTTAGCAAGTTCTTACTTTTTCTTTTTCACTTCAATAATAGTGGTGTGATTTTTTGTTTCGAATTGGAACAACTCTTTTCCGAACATAGATTTCGTTTCATCTAATAGCGGTATAACAATTGTTTCTCCGTCAACTGATATAGTCAAAAAGCGGTCTTGATCTTCTTCTAGCTCTAAACTACCAATCGTTCCAGAAGTTTTTTTGCCGTTAATTATTACATCTGCATACTTCCCATCTAACGTCTGAGAAAGGTAGTTGAAGACAAACTGAAGTAAGGTATTTTTGTCATTTTCGATAAGTAATCTCATTAAACCCCCTCGCTTTCTGTGCGCCTAACATAATAAAAAGAGTAAATATGTAAAGAAAACATATAAATTATTTGCTGTGATTGATAGGTTGAAAATTAGCATGCAAGTGTTTCTTACTCATAAGAAGGGCTTACAATTTATATTCGGAATAAAATGTCGGGTGGTGAGACTATTGAAAAAAGTATTAATTGGTTCTATTGCTGGCGTTTTAATTGCTATGTCGGCTTGTGCAAGTGATAAAAATGAAATACCTGAACAGGAGATAGAAGTAAAAGAAGGGACTCATATTTATGATGGGTTTTCTCTGGGGACAGAAGTGATACATGAGGATGGCAAAGTTTATCTTGATATTAATCTAGAGAATAAGAATGACAGTGCTGTCCCGCTTCATTACGCTAATTACAGGTTATTAAACATTAGAGTGGTTGATGAAAAGGGAGAAGAAGTATACACAAAGACCGTGAACGAGGATAAGAGAAGAGTGCTCCAGCCTATGGAGAAAATCACTTGGGGGAGTGCTTTCGCCGTAAAAACTAAAGGTAAGCATGATGTAAAAGTAGAGTTGTTGCTGAAGGATCATGATGGTGAAGGTTATTCGTATAAAAAAGAACTCCTAACAACCAATTCTTCTTTTATGGTAAATGATGAAGAGAAAGTAATTTCAGGTACGTATTTACCAAAAGGAGAACAAAGATTGATGTATGCTGGACCTAGTAACGAAGAAGTGGTTATGACAGAAGCTTTTGTATACTTCGATGATAATGGGTTTGCACAATCAGAAAACACAATGAGCGGTACAAATGTATATCTTTCAAATGAGGAAGGGCTTTATTTAATAGATATTGAAGGTCAAACGCTTGAAGATAATCTAATTGAATCGGTTAATGATAATTCGAGAGATTTGCTACTAAAGTATCCTGTTAAAAGCGGTGAGAAGTGGAGTTCTGGAGGAAATGAATATCAAATCGTTTCCGTTGATGAAACCGTAGAGACAGGGGTTAAAACTTATAATAATGCGGTTAAAGTAAAACAGACCAACGGGAATAATATTATATTCTTCTATTATCATAAAGACATTGGGTTGCTAAAAGTTCAAGCTGAAGTGAATGATCGTCTTCGAACTCAGTTTGTTCTTCACAGCATACAGTAATGTATAAGGAGTGGGCTTTTGAAAGTCACAAGAGAGGTCGTAAGAAGTAGTATCGTTAACAATTGGACTAAAAGTTCCTTAGAAAAAGGGTTTAACCCGTCAGAAGCGAGTTATTACTTATTCGATACTCTTTATCGAGGATTGAAACACGACCCTAGATTAATGAAAGAGCTATATAGAACTCTAATTGAATTGAATCATAAGGAAAATAATGTTGCGATGGTTAAGCACTTGCGTGAGAAAGAAAGTGATTTTTTCAAAGGTCAAATAGATAAGGGGTACTATCATGAATAATCAAATTGTTGATCGACTTGCACATTACATAGAAGAGGAATTTGGAAAAGACGAGGGGAAGATTTCTAAACTGAAACATGACATTAGATGTGGAATAGAAGATGCCTTAGAAGATAAGCAAAAACAACTAAATACGTATGAAAAAACCTATAACCGAAAAATCCAAAAGGTTCATTGGTATAACGAAATTAAGTTAAAAACAAGATTGGACTTTCAAGATGAGAATTGCCCTCATATTGATAGAATTTTAAAGTGGTATTCCGATATAGAGGAAGGAATGATCATTAGAAAAAACCATGGTTATAGGGAAAGTGGTGACTCTAATCAAGATGGGATTGCAAAGTGTGAGGTAAATTAAGGTCCCCTTGCAGATTCAAGTCCATAAATGAATGTGAGGAAATGAAGTTTAAGGCTTATGATGAATAAAGGTATTAATGGGATAGTTAGTCCAAGATTCGGGCTAATTATCCTATTTTATTTACATAGTTGTTCGGATGATATAGGTTGTCTTACTTTTACAAAATATGCACTAGGAAAAATAGAAAGATAGTTGAGGTTTTAGTCGTATAAAAGATATGGAAGCGAAGAAGTTAATTCTTTATTTGGGCACTTGGGGTTAGCGGAGCTAGTAGTGCAACCGACCATTTAAACATGGGGGGGTAAACAATGAAAAAGAAGTTAATGATTGTACTTGTAGGATTTGTTATTTTTGCAGGTGGCACACAAGTCTATGCGTCTTCGGTTTTAAATACGAATATAGTCAATTTGATAAGAGTTGGTTTTTCAAACATAGGTTCTTTTTATCAAGATGAAGCGAAAAAAGAGGCGGAACAAGTCCATAAAGATTCTGTTGAGGGAATATCAAAATTTGTAGACGATAAATCGACAGAAGTCATAAACGACATTGAAGGACTTAAGGAAGATGAAATTGATAGAATGCGTACGGAACTTGATAAATATGAGGAAGAAATAAGAGAAGAGGTAGAGGGTATCTCTAAAATGGAGTTTGAAAAGATAAGGAAGAAGTTCGAAATTGAAACTGATAGTAACATCGAGGAAGCGAAAATAGAAATGGAGAGAGTCATTCAACAAAAATTACAGCGGAAAATAAGAGAATAAACAAACCAGAGCCATGGGTATAAGTCACTCATGGTTCTGGTTTGTTTTAATCAGGTGTTCTATAGAAGACATGATCTCTTGAGTAGCTTGTAAAGTAACCTCTGAAGTGGTTTTCTCATTCGGATTATTTAATATAATTGGCTTCCCATAGGTAACTTTTATCTTATTAAAAAGCCTGTAGTTCCCAGTTATAGCTACTGGAATGACGGGTGTATGTGTTTTAAGTGCGAATGTAGCAGCGCCACTTTTACCTTCTCCTAACACACCGGTTTTACTTCGAGTTCCTTCTGGAAAAATACAGATCGGTTTCCCATCACGTAAGAGTTTCATAGTTGTAGTGAGGGCTTTTCTGTCCTTTGTACTTCTATTAACAGAATATGCTCCAAAGTATTTTAATATTGGTGCTGAAAATGTGTTAAAAGCTTCGGACTTTGCCATGAAGTAAATGCGGTGTTTTAGTAACAGCACAACACCTGGGGGGTCATAATTACTAATATGATTCGGGCACATAATATAACGATTATTTTTTGGGATGTTTTCAAGTCCTGTATATTCTATTCTAAATAAGGTCCTGTATAACGCGTACAATATTCTCTTTGTAAGGTAATAAAACGAGTCTTTATTCATCTTCGTTCTCTTCTATAGGAATTAGGTCGTAATAATTCAAATCGTCTCTTGTGAGATTTTTAGTAGCAACTAATTTTTGAAGAACTGCAATGGTAGGTTCGTAAAGCTCTTCTGGAATTTGCTTGGATTCTTCGGTCATTTGATAAATAGCAGAAGAGAGAGCGGGGTATTCCACAAGAGGTATATTCTCCTGTAACGCAAATTCTCGAACCGATTTAGCTTTAGACTTAGAGGTTTTAAGTAGAACCTTTGGGGCAGAATCGATGTCTTTCTTATAACGAAGCGCTACGACATTGTAGTCTTTATTTCCTACAATGAAGGTAGCCTTTTTCAATCGTGACAGGGTTTTATTATTCAAATTCCTATTCCTCCTTTAATAGCTTTTAAGCTTATCTTTAAAAAAGCGGAAAATACCTTCTTTTATACTCTTGAAAAGGAAAAAGATAGAACAAATTGTTCTATCTCTAAAGGTTTAAATTGGCTTATTTGTTTTTGAAAATTAGGTAATGCAAAATTAAATTTAGATAGTGTCTCATAGGCACTAATGAAAATATTATTTTCTAAATTAGATCAAAAACCGAAAAAGTAACTCCACCAGTTGCAGGTAGTAATAAAATTATGTAGATATTCTGTATTCGTAATTGTAAATAAAATTGTTGCAACCACAAGTGTACCAATTAGAAAGTTACTTTTTGTTTTCATAAAATAATTCTCCTTTGTTTGATGTTTTTTAGTTATTTGAAGAAATATAATTGAAAGAGAAGGAATGTCAACTGGATTTTTATAAAAAGTAGCTTTTTTTATAGTAATCGTCACTTATCAGTTATAATTTTTCCAAATAAGAAATAGGAGGCATTTGTATGCTGGAAACCAGATCTGAAAGAGAGAAGATTGAACGGAATAAAGAGAGAAGGAAGGGGAAATTGGTTAAATCCGTGCTTGTTCAAATTGGGTTAAGTCTTCTTAGTGTTTGGTTGGTGTATGTATTATCTGGGACCTGGACACCTGTTCAAAAACTCGAATATCTATTAATGCCCATATTACTATTCTCTGTAGGATTTTTAAGTGGAGCAATATACTTCAAAGGCTTAGAAATTGAGGGGTTTATTAAAGAAATTTTCACTAAAATAAAAAAGATACTTCTGAAACCTGAAAGAGGAAGTTAATTCCTCTTTTTTCATTAAATACATTATTTTCAAAAAACACAACTAATTATAAACAAACATAAATAATTATAAAAAACTGTGTGCGCTATTACAGGTTCGGTTGCGAATCATTTCTTGTTTTTTGTATTTTAATATATTAAACTATTAATCAGCAGGAAAATAGTGGAGGTCTATGGGAAGGAGTACCAATGATTAGGGATTTTAACCTTTCTATTGACGATCTCAAAGGTAAGTTTAATGTTCATTTGATATGTGGAATATTGAGGACAGAGTGAAAATATAATTTAAAGGTATACATATTGTCTGTTAACCGTACATACGTTCGTATTTTTGTTATAATTAGAAAAACAGAGAAATAAACAGACTCATAATATACAAAAGGGGGAATTGAGTCATGAAAAACTGGAGAAATCTATTATTTAAATTGAACAAAGCGTTTAAACAAAATGGTATTAAACCTTACATCTTCCAGGAGAAAAACCGTATCGTCTTTAGGACAAATGAGGAAATGAAGGATGAAGGGTTTGGGAGTGGTGACGACCAAATGATTGATCTAGTTTTTGATGATTCAAATAAGGTGGTATTCTTAAAAGTATTTAGATTACCTAATAAGATCCGTAATAAGGGTGTAGGCAAGTGTTTAGTAACAATTATCGAAGAGGTAATGGGAGAAGCGGAGTATGTTATGTATACAAGTGCCTCTGCTGATTCGATGAAGGAGTATTGGAATAAACTTGGTTTCCATCAAATAGCTACTGATGATTCAGACAAGAATGTATATGGCTGCTTGGGAAAAAGCTCCGATCTTGCTGTTGGTTGGTCCTCATTCGTAAAATCGAGAGGGACATCAAATGGTGCGAATTTTATAAGTTGATATGTGCTTTATAGTGAGGAGCCTCGAAAGAGCTCCTTATTTTTTATAAGATAAAATAATTTCACATACCGTACTGGAAACAAAAATAATTGTTGGTTAAGAAAATAAAAGAAATATTCTACATCAAAAGAAGCTATTTTAGGGTGATGTATATGCATTTTAGAATAAAAATTTTTTTGCCCTCTATGATAGCGATAATCCTTGTGTCTAACTTTGTGTTAGCAGCATCCAGTACATCTGATACAACAGATACACAGGTAGGGATTACCGGAGGGGCACTATTAGTAACACCTCCTCAAGTAACAAGTGACTTCGGTTCACATACACTTAATGGACAAAATCAGGTTATTGTTTCGGATCTTTCAGTGTTAACTGTTGGTGATGCTACAGGAACTGGGGAGGGGTGGTCTGTGGGAGTACAAGCAACTACTTTTGAGGATGAAACAGGTAATAAAATTCCTTCTGGTTCCTTCGTTTTGTCGAATGTGGGGAGTGTAACAGCTGTAGGAGGAACAACATCTCCTAGTCCTACTGTTATTGGGAGTTCGTGGACTTTAGACAATGGCAGTCAAAAGAAAATTTTATCTGCTGCAGTGGGTGAAGGTGTGGGAACATACGAAATAGCATTTCCAATAGGGGCTTTATCTCTTAGTCTTGTTGCGTCTACTAAAGTAGACAATAGCGACAGTAATTCTCTATATAAAAGTGTAGTTACTTGGACAATAACAAAATCACCATAAGCCAATGATCGAGCAAGAGCTTCCGTAAGTTTACGGGAGCTTTTTGTTTTGTATTGAAGGGATTTTAATGAATTTTTTAAAAAATAATTAGAAAACTATTAAAAAGTAATACTGAAATAGGTGGTGATTAGGCTTGGGTTTTGAGTCTCAATATGCCTCATATAGACTGAGTTTGAACATGGGTCATGAAAATTATGAAACATAAAATCATCTCGATATTATTAATTTTTGTTCTGTTGTTTTCTAATTTAGCGCCACAGTGGATAAGTTTATCCTCTATAGAGGATGATGTTAAAGCTGAAACAGTTACTTCGAATGCACGTTTAATGGCGTATGAGAATCGCTCTATGTTGCTTAAAGAGGACGGTACGTTATTGAGTTGGGGGTACGGATCTTATTACGCAACAGGCGATGAAGAGTATAGTCACAGAAATACCCCCGTAGAGGTGAAATTAAAAAATGTGGTTGATGCTGATACTAGCTATAATTTCGGAGCAGCTGTTCGTGCTGACGGAAAATTATTTACATGGGGTGAAAATAATGAAGGTAATCTGGGAATAGGTGAATCTGGTGAAAACAAGAGATACCTTCAAAAAGTAGATTCCTTGTCTAATATAATAAAAGTAGCAACCGGTTCAAGTCATACGTTAGCTTTAAGACAAGACGGCGTGGTTTTCTCAATGGGTTACAACGGGTACGGAAATCTCGGAGATGGCACGACTTCAAATCGAAAAGAGCCTGTTCAAGTATCCGGTTTGTCAAACATAGTAGAAATAGTAGCTGGATCTAATACTTCATATGCTTTGGATGCAAACGGGGACGTATTTGCATTTGGGTACAGTTACCACGATCAAGTAGGTGCAAATGAAACTTCGAATAAACAAACGACTCCTGTAAAAGTGGCGGGGTTGTCTAATGTTGTAGAAATCGATGCAGGTGAATATCATGCTCTTGCTAGGACTTCGGACGGTTCTGTTTATGCTTGGGGCGGAAATTGGAAAAATCAGCTGGGCGACGGTACGACTTCGAATCGAAAAACACCAGTATTATTATCGGGGTTACCCAATGCTATTAAAATATCTACAGGAGACTATCAGTCTTTCGCCATATTAGCTGACGGAAGGACCTTCGCATGGGGCAACAACAGCGCGGGAGAGCTTGGCATTGGTAACACAAATAACCAATCGACTCCTGTTGAAATTGTACAACCGGCAAATATTGTAGACATTGCTGGAGGAGAAAATCATACAATCATGGTTACTTCTACCGGAGAGCTACTTTCAACTGGAAGTGACCAGTATGGTCAATTGGGAATCGGAGAATTTAAATATAAATACGAACCTGTTAATGTTCCGTTATCTAATGTGAAAGAAGTAGATGCTGGAGGGCGGTTTAATGTAGCTTTATTACTTGATAATACGGTAGCTACCTGGGGAGAAAATTTCGATGGAGCCATTGGAGATGGTACAAAAAGGCATAGAGGTACTCCGTACACTATCCCTTCGTTAACTGACGTTGTGCAAGTTTCTGCTGGATATGAACACGTATTGGCACTGCACTCCAACGGTCAGGTATCATCTTGGGGGGAAAATTACTATGGGGCTCTCGGAACAGGTAATTATGATGATCGCACCACTCCCGAACTAGTCGATAATTTAAACAATGTGACACAAGTAGAGGCTGGTTATCATTTTTCTGCAGCACTTAGAAGCGATTCGACAGTTTGGGTGTTTGGATACAATTACCATGGTCAGGCTGGGTTTTTAGGTCAAGATCGAGTGTTGGAACCAACCCAAATTCAAGGATTGACTGACGTTGTAGAGATAAAGGCTGGTATGTATCATATATTAGCACTTACCTCTCAAGGAGACGTCTGGGCATGGGGCTACAATCACTATGGCTCTGTTGGTGACGGGACGGAAGATAATCATTCTACACCATACAAAATCCCTGAATTGTCAAACATTGAAAGTATCTATACGAATGGAAGAGGGTCATATGCTAAAGATGATACGGGTCAAATGTACGGGTGGGGTTATGATGGATACGGTGCTTTAGGCGATGCAGATGGTGGAACAAAATATAGACCAGTTAAAATTCCTGAATTAAATGACTTTGTATCATTAGGTGGACGTGAATATACTACGATCGGCATTAAAAACGATGGCTCTGTAGCTGCATTCGGAAATAACTACGCGGGGGAGTTGGGAGATGGAAGGACGTATTCCACTCGTAGTACACCTTTGGATGTTCCCGCATTAAAAGATGCTTTGTCGGTAGATTCTGGTGTAGAACATACGGTAGCGGTCTTAAGTGATAATACAGTTGTTACATGGGGAGCAAAGGTGAATGGGGTTCTAGGTGATGATTCTAGTTTAGATAGAACGGTTCCTGCAAAAGCACAAATTCCTCCCAGTACATATATAGATTTTACAGATAGGAATTCATACATCGATGTACCACATCAAACCACACAACATTTGGATAGCAACTTCACATTTGAAGCGTATTTGAGACCTGACATAGGGACAAGTGAACAAATTATCTTCAATAAAGAAGACTCTTATGAATGGAAACTAGATTATGGAGAAATACAATGGGCAATAAAAACAAATGGGAATTGGGAATGGAATAATACTGGTATAAGGGTACCTTACGATCAATGGACTCACGTAGCAATCTCTTATGACGGCACGACGGTAAAAACGTATTTTAATGGGGAGTTAGTCGATTCTCAAGTAGAAAGAGATGGCGGTCCTATTACAATAGATAACACAGAACCATTTCTAATAGGGGCTAGACGAGGTCCAACAAGTTTCTTCAAAGGTTTTATGAAAGATGTTCGGTTGTGGAATGTCACTAGGACTGATACTGAAATTAACCAGTCATTCGATAAAGATTTAGTAGGTAATGAAAGTGGACTTATTGGCTATTGGAAATTTGATAATGTCACGACCTCAAAATCATTTGATATAACCGGTACGAATGCAGTTGGTGAAATCAGCGGCATTAGCACGGCTCCTACGACAATTACTTCGAGTAACGTGACTTCCTCATCTGCAACGATTGATTGGGTAGCTGTTCCTAATGCTACTGAATACGAACTAAAAAGAGATGGAGTTACCATTTATCAAGGGAATGCTACTACTTATAATGATTCAGGGCTAAATGGCTCTGATAAATTCAACTATACGGTAGTAGCGAGAAATCAAAATGGTGAAAGTAATACGTCGTCCTACACACTTAATGCACCAAGTAGTTATATTTCTTTAAGGGATACAGATGGGTATTTTAATGCAGGAAATAGTTCGGATTTTGATCTTTCTACTTTAACATTAGAAGCTTGGATAAAGACACCTGATTTAATGGATCGTACTCATCGAAATATTGTGAGTAAACAAGGGGCTTCAAGGGATTACAACTTTTATTTGAGTTCGTCGGATGATGAAAAAGTTACGTATATGCATTTTTCATCTAATGTTTTTGGTGGTTCAAGTATGAACTTACCTTCAGAATACCAACCTAACACATGGCATCACGTTGCGATTTCAGTGGATAGCACAGGGATGCATAGATATTATTCTGATGGGCAGTTTATCGGACAGTATCAGGGGACCGCAGCAACTGCAAACAATGATTACCCACTCCAAATAGGGCAGGCAGATAATCATTGGAATGGGGACATAAGTGAAGTCCGACTGTGGAATGTTGCTAGAAGTGACGCTGACATTGTTAACAATATTAATACAGACTTTACTGGAAATGAAGCTAACTTAACAGGGTTGTGGGAATTTGACACATTTACAACATCCAAAGCTTTTGATCAAACCGCAAACAATAATCATGCAAGAGGGATCAGCTTTACAGAGCCTCCAAATGAACTTTCAATTGGAAATATTACTTCTGATAGTGCCGAATTAAGCTGGGGGAATGTTAATCGAGCGACTTCCTACGCATTGAATAGAGATGGCAACATTTTATACGGTGGTTCATCCAAAACTTTTACTGACTCTTCTCGGATAAGCGGTAAGAGGTATACCTATACGGTGATATCAAGAAGTAACAAAGGGGAAAGTGTGCCAGCAACACTTATTGCTCCTCCTAGTTATTCTCTAGAATTTGATGGTCTCGATGAATATGTCGATTTTGGAAATGCACACACGGATCTAAGTGGACCCAAAACGTATGAATTTTGGGCTAAGCCGATTAGTTCTGGAAACAACATGTTTTATTCTGTATGGAATGAAGACGATCCAGGACCAACTAGGACTTATATAGATGACAACAATAACAACGGTGACTTGAGATTTGTATTAGAAGGTTCAGTAATCGGCTCGGTAAAGGGAGTTCTTAGTTACGATAAATGGCAGCACATTGCTATAACTGATGATGGAACTGATATTACTGTATATAAGAACGGAGACGAAGTAGGTTCTTTTAACGGAACTATGGATCTTACGAAAATTCCCGCTCCAAAGCAAATGAATATTGCGCATGGTAGATATTCATCAAGCCAAGATTTCTATGAACAAATGCTAAGCGAGTATAGGATTTGGGATAACTCGTTACCACAGGTAACAATTCGTAATAATATGAACAAAGAGCTTACAGGTAATGAATCAGGTCTGATTGGCTATTGGAAATTCGATGGTTCGACTACAGGTAAAGTGTACGATCATACACCCAATAACAATGATGGATTAGTTTATGGATTTATAGAACCACCTACAAATGTAAAAGTGTTAGAGAATACAGGTTCTCAAGCTAAAATTGCTTGGGATGGTGTTGAAAACTCTACCGGATATATCGTTGAACGTGATGGGGTAATGGTCTACTCAGGTCAGGACACAACGTTCACAGATACTTCAGTAGTAGTTGGGCAACGCTATCATTATTCCGTTCGAGCAAAAGGGGATAATGGTGAAACTGTTTTTGATAATTTCACTCTCAATGCTCCTAATCAAGGTATGGAATTTGACGAGATAGACGATAGAGTTGATTTGGGGGATTTGACTAATCTTACAAATCCACAAGAAGTTTCTGTGGAGCTTTGGCTGAAAACGAAGAAAACTACTCAGCTAGATGTCCCTGTTTCTAAGTATCCTGGTAGTGATGCAGGATGGTTTATAGGTAATCGTTATGGTTATGCCATCTTTGATGGAAGAGATAGGACAGGCGTGTACCATAGTTCGGGTACTTCCAAGACCTTAATTGCTAATAACCATTGGCACCATGTTGTTGGGGTGGTAAACGGGAACGAATGGAAACTATTCGTAGATGGAAAATTAGAGAACAAATATATTTCTAATTCGTCGAGTCCAGACATCACTGAAACGACTAAAATCTTATTAGGTTCCATGAGTAATGGAAGCAATGAGTATAAAGGGGAAATAGGTAGCCTAAGAATCTTTAATAGGGCAATTACGGATAATGAGGTTAGCAAACACTATAGAGGTGTGTATGACGATGTAAGCGAGTTAGCGGGTCATTGGGAGCTAGATAAAATAACAACTGATATTGTATATGATCAGACTGCAAACAATAATGATGGTGACAGCTTAGGTTTTAGTGAGCCGGACGTTAACTTTAACGCTAAAATACTTGCTGAAGAGTCAGTTGAGCTAAGTTGGGATGACATTCCTGGAGCGACGTATGAGCTAACAAGAGGTTCTACTACATTATATACTGGCTCTTCCTCTGGATTTATTGATTCAGGATTGAATCCAAATATTTTGTATAACTACCAATTGAAAATTACTAATTCTAATGGTGAAAGTAATATCATTACGTTAAGTGCCAAGAGTGCTCAAGACTATTTAGAATTTGATGGAGATGATGAATATATAAAGGTAAGTGAACCTGCTGATGGATTGTACGATCTGACAAGTTCATTCACTCTAGAAGCAGACTTCGAAATGACCAAATCTCCAAGCGATAATGATCAAATCTTAGGAAAGAATCAAGCTTATCGATTATTACTTACGACAGATGGCTCACAACACCGTGTTAGCATGGAGTATCAAAATATTAATAATGTCTGGGAAAAAATCACTTCTACTCAAACGCTTAGTGTAGGAACGCGTTACTATGTTTCTGCTAAAAGAGATGGTGCAACTGGTGAAATGTCTCTATTTATTGACGGTGTACAGGATCAAACCGCCACTTTGGGTACAGAAGATATAATTCTAAATAACGAAGACGTTGATTTTGCGGTCAGAAATTCAACCGCCTACTCTGCGATTAAAGTCTATAGTGGGCGAGTTTGGGATTATGCCGTAACGGATGCGGACATTCAAAACAGGTATGATGCAATTTTAAGCGGTAGTGAAACAGGATTGATAGGTTATTGGGACTTGGATGCTATCACTACAGGGGTAGCATATGATAAAACGTCTAATGGTAATGATGGGGCAGGATACAACTTTGCTGCAACAGGTAGTTTTAAAATCAATAGTGTTGGAGAGCAATCGGCTGATATTTATTGGGGGACGATTAGTGGGGCGACAAACTATGTGCTAGAACGAGACGGTGTCACCATTTATAATGGCGCTGACCTCTCATACAAAGATAATTCGCTAACTAGGGATACGACTTACCAGTACAGACTTACATCAGAGAATGCGAATGGACGAAGTATTCCTGCTCTAACTAATCTAAGAACACTAGAGTATCCAACCGATAAATTATCCTTAGATGGTAAAACGAATTACGGTTACTTAGATTCAATGAATGGATTTCCACAATACCAATTCACGACAGAGTTTTGGGTCAAAACGACTGGTCGAAATGACGGAATCGTGTCGTATGCAACAACAGAAAGTGAAAAAGACTTTTTGATATCCAATAGTGAAAATGTAACAATCCATAGAGCTGGTGAAACTATTCAAACTGGAATTGCAATTAATGACGGTAAATGGCACCACCTTGCTGTGACTTGGGATTCGAATAATGGAGATATAAATGTCTATAAAGATGGGATCGCTGAATACTTCAATGGAAGTTTTGCATATCGTGACTCATTAAAAGATAGCGGTTCTTTCGTTATTGGGGCTACTCAAAACGATAGCAATGGAGATATAAATCTTACGAGAATGTTTGATGGTGAAGTTTCTAGCGTAAGGATTTGGAACAAAGTTAAAAACCAAACAGAAATTCAAGGTGAAATGAATACTAACTTACTCGGTAATGAAACAGACTTATACGGCTTATGGCAGTTCAGCGATTTAACAACTGGTAAAGTATATGATAAGACATCCAATGGGAATCACGTTCCGATGATAGGTTATGAACCCACCATGAGTGTGAATGCAACTAAAATTACCGACACTGAAGTGGACTTTGATTGGAGCTCACTAGCCAATGTAAATAGTTATGAAGTATTTAGAGACGACTCCTCTGTGTATGCAGGTAACAATTTAACTTTTAGTGATTCGTGGCTAACCCCTGAGACATCTTATAAATATGATGTGATTGGAATTACCAACGACGGTGAGACGGCGGAGAGTTCTCTCGATGTTAAAACGTTCCCTGGTACATTATCATTGATTGATATACCTACAGCTGATGCATTTCCTTCCGTTCTACTAAATGGAAGACAGCAAATACTTAAAGCAAACCTATTTGATTCTTTGATCTTAAGTGATTTCAGCGGGAGTGGTTCTGGATGGCGAGTGAATATACAAGCTACAGAATTTAAAGAAGTAACACCTTTTGGAGGCTTTGCAGGAGGGACATCTCAGATGACGCTTCCTAAGGGGAGTTTGTTATTAAGTGCTCCCGATACTATAGATCCAGTAGCAGGAACAACTTCTGCTCCTCCTACTGTAAATGGTTCAGCGCCTTGGTCTATTGATACGACTAATGCTGTTACGATATTATCCGCTTCTCTAGGGGATGGAATGGGGGCTTATGATATAAGTTTCCCAGGGGATGCGTTGTCCTTAGTTTTGAATCCTACAACAACGAAAGTAGATAAAATCAACTATCCTAGTTCTGCAACTCCTTATAAAAGCACAATCACATTTACTATTGTAAGTGGACCATAATAGATAAAAACTAGAGGCGAATACCGTTTTAAGAAGTTAAATAGAAGTACCATATATGGAACAAATAAAGAAAAAGGGAAAGAGGTCAATTTGATCTCTTTCCCTTTTTTATATCAAATAATAGATTAGATTCGCATGTTATCACTATGTATCTCTTTTCGTTCGTTAAATTGTATTTATTTGTTCGTTTTTGAAGGGGAAATTCAGATTTTATTAAAGAGTTTGAGAGATAAGGTGAATTTTCTCACCGTAATAAGAACGTTATGAAGGGGGTGAGTAATCCTGATTTTTAAGGACTCACTTTAGCCATTTAATTAACACTTAACTATCAGGAACAGTATGAAAAACAAATGGTTATCTATATTTTTGATACTGATGATGTTGTTTTCAAACCTCGCTCCTCCATGGTTGCCTGTGAACAAGGACCAAATGGAAAAGGTTACTGCTGAGACCGTCACAACAAATGCTAAATTGATAGCATATGCCGATAAATCAATGTTGCTAAGAGAAGACGGAACCCTACTAAGCTGGGGTTATGGTGGCTATTATTCTATAGGTGATGAACAAGGTAGTACACGTAACACTCCGGTAGAAGTTGCTTTAGAAAACGTAGTGGATGCAGACACTGGCAATAACTTTGGTGCTGCCGTAACGTCCGAAGGTGAATTATTTACTTTTGGAAGGAATTACGAGGGGCAAATCGGAAACGGAAAGACGGGATGGGCAGAGCGTTACCTACAAAAAGTAGAGTCTCTTTCAGATGTAAAGAAGGTAACTACTGGAGACTATCATACGGTTGCTTTATTAGGTAATGGAAGCGTATGGGCAACTGGTCACAATGACTATGGTAGTTTAGGAGACGGAACGACTACTAGAAGAAGTGAACCTGTTAAGGTAAACGGTCTTCCCTCTGATATTGTTGATGTGGAAGCGGGGGCGTATTTTACTCTTGCACTAGATTCTAAAGGTGATCTTTATGGATTCGGTTACAACTACCATGGTGCTGTTGGGACGAATGCAACTTCGGATCGACAATTAACTCCCGTCAAAGTAGCGGGGATATCAAATGTTGTGGAAGTTAGTGCAGGACGCTATCATGTCTTGGCAAGAACTGCTTCAAATGAGGTGTTCGCTTGGGGAGGAAATTGGGAATATCAAGTTGGCGATGGGACGACTTCTGAGCGTCACACTCCACAAAAGTTGGCTTCGTTGACCAATGCTGTTAAAGTTGCTGCGGGTGGTTACCACTCTATGGTAATCCTCGGAGACGGGCGTACGTTCAACTGGGGGCACAACAGAGTGGGTCAGCTATCGGACGGGACGACGAATGACGTAAAGACGCCAACAGAATTTACTCCACCTGGTAATCTAGTAGACATAGCGGGTGGAAATCATCACTCGTTGATGCTAACAGACCAAGGCTGAGGTATTTTCTGTCGGTTCAAATCGGCATGGTCAGCTCGGGAACGGATTGTATGGCAAAGTTACTAGTCCGCAATCTATTGGACTTTCCAATGTAAAAGATGTTCAAACTGGTACTAGTTTTACAATTGTACATCACGATAATGGAACTGCTTCAGGATTTGGAGAGAACTGGAATGGTATGGTCGGAAACGGAACCAATAAACATGTCTACTCACCTACTCCAATTTCTGGATTGACGGATGTTAAGCAAATAGATGCGGGAGCTCAACATGCTGTAGCTTTACACAATGATTCTACCGTAAGTGCCTGGGGTTACAATGCCTATGGGCAGGTAGGTGATGACACCCAATCTACTAGACTATCCCCAGTAAAGGTGAAAAATCTCAATGATGTTAAACAAGTAGATGCGGGTTGGTATTTTTCAACGGCTGTTCGGAACGACGGGTCTGTGTACGTCTGGGGCTACAATTACCATAATCAAGCTGCGATTGATGATCCAAATGAAATAAATGTTCCAACACAAGTGCCAGGTCTAACCAATGTAGTAGCTGTAAAAGCTGGTATATATCATATTATGGCTCTGACTGCCTCGGGGGACGTATGGACATGGGCTTACAATTCCCACGGGCAGGTGGGCGATGGGACGAAGGATATTCGTTCTACTCCTTATCAAATCCCTGAACTTAGTAATATCACAGATATCTATGCAGTAGGTCATTCAAACTTTGCAAAGGATGTTAACGGGGACGTATACGCGTGGGGGTATAACGGTCACGGCGAACTCGCGAACGGAAGTTATAGCTATAACTATAAACCAGAACTAGTTCCCGCTCTGAAAGATGTTATTGATATAAGAGGAACTCAATACACGAACTTCGGTAAATTCCCTGGGGGCGTTATAAAAGCATGGGGCGAGAATGGCAATGGAGAGTTAGGTATAGGTGAGACCTATTGGGCAAGGAATACGCCATTAGAAATCCCAGAACTAGCAAATGCTATTGCTGTTGAAGCAGGTGAAGATCATACGGTAGCCGTTCTAGCAGACGGTACGGTAAAGACATTTGGTAGTCAAACTAACGGCAGGTTGGGTGACGGCGTTAATACGAATAGCTTCTCACCGGTTAAAGTAATTTTACCTCCAAAAACATATCTGGACTATAGTGAAGAGCAAACATATGTAGAGGTTCCAGATCATGCATCCCAAGATATCGATGATAAATTGACATTCGAAGGATGGGTTAGACCCGATAACAGTACATCTGAACAAGTCTTACTTAGTAAGGAAAATTCTTATCTATTTAGCTTGAGATATAACGAGATACAGTGGGCTCTTTATACAAATGGTGGTTGGGAGTATAACAAAGTAGGAGTGGACCTGCCGAATGACCAGTGGACGTTTGTCTCGATTACTTATGACGGTACCACAGTGGAAACGTATTACAACGGGCAATTGGTTAAATCCCAAATTGAGCGCGATGGAGGAGTCTTAGAAAAATCCAATGGACCTTTAAGAATCGGTGCTAGAGGGTGGTCGGGTTCTCCTACAAAATTTAACGATGGATACATAAAAACAGCTCGACTATGGAATGTTGTTAGGACTCAACCTGAGATCGCTAATAATATGGACAAATCAATGGTAGGTACAGAGCTTGGTCTAATCGGAAATTGGCAGTTTGATAACGTTACGACAGCAAAATCGTTCGATAGAACAGGGAATAATCCGGAAGGTAAAATAACCGGTCGTAATGTCCCGCCAACGACAATGGATTCGACGAATGTAACTTCAACCACAGCGACAATCACATGGGAAGCTGTAGAAAACGCAACTGATTATGAACTAAGTAGAGATGGAGCTGTTATATACACTGGTCCAAATACTTCTTTTGACGATGTTGGGCTTAATAGTAATAGCAAATTCAACTATACACTCGTTGCTAGGAACCAAAATGGAGAGAGTTTCCCAGCTTCATTGACGATCAATTCACCTTCTAGTTATATGAGTTTCGATGGAACAAACCAATATTTCGATGCAGGTAAGAGTTCTGATTACAACCTATCTGAATTTACAATTGAAGCTTGGGTTAAAACACCAACATCAATGGAAGATAATTATAGAAATTGGGTGCTAAAAGGTAATGAGAACGGTAATACCTCGGAAAGAGACTTTGGTTTTTGGGGGAAGTCTACGGACGATGTAAGAGTTACAGATTTACATTTTTATTCCAATGCATTTGGTTCAGGTAACGTCGGTTTACCAGAGCCTTATAAACCAAATACGTGGCACCATGTAGCATGGACAGTAGACGCTAGTGGAGAACACAAGCTCTTTTCGGATGGTGCGTTAATTGGAACTGTTCAAGGGTCTGCAGGTACCGCAAATAGAAATTTACCGCTCCTGTTCGGGCGTTCTGGGGGAGACTACTGGAATAGTGATATTTCCGAAGTTCGAATTTGGAATTATCCAAGGCTGGAATCAGAGATTGCTAGTGACATGAATACAGATTTAGCAGGTGGTGAGAGCGGGTTAGTTGGGCTGTGGGAGTTTGATAATTTCACTAGTTCAAAGACCTTTGATCAAACCGCGAACAACAACCACGCATTGGGTATCGGCTTTGAAAGTCCGCCAAATGAACTGTCCATTTCGAATGTATCGAGTGGAAGTGCGGATTTATCTTGGGATTCCGTAAAGAACGCCACTTCATACGCTTTAAATAGAGATGGGAATATATTATTCGGTGGTTCGGGTACGACTTTCAGTGATACTTCGAGGATTAGTGGGAAGCGTTATACCTATACGGTGATCACTAGAAGTGATAAAGGGGAAAGTATCCCCGCTACACTTGTTGCTCCACCAAGTTATGCCTTGTCATTTGATGGTAAAGATGAATATGCGGATTTTGGCTCTGCTCACACAGATTTAGTTGGTCCTAAAACAATTGAGTTCTGGATGAAACCTATTAAATCAGGTACGAACATGTTGTTCTCCGTTTGGAATGAGGACGATCCAAGTACAGGCAGAACCTATATCGATGATAATGGTAACAATGGTGACCTCAGAATTGTCGCTGGTGGTTCGACTATAGGTACGATAAAAAGTGTTCTATCTTATGACAAGTGGCAGCACATCGCTATCGTTGATGATGGAACCACTATCAAAGCTTATAAGAATGGAGACTTAAAAGGCTCTATATCAGGTACGATGGACTTTACCAATACAGCATCTCCTAAACGAATGAATATTGCTCACGGTTATCATGGTGGAGGCGATGTCTACTATGAGAAACTCATGAGTGAAGTAAGGATTTGGGACGATGCTTTAGCTCAAGTTAATGTCAGAAATAATATGAATAAAGAATTGGTTGGAGACGAAACGAATTTGATTGGGTATTGGAAATTTGATTCGGTGACAACCGGAAAAGTATTTGACCATACAGCAAATCAAAACGATGGATTGGTATATGGATTTGTTGATCCTCCTACTAAGGTGAAACTAGCAGAGAATCTAGGTACTCAAGCTACTATCGTCTGGAATGGTGTGAACAATGCACTAAGCTATGAACTTAAAAGAGACGACGTTGTTGTATATAACGGTTCTAATACATCGTATACCGACACAGGGCTCACAACCAATCAAAGATACAATTACTCAGTTACAGCAGTTGGAAAGAACGGAGAAACGGTCTATGACACATTTACGTTAAACAGTCCTGATAATGGGATTGAATTTGATCAGGTCGATGACAAAATTGAAATTACTGATCCTGCTGCCATTACAAGTGCTGATAAGCTATCTGTGGAACTTTGGATGAAGACAGACAACATAGGGCAACTTCAAATTCCAGTAGCAAAATATCCTGGTTCGGATGACGGTTGGCTTATTGCTAACAACTATGGGTATGTAAAGTTCGATGGACGAGACGGTACTGGAAAGTATCACAGTTCAGGGAATTCAAAGACGCTAGTCTCTAACGATAAGTGGCACCATATAGTCGGTGTTCTAGACGGTACACTTTGGAAAATCTACGTAGATGGAAAACTTGAAAGTACATACCAATCTAATTCATCTGCTCCTGATAAGTTGAGTACATCAAATATTGTTTTTGGAATGCGAAGTGACGAAGGATACAAATATAAAGGGAAATTATCGAGTGTTCGTATATATGACCGCTCTTTAACAGACCTAGAAGTCACAGAGCATTACTACGGTACATATAATGACGAGACATCACTTGTCGGTCATTGGGAAATGGACAAAATCACAACAAACACTGTCTACGATCAAAGTGTTTCTAATGTAGATGGCGTCTCCAAAGGATTTAGTGAGGCGGATGTAAATCTGAGCGGTGAGGTACTAACTCAACAGAGTATAAAAATTACGTGGGATGACATCCCTAATGCAAACTATGAACTTATAAGAGGTTCCACAACGGTCTACACAGGTACAGCGTCAGAATTCGTAGATTCAAATCTCAATCCGAACATACTATACAGTTACAAGTTAATCATTCGAAATAATCGTGGTGAAAGTAACGCGGTTACGTTGAACGCGAAGAGTGCTCAGGATTATTTAGAGTTTGATGGCAGTAATGACTATTCAACAATATCAGATCCAGCTAGTGGTTTATATGACATAACAGGTTCGTTCACTATAGAAGCAGACTTTGAAATGACCAATGCTCCTAATGATTACGATCAAATTATCGGTAAAGAACAATCCTATCGCATGGTGTTGACCAATAACGGGACAGATATAAAAGTCGCTTTAGATTATAGGGATGTAAACGATGTTTGGCACACTATCCGCTCTAACACAGTATTGAATATAGGAGATCGTTACAGAGTAGCTGGCAGAAGAGATGCTGCGACAGGGGAGATGTCCCTCTTTATTAACGGTGTGAAGGACAAGGCGGCAATTGAAGGTACAGACTTGATCAGAGTGAATAATAATCCTTTCGAGTTTGCTAGGAGAGACACAGTCCATTATTCAGAGTTGAAGATCTACAACGGAAGACTCTGGGATTATGCTGCGACCGATACTGAAATACAAAATCGTTATGATACCATCCTTAGTGGTAGTGAGTCTGGTTTAATTGGTTATTGGGACTTCGATGAAATCACTACTGGTGAGGTGTATGACCAAACTTCGAATGGAAATCATGCTACTGGATACAACTTCCCTGAGGCGGTTAAATTACAAGCTCCTAGTGTGAAAGAAGCTCAAAGTGATCTGTTTTGGGGTACAGTCAGTGGAGCGACAAACTATGTGTTGAATAGAGATAGTAGCGAAATATATAGCGGTTCAGCATTGGAATACAAAGACTCTGGCTTAACAAAGGATACTACCTATCAATACGATTTAGTTGCTGAAAATGCTAAAGGAAAAAGTCTTCCAAGTAATTTAACTTTGACAACATTGTTTTACCCATCAGAGTTCTTACCGTTCGATGGGAAAAACAACTATGTATTCAAGGATAGTATCACGAACTTCCCTGACTCCAAGATGACAACAGAATTTTGGATAAAAACAACAGGCTATAATGACAGTCTGGTCTCATTTGCAACAGATAATAGTGAGTCAGATTGGCAAATTACGAATAGTGATAACTTAACTATCTATCGAGGAAATGAAAGTGTAGAAAGTAATATATCTGTAAATGATGGTTCTTGGCACCACTTAGCTTTTACGTGGGATGTAGGAGACGGAGATTTAAGAATTTATAAGGATGGATATCTTTCATTTCTAGACGATGATTTCTCTTATTCTTCTACCATTGAACCTGGAGGGTCGTTGGTAATAGGCGCTTCTCAAAATAATAAGGGTGGCGATGTCAGTCTTGCGAATGCGTTCAAGGGTGAGATTTCAACGGTTAGAATCTGGGGTAAAGAAAGAACTGAATCAGAAATTCAATCTAATATGAATCAAAGAATCAATGGTACAGAAACAGATCTATTCGGTGTATGGCAGTTCAATCCATTAACGACTGGAAAGGTATATGATAAGGGAACGAATGCTTATCACGGGTTGGTGAATGGGTACAGCTCCCCACTTACATTGAACGCTACAAAAATCACAGATTCAGAAGTATTTATGGACTGGAACAGCGTTGCTTCTGCAACCAGTTATGAAGCTTATCGTGATAACGTATCGATTTACGATGGTGCGGCTCTAACATACCAAGATCAATGGTTAACACCAAACACTGATTATCTTTATGAAGTAACAGCAAAGAACGCAGATGGTGAATCCGCGAAGGCGGTTCTCGATACGAAAACATTTCCTGGGACACTATCCTTAATTGATGCGCCTGTAGCGGATTCGTTCCCTGCAGTATTGCTAGATGGCACACAACAAACCATAAAGACGAACTTGTACGATCCCTTAGTAGTAAGTGACTTTAGTGGGAATGGTAATGGGTGGAGAGTTACAGTACAAGCTACACAATTTACGGAATTAACTCCGTTCGGAGGATTTGCAGGAGGTACTTCGGCGATGACATTGCCAAAGGGCACGATGACACTTCAACCTCCCGCTTCTATAAATCCTGTAGCGGGGACGACTTCTGCTCCACCAAGTATTAATAACCCTTCTCCTTGGGCTATAGACAAAGATGCTTCGGCTACAATTCTTTCTGCTGCAGTTGGAGAAGGAATGGGTGCATACGAGATCAACTTCCCAACAGATGCGATTTCCATAACACTGAATCCTACAACGACACTTATAGATAAAACGAACTATCCAAGTTCTTCAACACCATTTAAGAGTCAAATTACATTTACAATCATAAGTGGACCATAAGAAAAAGCGACTTCAATCGGGAGGTCGCTTTTTTCTTAGCATTTCAACTAAGGTGGTATAAGATATATTATAAGTGAGCATTAGAAAATAAAAACGGAAATAGGAGAGGGTATTGTGGTAATAACAAAAGACTTCAGGTTCTGGGAAGATACCGAAAATGGAATAGAAGAATATTGTTATATTAATGGGAAAAAGTGCAACAAGTATGAAGCTGTTTTACTGTTAATTGAGAGAGATAAAATAAGTGAATTTGAAGCTTTTGAGTATTACAATAGTTTACCTCTATTGACTAAACAAACTTGAAAATATATCAGCATTAAAAGGCGGAGCGGATCGTATATGATTTGCTCCGCTTTTTTTACGAAAAAATTAAGTAAGGTACGACATAATAAAAAAAAGTTCATGAAACTCTTGCGATTAGATAATGAATTGATTAAATTAATATAAATTAATCGCCAAAAAATATTTTATATAAATAAAAAGGGTTTTATCTTTTACGTAATAATAGATAAGTAGAGGTGCTTCTCGAAGCGGGTGAACACTTACTTCTCATTGGCGAAAAAGACAGTGTTCATATTATTCTCGGGATCACATGTGATATAAATTATAATGCTGAAGCGGGTAAACACTTACTTCCAATCCGAAAAAAGAATAACAGTGTTTATGTTTTTCTCAGCGTTAGCAATTTGATATTAGTAAGAGGATCTTCCCGAAAATTGTATAAAGAAAATTAAATATGGAATATCGAAGCGGTCAAACACTTACTTCTTACATATAAAGTTCTGAATTTAACGGTGTTTGTATTATTCTCGATATCCTCTATATCTAATATTGTTAACGGCATTTATGTGGTTTCTGAAGCGGATAAACACCTACTTCTTACATATTAAGATACAAAAGTAGATTTTTAAGTTTGATGTAGATTGTAGATTGTTGATTTATATTGAGTTAATTGTCCGGTGTTTATACATTTCTCAGAAACGACATAAGGGTCGTTTTTTCTATCTATAAAACTAATTAAGGAGATGGTACTTATGAGTAATATGACGAAACGTGTGAAAGAGCAACGTCAAAAAGAAGTGTCTAAGTCTGTAGTGAATTTTATGGGTGGAAAAAGTTATGAATTGAATCCACTCGATATGCTGAAAATGGTAAGCGCTTCAAGCGTGTTCGGTGAACCACAATACTACCGTAGAGGTGAGTTCGCACAGAAAGGTGTATCTGATGGCGTTTATCGAATGAATGGACTTGTTAAAAGTTCAATTCTAGATGAAACGTTCTCTGGAAAGAAAACTTCGGATATTATGGAAGAACTTATTGATCATTCGTTATCTTACGACTTTGAGAATACGTTACGTTGGGCTGTCGAATTGCGAAATAATTACTATATGAGGTTGAATCCGCAAATTGTTATGGTGAGAGCAGCGAAGCACCCTGAGAGAAAAAACTTTACTGAAGAAAATCCAGGTCTGTTTAAAGAAATTAACAATCAGGTCATGAGAAGAGCTGACGAACCAAGTTTGCAATTTACATACTGGTTATATAATAACGGTTCTAAGAAATCACTTCCTAATCTATTGAAAAGAAGTTGGAAGGAACGTATTGAAAGTATGAATCGCTATCATCTAGCTAAATACAAAAATGCAGGTGTAGGAATGATTGATACTGTTCGTGTCACTCACGCTAAAGGAGATTTGGTAGATGAGTTGATGAAAACTGGAACTGTGAAGATGGAAGATGATAACACTACTTGGAACCGTTTAAGGCAGCAAGGTAAAAGTTGGCTCGAAATTGTTCAAACCATCAACCTTCCTCATATGGCTTTGTTACGTAACCTTCGAGGGATTTTTGAGGAAGTTGAAGATCGTGAATGGTGTTCTTACTTGATGAATGAACTAAAGCGCGGAGTAACTCATGGTAAACAATTTCCTTTCCGTTATTTCTCAGCAATGAAGGTTATTCAAAGGAGTGACGTCCATCACAAACCTTTAATTTTGGATGCTCTTGAAGAGTGTATGGACATAGCACGAGAAAACTTTCCAAGATTGGAAGGTAAAACAATGTGCTTGTCGGATAACTCAGGCTCAGCATATGGAGGATTGACTAGTGAGTATGGAACTGTAAATGTGGCTGAAATCGATAACTTATCTTCTGTATTGACTGCTCAAAATTCAGATGAAGGTTATGTGGGTGTATTCGGGGATCGCTTAACCCGTATCCCTATTTCTAAGCGAAATGGAGCTCTCAATCAAACCACTACTGTTTCTAAAAAAGGTCAAGAAGTAGGGATGGGAACAGAAAACGGGATTTGGATTTTCTTTAAAGAGGCTATCGAGAACAAAGAGCACTGGGATAATATCTTTATTTATAGTGATCAACAAGCCGGTCATGGTGGACTTTTCGGAATTGAGCCGAGTGAGTATCAGGAGTTTATAGTGGGTAATCGCTTCGGAAGGCACATTGATGTGTTGAAGCTTGTTCGTAAATACCGACAAGAAGTAAATCCTAAAGTGAATGTGTATACTGTACAGACTGCAGGATATAACAATGCTCTAGTTCCTGAAATGGAATATCGCACAAATGTTCTTTATGGTTGGACAGGTAAAGAAGCATTATTTGCTGAAAGAATGAATAGTTTTTGGGATGAAATTGATGCAAGGAAAGAGAATGCAAATCGATTAGATAATTCTAACGATTAATGAATAGTCGCCCTCTCATTGACAGAGGGCGACTATTTTATATAAATAATAAGATTGTTGTTGGAACTTTATAGGGGGTATAACATGGAGTTCGAAAGGAAAAGAGAAATGAAGGATATGTTGGTAGTGTTCTTATTAGTAACGTTTCTTACAATGCTTTCATTCGTTTTTGTAGCGATAGAAGTTACTGTACAGGGAACATTATTGATGATTTTACTATTGGCTTTCATACAATTGTTTTTTCAGCTAGCTTACTTTATGCACATGAAGCATAGGGGGCATATTTGGGCGATTTATTCTATTGTCTTTGGAGTATTTGTAGCGGCTACGATCATTATCGGTTTTTCATTAATGTTATAAGCTGAATGGTAACATGCGGAGTTCCAATGGTTGTTAAGTTCTTTGCTTTGTACTCTTATATATGTGAAGTGTATCAATACACATCAGAGCATAACCTAAAATAATCATTGCATTGATGATTGAAGGTACTTCAGTAAAGTATTCTATAAAGACAATTAGCCACGCTCCGATGGGGAATAGCATTCCGATTGTGCTATGTTGTTCTTGATCACTTCTTCTTCGTATGAACATCAAGGACAATAATAGGGAAACTAAGATACCTGTTGCAATAAACTGCATAGGTTTAATCAACTCCTTTACATAGTAGTTGACTACTGCAAGTAGGAAACCTCTACATAGAATCATTCTGACTAGGATCCTAAATGTACATAGGGTCCTGTTTGTCTTGAAAGAAAAGGTTTTAGAGAAGATGGGGTTAAATGATGAATGACTCAAACATGATATATGTTTACTGAAAGTAGGTGAGTGTTATTGAAACAATATATTATTTTAGGAATGATAATTTTTATAATACCTTTTGTTAGTGCGTTTGATTTCTATGCAAGAGCCCAAGTGAATTTTTTAGGTATGGATATTGATACTTATTGGGATGCCTACTGGTTCTGCCTTATATCTACTATTTTTGGTCTACTTGTCTATGGGGTAGTATCGCTATTCCAATCTGTTGCTAAAAACACGTATATTTCAACTGTGTTCCTCTTCCTAATGCTATTCTTATCATTTTGGGGTTCGTCTGAACTAATTGATGGAGTGGAGATTCCAACCTTATTCTTTCTTTTAGGTTCTATGGGACTTTCTTTATTATTTGCTTTCAAGGTAAAGAGGGGAAATTGAGTTTTAATCTGTATCTTTAGAGATGTGTAAAGTGCGATGAATCAAGCGTTTATATGATTTACGTTCAAATAATGCTCACAAATAGATTCTCGGAACTTGACTAGTAGTGATAACAAATTATAACTAGGTAGTTATCACGCTTAGAAAGGAAGGTGGACGAATGGGTAAACCTCCGATTGAAAAAGGTAGGTTAATAACTAGGGTGAATGAATTGAATATAAGTGACTTTAATAACTTCCATATGCTTTTAAGTGTATCGAAGATTGAAAAGTTGTATAAACAACTGGGCGCAGATCGTTCTAAATTTAAAGAAGAAAAGATGTTTAAAGGTATTTTATATCTCAACTATTACTTTTTAATGCATACAATTCTATCAACAAAAATTCAGGATAAGTTTGATTTAGATGAAGAAGCATTTAAAAGTAGAGGGGTATTATTGTTGAAAGAGATGCTGGGAGCAGGGTCTTCTTATAAGCTAAACAATGATATGCTACAAAAAGCGGTTAACAATTACACTAAATATAAGGCGCATAAGGATAAAAGATTCGATTTGGAAAATGGAATATATATAGCAAGTAGCGTTCTGTTTGAATTAGGTATAACAGCGACTAGTGATAAAATCCAAAAGGTTGCTGCATTCTTTAAAAAGGAAAAGGACTTGTACGTTCATTCTTTCATCAAAGAGGAATATAAAGAGCTAGGGATCTTTGGTCATATTGATTTCAAGGCAAGAGGGTAATAGAAGAGAAATGATACCTGTTTACAGGTATCATTTTAAAATTTTATGATTTTTAAGGGTGGAGTCTTATGACCATATTAACTAATTGGAAAATAAAGTGATAAAATGAAGATAATAAAACTAAGAAGGAGAGGATTAAATGGAGTTTGCCATGAAGCCAACCGACATCAAAAGAGACATTAGTGTTGTGAATTACGTTGAAACAGAGTTCTTTAAGTTTGCTTTCACAAGAAAGAATTGGTTCGGGGACGAGTATATTGGGAAAGAAGAATTGGATTGGTTTTCTTTAGAAATTAGAGATGGCTTTACAGAAGCGTATCGCCAGATAGATTTCAAACCTAAAAGAAAGAGATCTTTCCTGGTTGATACTTCTATATTTATTAACAATCAAGAAAGTAATCAGAAATTACTAGGTTTTTTAGAGTCGATTCCGGATGATTTTGATTTAGAACGAGATAAAAAGATCACTTCCAAAGTGCGTTATTATTGCAATAAACTAGAGAACCTCGGTTATATGCATCAATGGGGTGTTTATCAAAATGAGGATGTAAAAGAATTCGTTCTGGAGGAGGTTGAAAAGGTTTTTCAGAACTCAATCACAGCTTTCATGAAAAAGAATTCCTCTAGAAGTGAAGACGGCGAAGTACCTAGAATCAGTCAAAACTATAGCATAGAAGAAGAGAAACATATCGCAAAGATTATAAAATACAGTTTCAGTGATCCAGAGTTATTCGTTTATAACTCGTATTGGATTGCTAAATGGTTTGATAAATTCGAAAAGGTCAATTTGCAAGGTGCGACACACGTTATAAATGTCTACAGTGATAAAGGGAAAAATGTTGTAGAGGTGTTTCAGGGACCTGGTTTCGATGAAGCATGTTTATACTTTGAAGAACTGGTCGGTCACTTCTTGACTCTAACCGCCAAGGATCCGAATGGTTATAATAACGGCACATTATTTTCATTAAATGACCAACGATTTAACTTCATAAACTTCGAGAAGTTAGAAGAGCTTGCTCATCGAGCTACACAGGGGCTTCAAAACAGAAGGTATCAACTCCCCAAACAGTCTTGTTGGGAAAATATCATAAATTCTGCATTGAATGGGCTTGGAATTGAAAAAGTATCGTTGTTATTTGAAAGAGAAGTTGTTAATGAAATGAACGAAAAAGAACTACTCGTTTATTGTAAAGTATCGTTAGGGAACTCTTCCTATGTTTTATATCCCCTTCTGCACCCTAAAGATTGGGATGAAGGAGAAGGTTTGAATGATATGGCTAAGGTTATCGTGACATACTCATTGTGTCTTTATCACGATATTGTGGTTTTAGATGCTTACAAAACGATAAAAGATAAGTATAAAAAGAAGGACTTGGACGCTTATGAATTTTTTGTAGAAGGTATATCTAATGAGGGGGAGAGTTGGGAATTAAAATTAAAGAAGGAAACCGAAGAATTACTAACTAATTTCGAATTATGGGACGATCGAATTTTGAACACTAACATTCTAAAATAGAAACTTTACCAATAAAAGAGATGTGCGCTAACCTGCACATCTCTTTTTATTTTTTATTCTGTGATTGGCAATCACTCTATATTCAGTGTCCCATAGAGCTAGCCCCGTATCTGTCTGTACTGACTCAGTAAAGATATCTTTAGCTATGTATGTTTCTCCAATTCGGTAATTGTTATGAATGCTAGTATATTGAGGATTAGTGATCACTATGACATCTCCTGCTTCAGCTTTTTTACTTGTAGTGTTTAGAGCGTTTACATAGGCTCTTCTTCTGAATGTTCTCATCTTAGCCACTCCTTCTTTACCTATTCTATATTACAAACTTATGGGATACCATGTTCTGCACAATTAGGTTGTTTGATTATAGATAGCCTTTTTTCTGATATTGCCACTTGAAGCTTAAGTATCTTCAACCTTTTATTGACTTTGGTTGGATTTATTTTATAAATGTAGTGGCTTGTTGGAAGGAAAGGTGGGGAGGGAATTGAAGCACTTACTTGCACTGATGAGTATCGTTATTTTTGGATTGATTCCTATGGTAATCCCAGTTTCTTCTGTTGAAGCATATTGCCCTCAAGGACAATACCATAAAGATGGAGGGGACTGTGCTGATTTAGAGATTGGTATAGATAGTAATAGTCAGGAAATTGATCTGCACATGAATATAGAGGCATTCGTAAAAGCGTTGTCTTCGCTAGTATTTGCTGTTGGGGCTCTAGTAATTACGTATTCAGGGTATCTTATCGCAACGGCGGGTGGCGATCCTAAGCAGCTGGAGACAGGAAAAATGTTATTAATATATGCAGGGATTGGTGTATTCGTAGCAGCATCTTCTTACGTGATAATTAACTTAGTTAATCAATTATAACTAGGTGCTTAAAAAAAGAGATAGAATGAGTTTCTATCTCTTTTTTGCGTTATTTTCGTATTTTTTCATCCTTCCTATAACCATAACCATGACATGATCTTCTCATCTCAAGGAATACATCGGTCAACAGAGTATTTTTTTATAACTTTGTCTTCTCGAAGTATTCTCTCGAACCACCATTTCCAGTGGGAGCTGTTCCAGCTAGGTAATATTCTCCAGATTTCTTATGCTTTTTCAGACCTAGAGATTTAAGTGCATTTTCTTGATTGATTGAGTAATTTTTCACCCAAATCCAATCACCAATCTTGTTAACCTCACAACCATCAAGACTTTTTAATGTGCTGATGATATCCTTTTTGGAATTGGCTTTTTTCGGATTACTTTTTTTCTTTCTAAATTTCTCTTTAGGTGTACTGTTCTTTTTTTCTTCAACGACTACTGAATTAGCGTCTTCCTTTTTGGAAATTTTTCTAAGTGTCCTCTCTACATAAGACTGATAAGTATTTAAAGATGTGATACTTTTCTCTTTTTTAACGTCTTTTTTAAGTTTTAAAATATTATTTTTTACTTCTTCAGAAAAAGCTCGTTGTAAATAGAATCTTAGCAGTGTTCTGATAGAGTAAAACCTACAGTAATCAAAAATGCTCATTCTATCATTCTCAATGCGTTTCTTTCTTCTCTCTGCGACAGAGATGATCGAATGGATTACGATGTTTCCTGCCTTTACAAAAGCTGCTGTCATGATAACGAGTATTGCGATTAGGAATAACCAAAGCATAATAATATTATCTTCCTTTCCGAGTAGGATGTTTTTACAAGTATAAATGATTCTATAAAAAAGCAATAAAAAAAGTTCTTAAGGATTACTGTTATTAAATTATCGGCTTATATGAGTCGTGGATTAATCAAATCGACTAAATAGCTTGCAAACATAGACTTTTCCACTATAATTTTCGAAACCTTATGCGTTTAATTAAAGGGGGTGGGAATGTGCTAACTGCATTAAAAGTTGCAGGTAAATTTGCTTTAAAAGCTATGAAGAAGATGGCGAAAAGTGCTGCTAAGAAGAAGGCACAAGAAGCTGGAGGTTCTGTATTATCATTCATGGCTAAGTTGGTTGGTGTGATAGTGATATTATATTTTATGTTTGTTGAAGCTCTGTTCTCTACCTTTTTATGTACTATTACATTTAGTTGTGATGATGAAAATGAAAAGAAACATGTCTATTCAGATAAAGAAATCACTGAGTTCGCTGAAGAGATTCAAGAAGCAAGAAAGGAAGCTAATGAAGATGACGATTTGTCTCAAAAAGGGATGGAGTTTGAGGACCGTGAAATGATTGATAAGGATGAAGATGGTGATCCTAAAACCATGAATGATGCTGAAGTTTTTTTACGCTCTATTTTACAAACAACCCATTTTGTTACTTTAATTAATTATAACGAAGAAAAATTAGAAAGTGAAAAATATAAAGATACACAATTGGGTAAAACCTGGGCTATTGCAAAAAAGATGAAAGAAAAAGCTTTTGAAGGAACTAATGATGCAGCAGCTTCTAGAAGAAATCCTAATCATATAGGTAACGGTGCATATAGTGATCTATATAGGCGTGCTAATTCAAACAATTTCAATACCGGTGATTACATAAAATATGCCCAAATAAAGATGGTGCAATGTTACTTTTTGGGTGATGAAGGTGATGAAAACTACTGTGAAGATTTAAAAGAGATAAATGATGGAGAAGATGTAATCAAAAAAGATGACCAAGGGGTCGTCAACCATAAAAGGGTTACGACTGAGATAAGATATACATGTGTTGATGATCCAGATTACGAACCTAGTGAAGAAACGGCTTTTATGCAAAACAAACAACTTACTTTAACAACTGGAACATCTAGTGAAGGGTTACAACTGGTACATCATAAAGATACAAAAATTGAAGGTGATAAACCTAATTGTGGTGAGGGTAAGAAGATTGAAAAAAACACATATAAAACTTCTTCTTTAGAGCATAGAACTACAGCTGAGATGTTGTGGGGGTATGAAAAGTATTCTATTTACGTTCAACCAGAGGTTATCAGTGAAACGGAGCCTGATTTCAAAGATTTCATAACAAATGTCCTAAAACAGCTTTATGAAAATTACAATATCAAAGGCGGTATACCTACTGTAACTGTTGGAGGGGGAGGTTTTATTATCCCGATGGAGCCTGGTACATATAACTGGGAGGGGAGACAGAAGACTATAGCATTTAGAAACCCTATAAGAAAAGATCATAACGGGTCAGATTTAGGAAACGGTGGGGTAAACCACGTACCAGTATATGCCTCTGCGGGGGGACAAGTTGAATATGCTGGTTGGATAGCTAGTGGATATGGTGCAACAGTGTTATTAAAACATCCGAACGGATACTATACTCAATATCAACACTTGGATGAAGAATACATCGTTGTTAAGAAAGGTCAGACTGTTCAACAGGGACAATTGTTGGCAGGCGCTTCAGGCTTTGGATATAATAGGAGTGACTCTAAAGAATTAGATTGGCACTTACACTTCGAAGCCGGGACATCTCTTCGTTCTCCTGATATGGTGGGGAATTTTGTGGACCCATGGATTGATGAGAATGAACGGGACGGCGTTACTGATCCTGTGCAATTGGACTTTAAAAATGATCAGGATGTCAACCTTACGAAAGAACGCGCAAAAGAATTTAAGGATGAATGGTTTGATAAGGCAATGGATGGAGAAATAATTATCATGCCAGGATTTGTTCCTACAGGAATAGAAGGCGGTGGATTCCTTGGAGGATGGGTGTCTGAGTATGAAGGTGAAGTCGGATCAATAGGTTGGGACTCTACGGGATTAGATTCGTTTGGAACGTTTCAGATTAAAGCAGGAAGGATTGGAGAGTTTGGTAACTTCTTAAATAAGAATTATCCTGAATTTCACCAATCTTTGGCTCCTTATAAGCCTGCGTCTACGGCTTTTCACAATAGATGGAAGGACCTGGCATTAAAACAGCCTATGCTTTTCGAACACGCACAGTGGGATTTCATATACGCATCTCATTATGGAAAAATATATCCTTCGGTTGTTCCGCTCATTAGTGAATATGATAATAGGCATCGTGCCGTGAAGGAAATGGTGTGGAGTATTAGTGTGCAACATGGTCCATATACAAGCGTCATTAAAAATGCATTGAGCGGGAAAAACACTTCTTCGATGTCTGATGAAGAAATAATCAACGCGGTTTATGAAGAGAGACGTAAAGTTAATATATATTTTTCAAAAAGTACACAAGCAGTAAAAAATGCAGTGAAAAATAGGTTTTATAATGAAGAGAAAAAGTTGCTTGAACTTATGAAAGCTTACCCTTCTGTAACAGCGGAAGATAACGAAGAAGAAAAAGAAAAAGAATAAGCGTTAAGATTATAGGTTCCGTTTTGAAGACATACACGGAATTGCACATGTAAATTACGATTAAATTGTGAAAACGCACAAGAAAAACGGTCAGAGCCTTCTTGCCTCTGACCGTTTTTTCTTATCTTTTATTAAATATCTCCCGTGTGTATTTATAACTGGAAAACGGAAACGAGAGTTCTTTGCACTTTGTCTTTACGCCCTTACTCTACTATCCAAAGAGGTGAGAGTTACTTGAACTGTTATATTAAAAACGATTATTTTTTTATTTCTAATCTGTACAAATCTCTTTCAGTTGATTGAAAATATAGGGCATTATTTGTTGTAATAAATTTTTCGCTATTATCTGTTATAAAAGACAGTTTTTGAGTATCGATAAAATACAAATACAAACTAAGATTCGATTGGAGAATTAAAGTATTGTTATCTAATGAAGTGATCTCAGATAAATACTTGAGTTTCGTTTTTATTTCTAATTGGTCTAGGTAAACTTTGTCTTCTCCAGAAGTGGTTGAGGCTAAAGTTAGTATAGAACCGTTCTCTAATACTTTTATTTTTTTAATATGCTTAATGTTTGGTTGAGTGGGGATTTGCGATATTTCGTTATTAAATCGATATTTTGATATTGAATTAGTGGAACTAACAATCAATAATTCTGGTTCATTAAGTGATGTAGCCATTGTCGGGAGTTCGAACTTGTCTGGGATTTCCATAATACCTTTCATAACAACAGGATCATTCTTTTGTTGGTGTTTCGGATATTTATCTTCAAATCCCGGCAATACATAGCTGCCTAATTTGATATCTATAGAACCATCTTCTTGGTATTCGCTATAAGTAAAGTATACAACGCCATTAGTATAATTGAGGCTGAGTATTTCTTGATATTCATAAGTTAACAACTCTGTAATGAACCCAGTATCAGAGTTATAAAGTTTTAGCTTGGAAACATTCTTAATAAAATTATCCACGTATACAAGGCTACCATCTTCCAGAACCACTGATTCTGTAACTTCTCTATCAATGATGTTCTTTTTGTTTGTTCTAGTATTATATGTATATGCGAAATTACCGTATGTTTTGAAGGAAATATATTCATTGTAAGCAGAATTCAAAATAGCATTTGATTCTTTTTTAACTGCTGTTTTTAGATGTTCAAGCTCTTTGAAATAATCCTTGGTTTCGATTCCCATTTCTGAATTTGCATCTGGTGTGTAATTTTCAATATGAGTATGAGTATTATTATCGTTTATAATTTCCTCTTTAGTAGGCTCGTTGTGTCCTCCTGAGTCTGGAATCTCTTCTTTAGCTTTGTTAATAAAAAACATATAGAGGCTAAAGAATCCTATTAACAATAAAATGCCTATGATAATAAAGATTAATTTTTTTTTGGAATTTAACATCATAACCCTCCCTTTTCAAAAGTATATGCATTTAGTTGGACTTGGCAATAAAAAACCTTTTAAGAATGCGAATACCTATTAATCTAGTTTATATGTGTTATGACGCTCTCCTCGTTATTTAATCACGTAATTCGTTGACAATTCCTTTTATTAAATTATGATTTGTAAAACGATTTTGGTGTTTTGAAAGGGGGGAGTGACTTGCGGAAGGGGTGGGTATGGTTATTTTCTTTACTTGTTTTAATTACGACAATCATACCCGGAAGTGTACTTGCAGAAGAAAGCGGTGGAGATAGTAGGTTAGTTACTTCAAGAGGATTACTTACGCCTTCATGGAGTGGTACTGATACCTCTTGTGAGGAGCAAACTGAGGGGTTCGAAAATTTCTTCAACCCAGAACTAGATACACCAGAGGAGAATGAATTCGAACCTGGTACTATGTTGAAGGTATTATCTGGTTTAATTACAGGCTTAGTAGAACTTGCTATGGAAACGATATTTGCGAATTCATGTGGTGGATTTTTTGATGTGATTTCGTTGTTTCTATTTTCTCTAAAACCGCTCAATATAACAAATGTACAGGCTTTTATGGCTGTATTTAGTGTTACGCAATCATTAGCAAAAATTCTATTAGTTGTTACAATTCCGGTGTATGCGATTAAATTGATGACTGGAAATACGGGTAGGTTCCCGTTAAACCCTGCTAAGTTTTTCATATATTTATTTATAATATTTATCACAATAGATATTGTTCCATACTTAATGCAAGATATTTTAGGATTAAACAATTTTATAGTTCATTACATAACTCACGTTAAATTTACAGTGCCTGGATTCAGCGAGTCCGTTAATGTTATTCAAGCTGTTCCTGCTGCGCTAGCATTGAATCTTAACCATTATCTTATTGGGACTGAAGGTGAAGCAAGCGCACATGCATTGATGATGATCTCTACGGTATTTTTAATCATTATATTCGCACTTAAAGACATCATGAAAATTGTCCTATTCTGGGTGATGCGAGCAGTAAACATTGTATTTGTCGGAGCATTGTTGCCGATAATCATTATTCTATTATTAATTGACTCTACAGCTAATATTGCTAAAAGGATGATCGCTAAGTTGGTAGGTGAGATCTTCAGTCAAAGCTTCTTAGCAGTAGGTATTCTTGTTGCTGGTTTGGTTATTGTGAACATTAATTCTGTAGATGCAGAATTGGGTGGGCTTCACCCTCTCATAGTTCTCCTAATAACTTACGCTATGGTCAAGCTAGTAGCAAAATCAATCGATTATGGTGAATCTGTATTAGGTAATATCGGAGCGGTAGATGGAGAGAAGAATGAATTTAAGAAGATGAAGAATCTTGGTCAAAAAGCTGTAAAAGCGCTAGCTTCAAAAGGTGAAAAATCTAAGAGTGTTCCGAAGGCGGGAGATAAAGTCAAACTTAGTAATGGTATGACAGGGAAATTTACAAAAGTAAATCCTAATGCTGGTCAAATCGCAGATAGGATCAAAAAGCAAAATGGTTCCAAAATTGCTAATCGTGGTGGTTCGATGAATATGGGTAAACCGAATGTTAAAAGAGCGAGTTTGGCAACCGGAGGTAAAGATACTGGTTCTAACTTATCAGGAAAATACAAATTAAATAAAGAAGGTTCTAAAAGAATGGGCGTGACTAGTAACGAGAATTCTAATTTGACCGAAACCAAAAACAATTCTTCATCAAACAAGAATCAAAAATTGTTAGAATCGCCTAAAATAGGAACTAATTCCAATGGAACATCATCGAAATCAACAAGTCGGTCTACTGGAGGTAATGGGACAATAAATCAAAAATTGTTAGAATCACCTAAAATAGGAACTAATTCCAGTGGAACATCATCGAAATCAGCAAGTCGGTCTACTGGAGATAAAAGGACAACATCCAAATCAGCAGGAGGTCCAAAAACGATAAGTAGTTCTTCTAAATCAACTGCAGGTACTAAATCTAATAAATCGCAAGATAGTTCGGAAAAACCGCCAGCGTTTTCTGAGGCATTTGAAAGAGATTTCAATGCTTGGAAACGACACAGTTTTGAAACTGATAGGATGTATAAAGTAAGAAAGAATGCACTACACACACTGGAACAAAATCCTGATTTTAAAAATGAAATTAACACATGGAAGAGTAATTGGAAGAAGCAGGGTGAATTAAGCGGTTGGAATAAGAAAAACAAATAAAAACCAGACACAGTCTGGTTTTTATTTGTTGTAGTGTATTGTCACTTTTCTTAAGAAATCCATGGCTTTAAGTTCGCCATCTAGGAATTTATTAAAGTGTGTATCGTAAAAGAAATTACCCTCCACTACTTCATCTTCTGTTTCATCATAGATATCGAGATCTAGAGCGAAAAGAAGGTCCAATGAATTGATTCTATCATAAATCATATCGTCTTTATCGTCTGGGTCCCAATCGAATTGAGCACACATGCGTAAATGGATATCCTTAAGTTTTTCTAATGCTGACAAATGAGTGAGATATTTGGTTGGTTCATTTGAATTCACTTCATATCGCGTATTGTAGTGTTGTTGAAGTTCTTCTACAGATGATTCGAGGGATAATTCTTTATTGAAATACTTGTATAGTAATTCAAAAATCGTTTTGTCTGACTTGGTGAGGTTTTCGATCTCCTTATCAATGGACACACACTTCATAAGTTCGGCGTACACAGTGTTAAATAACTGAGTCCCACTATATTCTGTTCCCTCTAAATAGGGGTTGAGCTCTTCTTGAGTCTCGTTTAATAAACCGCAAAATTTAATTAAGTTTTTAGTGTAACTGGACATAAATATCGCTCCTTTTATCATTTTTTCTACTCAACTTACCTTGTAAGTTTCATTGAGTCTTTCCTTTATGTATCTATATATTAGTTCATATTTTTGACTTTTGGAGAATAACTACTGCCTAGTGTCCCCTCTACAAAAATCAGAGGATTAAGGGTTTGTGTCATTTGCTCTAAGGTCGAATATGTTTCGACTACGGTGTCGCCAAGACTTTTAATATTATACATGATGACACTGCATTCTGCAGGTTCTTGCATTTTGATCTTTGAAAGTAGTCTTGTAAGCTCGGGACGTTTTTTAGATGATTTATTCAATTTTTCTTCAAATACTTCAATTACGTCTATATTGTTATCCTGGATATACGTCACGATTTCATTGGATTTGTTTAAGTATGTTGAAGGCGAGTCTGACATCGATCTTACTTTATAAATAAACGCTTTCCTAGGGATATGGTTGTTTGGAGAAAGGGGTTTCTTATCTACTAACAATGAACTAGAAATCATAATATCATCTCCTTTAACACAGTATGTCGTTGGTCTTTTCTTTTCTAGTTATGTAGACTCCTTTTTTGTTATGGTTTGGCTTGTATTTATTGTGTAGGTCTACTTATTGTTAGAGAGGGGAGAGGTATGACGAGACACAATAATGGGGTTATGATAAAATTATTTTATAATATTAAATAATTTTATTCAGGGGGAATGAGATTGGAGAAGACATATAACATTTTAAAGAAAGTGGCTATTGCAGGAGTAGTTGCTAATGCAGGTATTGCTGTTTTGGTTATGGGACTCATTCAATTCGGAGTAGTAGAGTTGGTGAGTAAATAATGAACAAGTTTGAAATAGAATTTATATTTGACGAAAACAACTCAATAGGGACGTATATGGAACGAAGCGAGGACATGATAGGTGTTCGAAAAGAGTGGGAAGATAAGTTATCCAGTAACAAATTTGTTTCTATAGAAGACGATATTTCACTTAATACATCACTGGTAAAATACTTCATCGTAAAGAATTACGATCCGTCCAGAGCGTAATTACTTATACGTTATGTAGACAAATGATACTTAATAAAGAGCGACCGACATTATAACTATATAATGTCGGTTTTTTATATTCTATATATCACATTTAATTATTTATGTGAAATTACGTTGTATTAATATCACCCCTTAATTAACTTGTGTTTTTATAATAAATCATATGTTAAATTAATATTAATGACTTTATTTGTGGGGGAGATACTTTTGATGGTTGAAAAAGTTAGTTGTTATAAACTGCTCAAGGGAGATATCGAACGGTCGTTATCTCAGTTCTTAGTTAAGAAATATGGAGTGCATATGAAGTTAAGAGTTAAGTTTGATAGCAACTCCCGCTTTCCGGTATCGATAAAAGTGATACAACAAGATGGTCAAAAGTTCCGAAAGGCTTGGGTGAGCTTATGTGTAGATCTAATCTCCATAGAAAGTGATGGAGATGATTTTGATGAAGAGTTAGGTGATAAGTTGCTACAAATGTATTTCGGATGCAAGATTGATGAGTATATTTTTGATGCATCTGATCAAGAGAATGATAAAGAATTCTTGTATCTTATTACAGATGATTATGAACCCGTAAGGAAAGAGTGTGAAGAAGTTGTTCAAGAAAGTATACTAAAATTAAGGTTAGAATCTAAACTGTGTCAGGTAACGCAATAACTTGCTTATAAGAGAGGGAGAGGGCTTTGGAACTATTAATGAAGTGCATGAATGTATTTAAGGTCAACAAGAAGGATTGTAATATTGAAGAACCGATTCTGTATACGGATCAGATACAAAATCAAGTCGCTTCCTTTCTTAAGGATAAAGGTATTCCTTTAAAAGTTCATGTCTCTGATGACAGCTCGTATACTGTGAATGTAACTGATATTAATAAGGATTTTGTTTAGAATTCTTCACATAGGAAAAAGCAGCATAATAATTATGCTGCTTTTTAGTAGTTCATCTCTACTCTTCGAAACTCGAATTTGTCTGTATTGGTCTAAGTATTTTCACAAAAATGTATCGATTGCTCTTTTGAAATCTTCCAAGTTACTGCTTTCTATTGAACTAACTGCTTTAAACACCGCCATTTGGTTATCAAGGGTTAGTGAATTGAGTTGTGTCTCGAACTCTTTGGAAAGGTTGGGTATTGAGTAATTAGTTTTTAATGAGATAGAGATAATCAAATTTTCTTTAGCGCTTTCAAGTTTTCCTATTTCGAAACCTTCTTTGAATCCCTCGCGGTACCACTTCGTTTGTCTAATCATCTAATCACCCCATAAATAATTATTTTAGTTCAAGTGCAAGATTCAGGTATACCGTTTATCATGGAAGTAACAGACTGAATTAGAAAAGTTAGTTGTAAAGTTTATTAAATATAGTAGTAACATCGTTTCCATAATTATAACAGGGTTTGTGGATTAGCTGTAAGGTGATCAGGTGAGGTCATCCATTGTTATATAAAAACAAAAAAACAGCTTTTTCAAACCGCTTTTTATCAGAGCCCTACTAAATATGAGGAAATGTCTCAGAATAGTAAAGGTGTAAGTTTAAAGTTTGGTAGACTACTGTATGTAAGGTGAAAAATAGTTAAATACAACTAACAAGGAGGAAATGGAATGTCTAAGGTCGTAACAATTGAACTGACGGATGAGCAACAAAGAATGGTCGAAGAGTTAATAAAATATAAATCTAAGGAAGAGAGTGTCGATTATGATAATCCCGATGTCTCTTATACAGTTCAAGACATTATTGAAGAGAGTCTTGAGCATACACACAAAAAGTTCTTTAGTTTAGTTGACTAGAAACCATAAACCCTGGTTTCACCAGCGTTGTATGCGCTTACAAAAAGGAGAGGTTAGCTTCTCCTTTTTGTCTTTCTAGAACGATATAAGTTATAGAATAACGGTATCCATAACGTCATAAATGATACAATATATAACATTACAGAAAACTCATTATTTAACCATAGAGAGAAATATAAAATAGATATTCCAGCAGTAGCAGATAATACGATTGGTAATATTCTTGGATTTTTCATATAAAACCCCCTTTTTATATGTGATTGTACACGGAAATTGTAGAATCATTTAAAAAATCTGAAAATATATAAAATCCATCTCTTTTCCTGAAGAATTTAAAAAACCGTATAATATTTAGGTAAACAAAATTTCTATAACAAAATTTCGTAGTAAGGGAGAAATTACGTGACTAAATATACTGATGAATTCTTAGAAGCAAAATTAAAAGAGTATTGGGTAGAAGTGAAGCCTGAAAGTTTTTCTTGGGGAAATGATGAGGATGTGAACAAGCTTATTCAATGGATAGAATCAAAAGGGGATAGTGGTCGACTAAAAGAGAAAGTGAAGTAAAGTAAAAAACACAAAGGAATATGACCTTTGTGTTTTTTCTATATTAAATATGCTGCTTTGAATTGTTTAAAATGATTGGTTTATTCTGTGTTCAATTCGCCGCGTTATATAGAACATGGAATTTATAATTCATGTAAGGATCGGAATTAGCGGTTTTTTATCTTACTGTAATCAACACCAAAGAGCTCATTAAGCGTCCCCATAATTTCTCCTAACACGCTTATACCTTTGTCCGTTTGGTTGTTTTTAAAGTGGTCGCGAACGATATAATTACGTTCCATTTGTTTTTCGATAACAGTCCATATTTCATCATTATAGTTCTTTTTCGCATATTCATATAAGTTATAGGCTAAGCGAACGTCAGAATCATCAGTAGGTCTGATTTCGGAGTAATCCTTGATCACTTTCTCCTTATCCAGTTGCTCCTGGTTCTTGTGTAGTTGATGAAAGTATTCAAATGCTAATAGTTGTCCCAGGTTCATATCTATCACTCCAGTTGTTGAATATAGTTTCATCTTACAGAAGTTCTTTTAGTAATGCTACCTTATGCCAACTCCACAAATCCTGCTACAAAAAAAGAGCTACATCCTGCTCAGGTACCTGTCGTCCAGGGTACCAGATTGTGATGTAGCTAAAGGCTCTATAGTCTTATGAACATCTAAACAAATGCCAATTGATATTGGTAAGTTATTAGATTTTATTGGTGCATAGACAACAGAGAAATTTTGTAGAATGTGACGTTAGTTCATTGTAGCATAACGTATTTTGAAATTAAAACTAAAAACGTTGTAAATAAAATTGAATAATTAAAATAGGATACTCAGCCAAATTACGGCTAACTATCCTATGAGTTATTATCTTAGATGAAATAAGTAGGGGGATATATTTTCCCTATGGTTTCAAAAAGCATTAACAAAAATGCTTACTCATATTTGCAAATTCTGCGATATCTATTTGCTGCACTGTTTTCGGATCGAGCTAACATTTCTCCTATAGCTTTAAAAGTGTAGCCTTGCTTTTTATATGCTATAAGTTTACGGTCTTCTGACTCAGTGTAGGGTTTGAATTGTTTTTTATAGTTACGAGCAATGTGAATCTCGAACCATTCAGGAACAAAAGAAAAATAACTTCTTTTCAATTTTGCACCATTAATCTTGCTGGGGTTATTGTTATACCAGCTCCAGAAGGCTTGTTCACTAATAATGAACATGTCAGCGACCTTCCCGCTAGATAAACGAATTCGTTTTAAATGCATAGGAAGTCTTTCATCGTGATAAAGTTTCTTTACTGTGGATTCGCTTACAGACAAAGCTTTAGATAATGATTTGACGGTTTTCAAGTTACTTCTTTTGAACCCTTTTACATAAACAATGTCTTCAATCAATTTATAATCCACTATGATTTCGCCTTGTAGCCTTACCTTCTTAATTCGTTTTTCTACTTCTCTAACTCCGCAACCTAAATGCTTTGAAATTTCACTCATAGTAGATCCACTTTTATAAAGGTTAAGTATGTTCTCCTCTTCCTCAAATGGGTCATTTGGAACTTTTGATATTGTAATGGTTGATTGTTTCCTGGTTTCTAAAATAGCCCACTCTGGGATAAAAGGGAATAAGTGAGGTTCTTTTATTTTGTTAAAATTAACTAGGTTCTTATTATGTTTAGCCCATCTCCAAAAGCGCCTAGGATGAACATAATATCGATTATTTTTACGGGAAGTTCTAAAGTCAGCTCGATCTTCAATATGATGAAGGGCATGCTTTTCTATCCATTTGGTAACCGTCTTGCTACAAATTCCTAAATGTTTTGAGAGTTGGTTTGGGGTCATATACCCCTGTTTTGACCACTCGTTTTTTCTAATAGTCTGAAGCATTCTCCTTGTTTCGCCTTCGCTATGACCGACCTTTTTAGAAAGTGTCCTAACACTGTATGTACTCGAATGACTTTGAAGGGAATTTTTTTGTTCTAAAGTCCAAGGATTAGTATATTGATTTGGCATTAAATATTCACCTCTTATAACTTTTTAAAATAATACACTATTTATATAATTTTTCAACTTTGTAAAGGACCGAGGGTATAAAAAACATCTCTAAATTCCCTTTTTGAAAGGGAGGTTTAAGATAGATTTAATTAAAGTGAATACCTAATAACACACAAGGAGTTGAAAGGGATGGGGAACGAAAAAGTTGTATTCTGGAATGGAAGTTTTGTTAATACTGACATAGAAGAGGTTAGCTTTCCTTTTGAAGAACGGGCATTTCAATTTGGGGATGGAATTTACGAAGTCATACGGATTTATAATGGAAATTATTATACCTTGGAGGAGCATATAAACCGCTTATTTACATCTGCACAGGAGATAAAGCTAGACATTCCATACACGAAAGGTCAGCTTATGGGAGTTTTAGAATCGCTAGTAAGTCGAAATGACTTTGGGGATGATGGTTATGTTTATATGCAGATTAGTAGAGGCAGCGCTCCTAGGGATCACACTTTCCCAGTTCATGTAGAAGGGAATATAGTGGCTTACATCATGAAGAAACCAAGACCTAAAGAACTCATTAAAACCGGTGTATCAACTATACTTACAGAGGACCAAAGGTGGCTCCGATGTAATATTAAGAGTTTGAATTTACTTCCTAACGTTATTGCTAAAACTGAAGCAACAGAGCATGATTGCTTTGAAGCCATACAAGTCCGTACTATCGGAGAAGAGCCATATGTAACAGAAGGAAGTGCATCTAATATTTTTATGGTCAAGGACGGTACGGTTATTACTCATCCTGCTAACAATTTCATTTTGAATGGGATTACCAGGATGAAGGTCAGGGAGTTTTGTGAGAAATTGACGATCCCTTATTTAGAGAAGGAAGTTACTTTGAAAGAAATAGGAGAGATGGATGAATTGTTTTTGACGAGTACGACAGCTGAAATCATTCCAATAACGAAAGTGGTCCCTTCTAAGTTCAGTCCTATGAATACGGAATTCCCTGTAGGCGATATCACCAGGTCGCTACAAGAGGAATATGAAAATGATATAAAAGTAAATTAGTATACTGTCTTAGAAAGTTCTATTCCCATCCTCTTTTTTCGAAGTTATTGTGACCACTAGACGGAATTAAAGAGTTGAAAGAGGAAGTGGGGAATATTAACGACATTAGCAGGGAATGATATTCATCATAAAATATCTGTACAAAAAAGAAGGTGGTCCGAAAGGTTTAATCGGTTCACCTTCTTTTTTATGTTTATAATACGTCGCTATTGAGTTTAGACGTAGTTTTCCATTGCATATCTTAGTTCAATTGGTTGTTCGGTTTAATGGTAGAAAAATGGCGAACTAAATAGTAAAAAAGCTATACATTGATCAACCATTTGTTATTCCAATCTTTAACCTTCTCCTCGATGATCTTAATTTGATTTACTTCTCTTTCAAAATCATTACTAAAGACTTTAGAAGAGATCGTTCTAACGGATTTTAAAAATTTCATATCGAAGAGTTTGTTCTTGAGTTCGGTATGCATTTTTTGCTCATGGAACTTTTCGTAATCTGAGATGATCTTATTGATTTGGTCTTCAAAAAGGTTTCCTGATTCGAAAAAAACACCGGCTGCTATCTCTAAAAGAGGTAAGCTTTTATTGTTACCGGAAGTGTACAAGCCTAAATAACTCAATAATGAGTCCTCAATTTCTTGGCAGTCTAAAGGGTTGTTTGTTTTGAGGGTGAAGTAACCATGATTAAAAATGTTCAATGATGTTGTCCCTTTTGGGCTAGTGATGGTAATTTCATTTTCATCTATCCAGTTTACTTGCTTTTCACCTTCGAAATATAATGAAAGGTACTGTGAAATTCTTGATATGTCGTCTAGAGTGATAAAAACGATATTGGAGTATGGGAAACGGTTTATTTTATCGATTAATGAAAAGGTTAATATATCTGAAAGATACTCTTCGACTGTTCCATCTAATGTCCAGGTTGATTGGATTTTCGAAGTCATTTGATTATCATCTATGGTTTTGAATATAATATCTTCTTTTAAAATACTTGATTCAGGGAGGGTGAAAAACCTAAGGTAGGGGACGCATTTGCTATCCACCTCGACTTGTTTAATGTCTACTTTGCTCATAAGGGAATGTGGTATAGAGAGCACGAAATCAGTTCTCATCTTTCTATAACTTGGAGAAGTTGTGTTCATCATATGTTTTGTATATTTGCTGAAATCGATTGGAATAGAAATTGGAAAGTGATCCATCATAAATTCTCCTTTTCTCTTTTTCGGTTTTCGAGGCTTTCTTGGATGACAGGAAGTCGTTGGTTCATCAGAAAAAGCAATTCCTCCATTGAAACTAACGAACCGAAGCGTTCGTTCGTAAAATGAGGACTGTCAACGCCTACGTTTATTTGTGTATGACATGAAGAGGGGTTTCCGTGGATGTGACCATGAACAGACCATTTTTTTAAACGCATTCCTGTTTCGAGCGGATAGTGGGTGAGCCACATTTGTTGTTTGCTGTGTTTTAGCGTCATTCCGACTGGATGCCATTCGTGAAGTAGATTTTCCTATTGTAAGGCTTTAATTTGTTTCGACGAATCATGATTACCTTGTATCAGAATGAGCTTTCCTTTTAAACGCTTTACAATTGCGACAGTTTCGTCTACGGATCCGAAAGATAAATCGCCAAGATGGTAGACGGTGTCAGTTGGTTTGATACACGAATTCCATGCTTCAACTAAATATTCATTCATCTCTTCGGTGTTCGAAAAAGGTCTCTTTTCATGCTTAATGATATTGGGATGAAAGAAGTGGCTGTCAGCTGTGAAATAATTCATAATTTGTGATCCTTGAATATTAGTTTTATGTAAGTATTCTTTTTTAGTCTGATTCCTGTAAGCATTTGTATTAGTCAATCTCCTTTGCCCTTTTTATAATTGTAGCATTTTTCCAAATAGACTTCTCAGTATTTTAGCTTTTCGAGTTAACGAGGGGATATTACTGTAGACATAATTAGTAACGAAGTAGAAATAGTAAGTCCGATAAGAATAGAACCGTCATATGTGATCTCATGGAATACACCGACCATAATAGGAAAAGGTGAGATGTTTAAGAGTCTTTTGCTCCACCTTGTGCTTTTCAAGTAACCGACCTCCTTTTCCTGATTTGTTACATACTGTTAATGGAATTAGAAGTTTCCTCTATCGGAAGGGGTAGAGGAAACTTCTAATTGACCGCTCCTCGCATCACATTGATAACTCATGCTAAAATAAAATCAGCAAGTGTTTGAGGTGGTCACAATCAATAACAATGGAAATATAAAGATAAAAGATCGTAATTTTAAGCAAAGAGTTTTTGAAGAGGTAGGATACGAATATATTCCGCTAACCGATTATACAGGGGCAGGAGATAAGGTAAGGTTTCGCCATGTTGATTGCGATAATACTTTTGAACTAACTCCTTTGCAGTTTTTTCACGACAAATCTCGGTGCCCTTTTTGTAGATTAAATCGCAAAATATCAAAAGAAGAATTTCAAAAAGAACTGTTTGAATTAGGTAATGGAGACTACGAGTTAATTGGTGATTATCACACCCGAAATTCGACAGTTACTTTAAAACACGAAGTTTGTGGGAATACCTACTCAACGCCTCCAATGAATTTTATAAGGGGAAATCGTTGTCCTCACTGCAACGGAAGAATGAAACTGACTGAAGGAGAGTATAAAAAGCGGATCTCTGAGCTTACTAATGATTCTTTTTCTATTTGTTCTTCCTACAATAGAATGATGGATAAGATTGAGGTAAAACATCATTCGTGTGGCAAGTCTTTTCAAATTCGTGCTGGGAACTTTATAAAGCATCCGCGCTGCCCGTATTGTGATGGGGAGATAGAAAGTAAGCCTAAACGAACAACTGAAGAATTCAAGAGCATAGTTAAAGACCTTACAGATGGGGAATATAAGGTTAAATCACCTTACAGGTACTCTACAGAGAAAATGCTTTTTGAACATACTGTCTGTGGTGGTGAGTTTTATATGGCTCCTAGTGTATTCCTCTCTGGTAATAGATGCAGAGTTTGTATGCGAAAGCAAGGAAACAAGAAGATCACTAAAACACACACGCAGTTCTTAGAAGAGATAGCTTTATGGGGAGAAAATGAGTACGTTGTTTTAGATATGTATGTTAATGCTCACACGAAATTAAGGATGAAACATTTGCCATGCGGAAGGGAATTTATGAGGACGCCTAATGCGTTTAAATATGGTCGTCATTGTCCGCACTGTGCAGTAGGTGTTGGCACTCGTGAGCAAGCTTTCTTAAAGAAAGTTCAAGAACGTTTTGGCAATGAATATGAGTTTTTATCCCCTTATAAGAATATGAGGACCCAAATGAAGTTTAAACATATACTATGCGGACATGTATTTACGAGAGCTCCGGACAGTATGCTTAAATCAAAAGGGTGTCCCGAATGTAGAAAGTGATTTCCGTAGAGTTTTTGTATACTCTAGAAATGTTGTTCACAGTTGATATATCTAGGTTCCCTTATTGAGATATGATTGAGTTCGACTAGCTATTGTAACTCCTTTATTGCCTGAATAGAATAAGAACACCACAAATGCATACATTATAAAGAAAGAATTTGTATCTTTCACTTTAATTACGTAGTATAAGGTGGTGGTGTTATTAATCTTATTCGTATGTATAGGAGATGGAAGGTAAAGAAGTTTTTTAGAGATCATCCTTCGGAGATAATTGAACAAGGCGTAAAGACCCTAGAAAACGGTCAGAAGTACAGTTATTGTGTAATCAAAAAGCCTGAGCATATACCTCATGCTAAGCCAGGGGTAACAAGAATATAAAAATGGCACAAAAGTGAGTGATCAGTAAGAAAAATGCCCTAGACAAGGTTGGTTAGTCCATATTGGATTAACCAACCTTTTTCTTTTCAATAGTTCTTTAGGTAGTCGTGACAAGAGTTTGCCGTATATTTTCACATTTTTTTAATAGGTCTTGTATACTGTGTTTGTCAAATCAGCACTATTAGGAGGAATATTATGAGAGAATTAATAATTGAAGCAGCTAATGATTATATCGAAACGGTGGGGTATGAGTTATCACCAGAACAAAAAGAAAAAGTTGTGAAAACTGCAGCACAAAAGGCAGATATTAAGGAAGAAGAGAAAGGTGGAAAAGAAGAGTTTTTGCTCGAAATTGAAACAGTAATGGAAGACGAGGTTGAAAATGCAATTGATGACTTAAATTTCGAAAGGTATCCTATTAGTGATGAAGAAAAGGAAGCCTTAAACGCGTTTTTAAGCAAAGGAGAATTCTTAAAGTCACCAGGTCACCACTCTCAGAATGACAATGTATGTTACTTATGGGAGGATTTCGATGAGGTTAACAACTATGTGAAAGATAATCCTAGTGTGAAAATGTACACCCTTTTTGATGATGGTGGTAAGGGATACATAGTACCTGGAAAGAGGCTTGATAATCGGATATCACACTTGGTGACCTATAAGGAAACAGGGTTTATTGAGGGCGATGCGATCCGTTTTTGGTAACAGTATAAATCGTTTATTATGAGATATCCAATAAAGTATTGAAGGAGGTAGCGCTTTGTCTAAGAAGAAATGGACAATAAGTGGTATCGTTGTAGGGGTGTTGTTATTTGCGTTCACAATATTAAAGTCTGCATTGAAATCAATCATAGACCCAATACAAAATGCATTAACATTTCCATTTGAGAAACTTATTCTAATAGCGCCTGATAGTACCACTTCTGAATTCCTTCAATGGCTCTTCATCTTTATGTTGGTGTTCATTTACCTAGGATTTGTGTTCGGGGTATGGGCGGTCATTCGTTCATTCAAGCGTAAAGAAAACGAACATCCCTTTTCATTATGTGATGAAGAATTAGCGGTAGTATTGGACAGTATTGATCAACAAAAAGATGAATTAGTAGTGAAAGCAGAGATGCTCTCATTTATGAAGGAATTTGAAAGAGGGGTTTCTAATATATTTGATGCGGGTGACCAATACCATAAATGCTTATGGATTGTGCCCAAAGATGATGGTATTACGATGATGACATCTTCAGGCGAAAACCAGTTTACTAAAGAAGAAAGCGACTGGGTTAAATGGGCTCTCGCAATGCCTAAAAGTCGATTTTATGTCGATGATATCAGGCAGTTTAGTGATAGTAATGGACTCGTGGAAGAAATGGTTTGGGTTCAAAATCTAGGCGAATTCAAATTAGGTTTTGTTATATTTTCCTATAAAAAGGGTATGGTCAATAAAGATAGCCACAATTCATTCATTACGGCAACTTCCTATCTCATGTTATTAGGCAGAGTGGACAAGTTCACGGATGAAATGGTAAAATTAACATAAAGGAGGGGACAAGGATGAAAGCAATTATGAAAACGATTTTCAAAACAGTAAGCGGTAAGAAATATAATGTTGCTGTTATTAAAAGATCAAACAAAGTTCCTCCTAACTATGACCCAAAGTTTAGAAAAGTAAGTGCGAAAGAACTTAAAAAAGTAACTTCCTAAAATAGAAACTAAAGCCTAAAAACCTTGCGATGCGCAAGGTTTTTTCTGTATCTAACTCATCCCGTTTAGTTATAAGTATGTTGATTCACAATTAAAAGAAGTAATGTTTAGAGCTGCATATGCGCCGGTAATAACCTAACCCTTCCGAGTGAGAGGAGTTTTTTAGATTGGTTAAGAAAGGGAGAATTATCGCTTTCAAATCTCAGCAAGAAATAAATGAGGAGAGAAGACAAAAGTTAGATGAGAAGTTAAAAAAGCCAAGAGAAAGAATTGAAGCTATCAAGAAAAAGTTCAATATAAATTCCAAAGATGAATAATAACTATTCATCTTCCGTTCTTTACATGCTGATTGCTCCGTTGTTAGTTGCTATGATCTTAAATAAATGCTCAAAACCTTGCTAGTTTAGAGAGGTCTCTTTGATAATGTAGTTCTTGTTTCTTATATTTTAAAAATGGGTAGACACCATATTATTTATTTTGATATTATTTCTTTTGTGTTGTTATAGTTTTAATAAAAAATAAGGTTATACGATATTCAATATAATATGCAACAACAAATAGAAGGAAGTGGGCTATAATGCTTTTAGAAAAAGATATGATTTTTAGTATTGATGAAAATATGAATGCGAATTATGTAAATACGGATCGCCTCCAAGTCAATAAAGCTAACGAGGCGAATGTCCAGATTACTTTTTTGGATACTAACAGCTACGGTACATTTCCAAGAGAATCGTTTATCCACTTGATAAATAGCGGGATTATATCTAGACAGGTAGAATCTGAAGTAGAAACAAACCAAGACTGACTAACACTGTTTATGCTAAAACAACCAACATTGGGATGCGATCTTTCCATATAATTAGAAGAAGGTGGTGGTCATATCTTTATACGTATGTACAAAAGGTGGAAAGTGAGAAAGTTCTTTAAAGATCACCCTTCGTTCTTGGTAGAGCAAGGTGTAAATACGTTAGAAAATGGCGAGAAAGTCGGTTACTGTGTAATGAGAAGGACTAAATCTGCTCCATATGCTAAACCAGGAATCACAAGGCTCTAGTTAGATTTATCAAAGGGATGAATTAGAAGAGGGATGGTTGGTCTTTTATAGGCTAACGTCCCTCTTTATATTATTACGAACATTTTTCGCCTATAATGCTCCCACCATTCGCTTTGTATCAGATGATGTTAGGCGTTATATTGCTCAAAATGACTAGTTTCGGTCTTTTGAAATTCTAAAAGCTATTCGTTTATAACAAATTTAAGTTTCATTCCCAAAGCATTTCCCATAAGCACGAGAGTACCAAGGCTAGGATTAACTTTTAGAGATTCAATCCTTGCAATAGAAGGTTGGGGAATCCCAGTCATTCGTGCAACTTGTTCTTGTGATAATTTCAATCTGTTTCGTGCTGCTACTAAATTAGTAATTAATGCTATGGAAGTAGCATCGATAGGATCTTCATCAAAAAATTCTTCTCTTAAATCTTCAAAGGTCTTCATAGGTCACATCCTTTTTTATTTCTAGGTTTAGTATAAGTTAGAAAAGATAGTTTGTGAAATACCATCCGTGTTATAACCTCTAATTAACCATATGAATATTATGTTAACAGTAAAATGTAAAAGTGAAAAAGCCTGTAATAGATACAGACTTTTGTAGTTAATTTCTTTTATTAAGATGCTATCGCACTAAGATGTCCTACCTTGCTGTTTAACTGTCTCAGAGCATTCTTATATGCTTGAATAGCTTCATCGAAATTCATGGGTGCTTTAAATTCTGTGATTTCTTCAAGGAATTCGTCTTCTAAAGTAAATGTTATATCCCCAGTTTCGCTTAGGCTGAGTTCGATTGAGTAGTTTATCGTCAAGTTATTCGTGCCTATAATTGTTCTGTTATTAATTAAATCATCTTGGTTGGTGTTAATATATCCCCACAACCACGATTCATCACACTGACCATTAATTGCTTCATTCAATCCTTGGATCATCCAAAATGTTTTCAATATAATCTTCCTTTCTTAGTGGGTTATCTCAAATATTCTAATACACGGAAAGAGCTTAGGTTTCTATTGGCACAGCCTTCTTCCCATACTTTGCATTTAGGGCATTGAATAGAATATTCTGTCCATAGGTTTTCTTTACTTGTGTGTTTATTACCACATTCACAGCATATAAGAATCATTTCGTCTTCTTTTTGTGTCATGCTGCTGCCCCTAATTCCATTGCATCTACTTCTCTCATATCACTTCCGCATTGTTCACATGTATCAGAGTCTTCTTGGATTTCTTCACAATTTTTATTCTTACAGACATAAGCTAACGGAGACCACTCAGTCCAGTAGGTATATTCACCTTCGTAACTACCGTGTTCGTTATACATTCTGAGGTATTCTTCTTGCGTATGGTTCTTATGGAGACACTCATCTTTGCAGTAAAATTCGCTACCATCATCGATAACGTAACCCTCAATCATAGGGCTGTCACATTCAGTACATCGTCGGATTGTCATTGTGCTTCAGCTCCTTCATCTTTTCGTTTTCGATAAAATTCAATGAGGTATTCAGTATTCATTTTATTGCCTCCTTATGTTTTTTCAATGATAGCAGGAGATGACATATAAGAGTGAAAAAACACAGCTTTTTCTCCCGTTGTTCCAGGGTTGGTCTACTGAAACTTTTTAAGTAGGGGGAGTTTGCTCATTACCAATGAAAAGCAAAATGACGTTATAAGGACAGAAAGGAACAATAAGAAAATATAGCTTATTGGTCCAAGTGTAGTTTGGTTAAAGAGTGGCTTGAAATAACCAATGAATATTGGATGTACAAAATATATACCAAAACTGTAGTCAGCAATCTTCCTTGTTATGAGTGACGTTTTATTAGGTAAGTTACAGACAAAGGTCATGATAGCGAATGTAATCACCAATACATTTAACGAATAGTAGTTATAAAAAAAGCTTTGATATTCTCCTTCGGAAAGGGATATAGCACTAGTGCCGAAATAAGTTACTAACAAACCAATTAGACCGACAATATAGACATAGATCTTATATTCAGAAAAGAGGTTTCTATGGTAAATTAAGTAGCCCAGGATCACATACCCAATATAAGAAGAAAAACCTGTGAAATATAGTTTGGATTCGGTAGAGAAAAAGTCAATTAGTATCTCATCCATTGTGCTCATTAAAAAAGCTAACACTACATAATACAAAAGGACGCTTGTAGGAGCTGTCTTCACTAGTTTTCGTAGTACCGGGATCAATAAATAGATTGGAATGATCAAATATAGATACCACAAGTGATAGTGTATTCCACCTTCAAGAAAAGTTCGTAAAAAGTCTTTGAAATTAAGGTCTTCTAGGACGAAATCCCGTTTGAACATATAGTAAAAAATGCTCCAAGCGACAAATGGAAGGACTATTTTAGATGTTCTTTTTGAAAGGAATCTATTAATGGACTCATCTTTATTAAGAAGTAATGCGCCACTTATCATTAAAAATAAAGGTACGCAAAATCTCGATATTGAATCAAAAAAATTGCCTACATACCAATCATAGTTAAATGGTTCATGTAGGAAAGGGGCTGATACGTGGATCATTAACACGCCGAGTATTGCTAAAAACCTTAGTTTTATTATAGATGCGCTCATGTATATATCCTCCAATTCATTAGCTGCAGTTCTTTTTTTAGTGCTAATGAATTGAGAATATAATCAATAAGTCCTTTTTTATTTCTTAACCTTGGTTATGCAAAGAGGTGAAGCCACTAAGCGCTTCCCTACCGGATAAAGTAATAAAAAGTGCTTTGTTTTTTAGTTATCTCTTATATTGGTTTATTGCATTAGTAATAGATTGTACTTCATTTCGATTCAAACGCCTTTTTGGATTAATTCCGTTTAACAGATAGTCTAACAAGTCCTCTGAACTCGCGTACAATGGATAATTCTCATCCTTAACGTGAAGTTCTGTATCTCCGCTTGAAAAGTAAACACAACCTTGCACCCATACGTTATGACCCGACTTTTTCAACATAGAAGCGAGGCGATAAACATGAGTAGAAACTTGTCTAGAAGGGTGATAGTGTTCCTTCGATTTACCTGAACGACTTACCTTTAGAACAGTTTTTCCTGAAGTAGAAGGGCGGATCTCTCCATTCCAGTATTTTGTTTCAACTATAAATATACCTGTGGGACCTACTACTATATGGTCAATTTGGCTTGCTCTATCTTCAAAAGTAATTGTGGCATCAGAGATAACCCGATATGTATCAGGTAAGGTCTGCAGAACATTTTGTGTTAGCAGCTCGCCCAACTTGCCAGCCTCTGATATTTTCAACTTCTGTTTAAATTTGTTCCTCTTAGAGGTAGTTACAAAATTAAATAGATACCAGGGTATAAGGAGGAGTAGGTTCGATGTAATAAGGACAGCAATGACGCTGATGAACAAAAAAACAAATGAATACCAAAAGTACCTTTTTATCTTTCTCTTGATTCTGTTTATTTCACTTTCGAGTGAATTTCCGCCTTTTTCGAATGTAGCCAAATTTTGATCACCTCCATAAGAAAAATTTGAATAATAATATCTTTTGCAAAAACAGTTTAGTGAAGTAAACGAACAAAGCAAATTTATTCACTTTACTATACTAACGCAAGATAATCTCTTATTATCGTGCGTTTAAATAATGAAGTATAAATTGTTTAACATCTCTGCAAAAAATAGCAAGCGTAATGGAAATTTCTTACTAATGTATGTTTTTGTTTCGAAATCCGAAACTCTTGAAGGGGGTTTATAGACGCTTTACCACCTTGTCTAATGGTATTAGTCATGAAGGAGTTATTTTTTAATACAGAGCTCACAAATAGCTTCTAAAGACATCGAGCATAATCCATCCATGAAGTGATTAGATTTTTTGCCCAACATGGACCTTTTTGAATCGTTTCTTGTAAAGTGAACTTCCAACTGGTTGTTTGGGAGGTAGGTTCGTGTCTTAATTAAACAAAAGAGGTTTATTTGGAGATTCAACATTTTCGCCTGAATTTTCCCTCAATTACACTTATACACTAATCTGATGTTTATCCTATATAAAAAAATGAAAGTGCTGCGCAATAATAAAGAAACATATTTTAATTCAATATATATCTGTAGGATGTATAATTTAATAAAAGATGAATAGACATTGGAGGATATTTAATGATAACTAAATTGAGTAAGAAACCATCAGAACACAATATTGAAATGGAGTATTCAGTAATTGACAATGATCCTAATGTATTCGTGGATATTAACGGGAATGTTTTAGGGTATATTTGGTTCAACATAATTGATAAGGATATGTATGTTGAAATGATTGAGATGGTGAATAAGGAAGAAGGTTTGGGAACTGAAGCCGTCCGCTTCTTATTTGAAAACTTTGATATAGAAGTAATTAGCGGGAATGTCTTAGGAGAATCAGGGATGAGAGCGTATTGGTTCTGGGAGTCATTGGGCGGAAAAATGTCGTATCCAATGGATGAGGTAGAAAACAATATTGTGACCGAATGTTACTTTAGGTTAAATAGAAATGAGTGTTCTCTTAATCTTAGATAAAGAAAAAAGGTCAGTAATCGTAAAAAGACACCTTTATATATTAAGGTGTCTTTAATCATTTAATATCTTGACTAGAATCTTCTTCTAGGCAAAGAGAATGCGGGGAATACCAGAGAAGACCCTACTATAACCTGACATTCTTTGCCGTCTATCTCTGTCTTTTTCAACTGTCCACCAGATTGTTCGACTATTGATTTCAAACTAACTTGGGATTCGCCTTTCTGTTTCATATTCACTTCTTTATCAATATCGGGGTAGTCTCTGTAACCGGATTCGATAAATTTTTCAAATGCTCTTTTGCTCATTTCAATCACTACTTTCGTTTTTTTTAATATACTTGCATTTAGTGTTCTGTCAAATCAGAATTTTGGGATGTTACTTTCCTGTTCACTTCGTTCTATTAAAACAAAAAGGGTTGGTATTCTAGTTGTTTAAGTGAAAAAAGAGGGGGTAATTTATGAAGATAAATGAAGTAATTGAAGCGGGTAAATTTTCTATTACTGAAGTGTACCATAATTTCGTAATACCTGGGGATATTTTAGGGACTGCTACAGGGTTTTTAGGGGTGGCATTAATGAATATGTTGTGTTTTGCACCTTATATTCTTATATTAATCATTATAAGAGACCTTAAAAAAGATGATGATGATAATTTTAATCCACGTATTCTTGGATCTGTAATGTTCATTTTATCTATAACATTGGTAATATTACTGCAGTTTATGTTTATAAAACTTCCACCACTTGTTGAGAACGGTATAGAAATGGAGAAATGGAAAGAGCAAAGCATATATCCTTTCATTGAACAACTTCCTGTTCAAAAACAAGAATTAGAAGCGATAAAACGTATTGATTCTGCTAACAATCGCTATTTCAGTGAAGTGAGTAATGCAAATTTCATTCCAGTTAGTGTCATATATGCAGATAGTGAAGGGAATGGAAGAACATTTGAATCTGAAGTATTGATTAAATATGACGTAACAAATGGGACTCCTTATATGACATTTAAAGAATTCAATAAAAGTTTGGGTAATGGAATTGAGCAAGGTATAGTCAATCCTGTGATTCACTTGCCAAAAGGTTACTACTTCAATCAGTAATACTTTACAAATTTAAAAAGGTTACCCAAAAAATAGTTTACATAATAATTTTATGGTGTATTTGATGTAATTTGAAATTTTTAATCTTAGATAAAGAAAGATATATATATAAACCATAAAAAAGACACCCTAATTGAAGGTGTCTTTAATCTTTATAAAATTTTGTCTAGAATCGTCTTCTAGGGTTCCATTACTTGATGAAGGTTACCTATTCTATCAATTTTATGTACTGAAATTACCTTCTAGTGACGAAAAGGTTAGGTATCAAGGGACCCTACTATATCCAGTCACTTTCGTCATTCAATTTATAAGTTTTCGGTGTAGTCTGGTAAAAAACCTAATATCATCAAGATCTCTTCTGCACGCTCAATAATATTCTCCAAAGAACCCCATAGCTTTTCGTCTACGCTGTAGCTCTCAATTAAACCTAGTGCGCCATACGAAGCTTGATGAACCGTATAGAAAGTATAGCCAAGCGGCTTAAATTGCGTTTTGTTTTTTTCTCTCACTTCGAGTTGATAAACAAAAAAATCCTCTTTATCAAGATGGCTTGCTAATTTATGAGGAATCGCTTTCTTATGAATGCGGAATACAAGGTTATCATGAATTGCTGCAGCGTCATTTCCAGCATAATACCAATCTAGCTCCATAGAAACCCTCCTTTATCAATTACTTTAACACTATAGTAGTCCATATTGATTTGCAATGGAATTTCATTCTTTCATATGTCAAAAACGAATGCGAGAGAAGAAGAAGGATTGATTATTAGCCATAAGATTTTCATATTTTGAAGGGGAATTCTTACTATTGTTTGTTAAATTGAGTTCCTTTAAAAAACAACTTATGGGTAATAAGATTAATCATACTCATTAATTTATCACAATGGATATTGTATAATGTTGTTAATTAAATATTTTTATCGCATGTTCAAATTCATTAATTATTTAACAAAGGGGGAGTACATAGATGTTGGAAGGAAGATCATTCCCATGTACAAAGGAAGTTTGGCAAGGGGAAGAATACATTAACATGGAGACTAAGGATTTTGTAGATCTGTTTAAAACCTATTGTAGCTATACTAGAATTCCTGAGACTGTTGTAGATGAATGTTTTAATCGCTACAACAAAGCAGTAAGTATTAAAAGGACAAGAATTAAAAACAAGAAAGCAAAGCAAGCCTTGAGAATCATGATTAATGTGATGCTTGGAGCAGATAAATACAATGAGCGCAAAGAAGTTAAAGTTGTATTTTAAACTAGTATAATGGTCATTTAATACAAAGGTGGGTGGCACTGAAAGAAATGCTCCCAAATTTTTTGGGAACTGGATATAGCCATACATTTTAGCTCTATGTGATCTTGCCAGGTGATGATAGTTGGTGAAACGGCTTTAGACAGGATGAAGGTTTTAAAGTATTGTGTGGGTGTTCGTTATATAAAAAATTATTGTCGGATGGAGTTATTGGACTGTAGAAATGCATAGGTTTCCCAACTGGAATATAGGAGTTTTGCATATGATAAAATTTAAAAACTCAAAAGAAGTCGCTCTAGCCTTTACGATAACATCTATATCTAAAATCATAAATGCAGAAGAAAAAGAGGTATCGTCTAGATACTCAACGCATTTAGATAAGTTAACTGTAGTTCAATTGCAGCATTTAGTTAGAGATATACAAAAAGAAGATACCATAAAAGAGATTGATCACTTGATCAAAAATAATAATTAATAGATATATATATATATATTGTACGGATGCAGGTGCTAAGGCACTTTGTATCCGTATTTATTATTAGGAATTGTTTCCCGCAATTTAAAAAATGATATTAAAATAAATATAGATAATAAAAAAAAGTTCTAGGAGTGAGTTGTGTGGAACAATTTGTAGCTTTGATTAGAGAAAGGTATTCTGAAAATGCTAAATGGGTAGATTACTTTGTTGTGAATAATTCTAATAATGCGGAACAAGACTTTAGAAACGCGGTCAAAGAGTATTTGCATACGAAGGAAGGTCAAAAAGATATCAAGATGACCTCTGAAGATTTTAACTGGGGAGATGCTATGATGCACGTTCCCGATAATATATGGAGAAACCACAATATCAAACCGGTCTATCAAGGTGATAAGGTTGTTATAGGTGAACAGTTGGAAATCATTGTTGACCAAGACGAAATTCTAATACCAGAAGATTACTATGATAAAGAAGAAGAATAAATGTAACCTTTTAGCCAAATCGAACAATATGGATTTGGCTATTAAAATGCTAAAACCATATTTCCTGGTGAATCTTTTCCTTATTAAGCTGTAACGTTTATAACTATTAAAAAGCAGGGAGCGATTTTGTATGGGTTCAATGTCAAGGTATAGTGCATTAGAACAGGTGAAAGAAAAATATGGTGAGGAAATAGTAAGTTCTTACAAACCAAAGCTTATTGGGAAGACAATTACTCAAATGGCTAACTTCGAGATCGATCTTCATCTTAAGTACGATGTAGAGTTAGATGATGGAAGTGGTTATAATGTACATGATAGATGGGCTACAGAAGAAGAAGCGCTTACGAATCAAGAAGTTTTAGAGGATGAAGAAGACATGACAGTAAGAGAATATTTTACTCACCGTCTACAAAATAAGGTAATAGAAAGTTTGAAAGTTGATTTTGAGCGAGATGATGAGTTGTATTTAATGGCGTTTGTAGAGGGTGGGGGATGTCTTCAAATCCCTTTAGGGTATAACCCTGTACTAGGTGAGGTTAGTGGATTCTTGGAAGAGTTTATTAGCTCTTGAAGAGAAGATGCCGTATTATATTTTTGCTATATTGATTAACATGATTTGTTGATTGAATTGGATTATTCGTTTTGATACAATTATTGAGGTATTGAATTACGAGGAAATTTAAGGGGTGTACAAGTTGGAATTAAAGGCTAGATTTACTGAGTTAAATCAAGAGTACGGTTACGGTTATGTGATTGGAGAAAAAAATTTCGGTGATATTGAAGAGAGTGCTGCACATCAAAAAGCGGCTGAATACAGAGATATGCTTGCTGAAGTAAGAAATACTGAAGTGTCCTACGTTTTAGAAAGTGAAAACAAGACAGTATTGGCTTATTTAGATCTAAAAGATAAGAAGAAAGTAACTGTGTAGAGGCGAATTTCATTCGCTTCTTTTTTTTCAAATGCACGCAAATGTTAGAAGTGATTTTGAGCTCTGATTCAAAAATCACCATAGGTCATAAAAAAGAAATTAATTTCATTTTTGTATGGAAAAAGATGAATACTTTCAGATAATCAACAATATACAATTCAAATTAATGAAAAGCTTATTTATATCTAAAAAAATGACTTTCAAAACTACGAAAATGTGACTTCAAATGTTTGTGTTTTGGATAATAGAAAAGACGCCTCGTCGGAGGCGTCTTATTTCTATTTGCTGAGACATCAGCTGGGCGGTTAAGGAAGGATTTCTTAATCCGTAAGACCGTTAATCCCAGGTTTTATAGATACTTAATTTTTGAATCCTATCCATACAGGATTAGGTTTTTTGAACTTTTAAAGTAAGAAGTCTGACCTTTGATGGATGAAATTTAATTGTTGATTTTTAAGCTTTTCAAACAATTTATCTCCTATAAGTACATTTAGCCAATGTGCTAAACTTACCATACGAATGTTATCCTCTAAGGATCTGTAATTAGTTGCCGAGGAGATGCCCGCTCCTCGGTTCGGGAAGAAAGTTCTCTTATTCAATGCCCCAGCAAATACTATTCAACTCATATTAATCAACAATTGTAATCTTAGTAACTGAGTTGCTTTCGCTTAGAACTGTATCTACTTCCTCTTCAAATGTCTCAATATCTCTTTCCATTTCATCAATAACACTGATTACACCAATGGGATCAATGATGGAAGTCTTCTCATCTTCCCAGAAATGTTCCTTGTACTGGTCGATGAATTTCATATCGCTTTTCCCTTCTTTTGAAAGGATTTGATTGAGATTAGACTGAAGTTTTTCTGAAGCGTACTCGTTATTTCTATGAGTTCTATTCTCAGCTGTAGAGTAGTCATATTTAAGCTTTTGAAGTAGAGCCTTTTCGAACCCAATATAGTTTTTTCTCTCAATGGCATCGGCAACTGTCATTTTGATACCTGAAATTTCTACAGGAGTTTTAGCATTAGATTCTACAATAGCAGTCTTAATACTTTTTCTTCTGCTCATAAGATCGTTTATGGATTGAAGAGTTTCTTTGGCGTTGTTCTTAAACTCATCTTCGTTCTTAAATTGGCGCGGTAATCTGTCGTCCTTTTTCATTGCATGGACAAAGAGACCATCATTGATTTTCTTAGTTACTCTCGCATCGAGAGTCTTAAGCTCACGTAATCCTTTGGTAATCGAAATTTCCATAACAATCACTCCTAGAAGAAATTTTAAAGTCGCTAATAAATTTTTCGTATGCATTAACAAGGTGATAAAATGAACTTTGTTAATCTGATAATTGTTAATTACTAAGAAGTATCGATAATCCTTTTTACAAATTATTTTTTTCATATACGGTATTTAATAAACCTTATCGTTTTAATGGCAACAGCTTCTTTTTTCACACAAATCTCTTTATCAGAACTACACTATTTTAAAAGGGGGATAAAGACATGGATAACAAAATAAAAATCAATGAACTAACAACAGCATACGAGGTAGTGGTCGTAAATGACTCTTTTTCAAGAAGGGCTCTGTTCGGTGACACTAATAACGTAGGATGGGTTATTGTAGACAACCCTTATGAAGCATCAGTGTTTGAACTATATGCTGAGTGTGAAGGGTTCAATGGGATGTATTTTTTAAGCGATAGTCGCATGAAAGGGAGTTCTTTAGACCTTGTAGAAAGTATGATTATAGCTGAAGCTGGAGAAGAAAGTATTGATAAAAGCAAGAGAATCGAAGGGATATTCGTTATGCGCGGGATTGCTGCATTTGATGATTTGTTGCTGAAAGACCAAATAACCCTTAAAGAGTTGTATGGCGAAAAAGTACAATTATCATCCATCCTAAACCAACTTATATTGGAAGAGAGTTTTTCTAACCAAAAAGGTGATTCAGGTTCTGTTAACATTGATCTTTCTGTTTCTGTTGAAGGGGAGTACACTGATCTTAAAACCTATTCTTCGTATGTTCGATATAATGTTGTTAGAGAAGAAGAGGGGCATTGCGAAGAGCATTTATTTGAGTATAGTTTGACCGGGTTAATAGAAGCGTTAAAGAAATATAATGAGTTGGTCCGTAATTTCACTTTCGAAAAAGCTAGCTAATAATAAGGATTCGAGACTTCCTGTAAATGGGGAGTCTTTTTGTTTAGATGCGATGGTTAGCAGATCCTTGCTCCTAATGCGCATAGAAGATAACATAGATGTATAGAAACTTTTGAACAGATTTTATAAGTAATCAAATTGTTTGATAGATAAAGGGTAAAGGGGACAAAACATATGGGGATCGTAAGTTTTAAGGAGTTAAAAGAGAGAACTGAAGCTAAAGAATACGGACTAACTTTAGAACAATATAAGCTTTCAAAAGTGGTTTTGACTGCTGTAAAGAAGGTGACTGGGAAAGATATAACAGATTATCAGCAGAGCACAAAAGAAATTTTCGAGAATGATACTGAGAAGTTTAGACTAGTGATGGGAACTATCCAGCATAACGAAAAGGTGTTCTTATGGGAAGAAGAAATAGGATTAGGCAAAGAATTTGAAAAGCACCCTACCTTATTCTCCATTTATAATTTGTTTTATAATAAATACCTAGATGGGGATAAAGAAGTTCAAATATAACCTTATAATAGTATTTTTCAATTTCTAATGAGTTGGTGGACATTAATAACCATTTTTGTATAAATGCAAAAATGGTTAAACTTTTGTGACTTTACTGGAGTAATTACAATTATGTAATTACTCTTTTTTGTTTCTACTCAATGTCTAATACAAAACTAGTATTATTAACCCCAAATTTGTCCTTTTATATTATTATTTTAAAAAATGAGAGGGGTTTAGTAATTGAAAAATATACTAATCAATGGACTAAATAAGCACGCACAAAGGGATGAAAAAGAAGTAGAGGAACTCAAGATTGAGCAGGCTATGACTATCGAGGAATTAGATAAGTCATTTAGAGAAACTCCTGGACAAAATGTTCAATACTTCGCTTATTTAGTAGATCGGGGCTTCATTAGGTCTGATTTAAGGAAGTTGTATATAGGCAATCAAGAAATTGAGGATAAATCGATTGAAGTGCAAACTCTTAAAATGAAGAAATCAGGGCACAAAGATGACATGATAGCTAAAGTTCTCTGTCATCAACTAAGAGATAAGGTGCATGTTTCTATTCTTAATACACCTCTCATTGAAATGTATGATGAATTTAAGAAAGTTGTCTGAAGTTGTAATTGTAAGGCAGTCTGTAGAGAGTAAGCTAGATATGAAAATAAGTAGAATTAAAGAGGCTAATTGTGTATTAGTCTCTTTCTTTAATGTTTTTATCAATAGTGAATTCTAAATAAGGTGTTTTTGTAGATGATCTAAAGAGGTTTTGAGAGAGCGAACCTAGATAAGAAAAAACCTATCGAACAAGGATAGGTTTTTATAGGTGTTCTATATCTTAGATATTAATAGAAGCGTGATAAGCATTTAAGAATAATTCTTTTCCTAGTTTTTCCGATTGTGCATCTTGAAGAGAGAAGTTTTTGTAGTTTGGAACGCTTAGTTCTAAAACTTTAAACCCTTCGTCAGTTTCTAAAAAATCTACTCTACCGAATCCCATGCCAAATACATCATATAAAGAATTAGTTATATTTTGTAGTTCTGAGATAAGTTCGGGATTTGTTTCGGGTATCGCGACCGCTCCAGTTGATAAATTATGAGTTCCTGTAATAGGACTTTTGCTTTTAGATATTAAGAGTTTAATTTCGCCTTTGACCGCAAATGCCGAAAGTTCGTTAGGGTAATCTGAACGTGGAGATACGAAAGGTCTAATGGGTCCATCGTGATTATGGATCATGTTTCTAATGATTAATGGGATGGACCTTTCAAGTTCTGGAAAATATGTATGAGAGCCACATGTTGCTTGATTCCCTCTTAAGACAATCTTGCCGTTGTATAGCCTATATAGTCTTAACGCTTCTTCGCCTGCAAACTTCTCATTCATAGTACAATCAAATCCTTCAATGTGAGGGATGTTAAAAGTTTTAAGGATTTCTAACACAAGCAACTTCCTACTATTTGCTTTATTGAATAGTTTAGAATTCAGACCCAAATCAACCTCTTCGGGATTCGGTAAATCAATTCCCTCTTCAATAGCCCACTTCTGATTTAAATGTTTTTGTTCAATTCTCAATGTTATCACTCGCTTCCATTTAGTTTGGTACTACATCTTTATAAAGTTTAGATTGAATATGTCAAACATCATTTAAGCGGAAAACTCTATTAACGGTTGCTGTATAAACGTTTATATAAGAGACAAAACGGTATAATGATTAACACCCATTAAGTCAAAGGGGATAGAATTTTGATAGACAATATAAATAATTTAGACAGCCTAGATAGAAAGAACATACTGGGCGAAGTGCTATTTGTTCAGAGGAACTTCTGTATTAGAATGTTAAAAAGTCACTAAGTTTTTTACTAACATGAATAATACGCATGTATAATTGTTCAAATAAACAATAAAGGGGAATTTACTATGAATATTGAAAACCGCTATCGTGAACTAGTTAAGGAAATTACAGATCTGGATTACCATTATTACACGTTGGATAATCCTAAGGTGACGGATAAAGAGTACGATGATCTCTATAATGAGCTACTTGAAATTGAAAAGGATAATCCAAGTATCGTGGTTCAAGATTCACCTTCTGCACGAGTTGGTGGACCTGTTTTAGAAGGGTTCGAAAAGAAAGAGCATACTGTTCCTTTGTTGAGTCTTGATAAAGCGAACTTCTTTGAGGAAGTCTATGATTTTGTTGCTAAAAGACAAAAAGGTATTTCGTTGCCTTTGAGTTTTTCGTTGGAACAGAAAATGGATGGACTAGCGATAGTTTTAAAATATGTAAACCGTAAGTTTGTTGAAGCGCGTACCCGTGGTACTGGGGATATTGGGGAAGTGATTACTGATCAAGTAAGAACCATCCGCTCTATTCCGATTACTATTCCATTTGACGGCGTAGTCGAAGTACAAGGTGAAATTTTCATGGATAAGAAACGGTTAGAAGTGTACAATGCTTCCTTGTTAGAGCAATTCCAAGTTGCAAAAGAAGAACTAGAACAAGATGGAATTGTTGTTGAAGGAAAAGTCTTAGAGAGGTTACGAGAAAAATATAAAGCTCTTAATGCTAGAAATGGTGCTGCAGGAGCTGTGAGAAACCATGATCCAAAGGTCACTTCAAAGAGACCTATCGATGCTTTTTTCTACGGTGTGCCATACATTGAAGGAAGAGACTTTAATACGCAAGAAGAAGTGATGGAATTCTTAAAAGAACAAACCTTCAAGACTAATCCATATTTCTATGTTTGCAAAAACGCTGATGAGATCGTAGAGAAGTTGGAAGAAATGACTAGTATTCGACCAAACCTGAATTATGAAATCGATGGAATGGTTATTAAGGTGAATGAAATGGGTGTGCGTGACGAAATCGGTTGGACTTCTAAGCACCCCAAGTGGGCTGTTGCCTTTAAATTTGAAGCTGCTGAAAAAGTAACAGTCGCTCTAGGTGAAGAGTGGTATGTTGGTAGAACAGGGAAGCAAACTCCTGTATTCGAAGTAGAACCCGTTGAGTTTGACGGAGTAGTTGTACGGAAAGTAACAGGTAACAATATGGGTGACATCATCCGTAAAGGTATCTTAGTCGGTGGAGAAGTAGTCATTAGAAGAAGTAACGATGTGATTCCTGAAATATTACATGCGGTTCCTGGTACTGAAGGGAGACAAGTAGTAGCTCCTGAGGTATGTGGCTCTTGTGGTTCTCCTGTAATTGAAGATGGAGCTCATCTATACTGTTCGAACCAAATCGACTGTCCCGCTCAAACTATGGGTCGATTCATTCACTTTGCTTCGAGGGAAGCTATGAATATCGATACACTGAGTAAGAAGACAATCGAACAATTGTATGAGGCTGGATTAATCGTTCGATTGCAGGATCTGTACAATCTTCAAGAAGAAGATCTGCTAAAATTAGACCGCTTCGGGAAGCGTAAAGCTGAGAAGTTATTAGCAGCTATTGAGAAGTCGAAAGAAACTCCTTTCCAAGCTTTCATCTATGCTTTAGGTCTTCGGAAGGTTGGAAAAGGTACTGCGGAAAGATTATTGAGGTATTACGATAACATCGATGAGATCCAAAGTGCTACAAAAGAAGAATTGATGAACATCGAAGATATTGGAGAGTTTGTAGCTCAATCCCTTGTTAGCTACTTCCATAGTGAAGCCGCTAGAGAAGAGATTGAAGAATTTAGAAAGATTGGTATTAAGTTAGAGCAAGAAAAGAAAGAAGTTACTAGTAATGCTTTTGAGGGTCTGACGTTTGTTATTACTGGTAGTTTCGAAGGTAGAAACAGAAATGACATTAAAACCTTTATTATTGATAATGGAGGTAAGGCTACTGGTAGTGTGAGTAAAAACACTGATTACCTGGTTGCTGGTGAAAAGGCAGGTTCTAAGATGAAGAAAGCAGAGGATTTAGGAGTATCTGTAATCTCTCTAGAACAATTAGAAAGTACAAACATTTAATGATCGAAGTGAAGGTGCTACACCTTCACTTTTTTTGTGTTCCAGAAGGAATGAAATAGTCCATTATTTACTTTACAATCCTAATAATTGTGAAATAATATTAAAAATTTGGAGGTAGAGCATGGATAATAAACACAATCAAATAATGAATTATAAAAGTGGCGATGTACGATTGCAATTGGAACATCAAGGAGTGGAAGATGAAAGAGCTAAATACAATTTCGAAGTTACTATCATTAATAGTGATGTTACGTTCTCTTCTACAGATGGATATGAATGTCCGGAATTTTGGACTGAAGAAAAAATTGCTGCAGATATAATAACGTGGGCGTTGTATAGTTCAGATGATGCTGAAAAATTCTTTGATGCTGTTGTTCAGGACGAAAAGAATACTAATGATGATATTGTTTTAGTAGAAAAGTTAAGAGACTAAGAAATTGAATTAGAATGGGTTGGGGGCATATCGCTTCCAACTATTTTATCGTGTTTTTTTAAAAAAGTTTTTTATTTATTACTCATGACATCGTCAAAATGCATCGTTTTCTATTTATTATCTGTTAATTTAATAATAAAGCGATATACAAAATAACCCATGCCACTCAGACCAACAATACCGGTATATGGAGAATAGATATATTCGTCTAAGTAGAACATGCTATATACAAAGGTAAAGTAACAAGTAAGTAATCCAAAGATAATTTTTCCCAGAAGATACCCTCCATTCTTTTTTTATATAGATTAAGTTGCGAAAATGAATCATTTCTCCTCTAGAATCGAGAATACAGAGGAATATAGATATTTATCTATTGGTTTTGAAAACGATAAAATTCTACTATTAACTTAAAAAAGTCTTTATAAATTTCCCGCTCCTCGAACTAGGTATTAGAATAAGGACAAATACAAATAAAGGGTGATTATAATGGGACACAACATGTACATTAAAGCAAAAGAAGAAGCGAACTTGGTTGATTTAAATAATAAACTGGAACAGTTAGATAGTGAAAATCGTTTCTTACTAGAAGAAGACAACCAGTTATGGTTAGATGATATTAATAACAATAAAAAGAGTCCGCAAAGGCATTTGAAACCTCAAGACAGAGACCTGTCAATGGAAGAGTTGAAAAGTAGGTTTAAATCATGGACTGAAGTAGGTGTGTTATCTACTGACCTATACTTCGGAAGGACTAGCGAGAAAGAGATGAAGCTGTTAGCGAAATTCATCTATAACAATGAAAGAGATATTGAATACATTACTTCAGCTGATATGCTCATTGAAAGAGGTCATGTAGATAAAAAATATCATCGCTTGTTAATCGATAAAAACTACCAGGAAGATGAACCAGAAAAGCTGCCTATGGAAGAACAAATAGTCCCCACCATTAAAGGCGGGATATTACTTTGCAAATCATTTAGCACTAAACCGTTTTACGTAACGTTTGGGAAGGTAGATAAACCTGCATTTTTGAAAACGAAGGTCTACAAGAATGACCTTTATAATGAAATTTATAAAGACCCTCAAGGGTTCTCATATCTACTATTACCGCTCAATGACTTTTCAGAAGGATTTGGGGAAAAAGTATATGAGTACGCTTGGGAGTTAGGTTTAAGAGAGGAGCCTCATTTCTTCTTAAGCTATGTATATAACTACTCATTTTCTTCAGTAGAGTACGTAAGTGAAAGGTTTAAGTCCTTCTACTCAACAAAAGAGAGAGAGGAAAGACTTGAAGATACGGTGAAAATATTAGATCCGCATTTAAATTTGGTTGCAAGTAGTAAAATTAAGGCAAAAAAGGGCAAACTAGTATTAGAGGGTCACGAAGATAATCAGGTCATTACTACAAAATTAGACCTAATTAATGCATTGATACTTAGTCTTAAGGAAGAAAAAGGTACGTTATTTGGATATGATCCTGACAAAAGAAAATTGATGTTTTTATAAAAATAAGAAGACATGGGGAAAATATAGAGAGAACCAGCAGTTGGTTCTCTTTTAGTTTTCATCTTAGGGTGGGTGATAATATGAGGTTAGACACTATACTTATTAATAACAACTATGAGATTCCAGCGAAATGGACAGCTATGGAGCAAAGAGTATTAAAGGAATCAATGGTTAAACATATGTCTGATAAAAAAGACTTTGAGGAATTTAATTATCAGATGGCGATCTGTACTGATGTCCAATTCGGAAAAATGTGTTCCAGGTTAGCTTTGAGAAAATAGTAAGATAAATAATCTTTTTACAGGAGATATACTTGTAATTAGTGTGCGTGAGTTCGGTAAAAATGGTGGATTATCGTTCTCTTTTTTTATTTTTAGGGAGTTTTGAAATGATGATTTTGAAGAAAAAAATCCTGTTAAAGCAGATGGCTGATAGAATAGATAAAACGATTTGGTTGAAATAGGAGAGGATACACATGACGAAAATAGAAACATTGATGAACAGAGTGGAAAAAGCTAAGCAGAGAGTGGAAAAGAAAAAAGCCACAACCCAGAAATACAAGAAGCAGATTGAAAAGAAAAGGCAAATGTTAGAGGACAAGGGGATTGATATAGAACGTCTTAAAGAGTTTAAATCAAACCCTGATGGTGGACCGAGTCAACACTATTGGGATATTAGTGAGTACGAGTATAAAGTTAGGGACGCTGAAGAAGCAGAGAAAAAACTGTTAGACGAAGAGCTTACTCTAAGTAATTGGCAAGAGAAGCTAAAGAAGGAAGAAGAGAAAGAAAGATTTATTTACGTTCAAGCGCCACAGGTATTATTAGATTTTCTACAGAATTGGAAAGCTTATGCTTTTGATTGGTACATCAAGAGGTATAGTGACTACCAAGAATTAAAAATGAACATTAAAAAGGAAGTGCGCGAAGCTAAGATTGAATGTATCAAAACAACGCCTGAATACGCATATTATTTAGATGATAAAGGGAGCGTCAGCGAGGATTTCGTTCGTGGATTTGTGATTAAGGGTCCTATGGAAGAATATTTGCGTGAACGTGAACTTGATTCGACTAGCATAGGAGAAAGAAAGTTTAAATTCGCAGGTGCAGCAGTTCTGCAAATGGATAGTATAAGAAAAGAAGAAAAAAGGTTAGAGTGGCTTGAAGATACACTGGAGAAAGAAAGAGAAGTGAAACTATTCAACCTGATTAGCCGAATAAATAAGACGGTAGGAACGATAATAGACGCTTCTCATTTGGAAGTAGGTGCAGATGGTGATTTGAATGGAGTGATAACTGGAGAAAAGGGAAAGGTTAGAGTCCAGACCATAAGTGCAGGTGGATTCAATATCCAATGTTTTCACTTTAGAACGCTTGTGCATAAAATTAAAGAGTGAGCCACTCTCTATTTACTATTAAAATCTTTATAGGAGGGGAAAAATGTGAAGATTGTTCCTAGTCCATATTACAAATGTGATTATTGCGATACTACTTCTGAAAAGCCTGATTTCAAGTACACTGATAACTCAGGGGTCGATAACCAATGTTACGATATGTGCTCAGAAAGATGTAAAGATAAGCATGTTGAGTATCTTAAAACACAATTGACAGAAGGTGAATTAAAAGACCATTTAGAGCATTGTTGGTTTTAAGTGGGTGAAAAGACACCAAAAATTTATGACGTTAAGAAGACCTTTTAGGTCTTCTTTATTTATCGGCGTAGCCATCTAGTTTAAAGCCTTTTTTAATATTTCGTAGGTTGTCTCGTCTAGGGGGATAATTCCGGACTCTATCTCCATTAAAGTGTCGATTGGAATGTTTGTCTTATTAGAAAGTTGATACAGGGTTAATTGAAGAGCTCTTCGTTGTCTCTTTATACTTGCTGCGTAGAACGCTTGCTTTTGGATAAACTCAGTTCTATTAGAACCGAAAATTTCGGTATGTTTCTTAGACGCATCGTCCATTTGCATGATTCTCCCTCTCTAAGTCTAAGATTTCGATCTTCTTTTTCGCGCCACTCATTGACTCATAGTCATCTAGCACATGAGTGTAATCGTAACCGTCTTGATAAGGATGGAAGCTACTTGGATGACCGGAGTAACTAAAAGCAAGGCGATCGTATTTATCCAATTTATAAAACATTGTTCTGTTGTCTGTTACTTTTATTATTTTTTTGCTAAAGAGAGCGTTGATCCTGTCTTCTCTCGATGGGTTTCCTTCAATGACAGTAAAACGTTCTTTAATTACTTCTTTTTTCTTCATCGAACCGCTCCTTTATAAGAGTCTGTCCTCACAAAATGTAAACTAGTGGGTCTTATTCATCAGGGTCCTTCCTATACCTCACGGACTGCATAGCCATATTCATTCCTTTTGGCAAGAAGTCCATAACATAATACCCTTTTTCACTCATTACTTTTCTGTGTTCATTGTATTCCTCCCAATCCTCATACGAATATATCTCCATTTCCATGCGGTCTAATAATTTCATAATATTTCCCTCCTAAAAAATCTATCTCGATATCTTTCTCTTCCCTTGGTTCCTACTAAGTCCTTAATCATAGTTAATATCCTAAGGACCTTCTTTTTGGTATACATTCTTCTTCAGCTAGCATAATGTAGACCTGGAGGAAGACCTTTATATACATTTATAAGAAGTTCCCTCCTTATTGTACCTTAGTCCTTACTCCTTATCGCGCTCAACGTATAGCAACCTTTACGAACACTCTCTAATTCATTGTTTTTATGTCTGAATCTTTTAAATACATCTCCCGCTATCCTGGTTCTATACATGGTTTAATTGTATTCTTATATAAAGACCTTTTAGTTTTAACCATTTACATAGGAGCATTGTATAATGGAAAAAATATGAAGGAGTGGTACTCAAATGACCATTACAAAACACAAACTATCAGAATACGTGACTAAGACAGATATCGTGATATGTATAGGAGATCACACGATGGCTAGCCATACTTTTTATGAATATAAGAAGAATGCTATTAAGGAATTGCATGCAGAAGTGAAAAAACTCGCTAAAGGAATGAAGAAGCTGAATCCAAACCTTATTGTCGGAAGGGGCTATACAAAAAAGGAAATAGACTATTTAAATTTCAAATTAGAAACCGCATACAAAAGGGAAATAGATGAATATAAAGATATAGTCGAGACGCTCACTTTTCTAAAAAATGAACAAGTGACAAACATTCAAATGAATAGCTTCACAAGCATTTCTAATCGCTATGGTAGGAATGGCTCCGATAGTTTTCTTAAGTTCAAGGATGTCAGAGATACTGTATATGACTTAGAAAGGCTTAAAGAAACTTTATTAAACGAGGGAGGGGAACTTCGGAGAATTGTCGTTTAAGAAAGTTATTTAGAAGTGAATTCAATTCTATGTATTCGTGTTGTAATCTGACATTGAAGGAGATTGTTCGAATTGTTTAGAGTAAATTATATGGACACACTTTCACCAAAACAAATTGAGGTTTTAGAAAAATACGGATTTAATAGAGATTATCATTCATTCAACATGTTTTCAGATGCTCATGATAGGATGTACGAAAATAGATTTGAAAACGGAGATTATTTCTTATATAGGGAATTGATGAAAAGTGGAAAGTAAAGTTATATAGGGTGACTTGATTCACCCTTTTTTATTTTGATTTTTTAGGGAATTCGTTTTTATCAGTAAGAGTGATAAAATAGCAATTGTGTTTAATTTTAAAAGGTAAAATTGCACGATGAAACGCTGTTAGTTAGGGGAGTTCCGAGATGAAAGAAATGATATTTATTGATAAAGGTACTGAAGAGGTATTAGTAATTGATGGGGTTGTCATACGGGTTGATCAGCTCACAGCCGGTCGTTTACTAGAACTCCTGAAAGAACATAATAAAATTGATATTTCTTTGGTTTCTTATGATGAATACGTTAAGTCAAATGAAGATGTTCGCTAATAAAAAAATAACTCAACCCTGCTAAATGAAAGCTGGGGAGAGTTATTTTTTAAATACACTCAGCATCGCTAATCGTAAGCGAAGAAAAATGTATCCATGTACTAGTTTAACCATATTCCAATCATAGCGTGTATTTGTTCCGTGTCAAGATTGTAAGGATCATACAGTGTGTATTTAGCAAAGTTCATTATGGAGATTCATAGGTAGTAGCTAGAAGGTTCTAACTTCACCAGAGGAGGAAAGTGCATTATTGAAATAGAAATGTAGAACATAGGTGAGTTAGCGCAATAATAATAACTATACATGGTCAATAAAAGGAGATGGCGAAGAATACTACTCAAGTTTTTATTATCAAAGTTGGATGGAGAAAATGAGACAAAACGCAAAAAGTTAGAACGTAACTTAGCGGGATATATCTTATTGTGTTTTTCTTTTTACCAGCTGTACTTCACCTTGTTTGGAGACTATACAGGATACGAAAGTTATTCTCTTTTGTTAAAAATCATCTTTACGCCTTTAGCGTACTGTATGCTAGTTGCCGGGGTAATCATTCTTGCTAGGAATTCATTGGACAAGCGCCCTATTTATGCATTTGTACGTGCGCTAGTATTCTTTACAGAGCCTTTCGTTTTTATATACCATATCTATGCCGTAATTTCTTTAATTCTCATTCCTCCAATGTATTTGCTCTTTATTTATCCTCAAAAGGTTCTATACAATTTTGAAACCATTTCATTAGGGACGTACACTATGATTTCCTATTTATTGTTGGTGGTGGGATTATCACTCTTCTCTTATTTTATGAATCATCCGATTAAGTTTGTAGTGTTGCTTCTCGTTAAGAATACAGAGAGGAAACATAGAATTGCCTCGTTTCTTGAAGATACTAAAACTACCAGGGTTGCGTCGTATTTGTTCATGGTCGTTGTGTACATCACATATAATATTCAAACCTTTTTATCTCTCGACTATGAAGGGGTAAAGATAATTCCATTTGATTTTTGGGTAAACTTAGATAATGTGATCAAAGAGGCATTAGTTACTTTTGTTGCCATCGATGCGATCTATCAATTATTGATTAGTTCAAAGGGGAAGCGGGTAAAAGGGGGTAGGGTGTAAGTTAGCTCATTGCCTAGCTTGCTCTTAAAGGTGTGAAATTACGAGTACATATGATATCAAAAGAGGGGTGTTATTAATGAGTGTAAAAGAATATGAAGTAGTAGAGATGGATATATATAATCAGGATAAATTTATTAAGAATGTTCCTCATAAAGTGGTCACCACTCCATCAGGTACCATAGAGTATCGACATTCCCTTGAAGTTGTTTATCGGATAGCTGCTATATGTGATCATTTAAACCAAGTTGGGAAGAACGAATTTGATTACAAAGAAATAGAAGATTACCCAGAAGTTATAAATAAATTAAAAGAAGCGAAGTACATTTAATTATGATATTAAATCACTGGATAGTTAGTCCATTATAGGGCTGATTATCCTTTTTTTATGTCATAATTATGTTATTCGGATATGCACAATCGTTTGGTGTAGAGGAGGTTTCTAGTATATTTTCAACCGCTCCTGGTGAGGCGAGTTATAATTGGAAAAAATCTAGGAGTGGATGATCTATGCGAACAAAATCTGGTTTCGTAAAACGTGTGAAATTATTTGTTGGGAAAGCAATATGTAAATTGAAGAAGAGGCACAAGATTTCGGAAAGTGCCCACGAATGTAAGCGTTGTTCATATGTTCGAAAGGCTGTAAAAGAGAATACAGTTGGGGAATCGAACAAGAACTTCACTCTTTACCACCAAGATAAGAAGAAAGGGTTGTAACAATGAATAAGGTAATGATTTTTGTAGCTGCTATTTCTATCCTAGTAATTTTGGGATGTAGCGGAGGAACAGAGGAGAAAATTGAAGAATTGAGAAACGAAGCGGACCAACTTAGGTCTGAAGGGAAGATCTTAGAAGCTACGGAAGCATTGAAAGAAGCGAATGCTTTGGCTCGTGGTGAAGAATATGAGCGGGATGAAGATCCCCAAGCAACGATGGAGCAAAAGTATGAAGACAATTTCTCTTACATTGATATCACGAACACATCTGTAGAGTACGGGGATATAAATGGTAAGGTTGTTGGCACTATGAAGAATAACCACTATAAGAATTTGAAAGGGTATTTCGGTATCATCTTTTATAAGGATGGTGAAGTGATTGAAACCTATACCGCTCCTATCCCTGGTGAAGAAGGGTTGGTGCCAGGTGTAGAGGCTGAGTTTTCTGTTTCTATTAACCAATTCGAATATGATTCATACGAAGTCAAGGGTAGGACGGTAGTAGAGAACTAAGTACACGTTGTACTGAAACACTAAAAACAAAAAAGGAGAGTGTTCATGGCACAAGATGCGATGTACCACATCACAAAGGATATTTCATTGTCCGAACAACTATTCACTCCTCGTATTCCCGCTAATCGGAGGAATGATGAAGATGCGACTATCAAACGAATTTGTGTTGCTCCTGCTATTGGTGATTGCATTAAAGCTTTCCCAGGCAGACATGACATAGTGTATCACCTTCGTTATAACAATACACCTCTGTTTATTTCTGTATTTCCCTTCAAGAATTATAACGCTGACTCGGTACGTTCCCCGCACGATATTCTTCCTTCAGTCCCCGATGCGATAGAAAACAATGAGCATTGGCTTCTCGAAACAATCACCAGCATGCCATTCTTATGCAAAATTAAATCATTGAGTTTTGAGCACTGGTCGAAGACAACTTGGACTGCTGTTGGTGACATTATTGACCTTCAATTGGAACGAGATATAGAAGGTTACGATCGTATCGAAACCGCTACTTTTTATCATAAGCAGTATTATAGGGAGTTCAAAACAGCCTGTATGGAAAACGGAATTCAAGTCTTAAATACCCAAACAAGAAAAGAGAGAATGCGATATTCTGTGGGTTATAATGGCACACGAAAACTCTCAAGCAAGGTTTATGCTGTTAAGAAAGTGAAATATCAAATCCCTGCCGGAAGAACAGCAAAACGTGTATGGAACGCAATATTTAAAGAGATGAAAAAGAACGAAAAAAAACACATTGTATATCCTTACGATGCATTTCGTGACAGAGACCATAGGAGAGAGTCAACTGAAACGAATATAGGATCGTTTGTTTTAAATGAAGACGAAATGCCATTTTAGAACAAAAGTAATTTCATGGATTTTTCACCATATCTGTACTTGGATGAAGGTAAATATAGGTTATATAGATTAGAAGAAGACAATCAGTAAGAAATTATAATAGATGAGAACCTGACTTTGTTAGGTTCTTTTATAAAACGTTAAATGTTAGGGACGAAGCAATTCTATTTTTGATTAAAAAAGATCTCTAAATGAATAGAGATCCTTAATGACTTATTTGCATTTATTTGTTCGCAGGGATGAAGCCAATATTCTTGTAGAGGTGATCGTGTAACTCATCGGTCATGACATAAACATCTTCTTCTTCACCTTTGTCATTAACTCTTTTGTTGCCGGTATTAATAGCATTTTTCTTAGAGGTATATACATCCACGTTTTCCCCTTTTTCATTCTTTCCGACTCCGGCATAAACAGCAATTTCTTTTAAGTCATTTAGTTCTTTAAGGACTTCTTTCTTGTATTCTTCCGCTTCTTTTTCCGTTTGGAAGAAGAGGAAACGATACTTTTCATCATTGCTTATGTCTTCTATTAGCAATTTGAACTTTTCAAAGTCATCCATTGTGTCCCAATCAAGGTCTTCTTCACGAAGCTCTACGACCTCTTTAAAGCCAATATAGTCTACTAACTCTTGGAATGTATATGTATCAATGAATTCATCGAAGTTCGTTTTATTATTGAATTCCTCGCCTACAAATGCTTTGTCATCGAAGTAACCACCTACAAATACCTTCTTGTTGTTGTTCATTATTACATACCTCCGAATTTTTCATTATTATAACATCTATTCTGTCTTTGTAATGTTTAATAAATACATATATCAGTAGTATTATAAAATTATTGGTAATGAAGAAGACAGTTGTGCTGTGTATGCTGCTTATAAGAAAAACAGAACCCATGATATTGAATATAAAGAAGGCTGTTAATTAATGATTTTAAACAAATCTCAACTTTCAATGGTACACTTTATAAAACAACAAACGTTGGAATAGGAAGGGATCTTATAATGAACCAAACAATCAAAAAAGCTGTTGTCTATGCTCGCTTTCAAAAGAATAAAGAAATAGAAATGGTGGAAATGAATTTAGAAACGAAGCCTTACCCAAAACAACAAAGGATTAATTTAGAACTTAAGCTAGAGCAGCTTAAAGAAGAGTTAGAAGAGTTTAAATCCATTCAACTATAAAGAGAATGCACGGTTCTGATTTAATATTTTATTACCGTAAGGGATTCTTTCTCGAATGGGCTCTCTGATGTCATTATGAGATTAAGAAAATAAGATTACTAAGTGGTGCATATGCATCACTTTTTATTTTGTTAAAAATTATGAAATTTCTAACAAAAATTTAATTCTTTACAATCTTGAAATTTGCTTTATACGAGGTGAAGCAACAACAAAGAGGTGCGAGTGAAAAATCTTTTAAAAATAGAGCGGATAAAGAGGAAATTATTTTTCAGTATGCAAAATGAATAAGGCTCGCCATTTTTAGGAGGTATACCATGTTAATTATTGTATTTGGACTTATTTTACTTATGGTGTTGGCTTACTACGGTATGTCAATTCTATGGATCGCGCCTCTGGTCGCTGGAATCGTAGCGTTCTTAAGCGGACTAGATGTGCTATCTACATTTACAGAAACATATATGGGTGGATTCGTAGGGTTCACCAAAAGTTGGTTCCCAGTATTCTTACTAGGTGCTATTTTCGGTAAAATCATGGAAAACACGGGTGCTGCGAAATCTGTTGCATCCAAAATAACAGCGTTAATCGGTGGTAAGAGAGCGATACTTGGAGTTCTCGTTGCAGGTGCAATTTTAACTTATGGTGGGGTAAGCCTGTTCGTCGTTGTATTTGCTCTATATCCTATTGCACTATCCTTATTCAGAGAAGCAAATATCTCTCGTAAGCTATTGGTTCCTACGTTCGTATTAGGGTTGTTTACATTTACTATGACGGCTGTACCAGGTACACCTCAAATTCAGAACCTAATTCCAATGGAATCGTTTAAAACTACACCAATGGCTGCACCAATTATCGGTATTGTTACCGCTCTAATTATGGCTGTAGGTGGATATTTGTGGCTTAAGCGTAGAGAACGTATCTTGACTGCGAAGGGCGAGGTATTTATAGAACCGCAAAGCGGTCCTAATGACAAGGAAGATGAAGAGGAAGTTAAGCTTCCGCATTGGTTGGTTTCTCTTCTTCCGCTAGCGACTGTGGTTATCTTCCTGAATCTATTTAAGGTAGACGCTGTTGTTGCGTTGCTTGCGGGTATTATCGCGGCTATGGCACTTAATTTCAAAGCATACAAGACCTTTACTGGAGCCATCAACGATGGAGCAAAAGGTTCTGTACTAGCAACGATCAATACTAGTGCTGCAGTTGGTTTCGGAGCGGTTGTAACTGCTTTACCAGCTTTCCAGAACGTAACAGACATTCTATTGGGTATTTCAGATAACCCGCTCATTTCTGAAGCGTTAACTATTCAGATCCTAGCGATGATCACTGGTTCTGCATCTGGAGGTATGGGAATTGGGCTTGAAGCTCTAGGTAGTACATATTACGAATTAGCATTGTCGACCGGTATGAGTCCAGAGGCGTTCCATAGAATCGCATCTGTGGCAGCCGGAGCTTCGATATTGCCACATAACGGCGCATTATTAACTCTGTTTGCCGTAACAGGTATGACGCATAAAGACAGCTATAAGGATGTAGCGGTGGTTGCACTAATCATTCCATTCATCGCTGTAGTAGTCGGTATCATCATGGCGTCTGTAGGTATTCTTTAATATCAAGAATTTTTAATTATACATGGGAGGGATTTATTTGGTTAATGATCAAGTAGTAGTGATTACTGGTTCTGCAAGAGGAATCGGTTTTGAAATTGGGAAGCGTTTTGCGGAGAACGGTGCTCGTGTTGTTCTCTCTGATATTAATAAAGAAGGCGTTGAGGCTTCAGCTAAGGAACTAGTTGACCTTGGTTATGAATCGATTGGGATTAAGGCTGATGTTACAAAAGAAGATGAAATTAAAAACCTTATCGAAACAGCTAAGTCTTATTATGGTAGAGTCGATACCCTAATTAATAATGCGGGTCTTCAACATGTTTCTCCTATTGAAGAGTTCGCGACTGAAAAGTATGAGCTCATGATTAAGATCATGCTTACAGCTCCATTCATTGCAACGAAGCACGCATTCCCTATCATGAAAGAACAAGGCTTCGGACGTATTATTAACGTATCGTCTATCAATGGTCTGATTGGATTTGCAGGTAAAGCTGCTTATAACAGTGCGAAACATGGTGTGATCGGTCTAACGAAAGTAGCGGCTCTTGAAGGAGCGGCTGAAGGTGTGACTGTTAACGCAATCTGCCCAGGTTACGTTGATACTCCACTCGTTCGTGGTCAAATGGAGGACTTAGCTAAAACGCGCGGTGTAGCTCTAGAAGATGTTCTTGAGGAAGTTCTTTACCCGCTCATCCCTCAACGTCGTCTCCTACAGGTGAATGAAATTGCTGATTATGCAATCTTCCTTGCAAGTGAGAAAGCGGCTGGAGTTACTGGTCAAGCAGTTGTTATGGACGGTGGATATACAGCTCAGTAATTTAATAGCTTAATCTAATAAGTAGTTCAGTTTTGGAGTGCAAAATCAATTTGCGTCCTTAATTGGGCTACTTATATTTTTTTACATTTAAAATAATCATACTCATTCGCTATATAGATGAAAGGTTATAAGGAAGGATGGAGAAAAATAAAATCACATTACTCTATTTAAAAGTTTCAGAATGTCGGAGCTGCTATGATGCAAATTTTAACCAATCATCTTTTGTTCTGCTATACTTTTGGAGATTAGAAGAGATTGATAAATCATAAGAAGAATTTGAGGGGAGAAAAAGGATGAGCTTTAAACAAGGAGATATTATACAATATTGCGATGAACTATTTGAAGTTGAGCAAAACTACGGAAGAAGTGGTTCTGTTTGGGAAGTGGATTCAGATTATAAAAGAACAGGTGTAAAAGTATCTAACTTTAGATGGGCTTGTTATGGAGAAGAATGTACATTAGTTAGACCTGCCTAAATAGCATAGAGAGAAGAGATCAATATTGTGCAAAAAAAGGAGTATGTTCAGATGATAAAGTATTTCAATGGTATCCCAATTATGATAGAAAACACAATTACAACAGACAATAAAGAAGAAAAGTATTACATCAGCTACAATCCTTCTAGAAGAGATTATGGAATAGATACAACAGCTTTAGTGATAAACATTGGAGATAATGAAAGACAGGTATTTTATATACTAAAGGGTAATCATTCAGAACAATATGAAGCCTGTAAAGACTTAAAAGAATGTATTAGTTATTTCGTTAATAATAAAGAGTCTATACATCAATTTAGTGATGCACTTGAGCATTAATGTTTCAATGTGTTACTGAACAATCCGAAGAGAAAGTTAAGCAAATTAAAAACCACAAAGAACATAATTTCTTTGTGGTTTTCTTGTTGTTTCGCTAGTCATTTTAGGTGGTGAAAGCGTAGCTATTTCATTTACTATAACTTCATTGGTGCCATATTACATTTATCATTGGGTGGAAAATGACCCACCTTGGTCCGCATTGATAAGAGGCTTGGTGGGTTCTGTTAAATTAATAATATTTATTTGCGTAAATAATGTCAATAAAATTCAGAGTGTGAATCAACATTTTATAAGAATTCGTACTTACAGCAAGGTGTGTTTTCCCGTCAAATGAAATTTCTAGTATACTTGTGAAGGAAACAAAAACATTATTGGGGGGACCAAGTATGTCAACGATTAGCGGTACCAAGGAAATTCCACTTACAGAGGGGTTATTACACCTTATTATATTGGTGCAGGATTATGATAAGTTCCAATTATCAAAACGAATTTATAATAAAGCTCACGGGAAAGAAATTCCTCAAACGGATAAGGAGACGGAGCTATTCTTTTATTCTCTAGATAAAGAAGTATTGAATAAGTATGGTCTATCAAAAAACATTAGTTCTTACCGAAAAGTTATGAATTATGTAGTTACACCTGAAATGCAAGCTACGCTATTTGAAGATTTGCCTAAGCATTTTACTTTTTAATTTCTAAATCGAAATAATGTCTTAGCGAAATCACAAACAAGGTTTATGGAGGCTAAAATGAGTAATTCGTTCAGGTTGGATTTGGTAGCGAAAACGTTAAAAAGAAATGGGGAGAAGGGTTTAGAAGACCTTCTAAGTCAAAAGACAGATAAAGAGTTATTAGAGTTTCACAAAGCAATAAACATACCTAAAGAGCTAGTAAATAAAGAGATTAACAAACGCGATATTCTTTAGCATAAAAAAGTCTACTACTAAGTAGACTTTTTATTTTGAAGAAAAAATCCTGTTGTACAGAATGTATATTCTTTGGGCTCTCCTCTTCATCATTGTTACCTACCATATCGTCTTTTCTTTTTCTTTCCATAGTAAGATTTTGTTATAGATTCCTAAGAGAACAAAAATAATACCAAGTGGAAGCAAAACATATTTCAGCATAACTAACCCTAAATAATCATCCATTTCAATCATAAAGCACATTGCTGTTATACTAATAAACAGTAGCATTGTTACAACTTTAAAAAGTAAAATCCCTCTAACTTTTTTCAATTCAAAAAACAAACAAATATTTAGGATCAGGTTTACAATTCCAAAAACATAAAATGGTGTATATTCAATTATAGTATACAAGTTTTGCCTCCCTAGATCTGATTAATGAGAATGAATCCTTCTAGATTAACGATTCCTCTGACTGAATTGATTCTCATTCCATCTTATCATATTAATTGCAGGCAAAAACGAGTATTGATTATGATGTCCGTTTAAGTACCATTTTGCTTTAACCATGTGAAGAGAATGGGTCTTTCTATCCCTGTTAAGTCCACAAAAAACGCACCGATATCCCATTGGATTTGATGCGCTTTTTGCTTTTTTTAGTTTATTAAATATGGGCTTTCCGTCTATTGATTACTAATATGCTACCTCCGAGAGCGATTAATGCTAATCCACTTAAGGCGAGGGTAGGGTATTGTGTAGCTGTATCAGGCAACTTATCGCCTTCTTTCATTGGTTCCAAGGGCACTGCTGAATCAAGCACCTCTTGAGGGATGGTGATTGTACCAACTTGGTTGTAATTGCTAATCGACATCTCCAATGATTGTTTCATGCTCATAGTTTCATCTTCGATTTTCAATTCCATATCTATATCCATCATTACCTGTTTTACATAATACGTTTCTTTATCAATGGTTACTTTATAGTTAAGGGTGTTAACCGTGATCTGTTCCATGAGACCTTCCATAGGAGCAGAACCTTCATTCCCTGACATGTTCTGTGTAATCATCTTCATAGACGCTTCTAATAATGTTTTCCCATCTCCTTCATACGTCAACACGTATGAATCAGCTGCTTCTTCTACCTTCATATCTTTTCCAAGTTCTTCTGCTTGAGCCATTTGTCCTTTTACAGTCGACATTCCTTGGAGTTGCTCTAGATCCTGGGTGAGTTCTTCGGGCATTTTAATCCAACCTTTTTCAGGATCTTCTTGATAAAAGCCTTCTTCGGTCCAGTAGGACTCAAGTGAAACTTCTCCTTGTTTAGGTGATGTAGTCGTCATAGTTTGATGCATTGCAAAAGGTTTTAACGTGATGTCTGCTTCTGTTTGGCTGGATATCATCATTGATTCTCCCTCAATAGGGCTAGACTGTTTTGTGTTCGTCTCAGTAGAATAACTCTCCACTTTCGTCATCGCATCACTAGACTTTGCTAGGATATCCGAGGCGCTCATTTCGTTCGCAGAAGTGTGAAACGGAGCTCCTACAAAAACAATGGCTGCTACTGATAGAGGGGCTAGCTTCTTTAACATCCAAACACTCCAATTCGGTTATTTGGTAAAAGAAAGACAGAGAAATAATGTGGCAATAAGATATGTATGGTGCTACCGGATGAGGCACTTTAATTTCCAGTCCCTTTGACCTATTCCTTATTTTCCCAAGTGGTTCAAAACCAAACATTTTTTTACAATTCATTATTAAATGAAGCTAGTAGACTGTCTCTTTTACGCCGAAAATCCCGCTCTAACAATTATAATAAAGTGTTTTAGTGACCGGTTCTCTTCTGGTGAATAAAAGGGTCTGAAGGTATTTTTACTATGCTTCGGATTTTCAAGTATAGTTTCTAAGAGTAATAGGAGAAGAGGGGGGGAATTTATGAGAAGTGATTTAATAAGAATAGCTGGGATCTATGGAATGCTTTTTATTATCAGTTTTCCTGTTTTATGGATCTTATATCTCTTTGTATTTACTATGGCATTAGGAGGAGATGAAGGTAGCGGCAACTTCACAGGTTTGTTTGTAATGCTGGTGTTCCTTGAACTCTCTATGATTGTTATAGCTTTTGGTTTGGCTAAGTTAATTACACACGGGAAGAAAATGATTTTACTACTTGTATCTATAGTGGGGGTTTTTTTCTTCCAGGTGTTATTGGTTGCTCTGCTTGTTGGGTATTTAAATCATTTGCTTAAATCCTATAACAAGAAATGGTTGACCATATTATATGGAGTGATGGCTTTTGTTCCGCCAATAGTATTAGCTTTATTAATGTATGACACAGGGAATGAAGGGTATTTCATGTCGTTTTTAGGTATGTAAAAAAGGGGAGTAGAAGTAATTTCCTTTGCAATTTCTCATCTAAAAGTATTTGAACCGTATGTTTATTAGCAGACTTTCACTATATCTAAGTCTGCTTTTTTATTGGTCAGGAAGGTCGTTACAGAAATTGTATAAAACTGTTTTTATATATGATAAAATTAATGTGAAGTAATTCACATTCTTTCATAATACAAAAGGTTAAACGGGGGGAGAAAGCTTATTAAATCAAAATTAATAACCGCAATGTATTCTATTTCTATTTTAGCAGTTTATTTAATAATCTCGAAAATACTAATCGGGGATACCTCTTTTTTCGAAGTTATGTTGCTCGTGCACATTGTAGTTGCTAGTGCGGTAGGTATTATTATCTTTATTGTGCCGCTATCTCTATTGTCTGATTGGGTTTCTGAAAAAGTGCCTACATATCGTTTTATAATAGCTTCTCTTATACACCTGTCATTAGCTGTTACTACACTCTTTTTGCTAGAGGGATTCTACATTTATGCGCTATTGGCGGTGTTAGTGTTCTTCGCATGTGATGAGTGGCGAAACCGAAAGGATAGGGTATTAAATCGTAAATCGTTAGTAAGAAATGGCTTGTCTGCAATCGTTATGGTGGTAGGGTTATTGGGGATTTATCAGATGGATTGGCTCTCTGGGGTTTATCAAGCTGATCTCGAAAAAACGACAGACAGGAAATATCTAATTCCAGAAGGTTATCAAGGGGCTATTCTAGTCAATTATGATGTATCAGGAAAACCTAGTTTGCCACAAAAGAATGGTGAGACAATTGTTCGCATTTCAATAAAAGAACATGAAAGTTTCGATTTTAATGAGGATATTGTGTATGGTGAGGCTACTACATCTTCCTCAGAACCTAAAGGAAAATTACAAGATACCTTCTATTACGTTAATAGCAAAGGGGAACAAAAAAGAATTGATAATATCTGCATCCACCGAAGTGGAGCGGGAGGGTTCCAGTCTAATAGCGACCAGGAAATGAATTTCGAAACACTTCAGGTGACAAAGACTGAATGTGGTGAAGAGTTTATCATTAACGGCAATGAGTTTTATGGTAAACAAGAGTCAGAAGTTGTTGACAGTCTCTTTTCCCGCTTTTTAAGTAAAGAGTAGCTAAATAGGAGTGATTTATTTCCTACCTGAAGTAATGATAAATTAAGTGATTAATGAAAGTGTTTTCTGGTGCGGGAAACACTTTTTTTAGTTCCATGAGAAGTTGCTATTCCATGAAAGGAATAAAATAGTATGATGAATATGAGTTAAACTATATGAATCGGGGTGCTTGCATGGAGCGGGAACAATATTTTAATTTAATTACTACATTATCAAATTTATCAAGAGAGATGGTCGTTGACACGATCGATGATCGACGTAATTTTCCTGGGGAAGATATGCTACTAGTAGTATTTGATATTTTCCCAAGAGCTAAATCGTTTTTTAATATTCCTGATTACCATAAAACTAATGATAGAGAGCAATATAAAGAAACGGTCAGGATTAATCTAAAGCACTTTTTGGTTAGCCGATACAAAAAATGGTTTAGTGGAGAATATGAAGAGGCGGGGAATGTAATCCTAAAGTCATTATTCGAACCGAACAGTCCTGAAGCGCTATTAAACCTATCAGACACGCTTGCTACTCGTTATAAGGAGCCAACAAGTAAGACTGATGATGTTAAAATCATATTTGCGGACATTTTTAATCATTGGCTAACTTACCTCATTCATAATGAGGTTCCAGAGGAGTATCAAGGACCTAAAACCATAGAAGTTCCAGCGCAAGAGAAGAGGAGTGTAGTTGCTACCGCTAAATCCTCTCATCAAGAAACGGCATACTCTTGGGAAGCGGGTATAGATGATGGAGATGATTATCGAGATGAAAGTATCGAGTTTGATGATGACGGCTCTAATTGGGCTTATAACGAAAGACACGATGATTAGTAAATTATTTGAATCAGCTTTATATTATTGTAGTTAGAATGTGGGGTAATTTTATGAAGAAAAGAATGGATAAGACCGATCAAGAAATACTACGAAGACGCTTAAAAGAAAGACGTCTCTTTTTAAATATGACCTATCAAGATTTAGCATCGAAAACTGGCATCAGCAAATCTTCTATACAGCGGTATGAAACGGGAGGAATTAAAAATATTTCATATGATAAGATTTTTTCCTTATCAGAAGCATTAGAGGTAAGACCTGAATATTTTACTGATTTGACTAAAGATTATACTGGAGAATCTGCTTTTGAAGTGAAAGTGATTAAAAAAGAGGATAGATCGCAACATCTAGATCATATTAAAGATTTCGAGGAAAGAGCGATCAGGTATATAACCCCAAACTTAATTTCACAGGGATATAATATAGAACGGCACAGTCATGGCTCTGTAGGAGATATTGTTGCAACTAAGGGGAAGGAAATATGGCATATTGATTTCCTTTATACGAGAGATGTAAGTAAGTATCCAACTGGAATGGGGATGGGGAGGCAACAGCTTCTACTAAGGTTTGGTAGGCTGTCTGTATATAGTAAACCGATTACAAAATACTCGATAGTTATGGATAGACGTGTATTAGCAGAGCAATTCATTCAATTTAAACCTATACATTTAGACATTGAGGCTAGTATTATTATTTTACGAGGAACCGATTATGAAGAATTGCATTTCTAGAAAAAATTAATAACACAAATAAGCCCGCCAAGCCATTAGGCTCAGCGGGTTTTATTAATGTCACCAATTAATCCCTACTAAATGAATCCGGGTTCTTTTTTTATGGACAAAAAGGGATTGGTATTTTCACTCAAGTCATGTAATGCAGCCTATAATTTCATTGCAACTAAATAAATTCATAAGGAGCGAACAAAACATGACAAACAAAAAACAAGGTGTACTTGTAGCGCTAGATCCTATTAAGGTAACTGTAGAGAATACTGAGGATCAGCAATTACTGATTAAACGAGCGCAAGAAGCTGTTGCTCAAAAAATCAAAGAATCTTTTCCTATAGCGAAATACAGTCTTGTAGAAGAAGACGTCTTGTCCATGAATGAAGTCATTCAAGGAATGGTCGTAGAAGCTAAAGGAAAGCCATTGATTATTACTCACAAGACTAAAAAGAATGTTCGAGCGGTCATGAAAGGTAATCAATTGTTATCTGGACCGCCAGCAGCTTTCAAGAAGAGTAATAAGTCATACAAAGACGCTTTTGTGCCTCGTAGAGTAATGCAAGGAATGGAAGACTTCTTTACTGAGGGTGATTGTGGTTACCTAGAGGTAGAAGGTGAAAGAGTTCCAGTAGTTATTGGGGCTACGATAAGAGAAAAAACTAAACTTTACAGATTAGATAAGCTAGGGACAGAGTATACAGCTTCTCAAAAACAATTGGAACAACTGTTTTTCGATAGTTTGGAAGCTAAATAATTAAAGGTTAAAAAGGAAGTTGTGGTAATCTATTTTGTCGCTTAGGGAATTTTTAGAATAAGGAATAATTAAGGAAGTGAATCAATGAAGGGCTTTGAGGAAGGTATTGAGATCCTGTTTAATTACATTTACAAAGAGGGGTCTCTTAATTTAGAAGAACTAAATGAAGATGTTATTGAATACATTAAGGGGTTTAGACCTCCATTACCTGCAAATGAATTTCCTGAAGATTTTCCAGATGACCGTGGTTATGACGGTCGGTCCTTCGACTTGTATCGAGGACTTAGTTTTACAACAGAACAAGACTATGATCAATTCATAAAAGAAATCAATGAAGGGGTTTACCGTTCGAACCGCCCTTCGTCTTGGAGTTTATCAGACGCCGTTGCTGAGAGGTTTGCAAAAGGAGCTTCTACTAAAAATAAAGACGTGTATAAAGGGGTTGTGGTAAAGACAGAACGAGTAAGATTAGAATCCATCCTCTTTGCTACAATGAGGCTTCATCCCGAGTTAGAATTTGAATTTGAGGAGGAGTTATCTGAAATAGAAAATACAAAACTACATTCATTGCACGAAGAAGAGTTTGTATTGATGCCTGGAGAATACGAAGTGACCGTTTTACAAATCGATTGAGCGTTGTTGATTGAGACCTATAAAATCAACTTGATCAATTTGTCTTTGATGCAGTGTAAGAAGAGCTTAGAAATCTTTAACAAGTAAATTCAATGAGGGGTTTGTTTAATGAAATTAGGCGCGATTTTATCTAAATACGAAGTTGTGCAATTTGTTCATTCGATTCATTACAATAAACAAGATTTTGAGGAAGGAAACATAAGAGAAAACATCGAGGAATACGACAACTATCAGGTTAGAGAAGTGAGTATGGACTTAGTAGAAGATCCCCAATACTATGTTGATGAAGAGGTTATTGAAGAGAATATGGAGAAAGAAATCTCAACTATGCCACCCATTGTTTTAGGCTTTTACGATGATGGGGAGTTTCAAACAATTGATGGTGGGCATAGGGTAACGATCGCTAAAATAAAGGCTGCAGGCTCAGTAAAAGCATTAGTGGCTATCAAGGGATAAATGAATAACAAGGACCACAAGTGTATAGTGTAGATTATTCATTATCAGGTATTAGAGTACCATCACATCAAGGAAAGGAAAAGATATTATGACACAAACACAAACGTATTTAAAAACCTTTTTCGACGAAAAGGATATTCCATACAAACAATTTGAAATCGAGCATGACGGGATAAAACACTTTATAGATAACGAAGTCGTTATCGAACACATTTTAGCAGCACCGACGAGCGAGCAAGAACAAATCGCACCAATCCTTCGCAAGTTAGATTTTCTAAATGGTGACATTAATCATTTCTTAGAACATTTGGCGCATGGATTGGTAGCAAACAATTTCTAGAATGAGAGGAAAGGTAATACTACTTAGTGGTGGAAATACTTTGGTGACGAGGTATTTCAAGCAATTATGGTCTTTAGGTATTTCAATATAGCGGTTTAAATAAATTAGATATTAATAAAAAGAGAAGTCATAGTTCATGTGGCTTCTTTAATTTTATTTAAAAAAGAGTTCTAATTACGCTGTTTATTTGCTTTTCTGTGAAGGAAAAGTGCGGTTTTTACGGGCAAGTACCATAGAATTAAATGAAACATCATACAACAGTGCTAGCTGAAATTGGTATAATTAGTAAAGACAAATCATCTGCTCTTTGAAGAGTAATACGGCAGGCATTATCTAAGTGGAGGTTGTTAATAAGAGTAATAACTCTTGAAGGTTGAAGACTATCATCTAGTGAGGAGGTTTTTTCCGATGGATGTTCATAAATTCTATGATGCATGCTGCTATAACTGCGGTAATTGGTATACAAGTTCGTTTAAAGCACTTCTAGGAGTGAACAAAAAAGAAGCGATTAGGATTATGAAAGTAAATGGCTGGAGAGAAGTAGATGGAAAAACCTATTGCAATAACTGTGATGAAATAACAATACGATAAGGGGTTATCTAGTTTGGATAAGATAGAGAAAGCTATGAAAAAGGCTAAATTTTCAATAGAGGTTGAAGGTGTCGTTGTTACAGATGAAATGAGTGAACTTGTGTATAAATATCTCTCAGGTGAAATGACTGATGAAGAATATGAAAGAAAAGCTCTTGAGTTAACATTGAGACGTACCTAAAGAAAGTCAATACATGAAACTGATTCAACAAGGTAGCTTGTGCTAAAACAGCTACCTTTTTTTGTTGCAAATAGCTTTATTTCTAATGTGTGCAAACCAAGTGCAAATGAGGGATATTTCAAAATATTTAAATAATGGTATAATTTAGTGGTACTAACTTGAAAGGGGTTTGGAAATGGATGATAAAATTACAGTGAATGTGGGTAAGGTTTCAACACATCTATTTCAAATGAAGAAGGGGGAAAGTTCTAGACTTTATGAAATATGCATTGGTTCACTAGGAAATGAAGAAAGTACAGAGTCGAAGTATTTAGTGAAGACTTCTTTACTTGAACTGGGCGGTCAACCTGATTCCCCACATAACTATTGGGAAAAATCAGATGCAAAGACTGAAGAGCAAGCACTTAAGAAAGAGCAAGATAGACTTTATAAACTTTACAAAGAACTTTGATAAAAACCAACTGATCGTAATGATCAGTTGGTTTTATTAAGAGTTGTCTTTTGCTTCATAAGATTATAAAAGAATACTGGGTGACCGATAAAATTGCGTTTCCAAAGGCGTTTTGGGTCCTGTGCCATTCGATAGAGCCATTCCATACGGAGTTTACGGTACATGAGAGGGGCTCGTTTAACTGTTCCAGAGCAAAAATCGATTAGTCCTCCTACAGAAAAGGTTACTGTACAGGATAGTTTTTCGCGGTTTTTCGCAATCCATTTTTCTTGTCGTGGCATACCGAATCCTACTAAAAGAATGTCAGGTTTCTTGCTATTAATTTCTTGGATTATGTCATCACAATTATTGTGATCAAAGTAACCGGTATGAGCTCCTACGAATTCAACATTTTTATATTGTCTTTGCAGCCGCTCCATTGCAAGCTCAGCAATACCAGGCTTTGCTCCAAGTAGATACACCTTGTGAGTTTGGTTATTGTCGTGGAAATGCTGGAATAGAGCGGGAATAAAGTCTGTCCCATTCAAATTAGCTTTATATTCGAAATCGAAGACTTTTGCTCCTATCTCTATTCCAATACCATCATTTAAAATCAAATGGCTACTATTGATCGCGTTTCGAAATTCTTCATCTTGCTGAGCTAAGTTATAACCGTGATTATTGATGAAGCTTACTATGCTTTTCTCTTTGTTCTCTAATTGGTTTGATACAGCGTTTATAGCTTCTCTCATTGTTAAAACATGCGTTTTAACGTTGCCTAACCATTTCTTTTCCATCCATTTTCCCCTTAAAAACGTATTTTTGAATTCATTTGAAATGAAAACGATTACGTTTTATTGATGGAAAAAATGATTTTTCCCTTCATAGGGAATTTGTGTAATTAAGTAATTAAGGGGGAACAAGAAAATTGAAGTAAACGAAAGAAAATCTTAAGGAGGATGGAGTATGAATGGAGAAATTGGAGAACGGGTATTACATGATTTCTACGGGATCGGAACTATAGAGAAAAAAGGGGAATATGATGATTATCTTGTATCGTTCGATAATGGTGACTCAGAGACGGTCCTTTCACACCTAATAGCATTTTTAGGGTTTAAAGAGGACTCTTTTAAGTCTGATCCATACGGAGACCGCCATGAGTATAAACTTCCTTACAACGAGAGTAAGGTTTCTAGGATACGTCATGTATTAGAGGAATATGGGTACTCGTCGAATGCAGATTTTAGCAAAGGGAAAACGTTTGATATTAACCCTCCCGACAAAGATTATGTGAGGGTAGCGGATGATGGGTGTGGTGTCTTTTATTTATGGATACCTGAACATGATCAAATGTTCAATCCTGATATTATCGAATCGTATATCGAAGAATTGAAAGAAGGGAAGGAGTTGCTGGAGAAGATTAATGCTATTGTATTTGAAGATATTAATGTCACATGAATCAACATACAAGAATAATCTGCATGTATAGCTTTCAGACGGGATGTATTTGAAACGTTAACTTGTTTAAATTGAGAATAAAAAAAGGAATTGGTCTAGTGACCAGTTCCTTTTCATTATTAAATTCTTAATAAAAACATGACTGCCATTATAAGTTATGTGGGTGTAACGCTCATGACGTTGGCAGCCATGCAATTTTAGTTTGTGCCAGTTTTCAATTTTTATTAATTGTATTTGTTCATATCATAATCTATTGCTATTGTTGTTGAGATGCTGGCTCTTAAACCATAGGATGATTTGTCCGTATGAGGCTAGGTTTCCTATCCCTGTATTTTATTACATTCTAGATATGTACAATATTTTTATTGCAAGTACATAAGCTTAATAGTAAGAGTTACTTGTCTTTAGCAAACATAGGAGGGTACTACTATGGTCGATCTTCTTGTAGTTTCTTTAGCCGAATTAGATCGTATAAACAGGAGTGAAAGTGGCTTATTACAGGATATTTTTAGAGATTATGAATGGAGTCGATTATCTATAACTACTCCCAACAAATTAAAAGAAGCTTTACGTAATGATTCGAATGTCAATTATGCAAACATCCAGTTAGTGTTTGATACTGCATTGTTCAATCAACAAGTACACGGAAGGATATAGCGTCGATATGATTTTGTGGGGGCTTTTATTATTAGTCGTTTGTTTTGTGATATTAGCATGTGTTAATGATGTAATGGTATATAAGAATAAATGGACATTAGAGGAACAGGATTGGTCTTTCACTAACGAGAACCAACCCTATTCATTTGACATGGATTCGAGTGGAAGTGACATTGTCGATGATTATGAGAGTATTGAAGAAGAGTACACTAGATATGAGCGGGAGAGAGAAGAGGTTGAACTTACTGCGGATTTTATAAGGGAATACAGTAATTATCAGGAGCAAGAAACAGAGCAGTTCCCTAACGAAAGCTTTGTTAAGACAGGTAACAGAGATATAGTTGATTAATTTACATGGTCAATCTAATCATTTCATTTTAGTTATTTTGAGAGACTGTCCGATATAAGAAGATTTCTTGGGTGTTTCTCCAATGAGTATCCCAATTTTCTTATCGTACAAAATAGGGTCCATCAATTTCCCGAACCGTTCTACTTTTTGAACATAAAACTCTTCTTCGTTATCTCCTATTGTGGCTAGATCACCAATACTAACAAAGTTCGCCACTTCTTCGTAAGCTGCACCTTTGTTATCTGAGATGACTGTTAAACCTTCCACGCGAAAACAAAGGACCGTGCCGACATTTGTAATTGTGAATGCGTCCTCAATGAGGTAATTCATATGCAATCAACCCTTCTAAATTTGATATTTAGTATATGAGTCTATATTTCGCACAAATGTTAACTCATCCTTTTTTAAGTGGAAACGATATTCTTCAATGAGATGAATACAAAAAAGAGATTTGGAAGAATAAGTTATGCCTGAATTATAAAAAGCGCCCTCGATAACGAGAGTGCTTTTTTAAATCGAAATTTACACTTCTTTATATTCGTCTAACCCTTGTTTGCTACGAAGTAACTTCCAAAACAAATCTCCATCAAAGTCAGCTTCAATAAATGTATCGATCATAACTTTTGCGCCAATCACTGATTCGGACCATACTGCGCCAGGCATGGCATTATAACCATCTTTGACAACCACATAACCTTTTTTATAAGTATTTACATTACCATGTGGATATCTACCAAAATCTAATTTAGGTTTAATATGATAACCTTTATACTCAAGATCAATGTTTGGGACGTTAACTAAGCCGTTATTAACTAGTTCTGCTCTTTTTACCAAATTGTCATCTCCTTATAAATGAAGTATTTCTAAAAACAATATAACACATAACTTTAAATGTGGATGAATAAAGAAGTGAAACTGAATCGATATGTTTACGAGGTGCGAGTATTTAATTTATTGAAAGTGCTTTTTGAAAATAAAAAACAGGAGATATGGTTCCAACCTCCTGTTTTTCAATAATGTTTCGATGATTGAAGGATTGCTCATTCGTCCATTTCATCCAAAGAGTCTTTGATTAGTGTATCGCTTATATGAGCATACTGAGAGGTCGTTTGAACGGAGCTGTGCCCTAGTTGGGTCTGCACTAATAGTAAATTATTCGTCTTACCATAAAACTTCGTAGCAAAGCTGTGACGCAACATATGAGGGCTTAACTCAGGTTTGCCAAAATGCTCAGCGTATTTCTTTACCATCTTTTGTACCGATCGTTTATTCATTGGTGTAGGCTTCTTGTCATAAATAGCTACAAAAAGCGGGAAACTAGGATCCTCCTGAACGGTAGGTGCGTTGAAACGTTCAGTTCTCACTTTTAAATAGTCGTCTAAGTCTTGTTGAGCCTTATTTGAATAATATACAGCGTCTTCTTTGTCGCCTTTTCTAATAATAGAGAGGATGCGATTAATTGTATTCGTATCTTTCATCGTTAGCTGCACTAGTTCTTCTATACGGATGCCCGATCCTAAGAAAAGGGAGATGATAGCAGTATCTCTTTCCCGATTCTGTAACCACCAATTCTTTTGACGTGTACTTAATTCTAAATCACCAAATCCTGAGGCTACAAAGTCTCTAAATTGGCTATTTTCATCATCCATTAATATCTTACTTCGAATCCGATTCGCTTTTTGGCTTGGCGTGACCTTCACTTCTGATAGTTTCACTTGTTCCAATATATTTCGAGTAAGATAAGGTTTTCTAGTTGCTCTATCTTCTGTTTGAGATAGATATCTAAATAGTGTTTTTAAAGCTGATATCTTGCTATTGACAGTAGATTTTTTATTATTGAGATACGTAGATAAGGTACGCCGATAGTCTTCAATATCGTCCCTGATTAGGCTCTCCAGTGAATCAATAGTTATATCCTTAGGAGATTCGGCATCTGTAAGTCCTTCACTCATTAACCATTTAAAGAACGAATCGAAATTCCGTAAATACGATAGTAATGTAGTGGGGGAAAGGGTACCTTCATTGTTTTCTACAAATTTGATGACGAAATAGGGGTAGTGTTCCAATCGTTTAATTAGTGTCTTCTTATCTCGTTCTCTTTGGGATAGCATGGAGCACCTCCAGTTAATTCTAGGATATACCAAAATACAAGTGAGAAAAAGCACCAAAAAGGCGCTTTTAACGTGTTTAATTAATTCTGGGTTATAAACCTAGCATTCCAAATATATGTTGAAAGAGGGGGAACACAGGTAACAAATAGAGGAGTAGAGCTGACATTTGTTCCGCACCTTTTTCTGTATTCTCTAGCTGGCTAAGAGAAGAGAGGGCAAAGCCCGCATATAATGAAACGCTTAGGATAAACATGATTAACTCGGAATACGGGAAAGGTGGAATTAGAGAAGAGAGGAGTACAATAATAATTACCTCTACAATAATTGCCTTTCCTGATAGTTTTATGTAGTTTGATGATGTATGCGACATTTAAATCCTCCTGAATTGTGTTTTACATATAGTAATCAAAGAAAGGAGGATGTCAATTCATTTTTTTAGTTTACATAATATTATTATGTAAACAATTTGCATTATTTTTTCTTTTGTCTCATTATCCAGAGATTACCTAGCAAATGAGACACAAAAGAAAAAAATGACCTTTTGATAAACGCAATATTATCACTCATTCCAAGCTAGAATTTTAGCTGCAGCCTGAGATTTTTCCATTTTATTATCGACATAAAGAAGGGCGATATCCAACCATTGTTGGTCATCAAATTGTCTATCTGCAGGCATTTTAACAAACGCTCTTATGCTTTTCCAAATGATACTTGCTACACCTACGTAACTTCCGATCTCAATATTCAGTTCTGCTAATTTATTCTCTTCTTCGTGAATTTCTTTAAATTGTTGTAACAGGGCTTCTACCGCTTGTTGATCGTTCATGGTAAAACCTCCAGGTTAATATTATTGTTTTCCTGCCCAGCCAGAATTGTATTTTATCATCAAGTTAATACTTACCGAATCTAAATAAGGGATTAAATCGTCACTTTCGTTATCGAGATTGCTAGCCACTTGCCACAGGTCATCACTGACTTCTTTAATTACGGTTTTGACGGGTAGTTCGCAATATGTAGAAAGAAGATTAATACCGAAGTTGTATCGTTTCGTGATCATTTTCTTTTTAAGTCGTTTCTTCAATGTGATTAGCTCCTTTATAGAAATGCTAACAGAAGTTCTTAAATACGATTATATCATGCGTGTTGTCCCTACAAGTTCTTAGGTAATCTATTTTCTATATAACAGTTCATTAAATTTATATTATGTGAACAGTTAGGAGAACTGAAAAAATAAGAGTGGAGATTGTCGACCTCTCCACTCTCAAGACTTTGTTGATCAGGAATGGGACTTCACAGATCAGGATTGTTATTAGATATGTTGAGCATGGAATACTTCAACAATTGGCACAAGAATGATTATATCAAAGCAAATCATATGTTTCAATTGAAAAATTAAATATTAATAACAAAAAATATTTTTTAACTAAATTTGTTTTACTTTAAAACGTTTTTAACGCCGGTTATCATACTGATTATCCTAGGCATGTTGTATTCTAAGCATACGTCGTAAACTTCATCAACATGGTCCCCGAAAAGTTCTAACGCAGGTTCGTAGTAGTTAGTAATGTCTCTTTCGTAAATGCTCCTTACTTCGTCATCCTGTGCAGACTCTCCAAAATATGCATTTTTGTAGGATTTATAGCTTGGCGGTCCTCCAAAGTCTTCATGAACACATAAAAGCTGTTGGATCACACCGGTAGTATTTTCTTTTGGATCCTCGTCACTTTTGTAAATAAAGTGTTTAAGACGGTTATCAAACTTGATAGTGACTTCCCATACCCCCTCCTCCGCTCTTTCTGAAGTCATCTCGACACGGGAAAAGAAGTTTTCTTTGGTTACTTTCACTGTTGAGGGCTCCTTTTCTTAGATAATGTATTAATTAAGTACATTCTATGTAGTTCTCCCTATACCTTCCTAACAAAAAAACCAAGTTATATAGAGATATAACTTGGTTTGCTATTCTTTATCTGGGCTTGTAGTAAAATTTATATGATTAAATGGTCCCTGCAGTTATAAGAAATTCTATTTCCTTTTCGTATGTATTACAAGTATACGGAATCTCAAATAAAGGTATATTATGCAATTGCGCGTAATTACGTTTTAATTCGTCATTCTTTACTTGAGACTCATATTTTGAAAGACCGCCGAACTCAGCTACAGGCTTATAATGCTGTTCACCTTGGCATTCAATAAGACTTTTAATACTGTTATCTGAACCGAGAACAGCAAAATCATAACGCAACAAATTTTTATGCCCTACACCATATAAGTCCTGAAACCCTACTTCAACTCTATATGATACATTATGTTCTCTCAGTATATTTATAGTTCGCCATTGAAATGATGAAATGTTGTGACAGTCACAAAAAGCATTACAATAATATCCATCTCTCGCTCTAGATCCGTAGGCATCAATTTTTATCTCAAACTCTGATGATTTAAATTGATATTCTTTGCCACACAGATAACAACGACATTGATATAACTTGAATACTTTAAAGCTTCCCCCTTTTTTCTTTCGCTTATCAGAAATAATAGGTTGTTCCTCATAACTATCATCAATACACTTTAATATCTCTAATGATTCGTGTATGCTATTGGAATAATCAATGTCATAACTTTTATCCTTTACCCTGGGATATGAAGCTAATCTCTTTTTCTCGCGCTCTTGCTTTAACGTACAATTTTTTTGTTCTCCTATCTCTCCAAGCCCTTCACAATCTCTCCATCTCTTAAAAAACAAAGCTTCTTCTTTCAAGTAAACTTTTCTTCCACATTTACATTGACATTTGTATTTCTTTAGAGACTTACTTTTTTGTATCCATTTATCAAAAGTATCTACTGATTCAAAATTATTATTTCGGTTTTTCTCCCCATTAATAAACTTTTGTTTTTCTTGTTCTAATCGGTATATCTCTTTTTTAACAACTTTTTCTTGGTATTCTTCAAAACCCCCTATTATAGTAAAACATCCGTGTTTTGTTCCAATGGGCAATGTGTTTTCCATCTACATCAACACTCCTCAATTAATAATAAGATTTACACTTATAGTGCATTAATTCGCTTTCCTCCATTATCCATCTAAATGATGTGAGTGCCATGATTGTTTAGAAGCTTACAATTTGTACCGTATTTGGGTTTCAACGCACCTTTAAACTCTTTTTCTTCGACTTCTGGAAATGCTCTTCTCCATAATTCATATACATTATGATTTTTTGTTTCTCCGTGCTCGTTCTTTAGTTTCACGATATGGAATCCGTAATCGTCTCTACACCTTGCCATCGGACGATTCTGAGATAGTGAAATGATTTTACCTGACATTGTCACTTCGTATCGATTTTTATACCCTAGAATTTCTCTTCTGACCTCTTCCATTGGTTAACTCCCTATCCGTTAATTTTATTCTAACATTACTCATTTACCCTTACATTGGTACGCCGTAGTTCTCAGCGAAATGCTCCAAAAAATCCACTAAAAAAGCTTCGAAATCCTCGTAAAAATTCGGATCGTTCTCCATTCCTGAAACGATCTTCTCTATGTCTTCTTTAGACAGACCTAATTGGGAAAGACTTTCACCTTGTTCTAGTTGAAACTTCATGAATGTTCTAAATGCTGTTCTTGTATCCATTGTTCCTCTCCTCTCTTATGCTTAATTAGAAAATGTTATTTATGGTAGTCCCCTGATTTTACCACACCTAAGAGGTTTCTAATCGCTTAGCAATAGTAATGTGACCTATTCACCTACCGAATTAAAAAAGCCCAATTATGTATGAATTGAGCTTGCTTACTATTTGCCTGTTTATGAATTAGGAAAGAACACCCGTGATTTTCAGTCATGGGATGAATTTCCGCCGGTTAGCACATTTGAGACAAACACACGTTCCTTTGGTAATATATAGCTAAAGGTGGTGTGAAAAATGAAAGAGAAAAAGCAATACGGCATTCAAAAAGAGTATTTGAAGTTAAAATCTAAAAAAGAATATCTTGCTCTTCGTAAGCTCGTTCATTTAAGTAAGAACATGTATAACGTGGGCTTGTATTCTGTTCGACAACACTTCTTCAAGACCAACACCTACCTTCGGTATAGTAAGAACTACCACGAGTGTAAAGGGAATGAGAATTACAAACTGATGGGTACAGCTGCAGCACAACAAACCCTAAAGAAAGTCGATGAGAATTTCAAAAGCTTCTTTGGATTGCTTAAAACGCCAGGATGTAAGGCGCGTATTCCTAAATACTTAGACAAAGAAAGTCATTTCGAATTAAGTTATCCTCAGTTCAAATACAAAGATGATGGAACATTCAATGTCCCTGTCTCTACTGTATTTAAAAGAGAGTATGGAAACATAAACATTCGATTTCCTAAAAATTTGAACCCGAATAAAATAGCCGAAATCCGTATTATTCCTAAATATAATGCTCATTACTTTGAAATTGAGTATGTATACGAGGTCAAAGACCTTCCGGAGGTTCACCTCGATTCAAATGAAGCATTAGCAATTGATTTAGGGATTAATAATTTCTGTTCAGCTATCGACACCCTAGGTCACTCTTTTATCATTGATGGTAAACGAATTAAGTCTGTTAATCAGTGGTACAACAAAGAAAACAAACGATTGCAGTCCATCAAAGACAAACAAAATATCAAACATCTCACAAACCGTCAGGTTTGTTTGTTGAAGAAACGAAACAACATTTTACGCGATTATTTAAACAAAACAACTCACTACATTATCCACTACTGTTTGGATAATGGAATCGGTAAATTGGTTGTTGGGCACAACATCGGATGGAAGAAGAATAGTAAGATGGGCAAACGTTCAAATCAACGTTTTACACAAATTCCTCATAGTCAATTGATCAGTAAATTGGCATCTATGTGCCAACGATATGGTATAGAGTTTGTAAAACAAGAAGAATCCTATACATCTAAAGCTAGTTTTCTAGATTCTGACGTCATTCCAGACTTCCACGAGGAAAGAATGAAAAAATACACCTTCGCAGGAAGGCGTATTAAACGTGGTTTGTACAAGACGATGAAAAACATACTAGTCAACGCTGACATCAATGCTGCAGCTAATATCCTTAAGAAAAGTAAGCATAATATCTCTATGGATAAAATGTGTAGGGGGCTTTTGGCAGTCCCAGCGAGAATTAGAATCGCGTAAGCGATCATTATTTTTTGTTCTCGTAGAATCTCGTTACTTCAGTGACGAGTAGTTCAATAACCATGTTATTTCTTGTTCTCATAAATTTCTAATACTTCGCCTCTACCTGATATAAATTCGATCGTTATCTCTTCGTTATTATATGAGGTTACCGGCAGTTTAACTTTAATGGATTTGTTTTGTCTCCCCTCACCCAAGAACCTTTCGTGCACTGAAGCTTCATCGATGCCTTCTCTTATTTCATCGACTATATATGCATTTGAGGGGGTTTTCTCCAACTCATCAATCAATTCTCTTTGTTTCGTTAGCATATTGAACATGTCATCAAAATTAACTACCTTTGTTTTTATATGAACCTCTTTGTTGTTTTCAAATGAGTAATATTTTGTGTAAGCTACTATATTCTGTATGTTTGCTAATATAACAATAAGAGCAAAAAATCCAGATATGATAAAAACCCGTTTTTTCACATCTTTTCCCCCTTTCCGCTTAATTTTATCATTAGAAACCCTCGCTATCTAATTTTTCCAATCCATAGCTTCGCTTGGAAAAACGGTATTTTCCAATAATAACTCATATTTTGTGATAAAATTTTTAAGTAATAGAATACATAGCAGGAAGGGAGTTTCTATGAAAAATATTACTTCTCCTATCAGGGATGTCGAAAAACTAACTTTAGAATTATATGAACAACAAAAAATAAGTCAAAACCATTATAAGAGTTTAGAAACATTAACAGAAAAGGAAGTTTACTTGTCATTATACGATGATGGACTCATTCCTTTGAGTGAAGTACCTCAACATTTTCGGGAGAAAGGAAAGAAAGAAAGTCCTTTACTCTCTAACTCCAAACGAGAAAACAATAATGTATTGAATAAGTTAAAATCTTTGTTTCGTCAGAAGAATGAACAATCAGAAAATGCTTTACCTGAAGGTTATGATCGTGCTCATGCAGTGCTCAAAAACTTGTGGGGTAAGAAAAAAATCACCCTAGAAGAATTCAAAAAGAATAACCTGTTGTCAGAGAGTGATATGTACCTCTCCTTATACGATGATGGTTATCTCAGCAAAGAAGAAGTTCCGTCTTATATTCTAAAAAAGAAAGATGAGTTAATTGAACCTTATGGATATGATGAAGCCTTTCAAGAATTGAAAGATGCATATGATAAAGGTTCAATTTCATATGATGAATTCTTTGAATTAGATCAATTGCATATAGGGGCATTACGGGAAGCACTGCATTATAATCCTAAAGTGGATTATCAAGATATACTTGTATTAAAGCGAGATAGAGAAGCTGCGGAAGCTAAAAAGTGGGAGGAACAAGAGGTTAAGCAAAAACCTACTCCTACCCCCTCCCCTTCTACTGCTGTTGGAAATGAATCCTCTAATCATGTCTCTGATAAAAAAGGGAAAGAGATCAAAAAACCTGATGGTTATTCTAACGCCGTGCCTGTTTTAAAAAAGCTATATGATAAAGAATTACTATCTGATGCGGAGTTTGCCACTTATCATAAACTTCCCCTTAAGGATATGTATCAAAAATTAGTTCGAGATGGCTTAATCGGAAGTAATGAAATACCTTCAGAGTACAAAATTGAAGAGAAACAAGTGGATGTTAAAGAAAATAATGATGAAGAACAGGAAGAAGTTAAAGAAGAACGTGTAAAAGGTGCTCAAAGTAGTCGTGTCGTTACTGATTTTGAGTTGAAGTGTTGGATAGAATCTTCTCGAAAGAAGAGATTTGAAGGGTTAATAGTAAGAGGAGTTATGTCAGAAGAAGACATTCCAAAAACTAAGTAAAAGATGAATAACGGAAAATAATCCATAATTTTGGTGAGTGTGCAGTCATGCGGACTCACCTTTTGTTTGAGAGTTAAGAAGTTAGAGGTACTAAATAGACTTTTGGAACTTCGATACATTTTTTGTGATAAAATCTTAAAGCAGAAATACTACATAGCAGGAAGGAAGTTACTATGAGCAACGGAAAGCCAATGGGTTACGAAAAGATGCCTCCTAATATTAAGAGGTTATGGGATGAGGGAAAACTCACCAAAAATCATTTTTTAAGTTTGATGACTATGACTGATCAAGAAATGTACACTTCATTATACAAGGAGGGTTATTTAAAGAAATACGAAATCCCAATAATAAAAACAAAAAAAGTCCAAGAACCTCAAAAAGAGATTCACGAGAAAAAGAAAACTTCATTATCTGAAAAAGTTGAATCTAAAACTATAAATACAATAAAAAAGCTTAAAAGTTTGGTTCGTAAGAAAAAGGTTACTAATGGGTTAGTAAAAGGTAAGCCCTCTAGATACCGTCATTCTCATCCAGTTTTAAGGGATTTATGGGATCGTAACAAAATAAGTGTACTTAAATTTCAAAATTTAGCTTTATTAGACGAGAAAGAAATGTACGTGTCTTTGTATAAAGAAGGATATATAAGACAACAGGATGTTCCTTCTAAAGTATTTCAAGAAAATAATGTTCACAAGTTCGCTGCGTTTAGAGATGTTAATGAAGCTTCTTCTGTTCCTAAGGATAAGGAGACAAAGGAATACCGCTCCAAAACTTATAAAGAGGATACTGGTAAGAAGTTCAAACATGATAGTGGTGATGAGGAGGCGTACGAGCCTAATCCTTTCGCTGAAAGTGTTCTTATTGAATTGTTAGAAGAAGGCGAAATTACAATAGAGGAATTCGAAGATTATGATAGTCTGGATCATGAAACTATGTATGAAAGATTGTTGGGCAATAACTTGATTGAAGACTTCCAAATACCACCTGAGTACCTCATTGTAGATGATCCAGAAAGGCAAGAAATCCTTAGGAAAATGAACTATGATGATGCTATGAATGAAATGTTCGATAAGAAGCCTTCTGAATATTATTATGCGGATTCTATATTACAGAATCTCTATGATTCGGGGGATATTGATAGTAGTGAATTAGGTCGTTTGACCAGCTGTTCGGATTTTGATATGTATGAATCCTTGTATGAAAAAGGTTTAATATCTTGTAATGATATTCCAAATGAGTATGTAGATAGTATTTGTCCTGAACCTACTTTTTTTATATGATATAGACATTAATAATTGCGCTTAACGTAGAGTTAAGCGTTTTTTCCTTTTTTTGAAAACGATATGATAGTGAGTCCGTTAAAAAGGATTAAAGCAGAATCAGGATGTTCATCGTTGAGGGTAAGATTATCACAGGTTCACAATACAAAAAAGATAATAAGTTTTCAAATCTAGCAAACTGCCTAACGATGTTTTAGAATTTACTTATTCTCACCTTGATATTTGGCAACCAGCAAAAGCTTTTGTTCTCTATGTTGCTCTTACTAATGAAGGGTAGCGTATCATCCAAATTTATAACATTAATTCACCCAGGTATTATGAAGCGAATTTGAATGGTTTTGTTGAGGGAATTGAGGCAATGAGTTTTCCTTCTAACTAAAACAAGTTACTTATGAGCTTTGCAATATGATATATGGTGAACCGATTTCTCTTTTATAGGGGATAAAATAGGAGGATCTACATGAATAATACCATCTTTACAATAATTGATTTCGAAACAACTGGTCTTGATTCAACGAGTGAACAAATTACAGAGGTAGCAGCACTTAAGATTGATGAAAATGGAATTGAATATGGGTCTTTTCATACTTTTGTACGGCTCACTGAAGGTCGTAAACCCTCTCCCTACGCTAAGGTAACTGAAGAGGAATGTGCTACTGGAATGGATGAATCAGAAGCCCTTTCAGCGCTAGGTGCTTTTTGCAAAGATACATGCGTCGTTGCACAATATGCACCTTTCGATTTTTCATTTGTAAAAGAGCACTTTCAGCCGAAAGACTTTATCTGCACACGTACCCTGACATTCATGGTTGAACCAAAGGAAAATCCTAGTCTGGTTCCGACTTGTGAACGAAATGATATTAAGGTTTTAAACGCCCATCGAGCGATGGATGATGTATTGATGACCAAACAAGTATTTTTAATGCAAAAACCCAAAGCTGATATTAAAGATTTTGACTATCACAATGTAATCGTTGATTTCAAGAAGAGACCTCTTGTATTTGCTCCTGAAAACGCCAGGATAATCGTCGAAACAGATTAACAAAGAGGACTTATTGTCACCTATACATAGGAAAATACAGAAAAAAGCCACATCTCAAACCTAAACAGTTCAGGACGTGGCTTTTTTCTTTTCACATTATTTAGTTATTGCCAACTAGTTTTAAATTGTGACATTTGAGTTCTGTAAAAAAGAATCTCATAGGTTGAGACTCTTTTTTGTACTTATCTATTAGGTTCGACTCTTTAGGTTTCTGCATTAAGTTCAGCGATTTCTTCGACAACTTCTTCGGTTATGCCGGTCTTTTCAGAAACTTCCTTTACTGAATATCCATCCTCAATTAACTTTAGTGCTCTGGCTCCAAGTAAAAGGTTTCGTAGCGTTTCCTCCTTTTGAAACTTTTCGAACACTCTTCCCATTCCAAACACCTCCCAGCAAAATAACTAGATAGCTGAATTGCTGTCTTTCTCTAATAGATCGGGTACACTTTTGTGGAAACACTACGTTTCTTATCGCTTTCTCTTTTGCTAAATGATTATATTTCGATCTTTCTAATGCCCCCGAAACTATGATCGTCATGGTCATTATTAATGGACTGTTCTTCCTGTTCATTCATCCACGTCTCCAGGCTATTAACTCTGAATAAAACTCTTTTGCCTGCTCTAATGTGTGGTACCTTGCTTTTCTTGGCTAGGTCTAATAGAAGGTGGTAGCTTATACCTAAGTATTCAGCAGCTTCTTTAGCAGTAAGTGTAGTCCTGATGGGTGAGCTCATTGGTAAATCCTCCTTGAATTGTGGATTACTAATTCAGAATTACTGGATAGCTGAATTACTGTCTTTCTCTAATGGATCGGGTACACTTTTGTGGTAACCTCTGTATTTCCTAATCGTTTTCCCTTTCGCTATCGAGTGGTTTTCTCCCCGCTCCATATCAACCCAATTAATAGTCCCAGTTAATTCATAATTCTTCGGTAAGAGAACCCTTCTTAAGATATAATTAAGCCGTTCGTGTGAGAAAAGACTGCTGTCTTTGTTAAAATGAATTAGTTCTCTTCCATCGTCACTTGCTTTCCACGGGCACCAAAGACGGGGTTGTATGCATGGAGGGTTGTTGTATTCTTTGATGTATTTTTTATATTCTGGCTTTTTCCTATTCCACCCCTCGCCCTCAACAAAGAATTCACCGTCGACTCCAAGCTCTTCATAGGTCTCAAAGCCATCTCGGACTAACATATCGACATCGTATTTCATTCTTCTAGTTCTTCCAAGTCCGTTTATCAATCGTTTAGTATTCTCGTCTAGTGGTTTGTTTAACTTCATACTGCCGCTTACCCATTCCATATTACCCAATGGTATCCCTCCCTTTTATACTAAAGAGTGTTGCCATATTATCACTCTGTCATTCTATGAATTAGATATTTTTTCCTGCTATAAAAGGTGTTTAGTATGTGATTTAGGTTTTACAGTTATGAAACTAAAAAAGAAGAAGAACCTCATAAGAGATTCTCTTCGGCATTTAATTTCTGCTATTTTTAAGCGGCTTTTGAATCTGAGTTAAGACATTCAAGATATTGGTTACTAAAGTCCTTTTAACATTACTGTCTTAAACCGGGGTATTCCAATCTCTTGAGAATTCTCTATATTCTTTCATGTTCTCAAATATCACATAGTCAACTCCCCCTAGAAATTCGGCGAGCTCTTCATAGGAAGCTTTTTCGATCTCATCAAAGTACGGATCGTCTTGTTCTAAGTCCTCCCACATCCCCGCTAAAAAGCCTTTTGCTTCATCGAGTGTTTTTTCTTGTAAATCTTCTAGGTCTTGAAGGTCTGCAACGATATATAGTTTTTCTGTTTTAATAGTCATAATTTGATCTCCGTTCTATTTTTTTAGTCATGTTTCAATACAATGTTAGTCATCGTTTGTTATCCCTTATTATAATGTGATATTAGTTGTTAATTGGTGAATACCTGACAAACTTGCCATAATACTCAAAGTCCTCATCGGTGGTATTGTGGATGCTAGCGCCTTCTTTTAAACGGCGTTTGCTCCCGACATCTTCAAAACCTCTATCATACATATCTTCGACGTGCTCTTCCCTCTCCTGTTTGTTGTCATAAGTGTACTCTTCCATTTCATAACCGGATATTTGTTTCATTGTATAGTGCTCCTTTCAGTTATCGATTTAAGTTAAAATTTATCGCAGTATTCCCTGTACACAGCAAGTGCTTCAACTAGCATGTCATACAATTCATCATGGTGGCTGTCTGGTTCATGTTCTCCGTTAACGCTTTCTAATCGATAAACCCGATAAAGCGGTCTATAAAGATTGTCTTTATTCACTTCCTCGTTATCAGCATGAAGTTGTAGAGTAATCTGATCACCAGACCTGCAGCTATATGCTAATAGGTCTTCACTACCTTCAAGAAGATCATTAAGATTATTGGTCATGCTCCTCTCAACTTGTAGCTTGAGTTCGTGAATAGATAAGATTGATTCCTGTTCTGATACTACGTCATTCTTCATAACTTGGTGCATTGGAATTCTCCCTTCGTTTTCACCTTTGTGATTTTATTAATTCTAAAACACTTCTCTGTTTGTAGGGAAAAAACGAGTGGGTTTCGAAAGATTACTTGTTTTATAGAGGTGTAGTTAATTGTGACAACAAAAAAGCAGGTATAACCTCAAAAGGTTACCCTGCAGTAGAATTTATTTTCACTTTCTTCTTTACTATCCTTAGTACGAACGATTTGATTAAAAGGCTGTTGTAAATATAAATATGGCAATTACTAAGCCTATAATCCAAACACATCCTAATCCTTGAAAAGCGTCCCTTCTATACTCATCACTTTCATTTTCAGTGTCTCCGTACTTTACCATTGCATACGTTATGAAGATCAATCCTCCAATGATTAAAAATGGAATGAGGAAGATGCCTCCACTTAATAGAAATAGAACAAGCATTAGAGGGATAACCCACAATATAAACCAGGATTTCATACAACCTTCAAAACCCATAATAGCCTCCACACATTATTTTTTTAATATCATGCACTTATTGCTCTTCGCAGTGGTCTGTAATGGTAATCTTCTGCTCGTTGATAGAACTCTTTTTCTAAGTCATAACTCAATCTATTATTGGAAGCGGTGTTTTTCGCGACCAACTTGTTAAATAGAATGTAGTTATTTTGATTTACAGGGACAATATCGTACTCCCAAAGATCCAGAAACTCCAAAGCTTTATTAACTGTATCAATAGTATCGGTATATGGCTCTTCATCATTAACGGTTAGTTCAGCCAAATACTTAGCAATGCCAACAATTCCGTCCATTCCTTCAATACTGTCGTCCCTGAAACAATTTTTGGATACATCGAATACTAAACCGTAGAATTTTTCCATAATAAAATCTCCCTTTTTCTTTTTATGTTATGTCCTAAAGATTATAAAACAAATTTTCTTCTTGTTTATAAAAAGAGTTAATTATACTCCATAAAGTTCAGACGGGATAACAATTTCCGTTATCTGAGAAAAAGCACACGTTCATAGTAGTTTGTTTTCCTGTTTTATATAGTATGATTTGTATAGAAATAGAAATGGGGGATGAACGTGCAAGAACACATTTTAGAAGTGATCAAACAAACGGAAATTGACCATGATATTAAAATTTTGTATGCGTGTGAGTCTGGAAGTCGAGCATGGGGCTTTCCTTCTAAGGACTCGGATTATGATGTTAGGTTTATTTATATTCATAAAAAGGATTGGTACCTGTCCATAGATCAGAAAAGAGACGTCTTGGAAATTCCTCAAAGAGACAAATTATCCATTCCGGTTCATGACCTGGTTGATATGAGCGGTTGGGAACTAACGAAAGCGTTAAAACTATTCCGCAAATCAAATCCACCGCTACTTGAGTGGTTGCGCTCCAACATTGTTTACTACGAAGCGTTCTCTACAGCTGACAGAATGAGAGGATTTAAAGATACAATCTTCTCTCCTACCTCTTGCTTGTATCATTATCTCAATATGGCGAAGGGTAACTTTAGAGAGTATCTTCTAGGAAGCGATGTGCGAATCAAAAAATATTTCTATGTATTGCGTCCAATACTTGCTGCTAAATGGATTCAAGAGCACAACATGGTGCCTCCCATTGAGTTTCGTGAGCTTTTCGATGGTGCTCAAATGAGTTCTGAAATACGTGAAGAAGTGGAAACTTTGTTAGTACGGAAAATAGCGGGAGAAGAATTGGATATCGAACCAAGAATTGATGTGATTAATAACTTCTTGGAAAAGGAGATCAAACAACTTGAGCAGTATACTAAGAGTTTGGATTTTGAGTATGAGGATCCGACTAACAAGCTCGATATACTCTTTAGAAGTGCTTTAGATGAAGTTTGGGGTAGCTAAATGACTTTAACAAACATTATAGATACTTGATAGTTTAGTTGGTTAGCGTTTATTGGACGAAGTTTACACTTTTAACTTATAATATCCTTATCAGGAAAGAAATGGCGGGTAGAATAAAACATCTGCATGAAGACATTACACGAGATGTTCTTTTATTTAAATCATTTCTTTACAACCATAAGGGGGAACATCAATGAGGAAAATCGTTCTATTAATCGCTGTACTTGTACTGGCTATCATGTCTGGATGTGGCGCAAGTAACAACACCCAAAAAGAAACGGCTGCTGATAGCTCAGCGAATAAAGAAATCGAAAAAGAGAAACCAGAAAAGGAAGAAGCAAATCTTGAACTTGTAAGTGCAGAAGAGGAAAAGAGTAGTTCCGGTGATGGGACTAACCTTTTATCATCTAGCGATTTCTCAGAGTATCTAGAAGTAAAAGTGATGGATACCGATGTAAAAGTGATGGATACTGAGGAATATAAAAAGGCGATGCATCCGTTAATTAAAGAAGAAAAAATCATCTCAAAGACAATTAAATTAGAAGGCGCTCCTGACTTAGACAGTCTCGATATTTTGACCTTAGAGGATGATATCATAGGGATTGAATACAACGGAGAAACAGCTAGGATTTCTAAAGTATCTTTTGACTCAGTTGAAGAAGGTATCGAATACGCGAATCAATTACAAAAAGAATTTACTCGGGAAGAAGCTAAGCAACTCTTAGAAAATTTCTATAAGTATATAGGGAAAGAAAATTACGAAGAAGCATACAAATTAATCGGTAGCCCATGGAGTGATGAAATTAGTTACTCAGAATTTGCTTCAGGGTATGAAAACACTACTAAACTTTCTTTTCTGGTGGATTTTATAGAACAATTAACTCCTAAGGATATGATTGTACATGTTGAATTGACATCTACAGAAAACAAAAATGGTGCTGTAACCAAAAATACCTTTGATTTAGAATATGAAGTTGAGAAGCAGGAAGGACAGTTAAGCATCATTAGTGGGAGTGGGGAAAAGTTAAGTTCTTATGTAGTCAATAATGGTAAATGGGATTATGAGAAATGGGAATCCGCTAACACTGACGAAAAAATGATTAAGGTCGCTAGGACTTGGGAAGAGCATGTTTATACTGATCCTACTGCAGCAAAATCAGACGAAGTATTGTCTGATACTGTTAGTTATATAGATGATAACTATAGTTCTTTCAAGGAATCTTATAGTTCTATCGATGAGTTAATTATCGCAGTCTATGACGATCCCGAAATTTATTCTTATTAATGTGTTTTACATATCATCCAAGATGGTATGAGGTGAAAAAACAAGTTAATTAATAATTTAACTCATTCAAGATGTTAAAAGAGCCATCATAACTTTTGATGGCTCTTTTTGTAATCTATAGACTTTCTTCTGTAGGTGGATGTGAAGGGGGTGGTATCTTATCATCGCCTAAGAGTGGCTATCAACCTTAACATCCCCAGCCGTCAGGTAGTTCCTTTTCGCATTTCTCGGTAGGATCGTAGTTGCTTAATTCAGGAGAATCGAATGAGTTGATTATCATGCTTTCCACCGTCTCCTCGTTGTTCACGATTTTATCACGCTTATCATCTATAAGCATCGAAACCGATACTAACACCCCATTACCTCTTGGGTTATATCCATGTCTCTCCCACGTTCTAGCAATTTTGTATAAGCGATTTTCTAGGGTGGCATTATCCCATTGTTCGATCGTCCACTTATCTTCGTTAAGAGGCATTTCGTTGGATAACAAAACCTTCCCCTTTCCTTCACTAATAACAAAAGTATTGTTCTGAACGACAACATCGTATTCTACTTCAAACTTCTGCTTGGTAAGTGTGTCCTTTGTTTCTGTATCGGAATCAAGTCCTCCGGTGACTTTAATATGATTATCAGATACCTTTTCTGAGCGTATCACCCAGAACTGCATGGCTGTAGTATTGGAGTATCCTGAAGCGAATGTTTGGTAATCCATTTTATTTCTCCAGGGAGTTCCGATCAAATTATAAGCTGATTTGTAATCTTGGTTAATGATATGTTCATAAAACGTTTTGACAAGTTTCTCCGCTTGTGAAGAACTTAAAATCTTATCAGGTTGCTCGATTTTTAATGTAGCAGCATCCTTACGTGCTTCTTCAACCGTATTATATAATTTATGGTCGAATTCATAGAGTGTAAGATCATTATACAGCACACCTAATACAGCGTCGCGAAGTTGTATGATGTCCATTTTTCCAGGATCTCCGTGTATCATCGTGTTGAGGTCTACAGTATCTACATAAATAACCCACTTCTCTTCTTCGTAGCCTTTTAGCATACCTTTATATTCGTAGGTTAAATGAGTGCCTCCTTCGCCACCTGTAAGGTATGGATAAGCTTCGTCATCAGTACCGATAAGCTTTGAGGTATCCTCTTCATTAACCAAGCTCGATATATCTTTTAGTTCTCTTGATAATTCATTAAACAACTCCGTCTTCTCTTCTTTTTCCTTGGTTTCAAAAGCCTTTAAATCGGTATAATATTTACTCACTAGGGCTTTAGAGTAATCTGGATAGATGAGTGGTTCCTTCTTGTTCACTACTAGATAGATGTCATAGATTAAATTCCTTAAATTTTGCTGCACTTTAATTCCTTCGTCTCGGGAATTATCTGTTTTTACAACAGGGAGAACACTATGAAGTTCAGCTAGGTTGAAGCCGTTACGTAGTCGCATTTCATTCCTTATCCTTTTAAAGAACGATGTTTTAACATTATCTTCAGCGTTTAACAAACCTCCGTCGTGGAAATAAACGAAACCTGTAATATCTCCTAGTTCTCTATCCTCATATGGAAGAAGGATGTATTTCCAATGTCCAAATTTTAAATCCTCAGTGCTTTCTGAAAATACAGCGTATGTTAATATTTTCATTGTCTCCGAAGAGGCGTTATTACTTCTGTAAAAGAATTCAGTAGTCTCAATCCAAGCATCGAGGGTACTCTCCACTTTTTCAGACGCCTGAATGTAATCGTCTACTCCTTTTAAAGCTAATTGTTTTTTATAATCAAGTTTTTCAACATTTGTTCCTTTTAATAACCTTCCAAAACTAAGTTCCACTCCAAGTTCAAACCCATCATCAAATGCTGCTTCTAAAACCGAGATGTCATCGTCCCCCATCCAAGCTTTAAATGCAGCGTCACCGCCTGGTAATTGTTTCAGTGCATTCATATAAGCGATTGTCTCATCATCCCGTAGAACAACTCTCCATGTGTCTGGTTTGTCTGATAATAAGTTGTTATATTCTACTGCGATACCGGTCTTATTCAGTAAGTCATAATCCGAAATCTCCTCTTCTTTTGTCTTAGACTCGTTAGCATCGGTTTCCTTAGAAGCATCTTTACTACAAGACGTTAGTATCAGTAGAGACGTGAACAAAACCAACAAAAACGTTCTCAATAAATCGCCTCCTGTTTATTGTTTGGTGTAAGGACTGGAGTTCATTGTTCAAGTTCCCACAGAAGATTAACCAAGTACATATTCGCTACAAAAATATCAAATCCCCTTAAAATATCTAAAATATGTAAATTATATTGGGTTATTACGAAAAATTAATACCATACATATTCAAAATTGATTCGAATACACTTCCTAGGTCTATGCCAAATAGTGTTGTTATAAGGATTGTAAGAATGGCAATTAGTATTGCATAATTAATGATATTGCCTGACCCTTTAAAAAAATCTTGAGTAAATCTTTTTGCGTAATTCATGAAACCCCCCCTTTTATATTGATTAGGTTCATCGCAAAATGAATAACACTTCGAATTTTCTTTTTGCGAAGTTTGCGGGTATAGGGATCAAAAAAGACCTTCCCGCATATCAAGGGATAGGTCGTCATAGCGATATTTATAAAGATGTTTAGGAGAAGGAAAAAATTTATTTTTATTAAATTTAGAATTGAGGTGATATTAGTGGATTCATTCGTATATTGGTATCTGGAACTCCCATATCTTAATAGGTTTTTGTTTATCATTGCAGTGGTGGTAATCTATAATGTGGTCAAACTGGCTTCGAAGAGGATGATCAACAAAAGCAATCGAAGTGAGCAAATTTATAGAAGGCTTACTATTATTAAGAGAATTTTGGAGGTTGTAGTATGCATAGGTGCAGTTTGGTCGGCATTCATGTATTATCAACTGACAAATAACTTATGGTTCTCATTGTTCCTAGGTTTAATAATTCCGGTTCTTATATCTCTAAACTATGTTCTAGGTAACCACCAAAGGAAACTTCTCCTCAAAGAAGGATGAAGTGCTCATAGCGGTAAAAATAAGCAAACGTATATCTAAAGACCCCTAGGATAAAAACCTAGGGGTCTGTTTTTAGAACTATTTAGTTTTGATCACTTGAGTTCCGGCAATAAGGTCATGAATAGCCCGATTGTCATTTCTTAAACCGACCATAAAAGCACTTACAATGACTCCTAATGTGAGGATATAAAATATAGAACCGACAATTTCTCTTTTAAACATTGTTTCACTTCTGCAACTCCTTTGTCTCTCCAAATAGCACCTTAATTGCTTGGTATGTAGATTGGTTATTCGAATTTCAGAATCGTCATTCTGTAGATCAGGAAGACCAGGACTGAGACGACAGAGAACAGCACGGCATACACATGAACCTGCAAAATCATGATTTCCTCAAAGGAAGGGAAAAACAAGACCATGATCCCCATTTGTGTAACAAAATATAGAGTACCAATGCCTACTAGACCAAAGAATTCATTTTGTAACCGCTCAAACCAATTTTTCGGTTTCCAATCCCAGTCGTCCCCTAAGAACTCATTTATTTCATACCAAATTAGTGATGCGAAAAGAATGGATAATAGGATGATAATAGCAAAAGCAGTATAGTTTGTATTATTCTCGTTAGATAAATCATACCTAAAAAATTCTTGAACGATGGCATACATACAGGTGAATGTAGAAAAGCATAGTAGCGCAAATCTGAACTTCTTTTCCATGTCGATAGCAAACTTAGACATCTTTACGTATTCCCTCCTTCACTAATTGAATAATCTTTATGGTCATATAGTTATTATTCTACTAATTGCATAAAATTTCAATCATATCCAAGATATGAATATAGTAACAAGTATGAAATCAGTTTAAGTAGTAAATGGGTGAATGGGTACATAAAAAGAAGAGCTCACCGTTGTATAGGTTTGCTCTTCTTCTCTGCACAATTATGTAGTGTTTTGTGTTAATAAAAAAGGTTAATCTAGATGAAAGTACCTTCTCATTGAATTCATAAATCGTATTTTATAGATTGTGTGGAATCCAGATCGTACTGTATTCATGAATCTCATTCTATAGATTGTATGATAAGCGTACCGCTTTGCTCTGATTTCACACTCTTTCCTCTCGCCGTGAATCTTTATAAGCTCGCTTCGTTTATCTTTCACAAGAGTTCTATATAGATTTTTCTCAAAATCATTTAGCTTGTGCCAATTATATAGCTTCATCGTCAACACCTCAATTTAAAATTACATTAAAATATATGTTTTTATTATATCACAAAGAAAAACACTGAAAATGTATGATTTTAAATCATTAATAAAACGGTCAATGGCAAATGCCTATGACCGTTTTTGTATAAGAGTTACTGAGGTATGCTTCTATAATCCGCAATACTCTTAAATAAATAACCTCCGTGAGCATATGCTTCTTGACCATTTATTAGTACCTTGTACCATTCGGTTGAATCATCGATCACCTTAATTGTATCGAACTCATATATGTGTCCAAGCTTAGGTGCGTCAATTGTTGGTTGCTCACGAACATTTAGATACGTGTTCACACCACCAACAAAATGAGTAACGATGTTTGCGAGAGTGCTATTATGTACATAGCCGGTTACACCGGAATACATGACCTTATAATATGATTGATCCTTATTTAGAATTGTGACCTTCTCACCTTTTGGAACAGTGGTGAGGACTGAATCATCAATCGATGGACCACTTCTCAGATTTGCATAAGTATTAACATCGTGAACCGTCAGCTCTTCCACTTCTGTTTCTTCGTTCTTTTCAATATACGGTCCATAAGAGAAACCGATCACTCCGTTATATGAGACTACGCTGTAATCCTGGTACGTGTCATAAACAGTGGCAGTGTCTCCTAGAGGAATGTCCCCTACTTTACGAGAATTAAGGTCTGGTTTGATACGAATATTTAAGTGCTGATTAACGGTAGTTACTTTTCCTGTAGCTGGACCAACATGAATATCTTCAATCTTTTTGTCGTATTCAGAAGCTGCTCTTTCAATTGCTCCTACAAAATCATAGAAAGCTTGCGTTTTATTTCCATTTCTAGAAATGTGACGACCATCATCATAGAATGACTTTCTAAGAGCGGTTGAAAGTTCAAGTTGAACCCCTGCTTGTAACCCTCCGATGTTTGCAAAGTTATCTGGTTTTACACCTGCTAAGTGAGATTCAGCATCCGCTACAACAAACCCTGCAGCTACTAACTCATCCTCTACGATCTTTCTTAGTCCTGTGTTTAAGCCGCCAATTTGTACATAAGGATTATCCATGTCGTAGAAACCATGAAGTGTAATCCCTGTTGTTGTTGCATGGGCTAGAGCGTAACCTAGTGGTTCGTCAAAGTTAGTAGATGTTATGTGCATTGGCTTGAGATTATTTTCGTCTACTTGATAACTTAGTAAAGATTCAAAAGTGTACGTGCTATAGTTTGTTCGTTCTCCTAGTTCTTTTACTATGTCTTCTGTGCCACCTTCAATGTTGCCACCGTGTATTGCGCTAAAAAGGATTGTTGAATCATCCAACTCACCTGACACTTTGTAATCCTCACCCTTAACAAAATCTTTTCTTAAATCTTCATATGTAGAATATTTATCTTCTGCTTCATATTGACTCGGAATCAATAGAACGCACATTAATGCTATTAAACTAGTAAAATACTTCAAACTCCTATCACCTCCTACCTTTTCGTTAAGCGATAAGGAGGCGATACCTCCATTAGAGCGGATGAAAAAGAGGAGAGTTTCCTGCTTGTTTTATATTTCATACCTCCTAATGGTCTAAAAATTAGATGACTTTTCACCGCTAGAGAAGATTTGATTTATAATTTCAGCAAGAAATAAACTAAAACATGGAGGTTTTACTATGTATTACACTGCAAACATCGAGGGATTTGGAAATGTAAAAGAGAAGTTGAAAGAAATCGGATTAGAATTAAAACCCGCAATAAAGGTTTCAGAAAGTAAAAAAGAAAATTCGAAGTTCGATTCCTTATTTTGTGTTGTCTACAAAGGGGTGGGAATTTCGTATATCCGTATTAATGAAAATAGCACTTTCGACACGATCGATTTCTTAAACTTCCCTTCTTCTTTCCGGTCACATATGAAGAATCTATCACTGGAAAAAGTAATGGATGTTTTACAGAGTGTGATTACGAATAATTTTAAATCTGCTTAAAAAATTCGCCATTAATCAAAGAGCTAATAGATTTGTTCTATTAGCTCTTTTATCGCAAAAAGTTTCGAGGCGAACCCTCTAGATAGAGGTATAATAATAGATTTATTTAACCACGACCTGAATTCCGAATTATAATTTGTGCAAGAATAGAACTAATCCATTTTAAAAGGGAGCGGATGTAGTATGGCAATGAAGTATAAAGTCCATCAAGTAAAAAGGAATCTGACTAGGGAAGTTGGATTTATGGGATTGGAAATGATGAAGGCTGTAGACCTAGAGGTGAGTCTGGATAACTACGACCTGGTATATGAGGGGGAATATTGAATCGAAAAGCGCTACGGATGCTACAGTAGTCTTAGAGGAGCTTTACACTAAATTCAATGTTAATCACCCTCAAGATTTTCAGGGTCGCTCAATGAGCGTGTCAGATATCGTAGAGATCAATAATGTGCATTACTATTGTGATTCTTTCGGTTGGAAAGAGATCGCATTATGAGGGTGTAATGACGTAATGCTGTAATGATTTTTCATTACAATGAAATTTCATAAATCACTACTGTGACTGTGTTTTTCACACTTATAGAAGTAATGATTTTCATTACTACCAAAAATAATAAATAAAGGATGGATATTATGAAAAAAAGAGAAACCCACAAAGTAACATTCTCAGATGGATGCGTTAAGTATATAGATTGGTTAGATCATGCGGACAAGTATGCAGAAGACAATGATTTGTTTGTTGCTGATATTGAAAGTGCAACGGTTAATGTTGACTTAATTGAAGGTAAAGATTGAAATAGTAATAAACGATAATTTTATAAAATGGATTTTTAATATGAACATAATATCTTCATATTAAAAATGCATGTGTAAAGGTGTTTAAAAACGTCTAAAGTTGAAAATATAAAATTTAGCTAATAGATTTTTTCTATTGGCTTTTTTTTTATTGGTTGAGTAGAAAAAAGACACAACGACTTTTACGTCATTATGCCTAGTTTGATTATTTAATTTCCTAGGTTTATGTTCCAATAATCTATAAGTATTAGACTACACAGGAATCAAATTCAACTAATTTACTGAGCGAGGACAATATAAATGAAGTCTCATTTTCTAATTTATCACAAAGTTCTTCTTTGCTATTAACAGTCTCGATCCACTCATAGTGGTCGTAATGCTCCGTTAATTTTAACGCAAGACTTCTATTGCTATGTGGCGCAAGATTGTATTTCTCACGAATAAAGTTTTTTTCTTCTTTATCATAATCTTTAATTTCAGCATCTACATACTTCAACTTGTATTTGTTGTCTGGTAGCGGTTCAATCACTACAAACATGTAATTGCTTTCACTAATTTTCTGACTCCACTTATTCTGTTCTACAATTTTCCAAGTAATTGGTCTTTTAGGGTTTGCTGCTTTCTTTTGTCTCCAATTCATAACTTTCATCCTCTCATCATTTGTTTATCTTAATCTGTATAATAATAATTGATTTCCATTTTTTAAGTAAAAAAAGCATTCCCTTTTAAGGAAAAATGCGTAGAAAATCTATTTCAAAGTAAAAAAAGGGGATTATCCCCTAAATTAAACTATCCTCCAAGTAAGCGAATGCTGGAGTGTTGTCTCCTACCCACGCACCTAATACGTTATAACTAAAATAGTCCAATGCGTCCTCTTCTGTCATTCCCTCGTCTATCACCAAGATTTCTATACACTTTCTAGCATCGTACAAAGCGACCATCATACCGCAGCGTTGCACATAACCGATCAGTGCATCATCGAACCCATCTGCAAATAAAGCTTCCTCTAACACTTCTGCTATCTCTTCTCTTGAAACGTTACTCAAACCTATCACCCCCTAAATCTTATCAATTATAGGTGACATCGAGGTGTTTGTTTCAAAATAGGTTGTGTTTTTTAATAATCGAAAATTACTGAGTTGTTCTTTTTTAATGTAAGGAACAAAACGACTTACAAAGTCTACATTAATTCCCAAATAAAAAAAGCTGACTACAATTAGTCAACTTGAACTTGGGGATTCTATTTCTCGCTTATTAACAACTTCATTCTTTTTTAATTCTACCAAGTATTTTTTCCCACATCCATTAACTCTGTAAAGGTGAGCAGGCGTCTTATCATCCTCATTAATAACAATAGATGTAGCTTCGTCACAATGATTAAAATGAGCGAAAATTGCTTCCATGTTTTTGTTATTCTCGCTCCCCTTTATGTAGATAGGGGTAAAAATTACAGCAAAAGAAATGAAGAAGATCAAACTACCTATTGTCGTTTGGGTAATATTTTGTTTGAACACTATTTGATAGACCGAATATATCACCACGGAATAAGATAAAAATAATATGAAAAGCATCGTCTTCAATAAAAACCCTCCACTTTTTCTTTATTATAACATGCCATTTCCCTCTCATAATTCAAACACAATTCTTCATTCTAATGGTTATCTCCAATTTATTTCGGGTTCGTAACTTTTCCTAGGTGCTATCTGCTATGTTGCGGATTAGAAACTAGATTTTGATGAAGAAAAAAACCGCTATGACGTTAATGCGTATAGCGGTTGTTGCTTAAAATGTCGTTTATAAATACTGGTGTTGGTTCGGTCCACTTTGATTTTGTAGTTCCAACAATAAATCCAGGTTTATTGAAGTTTTGTTTTTCTTAGCAAACTGACCAACTATTATGATCGGAACTTGGACTTCTAAATTGTAGTCCCCTGTCTTCTTCAGAGAAGCTTCTTGTAATTCTTGTCCTTCAAACGGAGCTCCTGAGTTTATGGCATTGACGATAAAACAAAACACCTCTTCATTTACATAAACAGTCATATAAACCAATTCTATTCCTCCTCTTAGTTGATAGTGGTTGGACTGATGATGATGATGGAAAGATTTAAGTACAATTGAGTTGGATTACTATTTTATTTTAAGCCTAAAATTGGTTTGTTGGTGGATAAATTTCCAATGTTTAGTGAAAGTTGTATTATTTGAACCTAGACTAGATAGTTTATGTCCCCATAGTATTTTCACTTTTGTTTTTCTCCTATCGCCCATAGTAAGTGCTACAATTTTTAAAATGATTTTACTTATGGAGGAATGCATATGAGTTACAAAACAGTTAACAAACTTTCAAGTAAGGCAACAGACGCATCTTTTCTCAAATTTAAGAATTGGGAAGACTACAAGAATTACACACCAGATTTTCACGAACTAAAAGTTTCAGATAAAATTGCAATTAAAGGTTGTAAGGAGACCTGGATTGTTGCGAACAACGCACTATATCCAACGAAAATATCAAGGAACGTTTACCTCAAACCTACAATTACTATCAATGATGAATCGGGTTTTTATGCTGCGATCCTTAGAGAGGATATTGAGACCATTTTTGAGAGTGAGGAAGATGAAATGATTTTTAAAAGTGGTGGGCAGTTCAGCCTATTCTGACAGTAAATTATTGAAGGGCAATCATTTGCCCTTTTTCTAATGAAATTTATGCAGAAATAAAAAAACACAAGGTAATCCTTGTGTTTAACTATTTCATAAATCAAGAGAGTCGTAAAAGGCGGTATTTCCGGTAGCCTTGCCCCACCATCTGTTTCCATAATCCCAATGGAACCATGCTAGAGGGTTATTGGTGAAGCCAGCTTCGCTCATAGCATGGAAGAGGATTCTCCTGTTTGACCTAAGTTCTTTATCTTTTTCGCTTAAGCCTCCATCTTCGAACTGTTCGTAATGCAACGAACTCTTATTCTGAGGCGCGCTGTGGCTCAACTCAGTGCCCATATCCAGGACGTTATCGTGATTATCGGCTAAAGATACATCGACACTTCCTCCGGTCATATGGGCGATCTCTGAGATGTCTTTGACTTCCTCATTTCGAATGCCTTCAATCAGAGCCTTTGGTGTGTAAGTTTCCCAGACAACCAACTTGTAACCTTCAGGGAGGTTGTTAGCCGCTGTAACCACCTTGTTTTTTATAGTCTCTCTGACAAAAGACCTCTCAATAGATCCTTTCTTCCCTTCTTTGTAAGCTTTTGAAAACACAACTAATTTATCAGGGCTAACATCGTTTAGTAAAACGAGCTTTTCGCCATTTTCACTAACCTTAACATCACTTACATCACTAACCATCGGGATATCTGGAATCTTTTTCATCAAAATATACACCTCCTAAAAAAACACTTACTTAGTATAATCTCTTTTAGATATTTGTGGGAATATACCAAATCTTTTCCGTAGTTTGATAACATAGAAGAAAATAAGAAGGGAGATGTATGTATGGAAAACTCACTTTTTAATGGGAAAGAGTATATTTTTAGAGATGTGATTCGTCTAGGCGATAATCGCAGGAAAATTCTAGAGCGTTCTAATCAGGATACTAGCCCTACTCAGGTCGGTGACTTTCTTTCGGAAGATCGTGGAATGGAAAGTAGACAAATAAGAGATGAAATCGATTCATATTTGAGAGGTCTCGAATTAGAAGATATAAAAATGCTCCATGTTGTTATGTATATTGGTCGTGATCAAGACCATCTAGAGTCTGATGATCCTGAAGAAACCTATCGAGATTATCTTGAGAGTTTAAGTTTTAACGAAGCAGAAAGAGATATGGAAATCCGACAGTTTTCCGGAAAAGTACCTTATCCTAACTACTTAAGGAATGGTCTTGAAATTTTAAAGGTTGATATAGGTAAATAACAAAACCCCAAGACAGGTAATACAAGCTTCCTGTCTTGGGATTTATATTTGTATTTGCAAAAACAATAAGGTTTTGTGAATTTCTAACGTTTCGCGTTCTTAATTCAGGACCGCCCCGTTGTCCATTTTAATAATTTCATTCGCGATGATAAATTTAACAGCTGTGATAGCCTCGGATACATCTTTAAATTCTGCAGAGTGTATCTGGGAAACGTATACATGGTCATGTTCGGTATAGAATGAGAAGCCGTTCCACTCGAAACCAGTAATCTTGAGATTATCAAGTTCAGATGATGCCCACTCAATAAGGTCTTTTGTTTCTTTTTCCAATTGTAAAGTTCTTCTCATAGAATCATAAGAATTATACACATCAAGCACCCTTTCTTACGGAATAAAAACAGTATGTCCAAGAGATCTGAAGTTTAACAAGAAGTAGATTAGAGTTGCTCTTGAGATGTAAGATGTCTCTAGAAGAAATACTGTAGGCATCTATTCGTATAAAATTCCCTCATGTAGCGGTACATCTAATAATGCACTTTTGTTCCATTTGTACTTAACTAACAAGCTACACGTATCTAATTGGTGGTTTAACAGTTGCATTCTCCTTCTTACGCCAACTTCATCGTGAAGATTATTTCTTATCCATTCCGAATATTCCTTAGTCTGCACTAAAATCCCCTCTGCTGCTTCTGGTATTGCGTTATTTAAGATCTCTTCAAAAGTCTCTAGGTCTGAATCTAATATTTTGCCCCTTGTTTTAACTTCCCGATCGGTGGAATTTCTCTTTCTCATGGCGTCTAATTGCAATTTTATATCTCCAATAATCATGTCTACTACATCCTGCATCAAATTGGCACAAGTAACTGTATTCTCATCTAATTGAGAAGATTGAGATGATAACAACTTAAGTTCTGCGTTTTCTATTTCTGATTTTGATATTTCCTGCATACGTGCATGAATCTTAACTAGTTTTTCGTCTTCTATTTCTAACTCTACAAGTTCTTGAAAAAGTTCGTACATTCCGTACATTTCAAGCACCCTTTCTTAACGTAATAAAAATAGTATGTCCTAGATTTTCAGGTTTAACCAATAACAGTGAAGGGTTGAACTTGAGCTGTTAGACGATAATATAAATCAAAAACCCCAGGCAGATAAGAATAAACAGACCGTCTGGGGTTTTTCTAGATTATATGTAATTTTTCAAAAAACAATATGTTCTTCTGTACCTATTAGTCCTTTCTGGACTGAATGTACAAACTTACAATATGAGCAATATATAATCGGTGATTGATGATATCTTCTTCAGAACCATATCGTAGTGTCCAAGCCATCTCTTCTGCTTTAGATGGTATTGGTTTCCCGTTTTCTATTTTGTACATACTTTCTTTAGGCTGTGCCATCTGTTCCTCCTAGATAGTTGTCTTCGTTTCTTACCTTTATTACGTTATATAAGATTTAACAAAGTTAATCTGGTGGTAAGCTTCAGATATCGCTCGGTTAATGGCTACAGGGTCATTGTTCGATACCCCAGTCTTCTTATAATTGAAGAACCCCACTTCTCTTGCCCACTCTTCAGGTGTTTTCGGTTTGATAATGTTATTCCACGCTTGTAGCATATAACAGACTTTCATTTCTAGGGTTAGGGATTGAATCTCTTCTTCGTTTAACCTTCTTGTATTCTTCATTTTGATCAACCTTTCTAACATCGATTACTATTTAAGACGATTCACTCTATCACATTTTTATCCAATGTTCCGTTGGTTGAGCGGATTGTAATTTTGTTAGTGAACCGATATGTACATAACTAAGTTGATTCGTATGGTCGCGTACCATCACTAAGTCTTGATCACAGTTTGGGCAAAAAGATACGAAGTTGAACTCACACCACTTCATATCATCGATAGCTTTGTATGTATTACAAACACAGCAAGGTTTAGAATCTCTCATGTAAATAGACTCTCCTTTAGGGGGTTTATTGACGTTATGTTAGTTGTTCAGCAAGGTTTAATTACCGTGAAATACCTTACCTTTTATTATTTAGTCAAGTTTATCATAGTATGGAGAAGTTTTCTTCTATGATTTTATTATTTTATATTTTTTAATGTAATTTATAAGTTTAATAAACCGGCTTATATCGACACTTGGGCATAAGTTTACAAACTATAAGAGGGTTCCTATTCTTTTTAGGCAATCGGGTAAATGAAAACGTTTACTTAATTTAATAAAAAGGGAGCGATCTTATATGAAACACCTATATACATTCGAGAATGAACCGTTTGTTAATTTTGAAAATCCGCAAAATAAGAGAGAAATTGAAGACCACCTAAATAATGTCCAAGCTAAACTCGGGAGTAAGTATCCTCTAGTCATTAATGGCGAAAGAATCGAAACGGAGAAATGCATCGAATCACTAAATCCAAGTAAAAAGGATGAGGTAGTCGGTTATGTTTCAGCAGCTGGAACAAAAGAAGCAGAGCTTGCCCTTGAGGTGGCTACGGATACGTTTAAAACGTGGAGTAAAGTCCCAGCTAAAGAAAGAGCGCGTTTTTTGTTTGAAGCTGCTCGTGTTATGCGTGAGAGAAAACACGAATTCACTGCATGGATGATTTTTGAATCGGGTAAGAACTGGCTTGAAGCTGATGCTGATACTGCAGAAGCAATTGACTTCATGGAATACTACGCTAGGCAAATGCTAGATCTTGAGAATCCTGAACCACTTATTAAGATCAATCCAGATGTAGATCCATTTATGTATCGACCACTTCCCGCTGAAGATAACAAGTTAGAATACATCCCGCTCGGTGTTGGTGTTATTATTCCGCCGTGGAACTTCCCTCTTGCTATCCTAGCTGGTACTGTGACAAGTGCTATTGTGACAGGGAATACCGTTATCCTTAAACCTTCAGAACTGACATCGGTAATTGGATATAAGTTTGTCGAACTTATGGAAGAAGTAGGTCTGCCTAAAGGTGTGATTAACTTCCTACCTGGATACGGAAGTGAAGTTGGTGACTACTTAGTAGATAGCCCAAAGACAAGATTTATTAGCTTTACTGGTTCTAGAGCTACTGGTACCCGTATTTACGAAAGAGCGGCTAAGGTTCAGCCCGGGCAAAAATGGCTGAAAACTGTCGTTGCTGAGATGGGTGGTAAAGACGGTGTAGTTGTAGATGAAACAGCAGATCTTAATCAAGCTGCAAAGGATATTGTAAGTTCTGCATTTGGTTTCCAAGGTCAAAAATGTTCTGCAGGTTCAAGGGCTATCATCGTAGAGAGTGTTTATGATGAAGTAGTCGAAAAGGTGCTAGAAGAAGCTAAGAAGCTTGTGATGGGACCTGGCAAGGATAACTATGTCATGGGACCTGTGTCGGATCAAAAGTCGTTTGACAAAGTTATGGGCTATATTGATATCGGAAAGAACGAAGCTGACCTTCTATTAGGTGGGAATTCAGGAAGTGATGAGGGTTATTATATTGAGCCAACTATATTTGGGAACGTAGTGGAGACTGCTCGTATTTTCCAAGAAGAAATCTTTGGACCTGTACTAGGGCTTACAAAAGCGGTCGATTACAAAGATGCGATTAGGCAGTATAACAATACTGAGTACGGTCTTACTGGAGCCTTCCACTCTACCAATGAAGGTCGTATTGAAGAAGCACTTGAAGAGATGCAATGCGGAAACCTCTATATTAACAAAAAGTGTACAGGAGCTCTTGTTGGCGTTCATCCATTCGGAGGTTACAACATGAGTGGCACGGATTCCAAAGCGGGTGGACCAGACTACCTACTCTACTTCACTCAGCCAAAAATGAAGACAAGAAAGCTCTCTAACCCTTCATAACAAGCGCTAAAACAAATCAACGTTAAAATCTTGCATCAATAATTCAACTTACATCGAGGGGCGATACTATGGATAAAACAGAATACAAACCCGAAGTGCCAAAATGGGTTGGGGAAATCCTTGAAAAAGAACGGAAAAAAGACGTATTAGCTTCGCTAGGATATGCGAAGAAATGGTCTCGGTGGAAAGAGAAATATTCTAGGAAGCTTAAATACGCAAGATTAAACGGTTGGATTGTTGAAGGTGGAAATGATAACGATTCAGTAGAAAAAACGAAGTAAATACGGAAAACATAACAGTTTCTTATATTGAAGCAAAGACCAAATAAACGATTGAGGTGCAATTCAGAGAAGAATTAGCACCTCTTACATCTGGACGGAGTGATTAAATGAACAATTATTTTGTAGTATTTCAAACAGAATGCGATGAAGCTGTCCCTAGAAATGCGGTTGTGGAATACCACACAGATATAACGGGTTGTGATGATATTAGAGATATTGAAAGCATTATTGCGAAAGAATGGTTTGCTGACGATAGAGGGATCGTCTTGCTTAACTTTAAAAAGCTCTAATTTTACATATCTGATAATTGAAACATTGAATTACGGTAACACGGAAGGCAAAAAAACGCTTAAACAATTGAGGTGCAGTTCTCATAGTATTCGCATTTCTAAGAACCGGATGGAGTATTCGTATAAACAATAATTTGATTACTTTATTTGATAATTTATTTTAACTAAAAGGAGATTAGCAAATGTCTATTTTAATTGGTATTTTCGGTATGTTACTTACATTAGGAGTTGGTTATCTTATCAGTAACGATAAACATAACATTAACTTTAAAGCGATAGGTGTTATGTTCGGTCTACAGATTGCTGTAACTCTGGTAATGTTTAAAACGACGATTGGAATGAAGATCGTTGAAGCTATTTCTAACGGAGTTACGAAGGTCTTAACTTTCGGTTATGATGGGATTGACTTTGTAGTCGGCGGATGGATTCCTGAGGGTACGACGGTGTTCTTTGTAAATGTTCTTATGCTGATTATCTTCACTTCAACACTACTGTCTATCTTGACTCATATCAAGCTGCTGCCGCTTGCTATCAAATATGTAGGTGGATTCCTTGCTAAAATCACAGGACTTTCAAAGGTTGTTACGTTCAATTCTATTAATTCTATATTCTTCGGTCAGAGCGAAAGTTTGCTAGCTATTAAAGGTCACTTGGATAAAATGAACGATAACAAACTATTCATTGTCTCTACTTCTGCTATGGCTAGTGTTTCCGCGTCCATTATGGGTGCATACATGACTATGATTCCGCCAAAATATGTACTGGTGGCTATGATCTTAAACGCACTTTCAGCTTTAATTATCGCTACATTGGTAGCGCCTATTAAGAAAACGGAAGACGAGGAAATTAACATTAAAGAAGTGTCAAACACGAAGTCAATTTTCTCGGCGATATCTGTTGGAGCGTTGGACGGTGGTAAGGTTGCGCTTATCGTAGGGGCTATGTTGGTTGCTTATGTTGGGCTTATTTCGATGATTGACGCAGGATTCATGGCTGTGATCGGAATGAGTTTCACTGAAATTCTAGGTTACATTTTCGCACCAATAGCTTTCTTAATGGGTGTTACTTCTGCTGATATGATTCAAGTCGGTTCTCTTATGGGTACGAAATTGGCAACGAATGAATTTGTCGCTATGCTTAAACTTCAGGCAATTATTGATACACTTTCACCTAAGTCTGTAGCTATCATTAGTACATTCTTGGTTTCCTTTGCTAACTTCTCTAGTATTGGAATTATCTCAGGTTCTATTCAGGCAATCAACGGAGCTAAGGCAGAAATTGTAGCAAAATTTGGTCTTAAATTACTCCTTGTTGCGACTATGGCTAGTATTTTAACCGCTACAATGGTAGGGCTGTTTTCTTAATAAGCACTAAAGGTAAAGTTGGTACTGTTTTAATAGAAATATATAAAATGAAAAAAGCGTGGAAAAGTTTTATAACTTGCACGCTTTTTTTAATGGATTTTTCTATAAAATTACCGTAATTATTCTTGGTAGTCCCAACGCTCAACTACACCTCTAGAATGAGTCCAAGAGCCATTACGTTCAATTCTGATAAGGGTGATTTCTACAACTACATAGTCATCACTTAATTCATCAGCGATAAAATCCAATGCCATTTGTTTGGAAGGTAAAAAGCAACTTTCGCTTATGTCCATGGTGTCATCACCTTTAACAAAATCATAGTAAACATCCTCTTGATACTGGAAAGCTATTGCAAAAAAAGTCATAAAGTAAGTCCATTCCCATCGTTTTAATCTTAGTAGAGATTATCTGCCTTTATTTTACCATTGTACTCATTATCTGTCTTTTATATGGGGGCTAGCGGATGTTATTCGTTGATAGCGATATATTTAACTCTTTTTCTACTTTAGCGGATAGTCTATTTATTACTTTGAGTTGTTTTTCTGACAAGACAAAGTTAGTTTTATACGTATTTGTAATGAATTTTTTGTCCCACTCACTCAATACATCCCCTAACGAACCCATAAGATTATTAATATATTCGATCTTTATTCGATAATCTTTTTGAAGTTCTGCTTGTTCCTCGATGTTATTTAACTTCTTAACAGCGCGTTTTTGATGGTCGGTTAAGAACCTAATCATTGCGCTCTTTAATAATTCATCTGATTTACTATCGGTTTTTATGTTTTTATAGTGAGGCAATATGGAGTCATCTTCTTCGAATCTTTGACTAGCCTCTTCTATGGAAATGGATAAAAGGATGTTATCCCATTTATCTTCGAATGGTTGAATCTCGTCTACTTCAATTGAGTAGTAATTACGCTTAAAAGATAGTTTTGAAAGTACGTTTATCATACATAATGCTGATATGTAAGCGTACAAAGGAAATGAATAATGAGCTGAGGTCAAGAAGGATTCGTTATTCGTTCTTTTTGCTCGAAAGACTCCTTCATTCATCTTCTTCCAGAATGCATCTTTAATAGTAGGTACAAATAGTTTTTTTGGTGAATATTGATTTTTGTTATAAATAAACTCATCATAGATCCATAATTGCCACACATAACTAGGGGTCATGATCAAATCATCATGCTCTACTTCAATATTGAGACATCCAGGTAGATGCTTATAATTGTGTTTGTCCATTAGTCTATTGAATAACAATTCTTCCTTTTTGGTTAGGTTGTCCTTATTGTGTAAGTCATGGTGGATTTTACGAACTCTTTCCCGCTTGGCTTCTTCCTTCGCTTCTATTTCATCTTTTCTTATTTGTGCTAATCTTTTCTCTTGCTCTGCCCTTTTTCTATTACGTTCTTCTTGTGCTTTTGCAGCGGCTTCTCGGTTATGGATAAGTGAGCGTTTAATTGAACTGTTCATCAAGAAATCTTCAAATTTCAATAGAGACTTCAAATCCATCACTTCTTCTCGTATGTGGAAGACTGTTTTAGAATAACTGCTATAAAAATTGAAATGATAAAGAGCTCTAAAACGTTCAGAAGTTGTATCGATGTAATAGACGTTCTTTTGGAATCTGTTAACGGCTATCTCCATTCCTCTGAATTTATGCAAGGCGTTCTCTTTATATCCCTCATCTTTAGACGTGTGATAAGAGTGAACGGTCTCTCCGAATATCCAGTAATCTTTCACTCCAGCTTTTTTATATAGCGAATGGCGCTGGTTCATTATTTCCTCTGAGATCGGAGAACATTGATACTCATATGCTTCATGACTTCCATCAGAATGAATCACCATTACGTCACTACGTTGGTTTGTTGCTTCCACTTTGTATTCAAGCTCCACTTTACTATATGGATAAATCTTTTCTAGTTGTTCTTTCAGCAAAATCTTCCCTCTTAAATGTTGAGGGCTTTCTGGTTCGGAGTAATCGTTAGAACATTCATATCCGTGTCTATGTGCGAAATGTTTTATCTTAATTTCTCCCGCCTTCAATTGAACAGGGTTGTTGCAATCAGGGCACATCAACTTTCTTTCTCTATCTAGTTCCCTGATTTTTAGAATTTCTTCTTCCGTGAAAGAATGAAATGTATTTCCTAAATCGTCTACTGCTTGTAACACCCAGTACACCTCGCTATGCAGTTTTATGATAGAACTTTGTGAATCTAAATATTGGGTAGCAAATTGTTTATTTGTCTCTATTGGTTTGTTCTTTTTGGTGATGACGATGAACCCTTACACATTCCATTAAAAATTTTCTCTTTTCAAAAGAGTGTTCGTCGCTTTTTAACTCAGATAATAGTTTTTTCGAATCAGCATTGATAAGTTTTTTTCCACCTAGCTTAATAGTAATCGCTCCTTTATATATGAGAGTAACGACCCCTTAAATGAAATTAGGTACAGGCTTATCACCTATATTATCACTGGAAATATTATGAATACAAGAATCAGCTAACTGCACTTTACATTAGTTGAATGACAATATTCTATTGGTTGGTGGTGTATGCAGGAATTTACTCAAGGGTAGTATAGTATCACGGTGTAATGGTACTATTATTTAGTGATTTAGTAAGTGGAGGGGATTCTGGTGAGGAAAGAAAAAGTATCAACAGTAATCGAAAATACAAATACATTGATGAATGAAGTCGTTCGTTCTACAGCTATGGTAATGAAAGATGCTCATATGGTTTGGAAGCTTGATGAGCGACTAAAAGAGCGTAATATGACTCAGAAGGAATTGGCTAACATTACTGGTTTGCGCGTAGGCACTATATCCGAATGGGTAAATGGGAAAATGAATAGTATTAATAAAGTACACCTGCTCTCAATAATGGCTGCTTTGCGCTGTACGAAGATGTCCGATCTTGTTGAAATAAAGTTACCTGATGACTTGTATTTGCAATTCGCTAAGCAGCGTGACGATTGGATGGAAAACCGAGAGATGCCATTACAACTAAAAGAAATGGCGAGGGAAAATTTAATAAAGATAAATAAATTAGATTAGAAAAATGAGGAGCGCCTATAGTAGGGCTCCTCATTTTTACTTACTCTTATTTGTTGGTCCCAATAATGATTGTTCGCTTAATACCTTGTTATCGATCTATTGCTTTTGCCTATATTGCAATCGCTACAAAGGGCTTGGAGGTTTTCGTATGTAGTAAGTCCTCCCAAGGAAAACGGGACAATATGATCAACATGTAGAATAACTCCTGACTGTGGGGATCGACCACACAATTTACATTCTCTGTCTCTCTCTAAAACTTTGAATCGCAATCCGAGCGGGATACTTCTGCTTGTTTTCTGATTCTTTACTTTTTCCGGTAGCATCTCTTCACTAGGTTCAGTGGGGATAGGTGAGGGTTGCTCCAGAGAGTAGGATGGTAAGGTTTCTAATTCATACCCTTTGTTACCCATAAAATGCCCTTTCAATAAGGAAATCATCAGAAAGTCTTTGATAAACTTTTCAGGGGACGTATTAAGGAATGACTGAGTTTTTGTATCGTAAACCCCTAATAGTAAGTCGTAGTTGTCTGTTACCTCAAAACCTAATCTAGTGAGAAGGTTACAAAAGATATCCCTCTTCAGTGCTCTGTGTTTCTTGGCATGGTCGCTTGAAGTTTTATACCTCTCAGAGAACTTGATTTTCCGCATGAAGAAAATAGATCCCTTGGCATCTTTTTCGGTGGTAAGGTTCATAGAAAAAATCTGACCTTCCACCCCATTGCAACGAGAAAATGAATTTATTCGGTAGTGTCCATTTAGGTTCTCGTATAGCTGCAGGGATAATTCAATCACACCATCCAAAATGTCAAAACTGTAATTGTGATTTTCACCAAGCAACTGGTATGTTTCGTGACTATACTGGAGAGGTGAAGAAATTCCTGACCTGCCCTGCAATGTGAAGTTACCTATGTTTAGATGGTTTTCTTTAAGTTTTACACTTTTTAGAATCGAGGAAAGGTCTTGTAAATCCTGAAATTTTCGATTCCTAGAGATTAAGATCGTATCCGAATCGAACGAATCGAATGGGTTGCCATCCATGTAATCAACCTCTCTACAAAATGTATTATTCCTCTGCTTTCGAAACTTTTAGCTTCTTTGCAGTAGATAATCGTTGAAGGATAAGGATGTTCTTTTGTATGTTTCTCTGATTTTTCTTAGAAAGCGAAAAGTATTGTTGGTATGTAATCCCTACTAAGAAGAGAAGACCCAATGGAAGAAGTAAATTTGTTTCTCCATTAACTAGATGGCTAATAAAGTTGTAAATCGAAATAGGTATAGCTAGTATTAATCCAAACTTTAATATGCGTAGGATTTTTTCGTTGAAATCATATTTTCTTCTTAAACTTTTTACCGAAAGTATAGATTCATCAATGGATTTTAATACGTTTCGCTGTTCTTGTAACATTTCATTCTCCTTTTAGTAGTTGGTTTCCTACTACAAATTTAATTTACTCGTTACTATGAGTGGTTCTAGAGTAGGTAGATATATTTGTTACTTTTCAGTATACCAAAACACTAGTTCGCAAAGATACATTACAATTCAGGTCTAATTGTCGAATAAAAAAGGATAATCAGCCTTATGATCGACTGACTATCCATTAATTATATGTGCCCATTTAGGAAGTGTAAGCTCTTATCAGGTGGTTATTCAGGTTAACCTTCTGAAAGCTAGTCTTCCAGTTCCCATGAGAAATCTTCAGTGTACAACTCTTCCTTAAGTATTTTATAATAAGCATCACTTTCTTCTGGGTACCAATTTTGCACTACTTTATAGTGATTTACAAAGTCTAGAAAATGTTGTTTTTGCTCAACATCAAAAATATCTTTGTACATGGTGGTTTCCCCTGTTTTGATATCCTCAACTGTCATGTCTACAGGTTCATCAGAAAAACCTAAGGTATCAAAGTCATCAAGAAGTTTTCTAGCATCAAGTCTGCGATAGTTTGCGTAATCATGAAGCATAGAGTACCAGTCTTCTTGTATCATTTCATGTCCCTCTAACTTATCTTCTTGGAAATGGAGAGGAATATCTATGTCTTCCACATGGAATGTAATGTTCCCAGGGTAGAACTCGTCGCTGCCAACGTCTATCCCTATCATTGGAATCCATTCACCGTCTTTGGTTATATTTTTCGCTTCGAGATCATCCATTTTTCTTGTGTCGGCGTAGAAACCTCGTACATCAAGACTGATATCATTCTCATACTCATCACCGCTATTGTAGCTTGCATCACCATAATTCATATGGTAAAAATGCATGGCTGTTCCAAAAGGTGTTGCTGGCATGTCGTCAACATAGTCCTTTAAGCGACTATATATGAGAAGGTTTTGATTTTCTTCTAAATATTTCGAGAAATAGTCATGTGAAACAAGGTTAAAGCCGTGCCTAACGGAGCCATAATCTTCGGTAATCAATAATTTATAGCCTTCATTGTTTAACGCTGTCTGAGCTTTTTTGTATATTTTGCTGCTCTCAGGTATCTCGCTCAAATAGGAAAGGTCTTCTTCCCCTAATTTGAACCTAACTATGTTCAGTAATTCTTGAGCTTTATTATATAGTTCTTTGTCCTGCTCTGACACTTCTATAAGGGAGTTATAAGCAGACTCATAGTGTTTAGATCTTCCTCCAGATGAAGCTTCATCGTAAAATTGCTTTCCTTTTGTAAACATGATTTCATCAATATACTTTTGAGCTTCTTTGTAATTCTCTTTGTCATCTTCTCTTACTGCATGAAAATGTTTAAGAGACGATTCTAGTTTGGATTCCTCATATAAAGTAAGTCCTCTTTGGAAAGACTCTTCTGATCCTTTCGCATACTCTACAGTGGTCTTGGCAGACATTAAATAGTCATCCATGAATGAGAATTTTTCTAAATGTTCGATTTGCAATAGGGCTCTATCAAAATCTTTGTCATCAATGTTTGCTTTTAAATTCTTTTTAACTGTTTTTGTGATACCTTTTTCGAATGCATCTTGATCTTCAATTTCACCTTTTGCTAATACCTTTTCATAGACTTCTACAGCTTCGACATATTCCTCTTTTTCAACTTTGTCCAAAACTTTGTCTTCAGAGGAACAAGCTGTAGCTACAACACTTGTTAAAACTAAACTCATCAATAATTTTTTCACGAAAATAAACACCCTTTCATTTTTTACCAAGTTTCAATTAAAATTTATTCATTATGTAGGATTAAGAAGAGTAAAATCATTAAAAGATTTATTAAAATATAAAATCACAACTTATTAACCCGGCTAAAATAAGACTTTTGTAGTATAGCAATGTTTTAATATTATTAAAAGTATGTTATATTTTTCCATAATATATTAAGAATAGAATATATATTAAAATCTATAATCGCTACGTTTTAATGTGAAAAGGGGTTTTAAATATAACGTGATAAAATTTGTTTTTTTGATATCCTAGCTTTTAAATTTGGTAGGTATATTTTTGGTTTGCTACCTGAAAAGAACTTGGAATAAACGCTTCTAAAACAAACAAAGTTTGTAAGATTCTCATCCGAAAAGGTGTCATCGAAGAATCATTTGAGGTACTACAAAAGGTGCGTATGTAACGAAAAAACCGCCCCCCATGAGGAGTCGGTTATTTCTGAATTTCCGTTAATCATAAACCCTATAATCAATGGGTCTTCTTTTTATTGTTATACATTTGAATGTATGCAAAGAAAGCAAGGGTAATAGATATAGAAATTTTAAAAGTAGAACTAAGGCTATTATCGATGATAAAGTCGAGAATCCAAGTAAGAATGTACGCATAGACTGCCACCATTAGTGCTTTTAAAAACAGTCTTTTATTCATCGTTATCCCTCCTTATGGGGCAATTCCCCTATTGGGAGGTACATCAATCATGGAAAAGATAGAGTTAGCAAGTAATCAATTGCAAAATAACCGAAATTCATCAATTCATATATAATAGGTTGGAGTTGTTTTAGTGTTTATTCAAAAAACGCACTTAATGAAAAGTGTGATTCTAACAATCAAATTAGGGCAAAAAGGAGATAGCATCGATGCAATTAACAAAAGATAAGCCAGAATCATATTACCAATTTGAATTGAAGCAAGTTTTCTTTGAGAAATATCCCACTGCTACACAACGCCCTATTAAGGTTCTTTTCAGGCATTTAGCGAAGTTTGAAAAAACCTACGGAAAAGACCTGCATTCTTTTACACCTGAAGAATTGGAGATGTTCCTAAAATCATTGAGGGCTAGAACTATAAGGAGTTTAGATAACACGCTATCGACAATTCATAAGTACATCCAATTCTCTGTTGAAGAAGGACATACTCTTCGCGAAGATAGCCCAATCAGTTTATTCAATTATAAAGAAGCAAAAAATAGATTGATTGATCATGATAATTCAGAGAATATGCTTTTTACGGAGAACGAAATAATGAGCATGGCGATGGAGACGGACAATGCGCAAGATGGGGTCATTATAGCTTTGATTTTTGAAGGGTTAAATCATAAGAATGCGTTTAATGAATTGGTCAATTTGAAGTACAAAGATGTAGATTTCAACAACCACGAAATTCACTTACCTGATCGGACGATTAATATATCTCCAGAGACTGCTACCCTAATTAATGATGCCTACAACCAGAAAAAGTACGTAAGCGTAAATGGGAAACAATCAAGGACATATGACATGAAAAAAGCAGGTTATGTTTTAAAGGGGATCAGAGGAAAGTCTCAAGTTAAGCCTCAAAGAATTAGCCAAGCCCTTATTAGGATAGCGAGACTATCCAACATAGATAATTTAAGAGCTACAACGATTTTATATAGTGGACAAAATCATTATGCAAAGACGCTCTTAAGTAATATTGAGACTGTTCATGCTATAACGAGACAAGAAATTAGAGAAGCTGCAGTTCGCACTCTTAATTACTTCGGTCTACCAGATAATAAGTCTGCGCAACACTATTTAATGTCTCGTATAGAAAACAATTTTGATGACATTCGACCTGCTCAACCAGAAAAGAATACAACCACAATAGATCGTTTAAAACGTAACCAGCTATTCGTAAAAGTTCTAAAAAAACTTTACAATCACACTTGCCAGGTGTGTCAATCAAACCTAACAGAGATTGAAGGTATCCCCTACTCCGAAGTTCACCACATTCGACCTTATAACGACTTGCATAAAGGTCCTGATGATGTCAGCAACTGTATTGTATTATGTCCGAACCACCATAAGTTATTTGACTTAGGGGTGATATCAATTGATCCGAGAGATGAACGATCATTGGTTCATTTGGACGAAAAGAATATTTTGCACGGACAAATTATTGATTTCAAGCATAGTGTAAAGGGTAATCATATTAGGTATGCTTATACTGAAGTATTCCTCCCTCGAAAGATTGAACTAAATCAATGAAAGGGGCACTAACAATGAAAATAAAACTGGAAAAAGAACCTCAAAAAGTGGATTATGACTTGTTTTCTGAATTCGCTCCAAACGTCAGTATGGAAATTGACTCAGGGTATCTGTTATTTTCACAAGAAGAACGGGAAAAGTTGTTTCTTTTGTTAGCATACAATCTGGGGACGACCAGAATAAGTGAGTTGCTTACAGAAAATAGCGGTACCGGTGATTTGACTGAATTAGATACGTAACTTCTTAATACGGTCCTTTACATACCGTTATATAAGGAATAAATACGATAATAGAATTTGTTATAAGCAAATGATTTCTCCAAATCATTTGCTTTTTCTCTTGATAAACACGTTTTCTTGTTTGGTGATGCCTAGTAAGGGTAAATCGTGATTAAAGTAATTGGTGTGGCGAACAGGGAAAACTTGTTTAAGGTAAACGAAAGTTCGTTACTAACAATGTGCGGGAGAATGGCGAACGGAGGTGAAAGATGACTTTTGGAAAAAAGTTTCTACTCATCTGGATGATTGTGATGGTTTTGATGACTATCGAGTATCTCATATTACCTGACAATGTACTGATTAAAGGGATAGCGTTGGGTTTAACAACAACAGCGGTTGTTACTGTAATTAATAAGATTTACCCTACAAAAAAGAAATCTAAATCCTGATTATAGTATTTATAGTTAAAGTTAATAATCGTTACTAAAGCCTCCTAATAACAAAAACCTCTTGCAATACGATGCAAGAGGTTTCGATAATTATAAATTTTCGTCAATAAAATCTTTTACTTCCTCGACACTATCAAACCAATCTGGTGTTTCGTCAGGTTGGTATCCTGTAATTTTATCAATAAATCCGAATCCTTGAAGGATTTCTGCATCAGGGTGGTCTACTAAAACTTCTTCCTTGTTCGAGTAGATGTCTCCATAGTATGGATTGCCCGTCTCCTTATCATCATTAGTGTATAGAGTGTTGGCGTAGTATTCTACGATAAGATAGTTATCCAGTTCTTCTACTACTGTTCTTTTTTTATTCAATTCATTCACTCCTAATTTTGTATTTGTATTCTCCCATATTTTAGACCTAATCTAATTAATGTGTAAAAAATCGCAAATCTCTTTAAAATGACTTTTGCAAAAATAAAACATCACATGCCACATCAAACCTAAAAAAGTTTGATGTGGCATGTGATGAACTAAATATGCTTTTTAACGGCTCTTCTAATGATTTTATTTGTCACTATTTGTGTTCTGACTAGTGTTTCTTTCTCTCTAAGTTCTTCTTCTAACGTCTTTATCTTAAAGTTGATTAAATAGTTGGCGAATTGCTCATAGTTTCTATTGTTTGTGTCCGGTACATCTCTATAAAGATTGGTCGTCCCAAGTTCTTTCCTAGAAACTCTAAGGAAGGTGAACTGGTTTTTAAATTTGGGGCATTTGTAAGTAAATCTATAGCAATAGTTATCCTCAATGGCATAAATCTGCAAACAGCGATCATTGCCTTCTAAAAAAACATGGAATTTGTGCCTGTAATATTTCATGCTTCCCTCCAATTTGTTTATATTTGCGTAACTGACCAGTAATTCTAAATTGTTGACTGGCTAGGAAATATTCTAGAACCCCTCCCTTTTTCTTCTTAGTAGGAACCTCCAAACCATTCTTATCTTAGGTACTACAGAAGATTAAGAAGTATAAACGAGAGTTAGTGAAATATTACGAGGCTATGGGATCCTCCTAGCCTCTTGCATATTCAGGTACATAAGACGTAAAGTGTGCTTGCCCTTCTCTTATTACTATGTTGCTAGCAAGTATTTCTTTCATCTCATCGATAAAAAATTAACCGTAAAAAAAGCAATCTAAAATATAGATTGCTTACGAGGTATTATTTTCTTTAATTACATCTTTTGACGATATTCTTCTAACTCTAAAAAGACTAATAAGTCATCAACGTCCTTATTATAAGCACGTCTAACTATTCCGTTGTTAAAACAGGTACGGCAAGAGGTATCATAGTAATTAATAAAATCGAATTTCGAACCGTTTCTTTTCCAGAACTCAACATGATTTCCTTTGCCAACAACCATTATTGAATATTGTTCGTTAGAAAATTTACATTTTATATTTGCATCGGGGTTAGTCTTTATGAAGTTTTTATAGTTCATTTTTTTAGCTCTACATGCTCTTTTGATCTTTGCTACATACAAAGTGTTCTTCACCTTTTTAGAAATGCTACTAATCATAAGAAAAACTCCTTTTAATAGTGTTTTTCTTTTAAATAACATCAATTAAATTATTGTCAAGTAGTAGAATAGAAAAGCATTTGACCCTAGCCCAATCAAAAAATAGGTATAAAGGTTGTTTGTGGCTACGCTGAGAAAGACCTGGTACATGTACAACTAGAGGAATCTTTTCTTCTGTTCTTTCGTCGGAAGCATGCACGCTTCTCTTTTCCCGAACCATTTGTATCGTCTTTTTGCAATGCCATCATATAACCGGTCTCGAATGACTCTAGGAAGGATATACGCAATCATAGACAGTCGAAATACCCCACCTAATCTTCTCGCAATATATAATGTTGCATATGACTTAAGAAGAGTCTCCCCCTCCCTAATGACGATAACGCTATCTGGTATTTCTTTTATATTTGCCTCTTCCAATAACTTTGAGGCAATATCAGACTGCAAAGAAGCAAAGGAGAAAACACCTTTTTTTATCATACTTAAACATAAATTTCACTAAGCCATTGCACATATTACAAACGCCATCAAACAGAATGATATTTTGCTCTTCTTTATCTTTCATGCTTATCACTCATTTCTCAAGTTACTAAGTTAAGACTACCATTTACATTATTAATATCATATGTTCCTCTTCTCTTTGATACGGATATACCCTTTTAAACCCACATCCATAGGTGTATGGCAAAATAGTTTTAAGTTACCATTTTTTACAACAAATTCATACATTACTTGGGGTATTTAATGGGATTTTGGAATAAGGTAGGTAAAGTAGTTGGTACCGCTCTTGAAAATAGCTCCTGAAGTGGCACATAAACTTCAGCAAGAATCTGCAAAACGAGAAGACGCTATGAGAAAAGAAGCAATGAAGAAGGTAGTGGAGAATGAGAAGAAATTGGAAGAGTTTGTATCGTGTTATGTCCAAATCATCACAAGATGTTTAATTTAGGAGTGCTTGCGATTGACCCGAGGATGAGCGTTCATTAATTCACCTAGATGAAAACAACTGGTTAAATGGGCAAGTTATTGATTTTAAGCATGACTTAAATTCGAAATATGTTCGATATAGCTATACTGAAATCTTTCTAACTCGAAAAATTTCCTTAGATAAATAGAAGTAAATAGATTAAGCCTCCTAAGGATAAAGGGGTTGTTTGTTATTATTTTTCTCAATTGCTATTATCCCATAGTACAATGATAGAAAATGATACAGCAAACGTTCTTTACGTTTAAAGTATCTATGAGGAGGCGCATTTATGTTTTCTGAAAAGGTTAAGAATAAACATGTCATTGAGATGCACAAAGGGAAGCCACATATTCGTACAGAGGTGACTTTTCTGATGCCGATTAAGGAACAAGACCAGAGTAAATATGAAGAACTTATGTTACATCAAAAGCTAGAACCGACCCTAAAATGGATGCTTGAGAAGGTCGAAGAGGATATTGGGGAGACATTCGAGTGTGATGTGGAATCAGTATATGTTGGATTAAAGAATCCATTTAGGAAAAGTAATAAAAGCTAATTCATAAATAGTAAGAGCAAATGATAGGTCATCATTTGCTCTTTTTTGATATGTGGAAGTTGGTGCGACACTGTGCTATTCTCGAACAAGTTTCAAGGATCATCCGAAACCTCACCCCTTCACTGGCTTTCCATTTTCATCGTACATTTTAGGGTTTGAAGCTGGTACATGCCAACCGAACAAGCTACCCTTCTTCATTGCTTCTGATTGAGCCTTTGATACATCGTATATTTCATTTAACACGTCTGGGTTGCGGTCTTTCAGTTCATCCTGTGGGAAGTAACCTCTTACTCCACGCTTGATTAATACCGTCTCACCAGTAGTTTCATACTTACAGAAGCATAACTCAGGCAGTCCGTCAAAAGTTTCTTCAACCTTGTAATTAGTGTTTTCCATTTTAAGATTCCTCCATTTTCGTATTAACATTTTCCATATGATTATTGTACATCTCTTCAATATTAATTATTTAGTTATTATACAGCTTTTGAATTTGCTTTTCATTAAGCTAAGCTGAGTGACTTTCTAACTCGTCAATTTCATCTTTCTGAGTAATCCCCTTTTGAATGAACATCTAACCTTATATGGTAAAATAGATATAAGTTACCATTTTTTACATCAAAACAATAATTAACGGGGGGTATTTGATGGGATTTTGGAGTAAGGTAGGTAAAGTGGTTGAAAAAGCGGCTGAAAAGGCACCTGAGGTAGCTTATAAGCTACAGCAAGAGTCTGCAAAACGAGAAGCTTCTTTAAGAAGAGAGGCAATGAAGAAGATAAATGAGAACGAAAAGAAATTACAAGAGTATGAGCAGTCCGGTCGAATGAAAGATCCTGAGTTTGCTAGAAAAGTTAAAGTGCAGCGTGAAAAAATAGAGAAAGCAAAATCCACATATAGTCCTTCAAACCATGAAGAGAAAAAGTACGGAGGTAAGACTGTAGCTCAATGGAACAGTGGATGGATATATTTAGGGAGATTAAGTTCGCTCACTTTAGACCAATTGAGTGCATATAATAAGAGTATAGGTTTATATAAAGGTGAGAAGAACGGAAAAATTGTTTATATTGGTAGAGCGATTGAACATAGCAATGGAGGCTTCAGAAAGCGTTTGAGAGACTATGTGAGAGATAGTGATAGCGGGAGAACGCATGGTTCGGGTCAAAAGATGAATGAAAATGCGGATGATATATCGATTTCAATTTTAGTGGTTGGTAATTCTCAAGAAGATGTTAAGACAGTTAAGGAACTTGAAAAAGCGATGATCCGATATGGAAAGCCTGGGTTTAACGTTCAACATAGGTGATCATAACAAGCAAATAAGCTATATAACATTTTAGAAAAGGGTGGAGGTGTATTTGGGTTTTAGTTTCATAATCTAAAAATAAAATAAGGGACGTGTATTTTTGGGGAAAATTTATTATTTGTTCATTGTTGCATTGTTACTATTCTCTCTTGGTTTCCAAGGGACTACCTATGCGAACTCAAACGATTCGGATAAGGCTAATGATACGAACATCCAAACATTAAACACTTCAGTTACCACAAGCCGACTTTCGGGCAAGAATAGATATGAAACGGCTATAAAAATTTCTCAAGATGGTTGGACTACTGCCGAAACAGTTGTGTTAGCAAAAGGTAGTGACTTCCCTGATGCTTTATCTGGGGCTCCCCTTGCATATAAAGAGAATGCTCCGATCTTGTTAACGGACACTAAAAGTCTAACAGGTGTTACGAAAGACGAGATTAAGAGACTTAAAGCGAAGAAGGTCATTATTCTTGGAAGCGAAGGTGCTGTTTCGAAAAGTGTTTCCAACGAGCTGAAGAATATGAACTTAGATGTGAAGAGAATTGGCGGAAAGAGTAGATATGAAACTGCCGCTCTTATCGCAAATGAACTGAACTCAAAAACGGCTGTTATTGCATACGGTAAGAATTTCCCTGATGCTCTTGCTATTGCGCCATATGCAGCTAAAAACGGAATCCCTATTTTACTAACTGCTCAAGATGAGTTACCAAGTGCATCTCGAAATGTTATTCAATCTATGGATAAAGCGATTATTGTAGGTAGCACTGCGGTCGTTAGTAAGAAAGTAGAAAGCAGTTTACCTGTTTCCTCTGTATCCAGGTATGGTGGTTCAGATCGATATGAAACTGCAAAATCCATAATCACTAATTTAAGATTAGGAACCGATAAAGCTTATGTAGCTACAGGTAGAAACTTCCCTGATGCTCTTGCTGGCTCAGCACTCGCTGCTAAAGATAACGCTCCTATACTACTAATAAACGATAGTAAAATTCCTGAATCTACTAAGAGTTTGATTCCTAAGTACAAGTCGTTTGGAATTATTGGTGGCAAAGGAATTATTGGAGAAGCGGTTGAATACCAACTAAAAGGTGCAAGTGACAAAGGGTGTGATAACCCTATTCACAATACATCGATGTATGCAGACCTATATAAAACCTTTGAGGAATTCTATTTTGGATGTTCACCAGAGTATGTAAAGAGCCAACTGGGTGAACCGGATAAAGTAATAGGTATGGAAACAGAATATGCATACCAATATGGCGATATTCAGTATAAATTCGTTCATTTCGAAGATTATGGTGTTGTAGGTGTTAATATTAAAGGTAAAAAAGCTTCCTCCTATTTCAGCAACTTTGATGAAATAGAAAAAGCTTACAACCCTAATGACCTTTACGCTTCGTACAATGCTGATCGTTATTATTCCAACGGTTCGTATGTTTTCACAGTAGATGATTCAGAAGATTATCAATCGGGAACATACCACTCTTACCACTCAAAGAATAAAAGTGGAAGTCCAATCTCTATGATCGATATCTATTATCGCTATTGGTAATAATACATGTTAGGTTGATAACGTTAAATAATCAAAACCCACAAGTTACAATAGCTTGTGGGTTTTATTTTACTGGCTGTTAAACTTTGAATGAATGAACGGCACAACACTTGTTGTTAAAATAACCATTACTAATAAGATGTAAATAGAAAATAAATCCGTAGCATGTAATACAATAATAATTAGCAAAAATGATATTCGAGAAATGCAAAGGATAACTTCTCTCCAAATTGTTATTTGTATGCGATGCGTCTTCCCCTTCCCTCCCAGTTGTTCATATTGTTGGGCGAAATAGTTTGTTCGGAAAATAAAGTTTCCAATCACCAAAAGTATATTCGGTATTAACAACCAAAGGTTTGATAAAGTTATAGATAACCCCAAGCCAATGAATGCCATTGATATACCAATGATCATCCAGGTTACTGGTGAGAGTGTTGACTTATTAAAGATTTTAATCATAAAGAAAACTAAAAGTGTATAAAAAACATTTAGACCTGCAACAAAAAATTTGTCTTCGGTTATTGTAAATGTAAAGTACATTAAGAATATTGTCTGAAATTCAGCAAACATACCTCCGAAGTAATAAGAATATGGAAGCAGCTTGATTTTATCCCCTTTGAACACTTTAAATATAGATAGATGTTTTTTAAAAGGATTAGTAATCTCACTCCTTTTGGGTGCGATGTCAGGCAAAATGAAACTTAATAAGAATAGTCCTACAGAAAAGAAGAACATAACGATAAATGTATTCTCGTAATCCAAAACTGATAATACAAATGCGAAGAGGAGCGGGATGAATATGTTTACCGCTTTTCTCCAAAAAGCGGACTGCTGAAAATACTCTTTAAATTCTTTTCCGTCTCCTAAGAAGGATAGTGCGAGTGTTATTCCTGCTGAGAAGATTCCTCTCATCAATCCATATATTGCTCCTGCAAAAGCAATCCAATGAAATGGATCCTCTATCGTGACGAAGGATAACAGGCTAAAAAGGATTAAGGAAAACACTGCTCCTACTCTCATCACAGCTTTTAAGTCTTTTTTGTAAAATAGATATGACCCACTTACATAAGAAAAACTCCACAATGAGAACATAAAGAAGTTAAACCAAACAAGGTCTAGAAGTTGTTTATTTTGGACCCATATGTATAAGTTTACGAATAGGTCTACAAATGTAAACACTACCGAAGTTGCTGTATTAAAAACTACCATGCGTTTTAAACCATTATTCAAAAAGTGATCCCTCCTTTTGCTTGCGTCAACATCCTAAACTGACGAATGATTTTGACCAAGAAAATGGAGGATGAATATTTATCAATGGTTATAGTTTTAATGGATTCGTTGTGAGGTGAAACAACAAAGAAAAAATCCGCATCTCGAACCTAAACGGTTTGTGATACGGATTTTAAATCGAATCTATTTTTCTACTTTTACTTTTTTCTCAAATCGTTCTCCATTTTGACCCTGTGGATTTCTATTTCGTAAGTAAATGGAATCTATTTTTTCTTCTTCTACGGTAGCTCCTACTATTAGTTCTACAGTCGCTTCTGGTTTGATATTTAAATAACCATTATTAATTAACTTTTTTTCTTCTGACAATTGATCTCCTGCATGTTTTACTTTATAGAATGGAATTTCTGTTAACTCGACGTCGGTTTCATTTTCAATAACCATATCTAGTTCAATTGAATCAACAGGTTTTCTTACTTCACTTGTTGTGTTGGTGTATGTTATTTTCCATTGCAACTGGGCGTATTCTTCTCTTAATAATCCATAATCCTCTATTAGAGTAGTATCCATTATTTCGTATGTTCCAAATTCTCCTTCATATGCATTATCATTCTTTTCTTCTTGTTGTGCGCATCCGAACAGTAGCAATAGACTGCATAACATCAATAACTTTTTCATTTCTTCCAACCCCTTAACATGTTCTATTGTTTTGAAATCTGCTACATCTTTTATAGAGTTAACTGTACGCTTGTTCCAGAGCAGAGTATTCTCGTTAACCATTTTACCATAAATCCCCATTCACTTTTTTTCGTTATTAGCTAAGTCACTATCGGTTATATATCATTTTCCCTCTTCTTTTTGTTGCTCAGAGTTAACAGCAAACCAGTAATGCCCGCTGAGAAGGAAGGTGCAATACTCCACGCAAGATAACCCCATTGTCCTGTATAGATAGATAGAAAGAGGAACATAATCGGAAAACCTACTAACACTGTCAAAGAAACAAAGAGTGCAATTTTATTATTAGTTGTCATGATTCACCTCCTGCAAGCTTCTGTAAATATAATTAAAAATGTATCCTTGGAATAAAAACTATGTAAAAAAACGCTAATAAATTAGTTCTATGTATACGTGTTTTTTATATGTTTTGGATATGCATTGTATATGTAAAGTATATTCTATATGCGTGTAAAGTAAGTGTTTCATTCTATATAAACAAAAGCTATAACAATTTGTTATAGCTTTTGGAATCACTTTATTCTAATTCGGTTGCTAGACTTACTGGTGCTAGTTCTACTTGTTTGTAGACCTCTGTCAACGTTTCTTGGGCTACATCAAAATGCTTAATATATTCTGGATGTTCGTTCTCTTCGTTTACGTTTTCCCATTTTTCGTATGCGGTTGAAAGTTCTGTAATCACTTCCTTCAGTTCACTCTCGAAGGGTTTTAGGTCCGATGGGATCTTCATATCTTTAATTGACTTTGAAATGTTTAGAGATGCTTCTGTGGCATGTTTCTTCGCCTCTTCTACTTCTTCTTTAGTTGGTGGCTCCTCTTTAGCTAATAGCTTATCGAAAGAATAAAGTGCAGCATCTTGCTTATTAATGGTCGTTGTTAACTCCATTTGCAGATCAATTAGAGCGCTTTTTACCTCTGTTTGGGAAATCGCCTCATTCTTCGGTTCTGTTACCTCTGTCTTTTCTTCTGAGCAAGCTGCAGTAAAGATCAACGATGCTGCGCCCAATGATAACATTGCTTTTTTCAAAAAAAATCACTCCTATTCGTTTAGTTTAAGTTCCTAAAATTCCCTTTTAACTAATAAGGAGAGACTCCTTTATTGAGTTTCTAATTTTTCGATAACTGATTCCATGCCGGATGGATGAACACACACCGTTCCATTTATAAATATATTGTAAAAAGATATAAAAAGTTATTTTTCGTATGTAAATTGTTCGCTTTTCCTTTTATAATATAGAAAGTTAATATATGAACAACAGTAGGAGGGTCTGACATGAAATACCTCAATGCGTTACATCGATTGGTCAAAACTAAGAGTCGTTTGGCAGAGATAGAGAATATAGATACGAAGACACCAGGCTGTATTGTAAGTTGTAACTGTGGGTACAGAAGAGATCATTCGTCAGAGTATGACGATCCCAGTACAGGTCTTTATTGTCTGAAATGCAGTAAGATCACTAAATTTAAGAATGTTAATATTGCCTAACATACAAAGAGCAATTTAAATTGCTCTCTTTTGTTTTTTAAGTTCGAGATCTATTCGGGTATGAAATTCGCTGCCATATCGTATTTGGTGACATGAGCATAATTTCGTAGTTGTTGTTTAATGCAACTACAACTAGGAGTTAATCCGAAAGGAGGTTTGAAATTGAAGAAGAATGATTCTACCGATTCTACTTGTTATGCGGTCCTTATGGGGAGAGAACCAGGTATTTACTATACGTGGGAAGAAGTATTGCAAGTTACTAAGGGGTTTTTAGGGGCGTCCGTTAAAAAATGCTCCTCTCTGGCTGAAGCTCAGGAGTTGCTTGGTGGAAAACGACGTAAATATTTCCGATTAGCTGAAGAAAAACAAACGGAAAAGTTATCAAATTTACATATGACGAGCATTTACACTGATGGCGGTTTCAATTATCATACGAGCGATTATTCCTATGCATTCGTAGCTGTTAGGAATGAGGCGATTGCTCATACTCAAAGTGGTCTAGGAGCCAATAAAGAAGCGGGCATTTCCTTAAAGAATGTAGCGGGTGAGCTTAAAGCAGTCATGGAAGCGGTAAAGTATGTTGCAATGAGTGGTGGGCGAAGCATGTTAATATACCATGATTTTAATGGTGTTAGGAAGCTTGTCACAGGTGAGCACAAGCCCAAGAATCCTTTTTCCAAACAATACAAGATGTTCATGGAAAAGTGGATTGAACACTATGGATTAAGAGTTGATTTCACTAAGGTTAAAGCACACAACGGAAATAGATATAACGAGATGGCAGATCAATTAGCGAAAGAAGCTCTTTTGAGAACTGATGGTAGAGCTCTCATAGGTGTCGAAGACGTTGCATACATCGCTAAATTGAGAAGGAAAGCGATAAAGATTAAGAAAACCATTGATTGCTTCTCTGGAAAGGGAAAAAGCAGGCAAAAGCTGCTGAGCTGTGGTGAGAATGTTTTTTTAAGTTATCGCCATATGTATTTAAATTATGATGCGGTGAAATCGGATTTAGGAAACTTTGTAGTTAAGTTCATAGAGAAGGCAAAAACCAAGGGTTTAACACTTTCCCAGGAACAAGCTTATCTCTTTTTTATTGTAAACGGGTTGAAAATGGAAAAACGTTATCAAAAGATCCTTATCAAAAAGAAAGCGAAAGTAAATGTAGCTAGAAATCGGCATGATAGTCAATACATAAAAAAATTAAAAGGCGAAGCTGTTTCGATTAAAAGCCCCGTTTACTGTTTTACTGTTGATGATAAAGACAGACAAAGATTAGTTAGTTATGGAATCTCAGTCTTTAATCATAAAAGGTATAAATACAACAGCTTAGGTTCTTTAATGCAGAACATTGATCTGTTGGTTAAATTGATGTTGAAGAAAGCCAATGAAAAAAACATCGATGTTACGGAAAAACAATGCTATTTATTTTTCCTAAATTACTCAGAAAAGATGGAAGTACGTTATCAAAAGAAAATATCGCGATAAGTTATGTGCTGCTGACAATGATAAGAAAAAGACACCGAATAATTTATATGCGGTGTCTTTTGTATATAGAGTATCAAATAACGGAGAAGCACATCTCATGGATCCAAGATCCATCTTTATCTATATCTTCCTCTTAAAACACTATTCTTTTGTTTCGGAGATAAGCGAATTGAATTCCTTTTCAGATATATGTTCGGAATACTTATAGAGAATTTTCGCTTCTTCCTTCTCGCCAGCAGCTATTGCTTGTTTAAGTTTGTTTAATTCGAACGTCTTCTCCTTTTTGAGGAGTAACTCATCAATTTCTTCTAAGAACAGCTCGCGTTCTGTGAGAGGCTCATTGAGATGAGAGTGTCTCTCTTTTTCTTGGTTAAGATTCGTTTCTTCAGACATGTTAGTTGTTCTCCTTTGGTCAAGATAGGGTATTTAGGTCTTTATGACGGTTTAACATAAATGAGAGTTTCTTTGCCGTTAAAGTTAGATACTTCATCGAATTTAACCACATAGAAGTCGGATTCAGGAACATCAAAAGCAATTCGTAAGGTACCGTTTTCTCCACCCTGCAATTCAAGACCATTAAAGTCTTCCTCTTGAGTGTAAGTGTCATAGAAAGGTTCTGTTTCAATCAATTCATCCTCGTCTGTAATGCCTGAAAAATCAGTGTACAATAACAATGTTTCCTCATCCCTAAGGTTCGATACTTTGAATTCCAACACTAAGAATTGATCATAATCTAATTCTTCTGAAACGATATCATTATGTGAAGCTGTGGTCGTATAACCGCCTGTTAGCTTTAATATTAACTCATCGTCCGATGTGAATGTATCACCTACGTGAACGAATTTATTTATGAGTTCTTGGTCGACACCCTTTCCTTCTCCCATTGCCCTTGTATCAATGATTGACTCACGTTCTTCTCTCTCTTTTTGTTTGTTTTCTTCTATTTTCTTTTCCACATCGCTAATCGCTTTTTCTTCTATGGATTGTTTGTTTCCTTCCGATAGTTGTCCCGTATCATTTGAGGAACAACCCGCAATAAAAAAACCTGCTCCTAAGAATAATATGAATAAGTGCTTCATTTATGGTCCCCTTCCTGCCTCTACTCGTTTGGTCACTTCGACAAGGGTAACATACTATTAGTGATCACTGAGCGAATTAAGTAATATTCGAAAAGAGTAAGAAACTTTAGATTTTCATCAAAATAAAAGATCACTCTCAATTTTGAGAGTGATCTAAAACTTCTAGTATCTATTACTAATCTCTGTTATAACTACTTATTTTAATATAGCGCCAGACATAAAACCTGATGTCGCTAAAGCTTCATTAACTGGGGTGCTCATAGTAGCGTTATCCGTATAGAAGGCATCTAATGCACTTATAAAGTAATATTCGTCCTCTGTTATAGTAAAACCGTTTTGGTCTAGGTTGTATAGAGCATTGGAGACAGCATGGAATTTCTGATTGTCCGTTAACGATACCCATTCGTTTCCTGTCATGCCATCAATGTAGGTTTCAGAGTCATCATTACTTGTAGAAGGATTTGATGTACTAGTAGAAGTGGATACTGCATTGGTTCTTGCAAGAGCTCCTTTGATCTCACCTGATGTAGTAATAATCGTATTCTTGATTGGTACTTCTATGTCCGTATTTGTTTCTGCTAGGGTAAGACCTGCTTTCTTTCCTGATGAAACCATGTCTTTATCTTGTTCGTCTAGAAGCTCAAGAATATTGTCGCTTGGTCTATCTCCTACCTCGCGGTCAATATTGAGGTTGATTCCTACAAACTCAAAAGTTCTCAGGTGTACTTCGTAAGTTGGAAATTCCGTTTCACCAACATATCCTAGCATTTCGTTTAAACTTCCGAATGTTTCAAAAAGGTGTCCGTACTTTTCATTATATTCCTCAAAGAAATCTACTAAGTACAGATATTGCTCACTGATTGGCATTTTAGTAAATTCTTGATTGAGCCTTATTGTTAAGTAATTGAGTTCATCTTCTGTTGTGTTTTCATGGTCAATGATATATTCATTAGACTCGACGTACTTCTCTCTGTCTTCTATAGTGGCTGGAGCATTTTTTTCTGATTCACTCATTTCTTGGTTAACAGCTCTTTCATTCACAGAACAGCCCATAACGGTTAGAAGAACAAATGTCGATAACAGAAGCTTTTTCACAAAGATCCCCGCTTTCCTCAGATATGGACCTTAACAGTGCGAAATGAATTGTTCCTGACTTATGGCAGCATAGCCCTTCCTCCTCAAATAAGATAAACTAATTATAATGCGAAACTATAAAGAATAATATGTAAATTTAGAAATTTAAAGACTGATTTAAAAATATATTTTTCCCATTAACTAAGAAAAACTCTGTCTAATACAGACAGAGTTTGGTTCGTTTATTGTCTTTCTAGCGTAAATGACGAATAACCAGGGTGATATCGTCGGAAATAGAATGAGATTCAACAGAATTAGCTTCAATTTTAATTGAATTATCATCTTTAGTGATCACAAAGTTGTAGGATATAAGCTGTTCATTCGACTCAAAATCTTTTTTAAGACTATTCTTTAAATCGACTCCTCCTTTCACGTAGTTGAAATTTTCACTTTTAGAAAACTCCCCATTTGTGTAAAAGCTGGATTCAGAATGATACACAGATAATACCTCTTCTGGGGGATAAGCTTCATCAATAGAACTTTGCAATTCACGTAAAACCTCTAAGAAATTGTCATAGTTATATTTTTCTGTTTTGTTATCCATTGTTTTTAGCATGTACGCCATCTCCTTTTATTGTGTTGTTGAGTTTTTCTTTTAGGTAGTAAATAATATTTTGTTGGTCCAAGTTCACTAATCAATAGTTTCCCTGACCATAACAGGATACGAACTTCTCTCTCCATGAATGATTTTAAAGTCAAATCCTTCGTACCAGTTCACAAGGTCGATTTTGTTGGATTCTGAAGTATCGGCAACTAATATAATTGCTTCGGCATCATGACTGCACGCTTCATCTATAAAAACACTTAATAAACTAGTTCCGATTCCTTCTCCTCTCTCTTCTTCGTTAACATACATGTTCTTTAGAATAGCGATCTTGTTAAATTGCTCTTGTATTAATGGAGCTGCTTCTGCAACACCTTGTTCGTCTAAATAGTTCTTTAACTGTGATTCTGTTTTTGGTTTTGTAACGTAACCATGAATTGATCCTTCGTCAATATTCTGATCAAGTGATATTTGTATTCTTTCTAGATCCATTAGGCACCCCTTTGTTCAACCAGTTTTACTTGATGAAACGATGGGAAGGTTTCGTCCCCAGTTTCTATCATTTCTTGCTGGTATTGTTGCTTTTCTTCTTCAGTAGCTGTTGAATCAAACAGTTTGATGAAGCTGCTAAAGCTATACGGTTCGATTAAGATTTCTTTACCTTCTCTCAATGTTTCCATATACATCGCCATTTTGTCGCTTGTCATAGTAGTGCCTCCTATATTGGGTTCAGATTTGTTTATATATTAAGCTAATTTTCATAATAAGGGTGAAAACAATGTCTACTAATTGTTGCATGAGACATAGAATGGGGATGGATAGGAAGGTTTTATTAAGTTTCCATCCATTGACCTGGGTGGTTCTGGGTGTATATCGAACAATCCAAATGCTTTAGCCTTTGATTGACCTTTAAAAGGTAAGAATAACAAAAAAAGACCTCCTCACACCCAATCAGTATTACAATGTAAGGTGGTGCAAACTGAAGAAAGAAACATAGCTTTGCAAGGAATGTTCCTGTTTATTTGACTCATTGTTTAATGCTACTTTATCAAATTAATAAACTATAAATCTGTGATTGTATCTATTAATTTAGGTATAAAACAGAGTTTTGTCGTTAAGGATGTTATTACTACTAACGAAGGGCGTGTATTATATGGCGAAAATCCACCTTGTAGACAATGTACAAAAAGTTGAATGGGAAGAACTCACCCCTAAAGAAGTAATTTTGGCAGAGAAAGCTTTAGACGCAATAATGATGAAAAATTTTGTTTCTTTTCATTATAAGAATGGAGATAAAGATGTGATCGTTAGAATGACTGGAGAGTTTCTTTTAAATGGGAGCAATGAAGTTTTTGATGACCTAGAGGATGTGATCTTCTGGATTGAACCTGCCATTAAAAAGACAGTTCGTATTTCAGCTTCCGGTCGTTATAATTACAGAAAAACTCTGGAAGTAAAAAAGGACGCATAACAATTGTTGTGCGACATTATGAAGATAGTAACCCATTGGTTACTATCTTCTTTCGCGTCCAAAAAACATAACTGACATCACCAGTCCTAGAATAATAGAACTGCCTTCTATCAATAATCAAATTTAATGATAGTGTATGTGTTATTTTTCTATTCCTCCCCTTCCCTTCTCTTTCTCTTTTCATTCTTTCTTTGTACTCTTTAAAATCTTTTTCTGTTTAGTGAGTCTTCGAGGGTCTTAATAAACTCGTCTGCATTACTTAATCGTTTTCGAGCTTTCTCAAGAAACACCATTTTTGCTTTATTAGAATCATTTGAAGTTATGTAAAAATGGGTCTCGTTTTGCAAGGAATGACTTCAGACTTTTCTTCTGAACTATCTACACGAACAATTAACTATACTACACACAAAACTCTAATATGATTCAACAATACTTTTCATATATGAGTCAAAGTCAATCACAATTCACCTAAAAATAAATATATTTTCCATAAGAAGGTAACAGCTTATACAGAAGCGAAAATATAATCCTGAATCACATAAAAACGGAAGGGGTTTATTGAATGAAAAAGGTATATGTATTGCTGTTAATGATGGTAATGATGGCACTCCTCATCGGATGTTCAAACGCTACCGAGGGGAATGAAGTGGATAAATCATTTCAAACTCGGGATGAAGCATTAGAATTCGGATTAGAGCAAGAGGACATACAAAAGGACGACATTCTTGAAATAATGGGTGTAGGTAATGTTGAACTCGTTATTTTTCGATTCGATGATCCAGACGGAGAGGGAATAACGATTGCAGAACTAGCCAATGAAGATGGGGAATATCAATGGAAAAGGAATCTTCAACGAGTAGTGTTAAAGTCCACAGACCAAACAGTAGGAAATCTCAATGTTAACGCTACTTTCCAGGTGAATTCCAATGAAGAGTATCATTTGTATTTAGGGTTAGCAGATAAAGAAAAAATGACAATCAACACACCTCAAGGTGAAGTCAGTCCTTCTATCAGCAATGGAATGTACTACTACATTTATTCCGAGTAACCCCTTGTCGAAATAAAGTTCATAATTGTCGAACTATTTATATATACAAAAGTCTTTCGGCAGATGATAATGTAATTATTAGGAAGAGGAGGCTAAATATGTATGTTGAAGAAAACGAAAGCAATTCTACTGTCCGCTGCACTTTCCATGGTTGTAACGATGTTTGCAGGTCCCGCTTTTGCAGAAGGTAACACAGAACAATTTTATGACCCCGAGTTCGATGCAACTATTACACCGTATGTTACAACGGAAAATGGGTTAGAACCAATTTCGGAAGAAGAATATGCAGCTTTATCAGAAGAGACCGTCGTCATAACCCCAGAAAGCGAACCTGAACCTGTCTTACCATTACCTAAATCAGGTAAAACTGGCGATGTAGTTTTGCCGGAGAGTTATCGAGAGTATTGGAGGTACGTAGAATCCTCGGTCACAACCTATACCGGAGACCCTATTCAAGTAACCTCAACAATCGATTGCACAAACAATACAAGTTGTACTATTTCTAAAAATGTCTCCTCAACCGTTTCTGCTTCTTATAGTGCCTCGGCGACTGCTGAGAAAGATGCTATTAGAGCGGGAGTATCCTATACATGGGTAAGTTCAGCATCAGATAGCAGTATATACACTTTTACACTCAAGAAAGGTGATAAGGGTTATATCGCCTTCAAACCAACAAAGAAAAAATCAACAGGCAAGCTAAAGAAATACTCAAACTGGGATGGCTATTTATATAGCAAAGACGCTTATGCAAGAAACCCAGTTAAACTAAGCAATGGTGAAGCTAAAGGGATCTATGTTTTCGTCAAACAATAAGCTAGTCTATTTCTTCTAAAAAAGAACATAAAAGAATTTAAAAACCTAACCTCAAAAGGAGCTATGCTACCTACTGAAGTTAGGTTTTCTGTATCTCTTACGTTTCTATATCTTGTAATCCTCGACTGTCATTTCATTACGAATTGCGATAAGTTGATAGTATACATAATGGTTCTATTCCTTCCCCTCTCTTTCTCTTTTCATTCTTTCTTTATATTCTTTCAACTCTTGTTCATAGTCCCTGTTGAGTGAGTCTTCGAGGATCTTAATAAACTCGTCTGCATCACTTAATGATTTACGAGCTTTCTCATGAAACGCCATTTCTGCTTTTTTAGAGTCACTTGCAGAAAAAATATGTTTGTTGTTAATCATACTTTCAGATTGAGCTCTTTCATGGATATGAGTCGGTAGTTCAACTTCAGTAGCTTCATACAATTTGAACTTAAGTAAAAATGGGTATCGTTTTGCAAGGGTCATATACTTCTCTATAGCTTCTGATTTTGTTTCCACTTCAATATAATGATCTTCTGTTTGCTGGTGGTCGGTACTCTCAGTTTGTGTACCCTTTTCTTCGGATACTCTCAAAATAAATGTCATAGTAGCTCCCCCCTCCTTTATGTACATAATAGCACTAGATTGTTAAAAACTGTTGGTTGAGCTCACCTGTATTCGGACACTATTCTTAGTACGAAACTATAATATGAATCGAACCAAATCCATAATATAACAGCAAGATTCAGGATAGACCTATGCTAGAATGAGAAAAAACAAAATGAAAGGAACGTTACAGTTGCCAAAGAAATCTGTACATTTAGATAAACAGGATGAGTGGAAACAGCTCTATAATGATGGGTGGTCATTCACTAAAATAGGGAATGAGTACAATGTTAATTATTCCACCGTACAACGAGTTTTAAAGGGCGTAATCGAACCCCGCCCTAAACAAAAATATGCTCACAAAGCGAAAGAATGGGCAGAACTTTACGAAAATGGGTTATCAACTAGGGATATTGCAGATAAAGAAAATGTTGATGTTAACACTGTAAGTAAGTATCTGAAAAAAGAAGGGGTTGATTTACGGACTCAAGTTGCCAAACCTTCTAAATTCGAAAAGGTTATTCCTGAGTGGGTAAAACTGTATGACAGTGGTTGGTCGTTACATCAAATAGCAAAGAAGTACGGGACTTACCCTCAGACGGTTCATTCTAAGATACAGGATAAAATTGAGATGCGAAAATACACTGAAACGTCTAGGAATTACTCAATTGGGAACTTACACTATTTGGATTCCATCGACGATCATAACAAAGCCTATTGGCTTGGAATTTGGTTTTCTACAGGCTTTGTCGCGAAGGAAACCGGTGGATACGTAGCAGCTCTTGTGGTGTCTGATAAGGATATTGATATCCTAGAGCGATTCCGCTCCGTCATTGAGTATGATAAAGAGATTGAGACATATAAGAATCAATATGGGTCAACTTCAGCCAAGTTTAGGATAACGAGTAAACATATATACGATACCCTTATCTCATATGGGCTTGAAAGTGGTAAATTAAGTACGTTAACATTTCCAACTAGGTTAAGTTCTGAATTCTATAACAGCTTCTTATTGGGATATTACGAAGGAAAGGGTTCTTGTTATCGGACGAAGACACAAAGTTCATCTGTGGCTATGGAGTTTTCTGGAACGAGTAAGATGCTAGCTCAAATAAAGTCTATTATCGAGGAGCAACTCGGAGTCGCCCTCTACTATGGATATTGTAAGACAAATCGGACTAAGGGTATAACAAGGAAGGTCACTAGCCTAAAAACCAAATCGAAAAATAATATCGAAAAGCTAGCTAACTGGATGTATAATGACGTGACTACTTATTCCGAAGAGCGGAATATCTTTAGAATATTAAAAGATGAATAGGGGTTATGCACTTATTCACTCATTTATTGATGGAGAATCATAATATTAATTAATTGGGGAGAAAATCATAACGGTCCACACCGTATGGTTTTCTTTTTTTGTTTCATATAAAGCAAAAATGAATCCTAAGACTAATTAAATTACTTATAAATTGTTAAAGCATAAATCCTTCCTTTTGATGTATTAGAATTAAGTGGTTTAAGTGTGAACAGTTAAGGCTGTTCCATGGTAAGATATGGGGAACCAAGGGGGAATAGGATGAAGAATAAATTAGTTGCTGCACTCTTTAGTTTCTACGCAATTTTTTTACTTACAGGGTGTGCAGAAGATACTGCGCCCGTCCAAAGTTCTGAACCAGAACCACAATCAGAGCAAGCAAGTGGTAATAATTCTGCCACAACAACTGATACTGATCAAGAACCAAAAGAAGAAAGTGCTGACACTGATAAGAATGATAGTAAGGCGACAAAAGAAGATGAAAGTAATAAGAATCTAAGTGGTCTTAAAGCTCATTTTATTGATGTTGGTCAAGCAGATGCTACGTTAATTGAGTTTGAAGATGAAGGTGAAGAATATGATATCCTCATCGATGCTGGAGATTGGAATGAACATAATGTAGTGAACTATTTAAATGAACAGGGAATTACCCAACTTGATATTATCATTGGGACTCACCCTCACTCTGATCATATCGGGCAAATCGAGAAAATCATCAATCAGTTTGATGTAGAGGAAGTTTGGATGTCTGGGGATATTGCAACCTCCCAAACATTCGAAGGGTTGATTGAGGCGATTGATAAACATGGTGTTGGGTACGAGGAACCTAGAGCTGGTGAAGAATATGAGGTCGGTCCTCTATTGATACAGGTGTTTAACCCTATAGAATCAAGTGGTGACCTAAACAACAATTCTATCTCGTTCAAAGCAATATATCACAATGCTTCCTTTCTCTTCACTGGGGATGTTGAAGAAGAGGTTGAAATGGAAATGGTGAACCGAGGGTACGATTTAAAAGCGGATGTATTCCAGATGGGACATCACGGGTCTAATACTTCAAATTCTCAAATGTTTGTAAATGCTGTTAGTCCTAAGATAGCCATCTACTCTGCAGGTGAAGGAAATAGTTATGGTCATCCTCATGATGTTGCTCTAAATCGTGTAACAGACATCGGAGCAGAATTATATGGAACAGACATTAATGGAACGATTATTGTAGAGACAGATGGAAACGAGTATAGTGTTACGACCAATCAAGATGGGAATATCACCCCTTCTTCAAGTGGTTCTACTGATTCCAAAGAGAATGAGATAGAGTCAGCTCCTGATGAAGAGTCTGAGCAAGCAACTAACTCATCTTGTATCAACATCAACAAGGCAAGCTCAGAACAATTACAAGAGATCACCCATATCGGACCTGCAAGAGCTGAAGAATTGGTTAAACTACGACCGTTTAGCTCTGTCGATGATTTGAGTAGGATAAATGGAATTGGACCTTCGAGGTTAAAGGATATTTCATCACAAGGCATTGCTTGTGTAGGAGGTAGTTAAAGTGAGAGCGGTTTTAGATCGCATTGAAGATAACAAAGCTGTGATCTTGGTGGAAAGTGAATCATTACAATATATCGTGGAAAAATCTAAATTGCCTGATGATGCAAAAGAAGGCGATGTTTTGGAAATTGAGGTTACTAACGATCAAGTTTCTTCTATTGCTGTAAACGAAGAAAAAACTGAAGCGACTCAAGCCTCTATTCAAGATAAGCTTAAGAATATGAAGTCCAAAAAGAAGGGCAGCAAGTTTAAACGAAAGTAAGTATTTTTTCTTTTCTGTATGAAATAGACAATTAGTCACTAGAAAGCCACACATAACCTTTGTTGAAAGGTTTATGTGTGGCTTTTTTAATTATAAATTCACTTTTAGAAGTTCAAGATTTCCCTTGTTCACTAAGAATTCGGTGTTCTTGGGTCCAGGAACCAATAATGAGCTTTCGAGAATGATGATGATTTTTTTGCTTATTAGGATCGCGACTGCATTTCTTACATCGCTTTCACTGTACCCCTGTATAATGCAAAGATTCACTACTTCGCCGACAGTGTAGAAGTGATTTTCTGAAAGGTTCTTATACAAGAAGTTACGTAGCTCGGAATTGATATCTTGGATGGTTTGATTCATGGGTGTTCCTCTTTTCTAATAGTTTCTATGGACAGTATAGGGGAAAACGAAAAAATTTCAAGGGAATTTCAGGATTGATATTGCTACAATTGTCTGGTCTTCCGATTCGACTTCAATACGAGATTTACTCGAAAAAAGTCACGTAGAACAAGGATAATGTATTGATGCGTCAGCGGATTGTTAACGGAATCACTTCGTATTGCGCGTTTGCTTCGGAATTGAATTGAAGTTAATCGTAAAAAGTTCAATATTTTAAAGAAAGTGGTTGACATCTGCTATTTAACAGCTTGATATGAATGTAACGATAAAGAAAGGAGGAAGTGATATGCGATTTCAGATGTTTCGTTGTCCTAAGTGTAGCTTTGAGTTTCGGCATGAAATGAAGCGGACTCGGTATGGTGGGATACCTTTTTATTACGGAAAATGTGGTTCGTGCCGAAGAGAAAACTACGTAGTATGTGTTTAAGAAGCCTATAGATGACTGAGACGCTTATATTAGTAATAAAGATGTGTCTTTATCAATCGCCTTCAAGCTTGTCATTAAAAAACCAAAGGAGAATTTTCCTTTGGTTTTCGTTCATTTTTAAATTTCACGATTTTTTAAATGGGCTCTCCCCTAATGGTGTATCAAAATAACGCGCATATAAAAGTTCGAGAAGGTGGAATCTTTGCTTTTTAGGAAGTTCATTAATAAGAACGAACATTTCTTCAGCCTTATTATAGGTTTTTAATTCTCCAAACCTAGCATTTAAGAAGTTAATAACGTGACCAAGTGTTTTATATTTATTTATTTTCACACCTAGCTCCGTGAAATGAATTTCCCAAGAGGCGTCTGGTGATTGAGCATGTACACCATCTTCATTCCTTGGGTAAGGTATAGTCAAATGGCACTCGCCATCCGGGGTATCAACGGTAACTCCGCACTTCATTGTATCATCTTCCATATACATTGCAGTTTTGCTATCCATGCCGGTTAATTCCCAAATTCGTTGTCTTAATTCAGTGGGGCTATCCATTTTTATATTGCCTCCTTTAGGTTTTTTTAAATCATATTACGGTTCTACTTCATTCTAACACGGTAATTATTAGTCAAAAGTAAAACATTAGAATCGAAAAACCGAAATAAATAAAAAAGCATCTATCAAAATTAGATAGATACTTTTGGAATTCAATATCTTTATTAGTAGTTAACCGAAGTTCCGTAGGGAACTTGTAAACGAAGGACTTCTCCATCGTTCATTGTAATTTCTAAAGTTGTCGGATCTACTGCATTAATAATTGCAGCATCCATAAGTAACAAATCTAAATTGACTTGTAGTTGATCGCCAATGATAACAAGATTGCTTTCCTTGTTATTCAATGACTTGAGCTCGCCGGTTACTGTGTTGAAGGTATCGGCTAAACTCCAAAGAGTGTCTCCAGGTTTAACAGTATAAATACCGATATCCTGAGAGTTGGTAGTGACAGCTTCTCCTAATACCGGTTCTTGAATATTCTCTTCTAGGTTTGAACCTGAAGGTAACTCAAGAACTTCACCAGGAAAAATAGTGTTTCCTGTTAGTTGGTTCTTACTCTTTAATGCTTCTACGGTAGTTTTGTACTTGATTGAGATGCTATAAAGAGTTTCACCTGAACTAACTGTATGATTCGTTGAAGAAGGATCTACGTTTGAATCAGCTGTTACTTCGTGTTGTTCATGTTTATGGTGAGTAGTCACTTCACCGTCTGGCTTTTCTGGTAGGTCGATGTCTTGACCAACATAGATAGTTGGAGAAGTCATTCCGTTAACCTCCAAAATCGTGTCGACATTTGTACCAGTATCTTTCGCTAGAGAGTAAACTGTATCTCCAGCTTTAACTGTGTGAGAAAACCCATTAGCTTCTACTATTCCTGTGTTTGCAGAAACTAGTATACCTGTCCCTAGCACAGTAGTAATAGCTACTTTTTTAGGTGTCTGTAGCATGTTCTTGCATGCTGTGTTCTTTTTAGCTGCCATTTTTTGTGCTTCAATTCTTTCTTTTCTTGTAGTGTTGATCATTTTAATTTCCCCTTTATTAGTTAGTTTGGTTTTATGTATTTTGCTAAATATAATCCGAATTGAGGGGAAGTCAACAAAGTTTTTAAAAAAGCCGATAAAAAAACAGTGAATTGGACCATGGTGGTCATTCACTGTTTTCCTTGGGATCATTTTGTTATTACATTGCTTCCTCGTCTAATCCGAGTAATTCCACTTCTTCGTGCCATTCTTTGATTTCTTGAGTAGAAATAATCAATGTGGTTTCTACGATAGAGTCCTTATCAATGCCTTGGATAGTCTTTTTATTCGTTACAACTACACTTTTTTCTCCTTCTCTTTTCACTAAATATGCCTTGATTTTTTTATACATAAGGTCACTCCTTTATTAATTATTGTTTGGGTTTTCTTTTTCTATACCTATTACCTTCATAGGATTGTATTCGTTCCCCTCGAAGTGCATTAATGTCGAACTGATTGAGTGTGAATCATTCTTAAAACGCTCCATTGCGTTACCAATAAAGATTTGTAGGTCTTCATTAGACATCGAGAGGTCAAGTTCACCTTGGGGAATATAAACAAAAACCATGTCTTTTTGAGGAATAGAAAAGATGAATTGTGTTCCGATATGTTCTCTAACCCAATCCGCCATAAAGAACTGATAGTTAAAGGGTTTATCTTCGTTATGATAGATCTGGACGGTCCCCGATTCTAGTTTTACTTCCTGAACCTTTTCAATCCAACCTTGACGCTTTAGGTTTTCATACGCTTTCTGTTTAACTACTTTTTCATCAATCTCTTCTGTTAATAACTCTGTTCCAATTGGGAAATAATACTCCTCCATACTAGCCATAAAAAATACAGAGAGGTCCACATAAAAATCCTCTTTAACGAAAGAAGGTGGCTCGGCATTGCTATTGGGTATTGCAGAGGCGAATTTCTCATTTCTGATTGTTGGATAAATTACATCCAGTAGTTTATCAATAGTAGGTTTTTCGCTAAAGTGACTATTAATTTGGGCTTCTATTGTTCTTTTGATATAGTTCATTACGCTTGTAAAATCACCCTCTTGTTTGTATCTCTTCCACATATTAGTTGTGTAAAATTGGGCTTTGTAATTACCTGATTCTAAGGCGATGGTGTAACTATCTATCATTTTAATATTATGAAAACCTTTGAGTTCTTCCTCTAAGAATTTGATACTACGTTCAGTAAACTCTTCTTGGGATAATAATTTCAATGTGTGTCCTCCTAATATTTAATTTGTTTAATGATTTTCGCAGAGTGCTCGGAGTTCATATCATAGGTTAAGGTTTAATCAATGACATCTCTTCTTAGTATCTCCTTACAATAGTACCTCCATACAATTACAACTATATCTGTATCCTATCTTCACGACAACTATTTGCTAACCAACAAGGAGTTATCAAAAAAAACAAAAATGATATAGAACACTTTTATTGATTAATGTAAAATGCTATTAAGTGTTAGAGGTTTAATATATTTAAATTTTTATTACTAGTATGGTACGTGAAATTTTTAGTTTATGTGTGAGTCGCTCAAAATGGCGACTTTTTGGGTTAATTTAGCCTAGTAATCCTAATTGGATTGCGGTGAATCGTACTCTTGTATAAATTAAGTTTTCATTGTGCTGCATTAAGTATTGGTATTTAATAGCGCTATCCTCTTCTATAATGTTGCTAACTACATGTGAAGTGGCGTCTTTACAAACAATGACAACATCATGCGAAATAGACGAGTTTTTTATATGAGTCGGACTTTTTTCGAAAGGGTCTAACCAAGTGACTTTACCGACTAAACCTTTTAAGAAGTTTACGTATCTGCTTCCATTTTTGTTGGTAACTAAGAGAACAGAAAAATCCCCTAAATACTGATAAGGATTTACTGAGTCATTTATGTAGTTAGTATCCTCGCTCTCTTTCTCTATTTTAGGAGGTGGTGATTCTTTGATGGTTTCTTCGATGACTTCGGTATTTTTGTAGCGAAAGAGTAAAATAACGCTTTCGCCCTCCGTCTTCTTAGCTTTATATGGAGTGTCCTCCTGTAAGTGTTTTGTTTTTGAATGCTCAATGGTGTACACATTATTTTCTAGATCAAGAAATGCCCACTCATTGTTCTTTCTAACTAGGTGACCGTATATAACATCGCTTGAAAAGTTTTCGATGGGTCTAGAAGTAGTTGAGATTTTCTTTTTGTGCATGTATTTAATATTCTTGCGGTATTGATTCGATAATAAAGGAACTTTCTCGTATTCGTATATATTGCTAAGGGTCATCATACTCATTAGGTATTCCAACATTTTAGATGGTGGGATACTATCTAGATATCGCTCCATTAATCTGGTGTTATGAATCTTTAATTTGTTATTTTCTTTTTGTAAGGTATTATTTTGTTCTTTTAAGGGCTGAGTGATCTTATTGATTTCTTTTTTAGATACCTTACTATCTTCTCTGGTCCTTCCAAGGTCCAGCTGCAACTCCTTATTCTTCTTAGAAACTGCTTGGTACTCGCGTTCCAAACTGTTGTTATTTGCCTCTAATTCTGCAATTCTCTTATACGAATCTTCCTTTATCATATGTTCGATTTCTTTTTTCTTGTCTCTCAATTTGTTCTCTAAATCTAGGATATGAATCTTTAATTCGCTTATTTCATTGGCTTGAGACAAGTTCTTTTTTTGCAGGGAATTTATTTCTTTATTTTTCATTGAATTGTTTTCAGTTTCATTTATTAATTGCCTCGAAAGTTTGTCCAACTTATTTGATAACTTAGTATTATCATTTTTCAATCGTATATTTTTGTTAAGAAGCTTTTTATATTGTTTATCACTTTGGGATAACGTTGATTCTGGTTCTGTTTGCTTATTAGTTTGGATTTTTTTCATCTTTTCAATCAGTTTTGTATTGTCTTTTTTGTTGAACCTGTTTTGAGTATTTCTGGATTTATTCATTAAAAAGCCTCCCTTACTAATAGGTTATTATTAGTGAGGGAGGAATGCAAGAAACTACCAACTAAGCTAAACATATACATAATATATAAGTATTATCGATCTATCGTCTGGCAATTAACCAATCTCTCTTTTCGCTTTTGTTCGCAAACGGTCCACAATCTCTTGATAACCCGATAAATTCCCCTTTTTTAATGTTGCGTAGTAGTTGATATGCTTCTGGGCTGCAGCAAGAGCTCCTAAGAAATGTTCCATTCCAAAGTCTTCTTTAATTTTTCCCAATAAGTATTCGTTTGTGGAGTTGTTGAAGGCTCTTTTATATTCTTCTCCGTTCATCATCGCGAGGAAAATCGTTATAAAAGCCTGAGCCGATCCTTCTGACATTCCAGTGTTCTTATTGATTTCTAGCTTCCCTTCGCTTCTACTCAAACGTCCTAGGTATACTTGTTTGGCTGTAGGATAGGCATCTTTGCTCATATCTAGAGTGATTTTCATACGAGAACCTCCTTGGTTGTGATATCAAATGAAAAGCATGAATTTCCGTTATAAGAAAGACATCCTACTACGCATAGGAGGATGTCTTTCTGTGATAAAGAAGATTTAGTACAGAGAAATTATAGAAGGTCTTACACTGTACTTGCTTTGATTGTTTTTTGGAAATCTGAAATATCGTCCTCGCTGAAGATGTTTGTAGCTAGTCGTTTTACGAAGTTCCAGTAAGTCTGGAACTCTTCATAATCATGACCTTGAGATTTAATAAATTCTACCAAACTTCCTCCAGTGAATATAAACTTTGAACGGACAGATATAGCATCCCAATACATATTCGCGCGTACATTTGTAGAAGTATCATTGTCTTTTACGCGCACAAAAATTGATAGAGGGCAACGAAGTCTCGGGTCTCCTTTTTCATGACCTGTCCCTTTTTCGCCTACATACATTGTAGTGATGTAATTCTCGTCTTCGAAAACCATTTCTTTGTTCGTGATAGTAAAGTGCATTCTCTATTCCTCCAGGTTTAATTATTGTGGAAAATATCGTTTTCTTTTTCTAGTTTTTTTTGCGCTGCTTGAGCTTCTTTTCGTTCCCTGAACTCAAGGACTTTAACTTTAGTTGACTCGGGATCTTTCTTCTTGGTTAACATTTTTACAAATACATCTTCTACCGCATAACACGCCTTTCGGTATAATCCCATTTGAATCCTCCTAAGAAATCATTTTTCTTGCTACATAAAACCGACGACCTAGCCAACCAAGTACAATCGCCAAAAATCCTGCGCTAGTTTGGGTGGTATCTTTTAATCTCTCAGCCTTATACTCATCATATCCAAGGGTGTAATGGTGATTAAAAATCTCTTCAGACGCTACTTTTTCATCAGCGATAACCAAATCTTCTCCGCTCCGACCTATGTTATAAGCTTCTGTCTTGATTTCCTCAACTTCCTCATTAGATTCGAAGCCTTCTTTATACCAAGATACATACTTTTCTTTTTCTAATTTCGGCTCTTTATAATTCAGCATAGAAAAGGCTGCTTTGTACCCTTGGTCAAAGTATTTTCTTTCAAGTATCTCTTGTCCTTCTTTAAAACCGTCTTTATACGCTTCTAAATAACTCTCTTTAATGTCAGTTGGTTCATTTGGAGAATCGTTTTCACCATCTTGCAAGCCAAGCGCATGAAACTCTTCCTCTTTCTCTTTATCTCTCTCGCTTACTGCACGATTAAAGCCTTCTTCGAAAGAAGATTTTAATGAGTCATGCTTTGAGTAGGTATTAGGTACAGAAAGTTCATCTTGTTTTTGACCAAGTTTGTAACCCTCTTCTTCAGCCTTTTTCTTTTCTGATTCTAACTTGGTAGCGCCCTCTTCATAACCGGTAGCATAACTACTTGCGTAAGCTTTTTGGTAAGCGTCAGATCCGTCAGTAGATACGTCTTTAGAGCTACCTGCATATCCATCTTCCAAACCTGCAGGGTATCCTGCCTTTTCTCCATTTGCTTTATCCTGGTCTTCTTGTTGTTTTTGCTTTTGAGCAGGACTGTTATTGATTTTGGTAGTGTCATAGCCAGAAGGAGCTTCGCATGGAATTCCATCATCAACAGTGTTTCCCCATCCGTCTAAACGTTCAGGATCATAAGTGGCACTATAGCCTTTTTGGTTCCAGTAAGCGACAACTTCATCGTAAGAAGAAAAGTCGCTGCAGTCTTTGTCATTATTCGTTCGAGCTGGAGTGCTAGAAGAGTTGCTGCTTCCTGATGACGACCCCCCTCCATTGTGACTGTGGTAACCCGAACAAAGACCTTTTGCTTTGGATTTTTCAGAACAATTATGACCACCGCTACTGTCCGTTCTTCCCCCGTGCGCTTCTGCAACGTGAGAGAATGCAAAAATCGAGAAGATGGTTAATAAAAAAATAAAACCTTTCATAAAGATCCCCCTTAAATTGGATGTGCTTGTTACATTGATTTTATAATGCTAGGGAGCATAATGGTAGTTTTTTCTAGGGTTAATGGAATATTTAGGGTGAATGGCACAGGTATTATTCTATGTTAATGACTTACAATCTAGCAAGAATCTGCTAACCTAGTTTTTTATTCCCTTTGGAGAAGCAATATCCGATTGTTGGGGGGACTTTGGATTATGTTGAGGAAGGTCATAGGTCACTTGATAAATAAAAAGACTAGCTCTATCCGTTTAGCACGGACCAAGCTAGTCTTTTTCATATTTGGAGGTTTAAATTGAACCCTGAACATCGTCTTCATGGAAATAAACTTTTGTCTTAGTTCCATTATTATCAATAAATCCGTAATACCAGTAGTTACCGATGTACTCTGCTAAGATACTTGATTGGTAAGCTACAGTGTCATGGATCGTGCTAGATTGATTTTGATCTAGATATGCATTCGCGCCACCAAAACTTGCATAAACAGTCTTACCTACAAATGGCTTACTACCCTGAACATCGTCTTCATGGAAGAATGCTTTAGTAGTGGTTCCGTTATGGTTTATATAACCGTAGTACCAGTAGTTTCCTATATACTCAAGGGTTACCTTAGAAGCGACAGGATAGTTTTTATAACTAGTGCTAGACTGATTTGTTTCCTGATAAGCCTCAGCTCCTCCTTCGCTTACATATACGGTCCTTCCTACAAATGGTTTGCTTCCTTGGACGTTATCTTCATGGAAGTAGGCTTTCGTGCTATTTCCATTAAGGTTTATATATCCGTAATACCAGTTGTCGCCTACATATTCTAACTCTAGGGCTTTAGCGATTTGATGAGTCATATAGTATTCGCCTGATTGGTCTTTGGAAACATATGCGTTTGCACCGCCATTACTTACATAGACAGTTTTACCTACAAACGGCTTGCTTCCTTGAACATCATCTTCGTGGAAGAATGCTTTGGTACTCGTGCCATTATTGTTTATATAACCGTAATACCAATAGTTTCCGACATACTCTAAAGTAAGGTTGGTTGCAACTGGATACGTATTGTACGTAACTCCCGCTTGATCTTCAGCAGCGTAAGCCTTTGCTCCACCTTTACTTGCATATACGGTTCTGCCTACAAAAGGCTTACTACCTTGCACATCATCTTCATGGAAGAATGCTTTTTCGGTGGTTCCGTTATTATCTATAAAACCGTAATACCAGTAGTTACCGATGTACTCAAGTGTTAGGGTAGTTCCAATCGGAGAGCTCTTAAAGAAATCTCCCGCTTGATCTTTCCCTTTATAGGCGTTTGCACCGCCTTTACTTACGTATACGGTCTTTCCTACGAACGGCTTGCTTCCTTGAACATCATCTTCGTGGAAGAATGCTTTGGTACTCGTACCATTATTGTTTATATAGCCGTAATACCAATAGTTTCCGACATATTCAAGTGTAAGGTTCTTACCGATTGGATAGGATGTAAAAGTATTACCTGCTTGGTCTTGAGATGAATATGCGTTTGCGCCACCCTTACTAGCGTAAACTGTTCTTCCTACAAATGGCTTACTTCCCTGGATATCATCTTCATGGAAGAATGCTTTTTTAGTTGTACCATAGTAATCGATATAACCATAATACCAGTTGTTCCCAATATATTCTGCTTCAAGAACATCAGCAATCGAGAAAGTCTTATAGACTTCGCCTGATTGGTCTTTCGTGACATAAGCATTTGCGCCACCTTTACTTACATACACAGCTTTCCCCATGAACGGTTTGCTTCCCTGGACATCATCTTCATGGAAGTAGGCATTTTCACTTTTGCCGTTATGGTTTATATAACCGTGGTACCAGTAGTTACCGATATAATCGAGAGTCAGAGTTGCTCCGATTGGGTACGTACTATAAACTGAGCTAGACTTACTCGTTTCTTGATAAGCTTTTGCTCCTCCCTCACTAACATAGACGGATCTACCTTCGAAAGGTCTGCTATTCTGAACTTCATCTTCATGAAAGAATGCTATATTAAGTCCTGCTTGAGTCTCTACGTATCCTAAGTACCAATTGTCGCCTACATAATCTACATTTATATTTTCACCAGCACTAAAGGTTTTGTAATCGCCTGAAGACTTGTCTCTTTTTATATAGGCTTTTGCACCCCCATTACTAGCGTTAACATATAAAGAAGGCATATCATTGTTATCAATGGTTATTATCTTGATAGGAAAAATATCCATGTCATTTTGGTAATCGTTATATATGTTGAAAGAACGAATAAAGTTTTCCTGAACGTTCTTCACGCTATTTGTTTCAAGGTCGTTTATGTTTTGAGCACCTATCTCATTATATGTGATGGCATATTGAGAACCGGCATCGCTGTTCTTCCATTGCATAAACTCAATAGGTTTCGGTAAGTTTTCGAAAGAATTGTTTTGGAACGTTGGATTTACAGCTCCGCTTGCTAAAATTCCTCGGTTATTCCCATCGGGTAAGTTCTTTATTGTATTGTTTTCAATTGTTGAATTTGCCCAATTTAGGACTCTGATTCCATTCGTTCTCATTTTATCTATTACGTTGTTTTGAATAACGACATTGCTGTGATAGCTTCCACCAGAATATTTGTGAGTACCAATTGCTGTGTCTAAGTTATAAAACAGATTATCTTTTATATAGACTTGATCATTTGCAGTTTTATCAAATTTACTCCATGGATTGTTAAACCCTTCTGTTGAAAGGTCTGGAGTATCTAAGTTAATAGCTTCTTTACTTTCATAAGTTGAAGCGTATGAATTCATGAATTTATTATTATTGATATGGATGTTTTTAGTAGCATCCACCTCAATAAAGTGACCTGAATACATGTTTTCGAATTGTATGTTTTCGATGATAATGTTTTGGTTATGTCCCGCAACGATTGCAAGACCATCTTTGTGGAAATTCATATCAATAATCGCTTTACCGCTACCGATAAAGGAAATGTTCTGTTCTCCATTATGACCGCCATATACATCAGAGTTTTTACCAAGCGATGGACGGATCAATTGGAATAGAGATTTAGACGCGGAAAACTGGGATGTCCCTGTCTGTGTCCCTTTATTGATCACAACTCCATCATTAAGGTTAATTGTGACATTCGAAGGAACATATAGCGTATTACTAATCGTATAAGTACCTTTCGTTAGGGTTAGTGTGCCTCCCCCAGTTTGTTCAAGTTGCTCTAAATATGAGCGTAAAACATAATATTGCTTTGTGTAACTATTGTAAGTTGAGTAATTCGTCATGTTGCCGTTATATGGTTCGCTAGATGGTGTAATGGTGTAACTTGGGCTAGCTGCATTGGCATCTAACGAAGTTAAGGATAAGGATAAAAATAAAACAAAAGTTATTAGAGTAGGAAAGAAAAATTTCTTTTTATTCACGTAACGTCACTCCTTTCAAAGTGACTATAATGGTATTGGTGTTTTTGTCAACGTAGTGGGGTCACTAAGCCGTTTGTAAGTAGGGAGATGGAACATTTTTTGACATAAAAAAAGAGCGTGATCATTCGATTGATCAGCTCTCGTAGTTACTTGTGATTATTTTTTTAGCTGTCTCATAGGTGACTATGTGTAGGTCATTTAGAAGCTGTTTGAAATGTTCTTTATCTGGATTATTCAGCCACAAAAGGATAGCTTGTTTGTATTGTTCTTTTTGCCTGTTAGTTAAGTCATTTCTAGTGATCTTTACATGTACGTTTTCACATAAGGGGACAACATTCTCAGGATGAAAGGTGTACTCGGGATAGTCGCTACGAGGTAACAAGTGATGCAAAGAAGGTGAAGGTGCTTTACAGCAAAAGCAATGGTCTAAATCTATTTCGGGATTTTCTTTTTGAAACAGTCTCCTGTCCCACCTTTTTGGAGTGCCCATGTGCAACCCCGTTTCTTTCATGTATTTGTTTTTAAGTTCCGTCTTAAGGGTGAGAATGCCTCCTTGACTCTTGGTCATGTGGTCAGTGAAGTTGTATTTAGATAAGAAAGATTTAGGAAAGAAGCCTACTTCTTTATATCTGATAATATAAGATTCTTTATGGTCTTCATCTCTTGAATCAATTATGGAATTATCACAATAGAAGTTCATATAGATGTCGTCTAACAACTCTACAAGGTCCAGATGACTGGCTACTTTTGTTTTGGTTTGATGAAACATAGCAGGATGAATGTGATTCTTCTTCATAATCTCTGCGCCTGGGTACAAATGAAAACAACAAAAGGCGATCACAGTATAGCCTTTATCGATGAAAGATTCGTACTGCTGTCCAAATGCCGATTGAAGATATTTAGATCCTATAAGAAAGCTGAATTTATCATTGTTAATTTCAGTTGTGCTCAGTTTTAGGATTGTAGGTGCCCAGTTCTGCACATCACTATTTAAATCGATTCCTTTTTCAACATTTAAATAGTATTTCCATGCTTCCTTCAGATTAGAGTTTAGTTGTTCTGGTTCCATTAGAGTGCTAAACCCTTTAAAACGCATTTTTATTTCAGGGGGTAAGAGCTTCTTGAAGTTATCTATATCGTATTGTTTTATATTGAATTTTTCTACAAGAAGGTAAGACGGAAACCATTTATGCTTGATATAAAAGTTCTTCCAGTCCTTTTTCATTAGCCGCCTCCAAATTATAATGAGTGCCATATTTACTGTCTCATCGCCTGTATTTCGCATGTGAACCGTTCTATCTCCAGTATACCCATCTGATGACGTTTTCAACCCTGATATTAGAAGGGTATGAAATATAGGGGAAATACGATATTTTTCATTTCATAGGTAATAACTAAAAGTCCTCAATAGATAGTGAAGTTATCTATTGAGGACTAATTATTTACATGCAGGTTGTGATTGCATAAAACTATTCTTTCGAAGGGCGAGGTAAGATTTTTTCGGACTCGGCTAGCGCTTTTTCTAATGCATTAATATTGTGCGTCATTCTTTCTCTTGCTTTGGTTACAGAAGCTTTAGTCGCTACACTATTACTAAGTGAGTGAGAGGTATTTTTCTTCCCATTTAACGATGGTGAATGTTTGACGATAACCGAATCAATTCCATGATAATGTTCAGTTTTTTTAGTCATGTCTTCCTCCTCAAATTGAAAGATAGTCGTTTTAATTTCAGTAACGGTACATTTATGGAACTTACCTCCTTAAAATCAGTGAAGGGAAATGCGATATCAACTTAAATTTAAACTTGTTACATCATAGTTAGATTCACCTTTGGGCGTTGGGTTTAAAGTTGAAAATGGAAGGAAGTTGTTATGGTAACTGTATACCAACCTATGTATCTTTTTCTGTTCTTGATAGTTTTAGGATTACTATATATTCCAGTGTATATGTATGCTCTTATCAAATTCAAACTGAATTTTATCGGATGGTCGTTTGCTGCTCTTTCAATAATTAGTTATTTGATTGTCGGTATTTACATGGTCGGGAAAGGCTATTACTCTGATGGTGTTTATATTGATGAAGGGTATTCTTCTCTCCTGTTTGATTCTGGATTACCTGAATTGATTTTGTTAACGTATCCATACATATTTGTTGGATTAGCTATATTGATGGGGAAAAAGTGAGGTGAATGTCGTGAAAAAAGATACTGATGAGCGAATTCTAAATGAACTCCAAAACATAAATAAGTCTTTAAAAGAAATGAATGATCGGGAAGATCCGAAATCGGAATTAGCAGGTATGGTCAGAGCGATAATGCTTGGATTTCTAATTGTCGGTCCTGGGATTGCCATTGGTTATGGGATCTTACAGTTCGTAAGTAGTTTGATAATTGATTAGAGAGTATAGAAAAAGAAAGTAAAAGCGCCCGGATAATAATTCCGTGCGCTTTTGTTTGAGAATATAATTCGGCTAATTATAAATAGGAGTTTAGCGTTCTAACATTCTCCTAGATGTTTATGGTCGTCTAATATTCGATGACTTTAAAAACCTATTTTGCTCTCTACATTATTGCTGGCATTGGATACAGGTCTAACTTGGTTCTCTGCAGCCCACTTCCTTATGGCTTTCAACTTCTCTCGGTTGATGATGCTAAGGGGTGTTAACTTATTTATCTCATCTAGGACGTTTTCCAGCGTAATATCGTCCTGATTCGCAAATAGAGAAACCAAGGTACTCTCTTTGATAATCGCTTCAATTTCAGCTCCTGAATAGCCTTCTGTATTTTGAGCCATAGCCACCAGCTCGTCTTGTGAAAAATGGATATTCCTTTTTGAAGCATGGACATTAAAGATAGACATTCTCTCATGTATGTTAGGAAGGTCCACGAACCATATTTCATCAAATCTTCCTTTTCGTAGGAATTCAGGAGGGATTTCATCGATGTTATTTGCGGTTGCTACTATGAACACAGGATGTTTGTTTTCTTGAAGCCATGTTAGGAAGTATCCTAACATCCTCTTAGTCGTTTCATGAGAGCCTCCATTTACTGAGAAGGATTTTTCTAACTCATCGATCCACAACACACATGGAGACATCATCTCTGCAATTTTCAAAGCTTGCTTTAGGTTTTTATCTGACTCTCCAACATATTTACCAAAGAGACTACCCATATCTAAGCGGAGCAACGGTATTTCGAACTCATTAGCTATAATATTAGCTGCTAGTGATTTACCACATCCTTGAACTCCAGTTAGCATTACTCCATTAGGGTATGGAAGGTTATGTTTGACTCGATTTTCCTCGTTGAATAGAAGTTTTCGCTTCTCTATCCATGTGAACAAGTTTTCAAATCCACCTATAGAACCTCTGTCTATATTGGTGTCTAAATAGTCTAGGGAGCCCTTCTTACGGATAATTTGAATCTTTTCTTTTTGGATGTCCTTCACTGAAATTGATTGCTTATTGTTATTGAAATAACTGTTTCTGAGTGCTAGCATCGCCTCTGTTTCAGTTAATCCTATTGAGGATTCTGCTATTTTTTCTCTTGTCGTATTATCGACCTCAATTTTTTCCTTCTCAATAAAGCTATCTAACAACAGCTTCATTTCTGAACGATTTGGATTTTCATAATGGATGATATGAACAAGGCTTTCTAGTTCTTTCGGTATTTCCAATACAGGAGACACGATTAGGAGAAATCTCCTGACATGCTCATCGTTATGCTTATAGGTTGGTAGGTGGTAATCCTCGGTAAATGGGAAGATCACTTCATTTGTAAAATCTTTTATCTGTCTTATTAATTTGCTTCTTTTATTAGAGTCGCCCTTAGCCAACTTTTCGTGGAAGTCAAAAAAGATTTGAACTTTATTCTTGTCTGCTTTACTTAAAAGTTCTAGCGATTTTTCATAATCAATCGCTTTAGAAGTCTTCTTTCCATCAACCTTTTTATTTATTACTTGCCCTTTTCCCGTCACCTCATCTTTAGCTTTCCTATTAGAATCCCAAGAATGGAAGTCAAATTCTTCACCAGAATCTGAAATGAATTGGTTAACCGTCTCTATTACAGGTCTTTCGTCTTCTGAGACTATGTATATTAATGGGTAGTTCCCTTTTAACGCACTTAATAAGTCTTGCTTACTTTCTGAAATCAAACAAACACCTCCTTCAAGGAACCATAATCAAAAAAGCGTGTTTAGCAAGAAGGAAGTTTACTTTGTTAAGTATGATGGTTGTACAAGTAACTATGCTATCTAAAAAAGTTGCCCGCAGATGTCTGCGAACAACCCTATAATCTGTATTTTCTCCTTCAGCTGATAAGTTAATCTTTGTTCTTTGCTAACAAGAAGACATCTTTTATTGTTGCTTTGTTTTTGTATCTCATAACACCATTTTTATATACTTTACTTGCAAAGATGCTTAAAAGGAAGATGGTAGTGATTAGGATAGCTAATGAACCTATAATTTCTACTAAAGACGCTTCATCTAGAGCTATTCTAGAGAATGTAACTAGAGGAGAGAAAAACGGTATGTAGCTCCCGATCAATACTAGTGTATCGTTTGGATTGAATATAGATTTAAATCCAAGGAATGTTCCACCAAATAAAAGCATTGTCACTGGGAATATGATTGAACCAATTTCTTCAACTCTTGTCACTACAGATGCTGCTGAAGCGAAGATCAAAGCGTACAAAATGTATCCCATGACAAAATATACGATAAAGAATAAAAACATCTTTATAGACAACACTGAGAGATCAAGAGGCATCCCCATCAACGTGATGTCGCCACTAGTCCATCCTAGTAAGTTAGCAATAATGTATGCGAGTCCTACGATGGTTACTTGGATAATTCCTGCTGTCATCAAAGAGATTATCTTAGCGTACATCATAGTTAATGGTTTCGCTTTTGTAATCATAATCTCCATGACTCTTGTTGTCTTTTCCCCTGTAATAGCCATTGCCACTTGTTGACCAAACATGACGATGAAGAAATACATCAAAAAGATGAAGAAGTAGACAAGTCCAGTCGATTCTGTCTCTTTGAGCTGAGTTTGTTCAATCGAAACTTTTGATAGTAACGTCTCTGCAACATCTAGTTCGATTTTATTCACCATAACTGTTCGTTTGATATACTGACTCTGAAGTTCAGGTTGTATTAAGGAAATCAGATTATAGTCAGGGTTATTTTTATAGAAGTATTCTACTTGCGGCAACTCCGTACCTTTTGAAATAACTAATACGCCATCTTCGTTACCTTTGCGTACTTCCTCTTTCATCTCTTCTATGTTGTTTTTCTCAAGTTCTTTTAATTCGATAGAGTTTTGTGATTCATTAAGATTTTCTAAATCCAATGAATAAAAGTCATTCTCCACAATGACATGAACTACATCTCTGTCTTCGTCATTAATATAATGGGTAGCTGCAAAGAAGCCGATGATCACAAGGAATAGTATGGAAGCGGTTATGATAAACGACTTTGCCGTCAATGATTCTTTCAGATGGAATCCTAATACAGTCTTAAAGTTCCCCAATTATCTCACCCTCTCTACGAAAATTTCATGAAGTGAAGGGTCAAGCATTGAGAAATTACGAATTTCTGCACCCTCTTCTTTTAATACCTCAATCTTCTCTAGTGCTTCGTCATGGTCTTTAACCTGTAATGAGTATGTGTCGCCTTTTACTGAAAAGTCTCCGACTCTTTCCGATTGGACAGGATGTTTTTTCACCTTTATCATGAGGTTTTTATACCCATACTCTTCTTGTATATTTTGTAGTTTCCCCGAAACAACAGGTTTTCCATTTTTCATCATGATGACTGACTCACAAAAGGTTTCGATTTGTTCCATTCTGTGGCTGGAAAGAATTACGGTTTTGCCTCTAGCAATCTCTTCTTCTAAAATTTTGCTCAGCATAGTTGCATTAACCGGATCTAAACCGCTAAATGGTTCGTCCAAAATAATGAGTTCTGGATCGTGAATAAGCGTAGCTATGAGCTGGATTTTTTGTTGATTTCCTTTTGAAAGTTCTCCAGCAAGCTTTGTTTTATATTCTGGAATGCCAAACCTCTCTAACCAGACATCAATTGCTTTATTAGCATCTTTCTTTTTCATCCCATCTAGTTGAGCGAAGTACCTTAGTTGTTCTACTACCTTTGTCTTTTGATATAAGCCTCTTTCTTCAGGCAAATAGCCTATTGATACATCTTTACGTTCGAGAGGTTTCCCTTCCCATTCGATGGTCCCTTGGTTTTGTTTCAATAAACCTAGCATCATCTTAATGGTGGTTGTTTTTCCCGCTCCATTACGCCCAAGCAAACCAAGAACTTCTCCTTTTGGTAAGTCGAACGATAGTCCATCGACCGCGACCTCATCACCGAACTGTTTTACCAAGTTTGTGATCTTTAACATCAGATCCCTCCATTTCTCTTTTTCCATTTATTAGATTGAGTTATGATATTGCTTTTCCTTTCAAAAACGATTAGTTATGTAGCGTATTGATTTTATTAGTTTTATCCTCATAAAAAAAGACTCCGAATAATGATTAATTCGGAGTCTTAATGTTTTTATTCGTATCATCTTCCCGTTCTTCCCGAAGAATGGGTCGAGAATCAACTTTATATTTGTACTTCCCAAGATAATAAATGAAGCCTGCCGCTATAAGAACAATAATAAATCCTATGATGAATCCCAATGTATCTCTCCTCTCTAATCGAGATATACACTTTGAATGCAATGGTTAATAGATTTGTATCAACCGTATTTTAATCAAGTACATCTCAACTAATACTTGTTTCGCTTTTAGTTATGTTATTAGTATTCCCCTGGAAGTGACATGGCTAAAACAAATTGATATTCCTGTAGTCATTAATTAATTTCCCTCACGCTATAACCCTTCTTACTAAAGAAGCTCCCTACAATGCTTCGGTGGCATAATTTCGATTGATTACAATAACATGCGTAGTAAACATCATTCCCCTTATCCAGTTCGTTCTTCATCATAGTAAATTCTTCTTTTGCTTTTGGATTCCCTTTCATTTCTTCTAGGTAAAATGGGGCGTAATCAGACTTGAATGATTTTTCATTCCATCTATTCACCTTTTCTAGATCCTTTGCTTTGTACAGTAGTTTTCGGGAAGGTGCCGTTTGGTCCCAATTTACCCAACCTTCAGGCAAAAACTTTGCTATCCTTACGCCAAACACTTTTAGTCCGTCTTGGTCTTCTACCTTAGGCGCATTCGCGATTTTAGTTATAAATAATGTTCCTCTCATAACAACACTCCTTTCCATTGAGGTTTCTATGCACAAGGAAAAACCCCTTGAGCATTTTGTTTAATAGCAAGGGGTGGAGTATCCATTCGTTCAGATGGGTAATAGAGTGATTTGACCAGAGATAAAGATGTAGGATATGAAAAAGAGCCGGAGCTCTTTAATAGTATTGTTTCTTAGCTAGATAAACAGGTTGTTAGGATTTTTTCTATTCGAAGTTTTCATTGATGTACTGCGTTTCTTCTACCTCGGATAGAAGGTCTGTAGCTCTTCCGATATTCCCGTCTTGCATATTCCAAATACGGTTATGAGCTTCTACAGCATTGGAGAAATCGCCTTGTTTCCATGCTTCCAAAGTAACCTTATAGAATTCTTGATTATTGTACTCATACTTTGTGCCTTCTACGTTTTCTAACGTTTCTAGCAACGCATCTATTCTTTCTTCTGTAATTCTGTAATGTGACCATTTTTCTTGAGCTTTTACCTTTTGGTGTGTCATAGCGTGGAGTGTATCCTGAAACGCTCTTTCTGAAAGGTAATCCCCATTAACTGTTGTATTTGGTGCTTTTAGTGAGGCGATAGAATCATCTTTTGTTGAAACCTCTTGGTTTTCTTTTACAGTGGTTCCCAGGTCTACGATCGCCCAATACGCAAAACCCGCAATACATAATCCTACAATAGAAACCAAGATTACGAGAGTCCTCGTTTTCATTGTCTAAAATCCCCTTCCCTATTCCTTTCTTATATCCAGTATAAACCAATTATGTGTTTTTCGTAGATAAAGCCTGCAAATCGGTAGATTTTAAAGATATTAATGCATAGCATAATCAAAACGTGCTGATTGAATCATAGGTTTGAGTGATTTCGCACAAGAATTTTTAGAAGAAAAAAGACTCCATGGAGGAGTCTACTTAAAACATAATTATCTCTATTCTTACCAATCGTAGCTTGGTAGTTCATCGACTATTTCTATATCATGATCAAGCAATACCCAATCACTGCCCTTAGTCTTTGCAAAGTCCAATACGTGCAAAAGGTCTTTTGGGATTTCGCTAACTTTTTCCTCGTGATAGTTCGCATATACAATCCATCCGATATCCGACTTACAAAAGACTGTGACATCTTTTGATTCTTCTCGGTGTTGCTGGTCTAACCAATCCCCTGTCTTAAGACTTACATGATTATTAGATAGTTCTAGCATTTTTACGTTTTTCATAAAATACGCCTCCAATTAGTTTGATTAGTTTTTAGTATCTCATCACTTCATAATGATAAAATGGAAAAATTATTTTGCAACATTTTTTTCTTTTGAAAATTCAGTACGGTCATTGAAATTATTTTTTACTTATTAATTCGCAAGCAATTCTAAATAACTCTTTTGGCTACTTTTGGATTCTAATAACATAGAGAAAGAGACTTGTTTTAGGATCTTGTTTTTCACCAAAGCGCTAGTTTCTTCTGATATATTCACATCTTTAATCCTCATCCTGGTGGTTTCATTTTGTGTATTGATAGTAGAAAGAAAGTTAGACTTCATTTCTAAACGTTTAATATCATTTCCGTTCTGTTGTATTTGCTTAGTCGTTTCCTCTATAGCAAGGTCTACTACCGCTATTGATTGTTCGTCTGTCACATTAAAGTTTTTTAACCCAAGGTTGCTTAGTGTTAGATTGTTCAATGAGATAGATGAACTGTCCTTACTGTTGGCTCCTGTATGGATGTCTATCTTTTTATCGCCCGCCCATTCAGCGTTGTAAGCGGTCCCGTGGTATCCGTTACCTGACTTATCCTCCACTAAGTCTTCTCCTTCAAAATTCCATTGTCCTGTTATTCCATTTCTCACCACTTCGCCATCGGCATTACTTTTCATTTCTGAACTTGATAACTCTCGCTTATAATAGCGCACTTCATTGAAAGTGGAGTCGGGGGGAGTGTAGTATCCATTACTCCAAGCTTTTCCTATCATAAAATCGTGAGTTGTATTTCCGACCTGGTCTGAACTCGCAGAGATTCTAAAAGTCTCGTTGCCATCAATGTATCCAATAAGGTCTCCTCCTGTCTTCCAAGTGATTCCTAATGTTGTATCTTGGTCTATAGGTACTGTTCCGTTTCGGAATGTATAGCGATTACCTGAAGAATCCCATACTTCTGGATATAGCCTTCCATTAATTACACCAAGTACAAAACCGCCACTATAAGGGATAGAAAGTGAAGCTAACTTTTGGTCTTCTGTAGTTTCTCTCATCTTTAAGTCTACTTCAACTGTAAATTCATCAGAAGCTAACAAGGAAGACTGGTTGGGGATCGTTACATATCTTGAAGGCTCATCTTTAAAATTGATTCCACTTACAGCTGCTAATACTTTTTTGTTGTTATAAGTTGTGGAGTTTGTGATGCCTTGGATTGAATTTAAGATCTCGTCGGCTTCTTGTTTCATACTTTCTTTATCAGTCATTGAAAAGGTGTCGTTTTGAGCTCTTACTGAAAGGTTCCTCAACCTTATAAGTTGATCAATGACTGATTGAGATGCTCCTTCAGTGACTTTTATCATTGAAATAGCGTCTTCAATATTTTGAATGGCTTGCTTATTACCATTAATAGTGGAAGTGAAACGAGTTGAAATTGCTAAACCTGAAGAATCATCTTTCGCAGAATTGATTCGCTCTCCTGTGGACAGCTTCTTTATAGAATTTTCTAGGTTTTTATTAACCCTTGATTGATTATGTAATACAGCATTTTGTACCGAACTAGACCCAACTTTCATAAAGTCACCCCCCTGCATATCAGGAGGATTTTGTATTACTTTTTTGTCTTTGTCAAGATAATGGAAATTTTTCAATTAGGCATAAGGTCAATATAAAAAGTACGAACTAAAAAATGTGGAGGTATTTTCCACCACATTTTTATTAGGGCATCAATTTTTCATGTACTATTATGCTTAGTGGTTGATTGCAGCAAATACTACTTATTCGGACCCAGTATCGGTAAAAATTCTTGATAAATTCTTGATAAATTCTTGATAAATTCTTGATAAAAATATCTATATTACTTTTATCTCCACCTGTTAGAAAGGCTTATCAAGAGGTACAATATATGACATTAACTCTCACAGCCTTATCTTGAGATAAGCCCTGTCGTCATATGAAACTAATCCTTTAGATATACCCCTGAATGTTTTAAACTCTCGTATACCAAGTATGTCTTTATCTATAGTATCTTTTAAAAGCAGTTCTGTTTCCTCCAGTGTCATGCAAAGTTCTTGATACCCATCCGTTGCTAACACAATATGTTTGGCATTTTTAGATACCGGTACCACTTTAATGTGGTCTTCATTTGTTCCGAATCCATTTATACAAGAATAAGCAAAGGAAGTGTTGTAATCCGTATCATGGAAATGCTGCTGCATAGCAAGGAGCGGTTTAATAAATTTTGATCCTTCGTCATTCAACAACAACTCTTCCTCTGTTTTGGAACCGGTAATGAGGTGGTACTCATTCACTAACTTCCTTACAGATGATGTGATTTCGTCTATATACTTTGTGTTGTCATAAGGTACTCCGTCTACCATTGCTATCGCATCGCCAAAAAACCATAGCTCTCTTCTTGATTTGCTAAACACGACTACATTAGCTTCTGGAACAGCTTTTTTGTCAGTGAGGATCAAATCCATTATCCCTTCTCTTTCATATGAATCGCGGATCGATTTATCGATATGTAATTTAAAGTCCATGGCGTTGATATCTGGTTCAAGTTCGTAAATGCTATTTTTAATTTCTTCCATAATAAAACGACCGGTCTTCTTTCCGTTAATCAATAAGTCTGATTTCGCTGAAGCGCCATCAATCATCACAGCATAATCTTCAGTTACGATAAAACCATCTTCACATTTTTCGGTTGGTGATTCTTTCCCTCTCAAAAACGTCTCCATCACTTTCATTAAATCCCCCCTTTAAATAAATCCTTTGTACGATGAAAATGCATTTAGTCAATTTTTTTAAGTAGTAACCTAGTATGGTAATTGAAATTTATTATGGTTAATTTTTTCTCTAAACCGCACAGTAGTAAGAAACGGTCTAATCAGACTCTCAAAGTCAAAAAGTTTCATTTTTTATATGTAAAAATAATATTTTGTTATTTAAAATGGATAAAAAAGTAGAAAAAGCATTTTTTGATATGTTATCATTGTTTAAAGAAAAATAGTGCTGGATATCGCGTCGGTGAAAATCCAGTTGATCTTGAAAGTGAGTGTCACGCATGACTAAAATGCAGAGAAGATTCGCGCCACCCATCTGGCATTCTGCAATTTTATATATATTCTATCTTGTAATGTTTCAGCTATTGCCCGGTACGATAAAAGAAGTGCATAGTGATCAATTCCATGCCTATTTCATTGCCTTTGCTGGGGCTGCTTTTTTTTTGCAATTGATTTTTTATCTAATTTCTTATAGAGAATACAAGCAGAAGGCGCACCTGGTTATCGAAAGTACGCTTTTAACACCTGAACAACAAGAGATGACAATCCCTCTACTGGAATCAAAGATGGAGGACGAAGGAGAAAACATTAAAAATTGTTTAAAGTTACGTTCCCTCTTAAAAAGCGTGAGGAATGGAGCCCGACTTTATGAATTTGAAGTGATTGCTCTGAACGCTCTTCTATTCGACGACGACAAGAGGTTTTGTGATAAGTACCTATAGAAAACATAGATTGCATTTTGTGAAGTGTATATCTAGAAGTCGGAGGATTATTCTTTTATGGATATCAACGAGACGAAAAGCTATTTAGAAAAAGCTGCAGCTGCGGGAAAGATTGATCATGAAGTTAAAACGATGCTTTTAAATGAGTTTGAAGACCTACACGACACGGTGAAGGAGCTAGAGGATTTGATTGGAGACATGGATCTGCATATGATGTTCGAACTCTTGAGTTCTCCTTCTAGTGTTGACGAAATCATTCGTAAAGGGAAAGGTAGTACAAATAAAAATTAACCAGACTAATGGTCTGCTTGTTTTTAGAGGTGTATTTTGAATGACGAATAAAGAGGCGCTAAATTTAGTGAATTCCATTCATCACAAAGTTATCGAATACGATTGTGATTGCAATGTATGTTGGTTTGTTTACGTTCCGCTCGATCATGAGGTGAAACAAGTGTTGAAACAACTAGGTAAAAACGATAATTGGATTCAACAACATAAAGAGACAGATTTAGAGCGCGAAGGGTTATTCGATTTAACGAAAATAGGATTTGAATATAGTGACTGGTGGGAATCGGATACGGGTTTCTCTTGGATTAATTCAAGTAGCAACAAGAAGAAAACACTATCTCATTAACGACCTTTCTCTATAGAAAGCGGGATGTTTCAAATGGAAAACAAAGATATACGTAAACTTATGGCATTGGGTTATGACGTTCATATTGAATGTAGAGGGAAAGGTAATAAGAATGAATTTACATATGAAGCTACTGCTACTAAGAATATAGAGGAGTATAACCAGGATTCCCTTCTCATTAGTTCCCTGTTAACTGTGAGTGTCACTGGAGAATCAATGGACAAGGTATCTTCGCTAATATACGAACGTGCTATGGAGCGGCTAAGCGGGATGGACCCATTAATTTTTGGAGAATGAGTTCATTAATGCTTGCTGAGTCGCCTTTTATATACAAAGAGTTCTAAAAACATATCCAGTTTAAATCTACTAAAACATTTTGGAGGATGAAAATGTTCAATCTATGTATTCATACAGTGTACGACAAAAGGACAAATAAAGTTGTTTATCAAAGTGATGACAAATGGGATTGTATCCGATTCCTTAAAAGCATTCCAGTTAATGATGAAAATGCAGAGCACTACTACCTGGGCTCTGGCGGTTCATCAAAAGCATCAGCGTAATACTGAAAAAAGCCCAAAACTTGAGGAGCTGAAACTATGCCTGTAAAAAGCATGCAATCGTTGTCTGCTGTAAAAGGGTATTTGTTATTTACCCTTATCAAAGATAATGAGCAAAGAGAAAACATACAGCTTGAGTTTCGTTGTGCTGAGGATATTGAAACGGCTCTAAGATTGTTTCATAAAAAGCAATGGGAAGAGTTATTTAATGAGCGTTACGAACCTTTAGAATTTATGGGTGCTGAGTTTTCTGGAATTCGCATGGTCAATGACGACGAGACTTACATAACAATGGGTGTATATGAGAAAGAGATATTAGGAGTGGCTTCGTTTGATTCCCTCTCACTCAAGGATAAAAACGCGGATAAAATGAGGCGTATTGTGGAGATAGCACAAGAATAATGTTGTTAACGATAACGTTATTTTGAGCCTTAAACAAAGGAGAACAAATTATGAACAACGGAGATTATTACACACACCTTAAAGGTGTAGAATACTTATTTGATTGTATCGCCTTACCAAAGCGACTGATGACTAATTCAGAGTCAAGCAATATCACGTACATTGGTAAAGCGAGGTACCATGAAAACACCCATGACCTAGATCTATTTATGTCTAACAACGTCACTTTTGTTGATTCAGTGTTCCCTCACGTCATATATCAAAGTGAAAAAGACTATAACACCGATAAAATGTGGGCTAGAGAAGTTGATGACTTCTTCGGATACAAAAAGTATGTGGGATCGCACTACGAAAAACGATTTGCCTTAAAAAAGTATGGACGGTTTTCAGAAGCTACTTCTTGATCGGAACATAGAACGGAAATTAGCATAGTAGAGTGATAACGAGAAACAAAAGCACCATTAACTATATGTTAGTGCTGATACGTATATCTGAAATTCTATTTATCTCTATACGATGTAAATTCTCATTCTGGTCAACAATTCTTAAATGGTGTGTTTGGTTATCCCAGTAATGGATTAATCCTGTGACATCTAAGTTTTGACCGCTCTTAGAGTATTGGAGATGTACTAGCGAGGCAAATTCCATAGCCTCTGCAATCGTTTCGTGCAATATAGGCAATTTATCTTCCATTGTGATCATTCAACCTTCCTTCTACTTGATAACCTAACTTAACTTCATAATATCGAACAAACGTTCTTTTTTCAAGATCAAAACTACATTATGAATCTGTTAAGATAATGAAAAACCTTCAGTTAGTAAACTGAAGGTTTTTTGAGTTAATGTCTTATTTACTTGCTGTTTCTTCACGCTCAATTCCTTTAATATGAATCGTGATATCTAAAAGTTCTTTTATTGCTTTAGTACAATCTTCATCACTTTCAGACAAGCCAAGCTCTTCTATTTTCTTGCCGTCTTCATCGTTACTTTCTGCTAGCGTATCACTATGCAGGTACGCAAAATATCGACCTTCAGGATACTCAACAAGGTCAAATGATTCTTGTAAGGAAACAGAAAGACCGGTCATATTAAAAATTTCTTCTTCCATCCATTCTCTAATAGAATACATATCGCCTTCTTTAAGTGTTTCTTTTTCTCTTTTGATAATAAACTCTACGTCTTCCTCGCGGTTATGAAAATTTTCTAGAAATTTCATTGTTTTGTTAGTCATAAATTATCATCCTTTTTATTTTAATTTATTTGAGCTTCTAAATTCTTTGTTAGCTTAATCCATCTTTTCTACTTTAATTATTTTTAGAATGTCATTTGTTAATGCAATATATAGTTGCTGCCCTCCCCACTCGGGTTCCATAATAATGCTATCGTATCCAAGTGTTTCATAAAGGGTAGTTAGTGATTTTTCTATACTCCCGCTCGCATTGCAAACACCAGCTATTAAATCCACATCATTGTCACTACCATCAAATTCTGCGTCGACTGCTCGATCTAGTACATTTTCATATCCTTCATAATTCACATCACCCCAATTGGATAAGTATTCGGTCTCTTTATCTAGTGCTTTTAAGTATGCTTTGAACATTGGTTTGGTAATAGTTTTTGTATCATACCCTAATGGTTTATGATGATTAAATTCTATGGTGTACAGGTAACCTTTTTGTCCATAGCCTTGAGCTATTTTTTGGTTATCCGTAAAGTAAAATCCTTTCCCCTCACTTGTTCCATTAGTTCCTATTTTGTCCAGATCGAACAATTCAAACAGTGATTTTGAACCATGATAAACGATCAATTCCATCATCCTTTTTATGTAATTAGTTGTTTTCTTATCTTTATCTTATAAGTAATTCTGTATTTTAGGGAAAATATTAATACTTCATTTGAAGCTTATAAGCAAAAAAACAGAGTGTAAAAAACTCTGTTTTATTGTTAATCGATAGAAGCTTCAAGTTCTTCTAACTCTTTTAGCTCCTTTTCTATCTTATCAATCTCTTTTAGGTCTTCATCTATTTCGTCTAGATGATTTAACTCCTGCTCTATAGTATCAATTTCATCGATATTTTCTTTAATGGATGTTAACTCCGTTTTTTCAACAGTCTGTTCCGATTCAAGAGTCTTCTTATCTTTTTGTTCTCCATCTTCACTAGAGCAAGCTACCAGAGCCAAAGAGAGCAGTATTGAAAGAAACAGTTTTTTCTTCATCATTTATCCTCTCCAGGCGCATCCATATCAGATAGCTGGCTTTCTTTTTCTTTAAGTGTTTTCTTTATGTAAGAGATTGCTTCCTCGGTCTTCATACCATCAATATTCACGCCTAACCTTTCTGATATGTCACTAATTTTCTTTTGCTTGCGTTCCTCTATCGCCTCTTTAATAGCGGTTCTTTTTTCATCGGTAGAGAGATTTTGCAGTTTAATACCGAGTTTATCGCCTAGTTCAGATAGTCTTTCATCTTTTTTCTTTAGGATCGTTTGGCGAATTTCAGCTTTTGCATCTTCATGAGAAAGACCAGAAATATCGATATTGAATTTCGAAGAAACTCTTTCTAATCGTTTAGTTTTCTTCTCTTCTCTTCCAATTGATATTTAATTGTCTCTCTAGCTTCTTTGTTTGATAAGTTCTTAATATCAATATTTAATTTACTTGCTGCTTCTTTTAGTTTTTCACGGTGTTCCTTTACTATTTTCTCTTTCTTTAGTTTGAGTTCTTCCTTCTTCTCTTTAAACTCTTGTTGCTTAGCTATAAGCTTATTCCTAATTTCATTAGCTCTTTCAGTTCTTTCATTCTTATAAGATTCTATGTTTGATGATTTCTTCTCATCCTCTTTTACTGCTTCTGTTTCCTCTTCATACTTTTCTCTTTGTTCTTCTTCATATTTTTTTATTTCTTCCTCGATCTCTTCAACTTCTTCGTTTTCTATTTCAATCTCATTCTCAATATCTTCTTGATGGTTGCCATTGTATTCTTCCTCTTTCTTATGTTCTTTCTCCTCTTCCTCTATTTCATTATTAACATGATAACTTTCATTATGATGTTCTTTCTCATGTCTCTCTTCACTACTTTCTTGTTCTTCATGTTCGGTATTGCCCTCTTCTACTGAGCCTTCTTGAAGGTTTTTTTGGCTAGTGCTCTCATCATATGATTTTACCGAACCCTCATGATCAACGCTTTCTAATGAATGTTCCAGGTTGCTGTCATTACTGTTTTCTGCATTAGAGAGCGTAGGTGCCGCTAATAACATAAAACTAAATGACAGGGGCATAACGAACGTTTTAAACTTTTTATTCTTGCTCATACTATCACCTCATCTCAAAATTTTAATTGTTATATAAAAGTAATAGCAAAAGTCAACCAAATTTCTTGATTGACCTTTTAAGCTCGATAGTTTATTTGAGGATTTGGATTTGAATGAGGTTTGCATTTGAGAATGCTGCCCTTACTACTTCCCTTACTTCCTTGTTATCTGCGAAGAGTGCATAGTTAATATCTACTGCACCACTCTGCAAGGAATCGCCTAAGTCTACAAGTTCTTGCTGAGTGTACGAGCTAAGTTCTTTTGTCTCTATTATTTGATAAATCTCATTTACCAAATCGTCTACAAGCTTTCTAATTTCCATTGCCAGTGTCTCCTTTAATATCTGTAGTCACAAATTCATAGTAGATTCTTTAATTATAGAGAGGAAATGAGGAAATTCCCATTATTCGCTAACCTAATCTTAGGGAAAAAAGCCTATAAACACATTGTAAATTACCCTTCTCATTATTTAAAATGAGGTATCTAATAATTAGGAGTGAGCTAATGATTTCATTTATCGTAGCAATGGATAGGAACAGAGTGATTGGTAAGGGGAATCAACTCCCTTGGCACCTTCCTGAGGATCTAGCTTTCTTTAAGCGTACAACTAAGGAGCATTCTATTGTCATGGGAAGAAAAACGCATGAGTCGATTGGGCGACCATTGCCTTATCGAAAGAATATTATTTTGACGAGAGATCCTTCTTATGAGTCTGATGGGTGCGAAATCATAAATAACGTTCAGAGCATAAGGGATATGGCTAGCAAAGAGGGTGAAGAGGTTTTCGTAATTGGAGGTTCAGAGGTATTTGACCAATTGTTTTCTGAAGCTGATCGCTTATACATTACGAAAATAGATCATAGCTTTGAAGGTGATACGTATTTCCCTGATTTTTCACACGATGAGTGGAAGCTAATATCAAGTGAAAAAGGGATTAAGAATGAGAAGAACCCATATGATTATTCTTTCAACTTGTATGAGCGCTGCACCTAAGTTACAAAAATAAGAGGGACCTCAAAATGAGATCCCTCTTATTTAGAATGTCGTTTAACTATTAAACGACTGATGGCTTCGTTGGATTAATTAGAGAGCATGTTTCTTAGTCGAGTGACAAAGCTATCTAAGTTTTCCTCTGGTATGCTTCGGAATGTCCTTTGTTTAGTTCCGAACCCTTTCTTCACAGTTAAGTTGACGACGCCACTATCCACAAAAGCTGGAGCTGGGATAATATCAAAATCAACTTCTTTGATGTCTTTATATTTTATTGACTCGATGTCCGCTCCTGGGAAGATGCTATTCTTCATTAGGACTAGGAATAGTTTTTCTTCTCCCATTACTAAGAATCCGTTCTTAGTAAGTTTTGGAGCAGCTGGCATGAAAGAATACATCTTCTCTTCTTTTTTAAGTTCTTTCTTAAGTGCTTTTAGAGCAATTAGATAGAATTGCCTTTCTGTTTTGGGAAACTCCAATAAGATTTTATCCATCTCTTCCATCGTGACTGGGAATTCTATGGTGCCGAATCTTGAATTTAGTTTAGTGAAACCTGACATTTTAGCCAACTCCTTATCTTTTCATTCGTATCTAAGTATACCGCTGCTGTTTCTGTGATGCCACAAAAAGAAAAGTTGAGAAGAGTTGAAAAAGACTGAGCCTTGAGCGCAGTATTTCGTTTCTTATAACGGTTCGCTTACTGTGATTTTTTCAACAGGAGAGAAACCTTTAGTCTTTTTGAAACTCATGTTGTGGTTGAAATTATCCATCGAGTCTGAACAATCAATTAGGTCTAAATTTATTTGGTCTAGTTGTTCTCTATCGATAACAACTGATAAAACTACGTCTTTTTGAAAGAGACCAGTCTGGGAGTTTAAGTTTTCATCAAGAGCGTGAACTACGACTCTGTTTATAGGCAAGAGTGCGAATAAATCTTGGGCAATTCTAAGGGCACAACTACAGACGTAATCTTGAGTTAGCTCATAATAGCGTGATTTAGGCATTTGTTTGGTGGATAGTTTACCAGTCTTCGTTAGTTTCTTTTCCTCTTGTGGAACGACACTGTCTGAATGCACGTCAAAGTTAACTTCTATATATTCGTGATCGGTCGTTGAGAATTCAAATCCACTACCAAAATCAGTAAGATCGCCTAGTGGATCCATCTCTTGAATAACCTCAAAATACGTATCGATGTCACCCTGGAGAACTTTATTAGCTGTATTAACAAGCTCTTTCCAAGACTCATATGCGGATTCATCTTCCCTTTTGGCTTCTATTATCTTAGTTCGCAAATCAGTACGTTTCTTCTCTTCCTTTTTCATCAACTTGTCAAAGAAGGAAGGTTTGTAATTGTTAAAGGTGTCCTGTGCCTTTGATTCTTCAGGTCCTACAGCGCCTTCAAATGGTGGTAAGCTGACTTGGATCTCTTGCCAATTTACTGCCTCATCGCATTCTTTATGAATCGATTTAATTGCTTCGCATTTTGTTTCGAACATATCCACTTCGAACTTTGCTTGTTCTAGTGCTTCTAGTTTTTTAATTTCTCTTTCTTGAGCGCGGAGCTGCGCTAGAGACTGATGACTAGAAGTCTTGTACTTCTTACCTGAAGAACTAGTGGAGTAGGAAATACCAGAGCCTGGGATTCCTACAGTTGAAGTCCTTCTCCCGCTAGAATGAATGGTATGGCGCATCCCTTTTCCTCCAAAGGACATACCAACCCCCTTCTTCCCCACATTTACCTTTATTCCAGGTGCTATTTTCATACTCTTCTTAAAGCCTAAACCCATGAAAATCCCCCTCCGCGTTGAATTTTTAAACATTATTTACTGTTACTGAGCGCTTCATCTAATAATTCATCTCTCATTTTAGTGAATAGTTCTTTTTGCAAGGTATCTAATGTTCTTATTAACTCAGATTCGTCGTGCTCTTTATCTAGTTCATGGCGTGTAAAATCCTCCAATAGTTCTGAAGCGAGATTTAAAGCGTCTTTTGCCAATGAACTAATTTCTTCGGACAAGAATAGTCGGTTTAGTAGGAAGTAGTTATTGGCTTCTTTTAAAAGGGTTTTTGCTTCATCGAACCTCATCGTTTTCGTTCTCAATTGCAACATACTCCAACAACTTTCCTTTTCTTTGTCCCACTTTTGTCTTACCTCTTCCTTGTCTTGCTCTGTGAAGTTGTTTTTTTCCATAAAAAGCAAAACATCTGAGGTATTTCGCCTATAAAAGTTGGTCGTCAACTTGGTATCTTTTAAATCCTTTACCGTAGTAATGCTCGAAACAACTAATTTATACAACTCAGGGTAAATAGCATGTTTCTTGACAGTGAAGAGTTCGTAATTTTTCATCAGCTTGTTTTGTTGGTGCTTCAATTCTTCTATTGCTTCTTTAAAAGTTGTTCTAACTTCTTCCTCTTTCTCAGTAATTCTCTTGATATCTTGAAGAGTAGCAAGGTTTTTCCCTTTATGCTTTGCATAGCTTGGTAAGAAATCTTTGACAATAAACCCAATGACAAAGGCAATTAATAAATCAATTATTAAAGAACCGGTCATCGCTGTCTCCTAAATGAATAATATTTTTGTTGTGTTTGCTTCTTAAGGAATGTGAATTATGTTATAAAGAGACCTATTTAATAATCCCCTCTTTGGATTGTGAGTGTGAATCAATGTATATCCTGGGTATTTAAAAGGCATTCCAAGTGGTTGCTATTTTTGTTCAATTCCGTGGTCTGCGTATCTCTCTTCTCTTACTTTCGCTAGAACCTCATCTACGAGATCTTCTGCACATTCTCTAGAGCATGTTCGTCGATTCGTAAGGGTCTGGGTGAGTAATCCCACAGTGAATAAATAATATCCGTCATCTTCTTTACTCGATACCTTCTGTTCACAACGAAAACATTTAAACGACCAGTTCCGCTTGTTACGGTTAAATTCTTTATAATAGTACGGACTTCCATACCATGTTAATTCCTTATTAATTTCATCTTCAATTTTCTTGATTGCAAGTTCGTTTTGTTCTTCTTCATCAAAAGAGCCATAATACTTTAACAAATCTTTTGCTAGGTTGAGCGCCTCATCTGGACTCATCTCAATTCCGAGATGGTTATACGCCCTTACTCCATCCCGCTCCTCGTCTTTGCTAAAATGATAAAAATAATGCTGGCTGTAGTATTCACGTTCCTCATCTGTGGCAGATTTCAATATGTGCCCTCCCGTCTGTAGTTTTTAATATCAATGCTGCTGTTGTAGTCCGAAGTGTTAGTGTCAGATGCTCTAAAAGAAAAAAGTGCTAGTATTTTTGCTGTACTTTCCCTTATTAAGTAGATGTGTAGCATGTGCTAGCTCCATTTTATCACTTAATAATAATTGGAAAAAGATGTTTTTTAGGAGTTACGTTTCTATGAATCTATTCAATGACCTTGTCGGTATCTAGGTCTCTTCTTTCTCTGATCTCTTTAGAAAATGGGTTGTATACCTCAACAACATTACATTCTGTCACACGCCAACCAAGCACATCTCTGTTCTTGTTTCTACAAATCTTCAGAGCTGAAACGCCTAAAAATTCTCCAGCTTCTTTGCAACGTTTGAAATAACGTGTCTCCTCTCCCCTACTTAGAGAGATCGTATATTTCCTTTCATTTGATTCTATATTTTCTATATATCCTCTCAATGTAAGTTCCCCTTGAAGCTCTTTCTTTGTTAACCAGGCGATAAGACTGAGCTTTTCCCCACCATCTAAGTTCATGTATTCTTTCCAACCAAGATTAGAAAATCGCTGTTCTACTGATGAAAAATCCGTATTCATAACCTCTGAAATTAATAACTCGTGTCTTTCTTTATCCATTTAAATCACTCCTTAACATAAATCATAACAAAGGAAACAACGGGTTGTCTTATAACCGCTAACCTTGCCCTTTTCTAGAGCGTAAAATCTTCTTGGCGTTTAAGATTCTATCTTCCTTTGTTCGGTTTATATCGTTGGGAACGGTAGAATCTTTTACTTTTATAGGACTCGTTTTGATCATTTTGTCTGCTTGTTCGTTATTTTTCGTCCATTTTTTGTCCATTTTTATCACACCCTTTCTATATACCATTCCATAGAATAAATCCTTCACCTTATTTAACTGAATATAAAAAGAAGACTGTTGATGATGCAGTCTTCTTGAAAATATAATATCTATTCTCTTTTCGTAGTTATGCAGTTAGCGATTCTTGGTTAGTGAACAATGATAGCTGGTGTTCTAAATTTGCTTTATTCTCGCTAAATAAGGATATCTGAGTAGAATTCTCACTATTGCTGTTCTCATCGTTTGCTTCTAACATACTCCCGCCTAACAAAACATTTTTATAGTAGGAATACCACTTTCCTTTGAATAAGTCGCGTGTATGGTTGTTAAAGTCTGGCTTATGGACACTTGAAAGCATCTTCACATTGTAGTCCAGGCGTTCAAGATCAGTACCTTCTTTGGTTCTCTCTGTTGCTTGATTCGGTCCTTGCATTGTATAAATTTGACTTGCTCCCTCTTTGTTTAATTTCCTCCCATTCGTCCAGGCTTGGCTATCTGCTGAGAAGAAATCGAATTCGAGCATTAGATGGCTTGCTCCACCAAGCCAATGGAAATTTTGTAGAGGGTGTCTTTTGAAGACCTCTTGGAACAAACTGCGTTTTTTGTCCTCATTTCTCATTTTCACTGTTGCTCCGAGAGCTATTACATCATGACCTTCTTCAACTAATGTTGCTAAGGCGTTCCAATCACTTAACGTAGGGTCTTGGGTGTTACAGTGCCAAACCGGAATAGGTTTCATTCCTGTCTCCTGTTCAAGGATCCGATAGTTTTCTGCAGTTTCCTTTGGGCAGAAAGCGTCAAGGTTGAAGTAAGCATAGATGAACTCCTTGTTCCTATTAATAAACGCAGCATACTCATAAACATTTAAAGGTTTGTAATCAATTAGCTTTTTTAACCTTATTTCGTATTTCATGTGTTTTTCTGTTTTTGAGAAAGAATCGAATCCGTGCTTTTCGATGTCTTTCTCCCATTTTCTTAAGAGATTCCAAATTTCTTCTTGTTTGTTCATAACCGTAAAGAATCCGCAATCTACCAGTAATCTCATACCAGCGTTACGAACTCGCTCTTTCCACTTTCCGTTCTCCATATCGCGCAAGTAGAAATATGACATGAGGATCGTGTTTACCTTATTACGGTATAACGCGTTCCAATCATAACTAGCAGCTTTTTCTAGCCCACTGAAGTAAAATTGACACCCTTTAAGAGTTAAGCGAAGTTTCCCTCTCTCATTACTCAATACTTTAGCCATCCCGTCAAAGATAATCGCTAGTAGTCCTAATAACGCTGAGTTAAATTTGTAGATTTGCTCAAGGTCTTTTCGGATAACTGTTCTTCTATAAAAGAAATATGAAGCGCTACTTTTGATTTTGGACATAGGAATAGCAAAGGGTTTGTGGCTTTTCTCCGTCTCAATGTAGATGTTCTTTTTATCTACATCCACAATTTTATTTATCTTCCCACTGCCTGTAAGGAACGTCGTTTCTTTGGTGAATTTCTTAAAGAAATGCTTTACCAAATTCCGAGAATATTGATGTTCTTTATATCGAGTTCGCCATTGTCTATACATAATATTTCCTCCATTGAATTAAATTGTTTTTTCATATTATAATAGAACAATGAATTGAATAAATAAAAAAACAAATGTTTTATAGTATTACGAAACGTGATGCTTGAACGTTTGGAGGTAACGCATTGAATAAAAATGAGCCAACAGCAGTCATTGATATAGTGGTTTATCATAGCATGGGGTACTCACCTAGATTCATCAGGTGCCCTAACTGTGAGCAGTCAATTTCGAGGTCTTGGGATAAACCTAGATCTTGTGAAGAATGTGGTCAGTTGTTGCTATGGAATTAGGTTTGACTGTGTCTTATGGATAGAGAGGGTGAGTATATGGAAGAGAAACCACACAACGTTAAACGTGGTTCATGGTTTTCATTGGATTATTGTGAAGATTGTGGTGGTAGCGTTACTTACGATTTCTCTCTTAATAAGATATACTGCGATACTTGTGAGAACGAAGAAATCGAATGGATGTAATGGCGTATTGGTGAAGGTAAAGGATCATGAAGGCTGTCCCACATGGTCCTTAGCTTTAATATCACCTTGAGTGCCGACTATACTAAATTAGGTGCGTGGAAGTATGGTATGTGAACACAAAGAAATTGTTATGGCTAACACAACTGGAAAACCACTAAATAACGGTTATGAAGTTGATTTTGTTGTTTGCTGTAATAACTGTAATCAAGAGCTGTTTAGGATTAGTGAGTACAATAGACAGATTCATAACATTTCCAAACATTAGTGATGATAACGTACTCTATATAACTTTGTATGAAGTAACTTAACTGAAGGGTGATTAGAATGAATAGAACAGAGTTTTTCGAAGCCGTTAAAGAAGATTTTTTCGAGGAAAAAGTAGTTGAGTTTGAGGCTTTCAAGATCATGATTAAAAGTGCTTTGCCTGTATTCGGTGCTCTGGAGACAAACATTAAAGAGCTTGAGGGTGGCGGGAAGACGATAGAATTTATTGATCGTGATGAAGCTGATTTAGTTTTTGGTGGAGATGACCAGGATGTCGATGAAATAAATACGGACATGTCTACGTTTGTCATGGAATTGACCCTTAGTGAAGATGGTTATGTAAAAACGGTCGGACATGGCATTCAAGGTTTATACACTCCTGCAAATAAAGGTCTTGTACTTTTGCTAGCAAGCTTTATCGGGAAGAAAATTATAATTAAGTAAGGTCATCATATAAGAAAATCATGCAAAACGATATGAGGTGTGAAAATGGCTAAACACGATGAGTGGTGTGAACTTTGTGATGACAAAATCAAAAGCGCAGTAGTTAGAATCAACAACAGAGAATATGTTGTCTGTAATCATTGTGAAAGTCTTGCTGTGCAAGACACCGAGAAATAGCTATTTATACAGGAGGTCATTGTTAATTGAGTAATGCCGAATCTAAGGCTCAAGATATCTACGTCATGGGTACTGGTATAGTAAAGGAAGAAATTGCACCAGAGGTCATGCATATATTGGAAGAATATAACGGGTTCTATTATGATGATATTAGGATGAATGGATTTGTGTTAATTGAGAAAGCTTAACTCTTATTGATTGATAGATGGATGAATTAGTGGATAGGATACAACTTAATTCCAAGAATTGAATATGGGGGAACGGTATGAAAGTAATGGTGTGCTCGGATCCTCACTTCGACTTAAATAGTGATCTCGATCGAGATATGGTGAGAGAGTTTATTAAATTTGTTAAAACTAAAAACGTGGATCGTATTGCATTCGCGGGTGACTTATCAGGTAGCGCTGTAACAACGATGAACGTTGTTGACCTTATTGAAAAAGAAACAGGGGTTCCGGTTTCTTTTATCACTGGTAATCACGATATCTGGGTAGATATAAACCAAAGTAGCGATGATGCATATAATGAGTTGCTAAAACATCCGTCATGTTTAATAAATTCGCCTGTTAGACTAACAGAAAATACTATTTTGATTGGGTTTATGGGATGGTATGATTATTCTTTCGGACCAAAAACTATACCTAATTATCAATTCAAAGCTAAGAAGAAGAAGAAAATACGTGATGGTTCTTACGCTAGATGGTCATTAGATGATCCTTCATTTTTAGAAAGAGAACTAGATGGCGTTACCTCTATTCTTGATCAACACAAAGATAAACAAGTTATATTATTAACTCATTTCGTACCGTATTTTGACTTTTTAACGGTTTCATCCTCCAATACTGATTGGAATTTTTCTAATGCATACATGGGTGGTGAAGGTATTGGGGAACTGGTTGATCTGTACCCTAATATTAAGACATTAGTCTTTGGGCACACACATAAAAGATACGGTAATGTGGTTTATCGAGGCAAGAATATCATTTGTAATCCATTGGGTTATTTAGGTTTAGGTGAATGGAAAACGAATGACCCATCAACAGAGTTTGAACTAGTTACAACCATATTAGATGTGGATTAGTCTAAACTAATTATTTATATCCTTTAAAGGGGTTGTCGTTTTATAAACGGCAACCCCTTATTCCGCTCCCTATCATCTTATGTTTGGTGTATAATTAAATATGTAACATTATTCCAATGTGGAGAGGGTGTCAATTTGAAGAGGCGGACCATGACAGACGAAGAAATCTGTAAACGGTATCTAGCTGGAGAAACTTCAGGCACTATTGCAATCGCAGCAGGAATAACATCAAGAGCGGTAAGAAATGTTTTATATAAGCATAATATAAAAATGAATAGTGTTGGTTTTCCTAGAAAATATAGCGTTAATGAAGACTACTTTAAGGTTTGGTCTCACGAAATGGCATGGGTATTGGGTATGATTGTTTCAGATGGTTACATTGTCGATAATATCGAAAAAGCTGGTTCAATCTTTTCAATTGTCCAGAAGGATCTTACAATGCTAGAGAAAATAAGGAAATTATTACATTCTAATCACCCCTTCACAGGAAAAAGTAGTACCAGAACAGAGGGTTTAGTTATTGCATCCAATAAAATGGTAGAAGATCTTAAAAAGTTGGGTATCTCACATAAGAAGTCACTCATTATAAAAATGCCAGATGTTCCTGAAGAATTCGTGCCTAGCTTTATTAGAGGTGTTATTGACGGAGATGGTTGGGTCCAAAAAACTGGTTACACTATGAATATCACTACGGGTTCATTAGATTTTGCTGAAGGGCTCCGAAAAGTGTTTTATAAATGGAAATTACGAACTGAAGTTCGCGAATATTGTTCTAATGTTGGAACTATCTATTATCGAACATGGGTTATCGGGAAAGAATCTCTACCGAAATTAGCTAAAATCATTTATGAACACTGTGATGGCGGTCTTTACTACGAAAAGAAAAGAGAAAGGATGGAAAAGCACTCTACAGGTCAATTGGAATTTTTTCTATAAAGTAGAACAAGTAAAAAAGAGATATCACTTTAAGAATGTGTGATACCTCTTTTTTATTAATCTATTCTGTCATTCATACCATCTCTTTACGATGAAGTGGACACGATCGCTGGTCAATAGCTCAATCATAATTTCTAGCTTCTCAATGGCAGCCATTCTGCTAATATCATCATTACTACAAACATAATCACGTATATCAAGAAGTTCATTAACTATTTGCTTTTCGTTCATAGTTGAAATCCATCCTCCTCATATACCAATATCCGTTTGTTAATACGCTTTCACTTAAGTTATTCTGTTGATCTGTTGTCCGCTCCATCATTTATTTCCTTATTATTGCTTTCGTACAAGGGTATTACGGTCCCATCTGGATACCCCTTTACTAGCTTACCATCGACTGATTCATACACGATATATGTGCCATTCTCGACTGCATCCTTCATGGCTTCTTCACCAGTTCTTTTAGCATACTCATCTACCCACTGGTATTTCCGTTTCATTTTCACCCTCCCTTACCCTTTTGCTGACGTCCTCTTTTTTTATATTGTGGAGGAGTTATTTTAATAGGGTCTTCCTTAGGTGGCTCAATCTTCGGGAATGGCTTCCCCGCGTGGCTCTTGTAGAGGTCGATAAGGGCTTTTCTTATCTTCTCCTTTTTATCGCGTTCCATTATTTTCTCCTTGTATTTAGTAATCACTTCAAACATCTTCCACACCAACAACTGATATCTTTAAAAATTAAAAGGTTCCTGGTTCAAAAATATACGAATGTATCCTACTTGTTCATTGCTCGTGAAAATGTACGCTTTGTTTAAGATTTAAAAGTTCTTTATTCAAATCGTCAACGTTATTATATATTCTGTCATTTTCCACTTTATACGTTATCTGTATTCGCTAAACGGACCACCTCCAAACTTGATTGAGAATGGAAAGGAACATTATTGAGAACATTTGTTCTAATTATATCTTTTAATCATGCCTATGTAAATATTGATTAATCTGGTCGAGGCAGGTTTTTTGAAGAATTGGGGGTGTAAACTAATTGTTTAGCGTGTTTTCACTCTTCTTTTATTTTCAATGTAATATAGGAATAGGAAACTAAACTAACATATAGGAGTGGTCATGATGGAATTCAATGAAAAAGATATTAGAGTAATAAAAAGTGTCTTGGAGGAGCTTCGACTTTACCGAAACGAGGATGTTGAGCCTAGAGAAATGACTGCCAATGGTCTGTACACTGAGGAAATAGAATTAGCATATAAATTAGGCATCAAAATTTAGGTTGAGAAATTTAGAAGTCAAATGTTTGGGTATCAACTAATAGTTGATACCATTTCTTTTTAACGCCTGTATATCACAAAAAAACAATATAAAAAAGGTATCAAATCGATTAGGATCTGATACCTTTTTTTACTTGCTCTAGTTTTGGACAGACTTAGAAAGTCCAACCAAATGCTTTAACTTCAATTTCAGCAACTTGGTCCACAACATCCATAGGGATTTCAGGGTAATTAAGTTCAAACCCTGCTTCTCCGTCAGGATTTACACCTGCACTTACGCTTCCTTTTAATACTCCTAACAAACTTCCGTCTTCTGCATATAGTGCAGCAGCTAAACGGATGTCATCTTGAAGTTGGTCGGTTGTATTCTTTACCATGCCTGTTACAGAGTAAGGCATGAATTCGTCGCCTTTAGTCCCTTTTACTCCGGAAACTTCAAGCAAATTCCCATCTTTTTGTTCTGCTTTATCAAATCCAAAGTTATAGGTTGTTTCTTTATATACAGATGGATCTGTAACACCACTTAGTTGCGTAGTTGTTGTAACAAACGCTTTTTCTCCAGGTTGTACAATTTCAGGAACGGAATAAATAGCAGGCTCTGTCCCTAGTACACTATCGTCGCTACCTTTGAATGTCATCTGAGTCTCGCCTATATTTACAGGTATTTCCCCATTATTGACATAAACAGCAGAAGAATGGACCCACACGTTGTCAATGGAGTCTTTCCATGCGCCACCAGTAGAAGTTTCAAGTTCTAGTTTAGGAGTTCCAGCCTCTTCCTTCTCTTCTTTTTCATCATTCTTTTCTTCGCCATTTCCAGCTGCTTCATTCGAAGATGAAGACGAAGAATCGTTCGATTTAGTTTCTCCAGCATAATCGTTGCCACTGCAAGCTGCCAGTACGACACTTAAACCGATCGCAAAACATATAAGTGATAATTTTCTCACCTTAAATACTCCCCCTTGGAAAAATTAAGAGCAATTCTTTTAAGCAGAATATGTATTATGTTAAGAGATTGCTAACTATAATTTACCATATTCCTGGTGGTATTGATATGAATATTTATGAATTAGGAGGAGAAGATTCTGGAAAAACTCTGGATTTGCTTTTGATGATCTATATTACTCAGTCAAAGGTTCATTATCTCTAGTCTGTAAATTGTTTTTCTACAATCAGGTATTGAGAGGGTTTAGTGGAAGGTCCAATCCTACTATTATCTCATATCATTTAAGTGTAAATACTTCCTGCCTTGGAAGTAAATGTGGTATAATATATGTATATAGCCCCCTTCCTCTGGACGATCTGTTTCATTCGTCCAGATTTTTTTTACAAGTTTTTAATTCGTAGGGATAAATTAGGATTATTTTTCACATCTATGTTTCGCTAGTATCCTAGGCGGGAATGTCAGAAAAGGTGTATTCACCTATAGAATAATGATCTTTATTGCTTATTACGGTCATGGAAGTACATATCTAAAGAACGAATATTGTATGGAAGTACGACAGACATCCGGAGGGTTTAATGACTACGTGGAAAACAGAAGTAGAAAAAATAAAACAATGTGCTCAAAGTGATGAGGAAACATTGACACAACTGGAAGATTTGCACCATATAGCTAACAAACTAGGTTTTTATGATGCTGGGGACGTTATTGGTTTGATTGTTGATGAAAACAAAAATAAAGGAAAAGATAAATAGTAGATAACAAAGGCATTACTGAGATATTAACAACTCAGCAATGCCTTTTATTTTTGCTTATAGGAAATAGTATTTAATCCTCCTAGCTCACCCTCCTACTGTTCGTCTTGAAAGGAAAACAGGTACGTAGGAAGAGGTTAGTTCTATCAATTTGCAACAAGTAGGACCAAATAAAGAAATTTAGTTTTTACTACTGAAGAGCTTTTGGGAATAAGCTCTTTTTTATCTTTGGTTAGCAGATTTTAGTATAGTTAGGAATTTTTTGATATTATTAGGATTAAGAGACAATTTACTCTCTTAACAATACTGATACTCATGTGATTTGGGTCTAGGAGGAGTAATGGTGAATTCTTACCAATACGGAGAAGATTTTCATGTTGATATTGAGCTGGATAGGGAAAAACACGGATTAAACAGATGGAATTATGATATTTATAAGGGTGAAGAATTAATAAGCTCTGGCACATCAAGAAATCTAAGGGCTGCTGAAGAGAAAGATGCAGTTATCGAATTGCTATTAGAGGATTTCTTTTCTGAAGATGAAGATGAAGAAGGTCATGCTACAATGTCCATGGAGCTTGCTATGAACTTGATTAACGAAAAAGAACATAAGATTGGATACCATGACCTTATGTTCGTCCTTACTACGCTAAGGGATAATGCAGCTGACGATCAGGTTTACCATATGCTAGATAGCGTTGTTCAGACGGACTGGGAAGAAAAGTTCAAAAAAGATACTACTAAAGAATAATCAGATCAACAGAAAAATAGTTAGAGTGAAAATATGCAACATTCAGTAGAAAGAGCACTGGTACCACAAGGAACCAGTGCTCTTTGTTATACGATATCTAGTTCGTATTAAATATATGATCTCTATCGTCGCAGAAGATTAATCTTCCCCGCTGTTCATTGTTTTGTCTGCTTTATCATACCACTGTTCGTGATATTTCTTTATGTAAGGTGAAGCTTGCTGCTGTAAGTACCGGTGCTCTTTTGAATTATTTGACCCTTCTTTTATTTCCCAGTCGCTATCGTGATAACTAAATTTCCACTCAGCTTCCACGTTGCTATCATAGGTTAATTTATAATGGATCCCATCCTCAACATAATCATGCTTTATTTCAGCGTTATGGTCTTTTTCGCCATTACTGACTAATAACAACTTAATGATTCTTTTCGTTTGCTTTCGACGATTCATTGATGCAATCAAAATATTAATAGTAATGGCTATCATTATCAAGATGCTACCTGTTAAATAAGCCTCTGGGTGTTCTCTATTCTCGTCATATAGATATATGCCCATATATATGGTGGCAAGAGTGGTAAAAAGGATTAATTGGAAGGCTGAATAAGAATTCATTCTGGAAAGTGCCCCTATCCTCTTCCCTTGTATGTGTTTTGATCTTTGCTGTAACTCTTTAATGGTCATTCTAACTCGCTCCTCCCTTGAATGGTCTTACACATTCTATAAATTATTTCCGTGTAAAGGAAGGGATAAGAATACCTTTCTCGTAACCTTTTTCACCAACCAATTAAATTCGTATTACCATGTATTTAAGAACAAATTATTATGCTAGTTCGTACTATGTACGGATTAAGCGAGATTGGAGAATGCGAAATGGAACTGAAAATGTATATGGTTGGGTTACGTTGTGTAGGAAAAGCAGAAAATACTGGTTGTGAATGTACCAGTGTGGTGCCAGAAGATATCAATAAAAACTTTAAGGAGATTTATGGATTTGATTTCAGCGATAACTGCCATTACGACATCATTCAAGCAAAAGATGAAAGCGATCTTACTCTAGACGAGTGTTTAAAGAAGCAGAACGCTACGGAATATGAAAATGCTATCGGTATTTGGATTGCTCATGAAGTGATCGGTGAATTCCCCAGCATTTAAGCTCTTTACCTCTTTTGAAGAGAGTTGCTATCAAACGCTATAGGTAACCAAAAGGATTGAAACAAAACACAAAAAGGAGAATGATTATGATCAACCCCATTACATTCAACATTCGCTCTTATATGCCTAGCTTCGTGAAGGATGCAGAATTAGAAGATGAAGGAGTTCGTTCCATTTTCGGATTTGATAAAAATTCAAACGAAGAAGTAAGATTAGACTTTTATGAAGATGGCAGAGTTTATCATATTGAAAACGACCCTGATCCCGATTGTGAAGCGGATGTGAAACCAGAAGAATTAATTTGGGTACCAGAACATAGGGTTAGAATTGAATTTAGATTTAGTGATTACATGAAGCTGCCTTCAAATAGAGAATTAGGTGACCTGTATGGTTATAACGTTAAATTTAGCGATAATCTCTTTAGAAAATCAGGCTATCAAAACGAGTGTTACATTAAACGCCACTATGATTTTTGGTATGTAAGTGACGTTGTTTTCACTAACGAATCGAACAAAGGAAAAGAAGTTTACTATTATAAAGAAATCTTTAAAACGGTCTCAAAGGAAGAGGCTATGAATGTTGCTAAAAAGCACTTGATGGACAACTACCTAAAGCACAAATTGGGTTAATCATGACAGATAACAAGATAAGAAATTGAACATTATGGAGGTTCCAACATGTCAAAAACGCAAATTGAAAAATCTATCTCATATAAGGAAAAGAAAGTAAAAGAGTTACAAGAAATGATTGTTCAGCTCAATATCGGAATCAAGAATGATCAAAAGGAGCTAGCAAAAGCTAAGGAGCTTGAAAAACAAGAAAAAGAAAAAAAGTTCTTCAAAAAGTACGGGGTTCTGGATTACGACAAGAACAACCCTGAAACTAATAGATTGGTAAATCGTTTATTCATCTTGTTTAATAAAGAAGCTCAGTTTGTTAGAGTTTCAAATCTAAAAGATTTTGCTAGTTATAGCGATTTCGAAAAATCTCTCAAAGAAGAAAAGTTATATGGACACGCTTTAACTAGTTTCCAATTACGTTCAACTGAATTTTATGATTGGGACCTTAAAGACCAATTGGTTAATTTAGATTGGAATTTAAATAGTGATGGGACGATCGATGGTGATTGGTAAATGAACCCGTCTATCACTCATGTTTAAGAACGGAGAGGATAATATTGTTGACCAGGGATGCATATATGAATGAAGCGGAGCAAGAATTAGGTAAAAGAGACTTCGCTTACATGAAAGCTAGTATAGACAATGAGTATTATGAAGTGGTCTCTAGAATGGCTAAAAAAGGGATAGCGATCAGTCAGAAGGTTTATGACAGTCTAACTGATGGGCAGAAATATCATTTTAACAAGCATTATAATCATCGTAACGATCTAATCAGGGACTAATCATTGGATGTATTAATAAGTTCTAACAATAAAATAAAAAGACAATAAGATTTGTAAGCAGAAGGTATATTCACTTCTGCTTTTTTATATCTATTTGTGACTTGCACTTTATCATTTTGGTTTATTTACAATTTCTAAATCTGTTTTCTTTGTAGCTTTTTGGATTTCAGAAAGAAGCGGATCGAGTATATACTTAGGAAATCTTACAAAACGAGTTGTACCCTTTTTTTGGATGAGGATTCGTTCTGTATTTCTTATAAATGTACTAAAGTATTCTACTCCCCTTGGGTCTGTTAACTTATAGTCCCCTGCTGATGAAACTCTTTTTATTTCCCAACCTCTTATTTCGATACTTCCCCATTTACTATTATTCATTTTTATCTGCTCCTTTTTTAACGTGTTCCATATAGTTCTCAATATCTCCTAAGCAACACCCAAATAGAAATAAAAGAAATTTCAGAACTATTCACAGGAATAATACTAACATACCCCTATGGGTATTAAAAGCGTTTGTTTTCTTTTGGTGGTCAAGTGAAACGATAAAAAAAACAAAAAAAGAGCCTCGAAGTACGAGACTCAATTATTTTCTTCTACTGTCACGATATATTCATTTCCCTCGTATTCAAAGGAGCTTTCACCTAAGAGAGAATCACTTGGTTCTTCGACATCTACCTCATGACCATTCTGAAACATAACAACATCAACGTAGGGAGAGTTTCCGTTGCACACTTTAACGTCAACCTCGATGTCATTATCGAACTTCGCTGTATATCTTTCGAAAGTATAGATGGATTTGACCTCTTTCACAGCTTCTTCACGGTCTAAAATATCTTGTAAGAATTTGGCTTCCTCTTTAGGAATTTTGATAGTACGTTGGTATCTCATGTTAGTTCCTCCTGGCTTCATTTTTATTTGTTCAATTGCAAAAAACATGAAAATCATTCTGCAGTTTTTTATGCTACTTCGTCAGCTGAAACTGTCCTCATGCTGCCACCACATTGCTCGCATGTGTTTGTATCCTCCTGCATCTCATCACAACTATTGCAGATGTAAACAACATCTTCCCACTCTGTCCAATACGTTTCATCACCTGCATGGAACTTCTTTAGGTATTCATTTCTAGTCATGTTTTTTTCAAGACATTTATCGGAGCAGTAGTAAGTTTCTCCTCCATCAATACAATAGCCTTCACTCATTTTCTTTGTGCATTGTGTACATTCTGGCATAGTAGATCCTCCTAGTTTTTTATTTTTACTTGTTATACAAAAATGCTTTTCTATTTTGTTCGGGTAAGTTTTTCCCCAGGTCTTTTACAGCAGGGAGGTTTAGAGACGTTGTTATGAAGTCTGCGTGGTCTCGGTGTGAATATGCGATAATTTCATCGTGTTCTACGCTCACAAACCCTACTAAGTTTCCACTTTCCATCCATTCATTTGCTTGATGTAAGTTTGTATCGTCAAGTTCATGGAAAGAGTAATCAGGGAATTCTTTAACACCATTGCTGGACTCAGATTTGTTTACTTTTGTTGCTTCGCTGTCATTCCTCTCTTCAATGGTAGGATTAGGTATCGTTTTGGCTCCTAATTTGCTCTGTTCTTCCAAGATACTGTCTAATTGTTTTTCAAACATGATGTTCAATTCTTCCTTCACTTTTTCCGATAGACAGGGTTTGTTGACTTTAATTACTTTGTACGACGGTTCATTGATGTACTCTTCCATTTTGATCACTCCATTAATAGATTTTATTCTTAAATGAATTGTAAGATAAATTTTAAAGTTAAGTTAAAAAACCATAAATATTTTTGTATATAAGAGTCGTCCATTTAAAGAAAGTTACATATAAACTAGACGACTCAAAATGTCTATTTGAGCTCGCCAATAGTCAATTATTCATGTTTATTGACAAAGTGGTAGTCCTGGTTAGTATTTGATAAATACAAATTTTAATTAAATAGATACTGGAGGTGTTAAACAAGATGTGTTCGAATTGCGGGGATAAACTTGAATCGGAAAATGATCTTTGTGCCCAATGCAAAGAAATGTCAGTTCCTGAAGACAGTAATAAAGAAGATAGAATGAAAAAGAAAAATACTAGCCGAGATTCAGAAGATGAATATGAGCAACTTTTAATTGTTGCGACAGGTAATAAATATTCCTTCTACAAAGAATCTTGGTCTAAAATTTCAAATTCTAATATTCTTTCGTGGAATTGGGCACCTTTCTTATTTTCTATATTTTGGTTAGGGTATAGGAAAATGTATATGAATGTAATTTTATTATGTGCAATTTTTCTATTCGCCGACTTTTTACAATATATAATTTACTATAACTTTGATGGTGTAAAGGTAGACGCTATAACATTTTTTCTTAATCTTGCAACAATTCTATCGCTCGGAATTTTAGGGAATTGGATTTACAAATTGCATATTGAAAAGTTCATTAAGACGTCCAACCTAGAAGGAGTAGACAAAAACCATAGACTTAGGTTACTACAAGTGAATGGAGGTGCTAGTTGGGTAGGGATTCTTACAGCTCTAGGAATATTCGTTATATACGCAATATTATCTTTGTATCTTTTCCCTATTCCGATGTAATGTTTTAAGAGTTCAAACTACTATAGAGGTTGTATTTTTAAATAAATGGGGTGAATTAATGTTTTGTACAAATTGTGGTGATGAAAATCATTTAGATTCTAAGCATTGCTCTAATTGCGGAAAACTATTAGGGGAATCTGCGAATAACCAAACAAATGATATAACTAATAAATATCATGGTGAGGATAACAAGGATGACAACGGGATAGCAAAAATAAATAGAGATAAAATATGGTTTAGTTGGGTATCTGGTATTTTAGGTGTGTTACTGGTTGTTGTTGTGTTGATAGAATTAAAACCCTTTAATGATGAAGTGGATAATATTTATATGGTCGAGGGTGGTGCATATCAAGCCTATCCCACAATAACAATAGGAGAAGCTTTTGGTAATGCTTTTGAAGATGAGGAATGGATCAACGTAAATGATAACTCACCTTATGATGTGGTGAGATTTAAAGGGATACGTGACTCATACGAAATACAAGTAGATTTCGTTATATTAGAAGAAACTTTTGAAATGAGCTCCATAAAGGTTAATGGTAATAAACTTGATTATATGCAAGAATCTGAACTAATAGATGCTATTTTTTCTAATTAAAACAGCAAATACATGCAAAAACTTCTCTTTCTCATAAAGGTGATAACTCAACAACCGCAAGATAATGACCCATTATCTTGCGGTAGTTCATGAGCATGGTGTTCTATCTCATGCTCTATTTGTTTGGAATGGTCTCCCCGATTATATAGAGGTTTTTTAGAGCTCATCAATGAACAAAACTGTAAGGGGGGCTTTATGAGAAAAAAATCTTTATTTATCCTAATCGGTTTATTAGTTTTATTAGCTGGATGTGGAGGCGTTAAGAACGAAACACCCTTTGAAGCTGCTGAAACTGTTATAAGAGGGCTTATCAATGAAGATGTGGAGCTCTTAGACGGAGTGAATCGATCTGAGGAATTGTCTTATCCAACAGACCACCTTCTGAAGATCGCTGAAGAACGAGGATTTATACACTTAAAGTTTAAAGACATTGAGTTTTCTGATGGTCTTCGCGAAAACCAGGTTATGGTGGAATGGAAGGATACTGAAGGCAATGAACAATACTCAAAAATGAATTTCATCGAAGAGGACGGATTATATTACTTTGATAGTTTAAGTTATTAATCTGTCATGAATAGTTATATGTATAGTAAAACCTTACATTCATTTGATGTAAGGTTTTTGTTTTCCCAGATTTGTGAACCGCTTTAGATAAAAGTGCTGGTACTGCCGGTATTCTTAATCATGTCATGGTAGGGATATAATCATTATCGAGACTACAGCTATGACTATTGCTATGCCCTTTTTCCAAGTCCACTTACTTTCCTTAAAATAAAATCCTGAAAGAATAAAAGTTAGAAATAAGGCGGTATTCATCGCTAGAGATACAATTAAGACCGATCCAAAGATCAGGGCATATGTATAAAGTATTTCCCTGGAATACTTCAGAAAGCCAATTTTAGTGTGCGCTAGCATCCCTTCCTTAGTATTCCCTTTGAACTTCATCCCATTCTTCTTACCAAAATAGTAAAACACAAATATTAATAGAAAGATTCTTAGCATAATAGCGGTTTCTGGACTTACTAATTCGTTATCAAAAACAGTTTTTGCTATAGGTCTGTCTATTGATGCGATAGTAATTAATCCGACAATGAATAGTAATGACTGTTTATTGATCTTTAGGAAGTCGTTGATTTTTACATCTAAAAACAAATAAAAGGCACCTACAAAAAGAAGTAACCCGAAGATGTTTTTCGCTAATAATTCTTCTCTACCTATCAAAAGCTCGATTATGTAAATAAAAAATATTGAGGAACTAATAAGTAGAGAAAAGGTATTTAGTTCTAGCTTTTGCATAGCCTTACTTCTAAAGTTTTCGTTTAAGAATACGATTACTGTTGAGTATAAGACAAAAAGTGCGCCATAGATACCTATGTGCCAATTAACTATCCCAAAGAATATTGAGAAGAAGAACAAAATGATATTTTTATAGTAAATATGCTCATATGTATGAAAACTTTTTAAAACGGATTTTGTACTGATGCTTTCGGCTGAACCCATTAGTGCAGACAATTGAGCCATCAAATAGGATATCAAGTATTTTTCACCACCTTAAACCAAAGAAGTATAGCTCTGGTTCGGTGAAAAACCTATCAATAGTTCAATATTTTTCTTAATTCCTCTTAGAAATTGGCACTAGAAAGAAAAAACACCAAGCCCTTTTTGGACTTGGTGTTTTAAAAAGAAGATTAATTCTCTTCCGTTTTTTCCATATCATCAGGATAAACAGCTTCGTCGAATACTTCTCCAGTAGCTTCATCTTCCATATATATTGTTACACTTTGCTTATCTTCATCGGCTCCATCATAAATCTGATAGATCATACCTGTCATGCCGAGAGTAATGGTAGCGAAGCCATCCATGCTATTCTCATACTTTTCTTTATCAACAATCATAGTAAATTCTGAATAAGAATCGTTATGAGTTATGTCTTTCACGGAAGGGAAATCCCCACTATTTTTTGTTTCTTCAATTGCTTGATCAATGCTCGTGCCAATTTCTTTCATCATGTCTTTATGAACTGACTTAGACATTTTGTATGTGAGGGAGCCGTCCTCATTTTCAATGACCTCTTTGACTCCTTGTTCTTTTGCATCAGCAATCGTTTGTTCAATGTCTTCTCCTTCAAACATTGAAGCAGGTATTGTGATTTCTACACTAAGTAGTCCTTTATCAACTTTCATGCTACCTTCATCTGATTTTTTCTCAGTATCTGCTGAGTTTGCATCAGATGTGTTGCTATTAGACTCTTTGCTTGCTTCATCGTTTGATGAGCATGCTGCTAGAAATGTAAGCATTAAAATCAATGCTGCATAAGTGAATTTTTTCATATTCCCTTTTCCCCCTTTAAATAACTATTATGAGTATATCAGAGTTAGGTGTTGGTAGCAGTCATTTCCAATCCATTTCCAAAATATAAATAAATGGGAATTTTCACAATACTACCCTTTGGTAAGTAACAGGCAACAATAAACAATAACAGCCCTACTATTTAAATAGGGCTGTTATTGTTGTTTTATAATGGATTACTTATGATGGTTGGTCTTTTTTGTTGTAAACAAACTCACCGCCGGATATTCGTTTGCTGTTAGTTTGGTAAAGTAGTCTCCTTATCCAGAGAGTTTGTTCTGATATCCTCTTCTCAAGATGTGCTAATCGTGTTTCTAGAAGAGCATCTTCATCTTGGACGTTCTGTTCTTGTACGTCCCAGGTTGTTAAGTCGAAATCATGATTGTCGATTCTGTGCTTATAGTTGATTAGTATCTTTCTGATCTCTGAAGGGAGTTCTAAGAAAGATTCATGGTCAAGAACAAGACCGTCATAGCTACTGAATACGCCGAATGCTGTAATTTTCTTCAGCTTGGTATCGTAGAAATGTATTTTGAGGAAGCTGGCATTTTTATTGCTTCTAGTAGCATACATAAGGTAATAGCGATTGAACTTCAAACCAATGCACCATCCTTTAGCTTTAAATTGCCGTCCTCTTTTTAGAATAGCACAGAGTTTGGACAAAAAATGCGTTTTCGACACACACTCCCAATATTTCACAATTTTTTCGAACAAGTTTCTAACCCGCTAGTAAATTTAAAACGTTATTCTCGTTGTTTTTAGCTTCCATTAACATTGATATAGAGAGGTTTTTAAAGTTGTGTTTCAGTAGTTATACTACAACCTATCTTAACCTAACACTATTTATTATCTTCATACAATCTACTGAGCTCGATATAACTTTCGAGGACTTCATAGTAGCATCTAGGGCAATATTCCCTATCCAACTTGTCGTAAGGAAGTCTTCTTAATTTTTTCACCGAACCAGTTCTTACGCAGTACAAGCAAGTACCAAGCCATCTGTTCTTATGGTCTAAACGATACTTCATTAAAATCCTCCGAATTTGATAAAAAAACGTTATTATAGGGTTTGTAAATGTGCACCACAAATTATGATAACTAAAAAAGGAGCTTGCTATGCAAGTTCCGATAAGTTGGAGTTCCCCTGCCTATTTCTCTATCCGCTCCATTTGATACAACTGTCTAGGAAAAATCTTCTTTTTACTATACTCAGGTTTAAGGAAGAACCACAAGATTTTTTCCAGTTCGTGTAGGTCTTTTTGGGACATTCTGCCTCGTTCCACATAGTCAATATACTGAATTTCATCTTTAAATTTTGAACTGCTAAAATGCTGTTCGATCCGTTTTTTTAAGTTTTCAGTATATCCTACGTATAGCACTTCTTTATTCTTGTTCCGGAAAATATAGACCGCAGAAACTTCGTAAGAAAACCCCTTATACCAAAATTCCGAGTGATATGCGGTATCGACTCTTTCTGGTTTAGTAAATAATACGCTCCTTATTTTCACTGAGTCCATGTAACCCCTCCCTAGGTTTTCGTTAGGTAATAATATCCATTATAACGATTGGTTCTATGGACAACAAACCATACGTCTTTACGTTAAGAGTTTTTAAATAAATATATTGGCTCTCCCGAAAAAAAGCCGCTTACAACTTATAGTTGTAGCAGCTTCTAAACGTTCACCTTCTCTTATTAAATGAACAATATTATAAATAAATCTTATTCTGCTGGTAAATTCTCGATAAGAACTTCAGGAATACCTTCACAGATATACGATAAGTAGCTGTTCCCATGATCGGATGTAGCGATCCGTAAAGCGGAAGATTTGGACTCCCAAATCCAAGTCCTATAGCATTCTAAAACTGAATTGGGCAAGTTGGGATAAACCTCCTGGATGTTTCCTAAGCAAATGAAATCGCTTGATAGTTCTTCAGCAGTTTTAATATTCTCTAAGTGTTCCAGAGTTTGTTCCTTTGTTGTTTGCAACTAAACCATCCTCCCTATTAGTTATTAAAACGATATTGAAATTAGTTCTTTTTAATTCACCAATATTTTAGCTCAAAAGGAAGTTTAGTGTGGAAAAGGTTTTAATTATTCTCTATACTCGTCCTCCTCCTTTTCATTTCTTCATACATTTGCCGTTCCTTCATGTCATGCTCTAAAACTTCATAATAACATCGCGGGCAATACTCTCTATTTAGTTTGTCAAAGGGGAGTCTTCGCAAATTATTGATTGAGCCTTTTCTCAAACAATAAAGACACGTTCCAAGCCATCGATTTTTGTGGTCTAAATAGTATTTATACATACTTAAAGTCCTCCGGATAGAAAATGTGCCCTTATTATAATAGGTTGATGTGTTCTTCACAAACCATGAAAAAAGAACTTGCAAGGCAAGTTCTAAATTAAATTTATTATCTATTTTACAAATGTTTTTCAGGTTCAAATATTAAATTCCTCAAAAAATTCACTTAGAAGATAGGCGCAACCTGCCATCTTGTGCTCATGTTTTGGTTCAAAGGATTTCAAGATTGCTGTTATGTGTCTTGCAGCTCTCGAAATATCTACTCCCTCTTTCCCTTTTACTTGAGCCTCTCTTGGTAGACCATCAAAAAACCAAATTGAAACGATCCTTTTCCATTCATTTGAATTGCTGTAGAACTCCTCTGGTATATCTTTGCTATCTGGCAATAAACCTTTTGTTCTCCCCCATGCAAGCTCTACTTCAGTTACTTCTACTGGTTTAATTGGCATTTTGGAACCCCTCTTTATCTATATCGTGTTATTTTTGCTAGGCAACCATCAATTCCTTAAACTCTTTATTGGTGAAGACTCTTATGTTGCTAATATCCATATCCTCTAATACTTCCTTTACATTACGGTCATTTAAATAATGTGTTAATCCACATCCGTAAGCGTAAATAATGAAACCATCCTTATAGACATATGGGATATGACAAACATTCTGTGTAAGGTATTTATTGTTATAGGAATAAACGCTCGAAAACACTTCTAGTGTTACATCCTTTAATTCTTCATCTGCTTTTACGAACCACTGAGATTTAATCGTTTTCTTATTCACTTTTACTACTGCGTAAATTTCTTTCATGTATAATCACCTCATGTTTAGTCGTTTTGTAGCTTAACTTCAAAGAATATTAAACAATCACCTTGTACATCATCCAACGAGAATATGAGGTGCTTAATGCTACCTTATATCTGCTCTGCTCGATATCAAATTCCAATTCATTTTTGTCATAAGAAACTACTGTTACTCCATCAAATGCTTCTTTAAACTCTTCTACAACTTCTGCATCGATCTTTCCAGTAGCGTAGATTCCGACAGATGGATCCTCTTCGTTAAAAAATTCTTCAACATCTTCTGCTAGTTGCTTTTCCTTGTTCATCTTTACATCCCCTTTTTCGTTAATTGGTTGTTAGGATTAGTCTTCGTTATATTCATCTTCCCAATCTTCTCTCGGTTGAAGTTCGTCTCCTACGCCGTTGTATGTTTTGCCACATATGCACTCGAAACAATGAAAGTGATAATTGTATAGAATATCTCTCTTACATTTCTTGCAAACCATGATTTGCATAGGCTAATCAACTCCGCTATTTTATTTGTTGTTCTTAGTAAGGGTAAGGGAATCGTCCATAGCAAGAATTAAATAATCATGCTTGGGGTTGTCCAAAATCCTAACAGAGTAACCGTATCCGTAGAATTTAGAAGTCATGATCCGCTCTTCAAAGGTAAAATCATCTGACTCCATTTTAGGATGATGAACTCTTAGTATCTCTCCATCAAATTCATGGTTTAACTGGATATTTGGTATAGATTCCTCCATGGTCATCAAACCATCTTCGTCGAAATCTCCGTTGCTAAGTGATTCTTTAAAAATTTTCTGAACACTCTCTATCTTAACTTTTATTAGATGGTCTTGTCCTGTGGAATAAAATAATTCTTGTCCTACACTGTATTTTTGCATCATAATCTCTCCTTAGTATTGGTTAGGAATTTGAAACAGTTACTTTGTAAACAATTCGATACGTATCGTCGTCCATCCAAACAGTACCAAGGCAGCTGGTGACAGTATGGTAGGAATACCGATCTTGTAGTTTTAAGTTCTTTAGTTCATTCTCTGCATCTTCTAACGAATGGTATACCGTCATTGACTGCTTGTACCCTTTCGGTGGTTTATAATCCTCAATTACAAATCGACCAGTCTCGTCAAAATTTAGAATTGGAAAGTCAGGTTGGTATGGTGTCATAGTATAACTCCTTTGCTATTTTGGAAGATTATACCACCCCGTGTTTACCTGAGATAAAAAAACGATATATTATTTATAGTATTGAATATAAATCACAGACTGGTTTAGAATATATAAAAAGTAGAAAAGGTTTAAAACATGGTATAATGGAGAAGGAGGTGAGGATAATGAGTTTTGTAGATGAAAGAAAAGAAAAATTGATAAGGGATTTAGCGAGTGTTGATGTTTCTGAGACTGAAAACCCAGATATAGCGGAACTGGTTAAGACGGCTCGAAAGCTTCAGAATACGCATTCTGTCGGTTTACATTCTATCGGTTTGGTCGCTCCTGGATATGCAATCAAAGATATAGACGAAGGTAATATCACTTCACTTTTTTCAGGCGTAATAAAAAACGATAATGATGCAGGGTATTTTAGTGTCAAAGAGGTAGCTGAGCGTTTTGATGTAAGTATTCAGACTGTCTACAAGTGGATTAAAGAAGGTAAGATTAAATTCGAAGAAAGTTCTAGTCCAGGAAAAAGCGTTAACAAAGGTTATAAAATTCCAATCGAACAATTCATCGGAGAAGATGAAGATGATGAATCAAAATATCTTGAGATAGATCCTACCTTCCGAGACCGCATTGATGAAGACCGGAAAGAATTATATGAGATGAGTCCCAAAGACTTGAGCAATTGGGAACGACCTACGGAGTCCTCTGAAAAAATGACTAAAGAAGAATTCCGAAACAGAATGAAGAACGTGAGGAAGCAATAATGGTTTCGGAGTATTGGCATAGAGGTATTTTAGAAGAGGACCTTCCAGTCATAAAAGAAGAGTTGGATTCGGATGAGGATTTTGATCGTTTCATTGATTCATTCGAGTCTGCTATTGAAAGTGCCAAATACAAAATAATTCCACCAAGCTGGCAACTTATTCATAACCTCGTTGGGTGGAGTGAATATAAGTTATTTCTAAGAGAGCCTCCTCCTCCTAAAGTAAAACCGCAAATGCGTTTAGTCTTTCAATATGATGCATATTTAAATGAGTTTTATGTTTTAGGGGTTGGTTTTCGAAACAGTGAAGAGTTAAGAAAGTCTGACGAGCACCACAGCATATATTATATCTCTGGTAACCGATTAGAATTCACCAAAAAGGAAGATTGGATTAAAAGAGAATAATCTTTTTTAAAAGGAGGTCCACGTATTTAGTGACCTCCTTTTTGTTCTTTAATTTATGAAGCGGAAGAAATATCGCCAGCATATTTTCCATTACAAAGATCACTAGTCAACTTTGTAATTATGTTTTCCTGGTACCCAGACTTCTTTACTTGTAACATCTCATCTCTGATTTCAGAAAGTAAAGAGTCCTTCTTAAGTCCGCTTAACTGTTTTAATCTACGTGAGGGAATGATCTTATTAGATAATGAGGTTAGATACTCTTCTCTTCCGTATCTCCATAGTTTCACTTTGCCTTTATAACGTTTCATTAACCTATCAGCAATTAGGATTCCTTCTGGATCGAAATCTCCTGCATAATAGATGGTTCCTCCACTCTTAACAAAACGATCTAAAAACCTTAATGTAGCTAGTTTAAGTTGCCCATTACCTGAGAGTATGGTTGCTTCCACATCCGCTTTTATGCACTCATTAATGACTTTCGAAGAAACAGATGAGTTTTCTATCATAAACAAATTATTGCTATTGGAAGCGGATGTTATAGTTTCTAATTTCATAACCTCTCTCAAAGGGAGATGGTAGGTGGACTTTTCTTCTCTTCCACCTTTTAATAACAGGTTTTCTTTTCCGTTTTGGTTGTATCCGACAGCATTGAAGACTGTAACATAATTCTGAAGGTCGTCTCTTAGAATTTTGAACTCATAAAGCAATTCAGTGATCTTTTCAGCATTAGGGTCTTGAATAAAGGGCTCTTCATTTTGGATATGTTTTAATACTTGAAGAGTATAAATTAACATCTTACCTTCTTCCCTATCTAGGTCAAAAGTGTGTGGGTCTTTCGTGATGTCGGCTGAAAATATCGGAAGGTATACGTACTCGTTTAAAGGGAGTTTCAAGCATACTTTCTCAAGGAAGCTTAACAGAGACGATAACGAATCTTTGTCTTGTTTATACAATTGAAGAAATCTATTTGTTCCTTTAGCATCACTTTGGATCCACGTAACCAGTTCACGAAAAACTTCTGAATGAGAGTATGTATACCATTCCTTGAAGTAACTATCACGCTCTGTTAACTGTGATAGGTGCTCTTCTCGTTTACTGGTTAGTTTCTCCCCATTATAGATTTCTAATATTTGTTGAAGTGTAATGAGAGGCATATTCTTGCCAAACTTCGTATTGGCTAATGCCTTTTCAAATTTAGAAGCTGAAATCGTAATGCTTCTGTTACGTGTTAAGTCTCTCCCCACCAATCCTGATATAGAACGTTTTTCAATTGGTGTTGGGTTGTTAAGGGTAACAGAAATTCCTTTTTCTACTCTCTCATAGGTCCGATACTTTTCAATAAATAGAGAGAAAAGGCGTTCGAACCCCTTATCTCTCTTGAAAACAGAAACGATTTGGTCAACTGGGTTTGTCACGCCTCGACCTCCTCTTTGACTTCAATCGTTTCCTGCCTCTCTTTTCGTTTTCCATTCCAGTAATACGATTGAACAAGGACCTTAGGTCTGTTCTCAGGTCTAATCAGCTCATAAATATTAAGAGATGGCACCGATTCAAAGCAACCCCATAGAGACTGTGAATTGAGAATGTAGTTAAAGTTTAGCTTTCGGATATAAGCGAACATAACATTTATATTATCATCGTCTACTCTGGAAAAAGCCTCATCTAAAGTGAATAGTCTAGGACATTCGTCGTTAGCCTCTGAATACTTAGCGTAAAGAGCTGCTAGAACAGGAGTGATCATTGCTAGAACTCTTTGCCCTCCACTTAACTTTCCATAAGTCTTACGGGTGAGACGATGTTCTTTGTCGCCTTTTTTGGTGAAGTAAATATGGAAGTCGAACCACTTACGATAATCAAGTACATCCTTCATGATAACCTGGAGATTATAATTATTTTCGCCTTGAGATGCATTGTGGATTTTTTTAGCCTGATTAATCTTAGACTTAAAGTGTTTGCTGATTTCAGAGAGATCTACCCACTGACTATCTTTTTTTAGAGCCTCTACGAGGTCGCGAGTATCTAACTCCTCTTCCTCGTCTTTTTCTCTCGGAACCCATTTGAGACGGAATTTGATCAAGTTCTCATGTTCCATGAAACGATTCATTTCTTTTTCCCAACTTTGAACGTATTCAATCTTACGTTTAAGATTGTCGCCAAGGGTGTTTATTAAGATTCTCTCGTATAGATCTCGGTCTTTCTCATTAGCATCTATTCTCATGTTATCGATCTTCTCTTGCAGGTGATTTACAGCATAGCTTGGTGGCACACGCTTACCTTCTATGTTCAACGTAATCTCAATTCGAGATGTCTTTCCGCTAACATAATTTAAGACGCTGTTCTCCTCATCGTCTTCCGTCACATATTCAGACGTATTGTCAGATTGCTTTGTTTCGTATTCTAATTCATAATTAGTGAGCTCCACGTTCAACTTGTTAAATGTGCGGTGAAGGCGATCTTTTACCTTTTCAACGTTATCTCTCTTTTTATCAAGGATGTCGCCCTTCGATTCTAAGATTTCTTTTGCGATAGAAAGGAGTGTGTCGTCCCTACCATCTACTACAAAATATCCAAGTTTATAGTGTTCGTTGAAGGCTTTCTCCCAAACGTCATGCAGATGACGTTTAAATGGAATATAAACCTCTTTGTTGTGCTCGTTTTCTTCTTTCTTGTTACTTGTAGAAACTTCGAGTTCAATTGACTCTTTTTGTAATGAAGATAATTGGTTAGGTACAGTCTCATTTATTTCTTTTGTGAGATGTTGAATACGTTCACGTATCTCATCAGATCCCATATCTTTTAATCTTTCTTGGTAGCTGCTTATCTTGCGTTTCGTTGCATCGATGCTTGCTTTTGTGCTACCAATTGAAAGTGCATATTCATCTAGGTGTTCTTCGATGTAAGAGAATCTCTCGTGAAAATGACCTACATTCTGTTTTGCGCCATTTATCTCGATGAAAGTCTTCTCGATATCTTGTAGACACTGCAAGTAACCACTTAAGCACTCCATCTCCTCATCAAAAGCGTGAACGGTCAAATCAAGCTCAGTAAAATCTATTTCCTTTTTGATTTGAGTGGTAATGCTCTGTTTCTCTTCTAATTTAGTATGGAATTCCATATCTAATTTCTCTCGTTGAGGTTCATAGATATCTTTTATACGAGAAACAACATTCTCTTTCTCTCTATGGAGTTCTTCTAGAGACTTGAATGTTGGGAATGAACGATATTCTTCCTCTAAAGTAGCGATTTCTAGCTTATTTTCGTTAATCATTTTAGTGATGTTATCCAATTCAAGAACCTTAGCGTTATAAGACTCTTCAAGTTCACTAATCTTCATCTTACGATATGATTCTCTACTCGCTTTTCCGATGAACATCACTTTTTCCATTGACGATGATCGACCTTCCACAAAGCCGCTTCTGAATTGCCCATCAGTAAGTATGTAACCTTCTTTGTCTCGTTCAATCGAGATGCCTTCAAGGATCGAATGGTGGTTCGGATCGTTGTCGCTTGATTTAAGAACACTGGTAAGATTGTTTCTTTTAGAAGGGTGGTAGTCTACAACTGTCGTATGTTCCTTCGATTTGCTCACAAACTTCGGCTCGACTATGACACTCGATAATAAACCAGATTCTGATAAGGCATTTTGAATCTTCCTGCGTTCTTCTTCTGAAACAGTTGGTAAGAACTCAAATGCTTCATAGAAAGGTAGATAAGAGACGCCTTCTTCAGACAGTCTATTCCACCCTTCTCGTTTCCAAGAAACAAAATCAGGTTCTATTTCTTTAGTATCTGTCCATTCCTTAATATCTTTTTTAAGGGAACTACATTCTTGTTCAATTACTTTAGCTTCATGTCTTAATTGGATATTACGTTCAAGCTTGTGCTCTTTACTTTTAGAGTGACTACCGTCGATTTGGCTTTTATAAGAAGCTTCAGATATTGAATTATAGAGTTCCTGAATTTGATAAACCAGGTTTTGATTCACCTGTTCATCAATGTGCATTTCTTTACAGTTTAATAACCATAACTGCACTGATTCTACTAGGTTATTTACTTCCTCATCAATTCTTCTTTCAATACTGAGGATTTCTAATTGTGCTTGGTCGATGTTCATTTGTAAGTCGCCTTGTTGATTGCTGATACTTTTCAAAACGGATTCGAGCAAGTCGCGTTGTTCCAACTGTTTTTTGGTACGCTGCAAGAACTGTTCATAACCTCTAGATTCTGAGACCCATTGTCCGAACGAATACTGACTTTCATTCATACTACCGTGAAAATGGTTAAAGTATCTTTCGTGTTTTTCAAAATGAAGGTCGTTTCCGATTTCTTCAATCTCATTAACATAAGATGAATAGTTATTCTCTAAGTCGGAAAGTTCAATTTCATATTTTTCTTTTTCTCTTTTGATTTCCGAAAGGGATCGGTCAGCTTCCAGCTTTTTATTTTCAAGCTTTTCTAAAGCTTGACTTAGTTTTGAAAGTTCAAGCTCTGAATCTTGCTTTCTTTTTTCAATTTCTTCGATATCTTCTACGCCTAATGAGCGTATTTCTTCTTTATTCGCTTCGAGCTGGTTATTTAGCTTCTTCTTCTCGTCATCAATTTCGTGTATACGTTTCATCTGTCTATCGATCTCTTTTTGAGTCGATTTAATGCTGGTTTTAAGCTTCTCGTAGTTCTTTGAAGCAAGCACGTATTCTGTTGCTTTCTCGACTAATATCATCTCATTATAGTCACCGTAAGTTTTATTTAACTTTTTAAGGGTAGTAAGGTCCGCTTCTGACCTTTTTAAGTCCTTTTCGATACGGTCGATGGATTCAATTGAAGATGTAAGTGGTCTTAGCTCATCATTTGTTAATTGAGGTAATGAGTCATTTAATACTTCTACTACTCCATCTGGTCGTTTTTGGTCACTTAGCTTAGGGCTTCTGGTTTGTAGCAAGAGGTCAATTAAGCCTTTGTAGCTTTGGATGGAATCAAATCCAAATAGGTGACGATTGACGTTATCCGCATAATCATCTCGGTTGTTAAAGACCTTCCCATATTTTTTTGGCTCCACAAGTTTTCGGAAATCCTTTTCGGTTAGAGGTATTTTTCGAACATCCCCGTCCATAACTTCTTCCTTATAGAGTTTTAACTGGGAAGAGTCGTCTCCAAAACGCATGCCATCGATAATGAAATACCAATTTTTTGTGGTAGAACGGCTCCTAGATGCCTCGATCCCCATGCCTATTGTTTTAAAGATCTCACTATTCTCTTTTTTGAATTCTAACGTTAAGTATCCGATCCGTTCTTGAATCCCTGTGAGCTCTTCCTCTCCTAGCACAGTATCCATCATCTTTCTCTCGCGTCCTCCGAATGGATCAAGCTTGTGGCTACGAGTATCACCATCGAGTAAAACGGTAATCAAACTTTGAGTTGTGACAGACTTACCGCTCCCATTGTGTCCTCTTAATACACCGCACCCATTTTGAAAGTAGAACGTTTGGTCAGGGTAATACCAGAAATTAAATAGTTTTGCTCGATACATCATCCAACGATCTTTTTGTTCATGCTTCATCTTGTTTCCTCCTTCGTAGGGTAGGTATTGAAATAATCACCGACCATGCGGAAAGCTCCCTCTTTTATCGTAAAAGTGTGTGCGTCTTGTATTTGCGCAAAGTTCCAATCGACCAAATATTCCACTACCATGCGATTTAATTCCGCAGTGCTTGTTGAATTGAACGTCTTGGTCCATTGTGGTGCATGAGTCTGCTTTAATTCGGTCATGATTTTATCCAATTCTCCATAAGACATCTGAACCTGATTATGTAGGTTTCTTCTATATTTCAGGGGGCGCTCGAAAATATAGTTTGCTGTCAATAAAACGAGATTTGAAATCATCGAATCGGATGGGTAATAAATATCTCCAGGAGAGTATGATGATTTAATCATCATAGAGTTATTTTTGTACCTTTCGTAATCGTAATCTGTGAACCGATTTATATTGTTTTCGATCGCGTTATAGAATTTTTTTATGTATTCTTTTTCATCTTCAGGGATTTCATTGTGGTAAACGACAGGTTGTAGAAATAATCTTCTATAATAGCGGTGCTTCCGTTCGATCTCTTGATTATTTTCATACTCCAAGTAGTCCTCGAAATCCTTAAGAGAATCCCACATCGTAATATCAGTTTTAAAATGACGCATGAAATAAGGTACGTATGGGGTCTTTTCAAACAGGACATCATGGCTTCCGTCTCCTGCGAAATCTTCTATGTGTTGGTCTACGATAAATACGAGTCTCATGCTGACTGCATATTTTAAAATCCTTATTAGTGACAATCGATTCTGATATCCCGAACCTTCCTTCCAAATAATTGTTTCATCTGAAGGATAATAGGCTTGGATTGACTCACATATGTCTTGCAACGAGAACTGTTGTTCATTAGATTTGCCTTCTAAAAACGCTAAAAAGCAAAATAGAAAAGTAAAGTCTCGTTGCTTCTTAAAAACAGGATTCCCCTTGGGGCGTTTGTCCCCCATCCATTTAAAAGTTTGGACTGGGGTTTTTTCCAACTTCGCCATGTCATACGTTAAAATCAAACGATAGCGGAATGTGTCTCTTAAGAAGTTTTTCAGTTCCACTTCATTATCGTGGATTTTATAATACAACTCTTCATCGTCTATTTTTAAGATCCAAAAGCGTTCAAAAAGTTCCTTGAGACAGTGCTGCACTTCTGGTGAGATGGTCTTTTTGGAAGTTTTCTCTACCCCTATTCCGTCTTCTGATAGGTTTATTTCCAATTGTTTATCTAAAAGAGCATTCATGGGTTACACCTCAAAATGAATAATATAGTCAGGCATCGTAAGGTCTCCATCGATTGAGCGTAATGGATACCATTCCTCACTTCTTTTTTCAATCCAATATTTTATACCGGTTTCGGTCTTTCCTCTGTTCCCCTTTTTATCTACGCTGCCACTTATCCATTTTAAGATAGCGCTTCTTATAAATGGCTCTACTTCTTCTAAGTCAGCAATTACAACAGTACCTTTAGAAGTAAATAAATCGATTTGTTGCTCTTCATACTGCTTTTGCTTCTGATACAGTTCTAAAGCTTCTTTGTCTTCTTGAGTTGACTCGATTACCGCATTTTGTTTCTTTTTACGTACTCGTTCCGTTCTTGAGCTGAGTAAGGGTTTTATTTCGGTACCATTTTGTTCTATTAATGATTGGTCGCCGTAAACTTCCATATTACGATTGGATAGTATATATCTTGGTTTTTCGATATTTGTTAAGGCGCCAAAGTTTTTAAAACAAATGTCCACATTCTCTTCTTGTTCGAAGAGTTTAGCCATATGAAGGAATTCATGCTTCCTACTCTTGATTTGTCTTTCCCGTTCGCTTAATTGTTGCAAGAACTTAGTGAACTTACTTATAGTTTCGTTCGTCTGCTTCATCAGATAACTTACAAATCGTTCTCCAAATTGGTCATATACGAACCAACGCTTGATACCTTCCCATTGCCTGTGGTAGATCTTTCTTATTTCTTGCTCATCCCAATCATCTTCCAAATTAGGCTTTTCTTTTTGAAGAAGTATGATTTCATCGATGGCTAACCCTAATACTCCACGATCTTGAATATCTTTTAATGCATATTCAATTACATGAGTTTTTTCTTGAAGGGCTATTATGAAATCCGTAAGGTATTCGGTAAATTTCAGTCTAAAAGCTCTGATGTTTTTGTTCTGCATAGCTTCTTCGATATTTTTACTTTGGATGATACCTAAGTAATCAGATGATTCTTTTCGAAGGTTATCAAACTTCTCTACGATATCGACCCATAATTGGTTGAGCTCCGTTCTTTCATTTTTTGTTAAAGGTTTACCAGCTTTGTAATCTTGTAGTGTTAAGATCAGTCCAGTTAGAGAACTGACCATACCCGAATCTAAAGATGCTTTCATCTGGTGCATATGGTCATTAAGACTCTCTAACATCCGCTCTATTTCAACAGTATCAGGTGAACATTGATACCTTAATCTGCTTCTATTGTAGTCTTGTATACGTTGTACCCGTCCGTGGTCAGCATGTGCGATTACATTCCCCCAATCTTCTAAGGCGTTTAAATCGCGATCAAGCTCACTTCTCGTATAATCACCAAAAAGGTTTTGTTTATCATTATCTTTAATATGACTGTAAATCTCGTCTGGTAATGAAGGTGGGGAAAAATAATACGCGTGTTGTTGGTAAAGGTAATGAACAATAACCGTGTACCGTTGATAGTTCTCTTCACTTAGGTATTTTGCTTTCTTGAATGGTTTTGATAATCGTTGTCCGATTTCCAATTCGACACCTCATTTACTGTAGTAAAAATAGTCAGGTTGGATTGTGCATTAATCTATTTGTATGCGCTTGAAGAATTCAAGGATTCTCTTAATACGTAACCGATTTATTAGTAATTTCATTAAAACATATAAAATACACTTAAATAAACCTTTATTTTTGGTTTCAGACAAAATATACTATTAAATTATATGTTTTTTATTAAATATCTATCGGCGTAAAGTGTATAATGATGTGGGAATGATATTTGATAATGAGGTAAAACTGATCGTTCTGCTCTTTGGGATTTGAGCGGTTAATGAAGGATCTACATATTTCCGTAGTAGTCTTGGTGGCAGTATGACTATAGAAAGAGGGAGAGTATAAATGTTTAGTCAGGTATTTATCGATTATGCAAAAATGTACTATGAGGATCCGACTCATCCACTAGCTGTGGCATCTAAATTCGATGTCTTAAGTGATGAATGGGTTGTCGCTCTATTCCATGACATATTGGAAGATACGGATGTACAGGAAAGTGACCTCTATGCAGTGTTAGCATTGTATGGGAAAGAACATACTTTTTCTGAAATAGTCTCTATCACCAGAAAAGATAATGAGACATATTTTGATTATATTAGGCGGTTGAGAGAAGAAGAAGGGGTTGCGATGAGGGTGAAAATCGTTGATTTGCAACATAACCTATCTAGGTTCGCAACACTAAGACTATCCTTAATGAAACGGTACGAAAAAGCTTTGAAAATCTTTGCTGCATAGATGCATATAAAGACTAAAAAAACGGCAAATATTTGCCGTTTTATCTTTTTTATTGTGCCATTTTCTCTTCAGAAGAGACTTCATTATATAATTGTGCATATAAGTCGAACACATTGTCATCGTGCTCTCCAAAAATATCTTTTATTGCTTTTCTTAACATTTCTAAAAACTCACTTTCAGTATACTCCCCTTTATAATTTCCTTCTGATAATTCGGTTGAAGCCAATTTTTTTAATAACTTAATTGAATCTTTCTCATCGTGTTCGATTGCAATTGAAAGTGATTCTAGAAAGTTTCGCAATACTACGTCTAGGTAGTCATTGTCGATTTTGTCTTCTACCTTTTTCAAAAAAAGATAATTCATATCGTAGATTGTGCCATTAATAAAATTCATAAAAACATCTCCCTTATGTGATTTTAAAAAGTATAGTACATTATGGCGCGGATTGTAGAAAAGAAAAGTGATTTTTATCAGAGTCAGTAATGGAGTTCCTTCTAACTTTTGTTCTATTACCAACAGAGACTCATTTCCTTAGCAACAAACTGATAAAATCGTCATTCCTGCCTTTCGAAATATCTTTTTCTACCGTAAGAAAACCTACTTCCTTCAAGGTAGTGATAAGGTCTTCCTTTGAGTAATATTGAAAGAAGCGGTCTCCGACAATTTTGCTATGAGTATTGGGTTTTAATTTCATCGATATATAAAAGTAGCCGTTAGATTTTAACAGGTCATATATCTTGTTAACGATCGTTATAAATTGCGTATAATGAAAATGAAGTAAGGAAGCACAAGCCCATATGCCGTCTGGTTGTTTGAGTTCCTTTATACCGTTGCCTAAAAGGTCAAGTTCCCTAAAAGTACATTCTGGATACTCTCTTTGAGCAACTTTTAACATAGCTTTTGAATAATCAAATCCAATTGTGTTAAATCCCAACTCTTTAAGTGCAGAAGTATCCCTTCCGGTTCCACAACCCAAGTCATAAATGGTCCCGCTACCTAAATATTTCTCCATCCATTTATGGTATTTCTTCATCTGTTCATTATTGTTATTAAGTGTCGCAAAGGACTCCGCATTCTCTTCATAAAAAGTTCTTGTACCTTTGTCTTGTGCCATTTGATCCCCCCTGTTTATGTACATGACCTCTACCTAACTCTTTATTTAGTTAGTCTCTTCTCCTTAATATTAGAAAACATATCAGTGTACTCTTGTATTACTGGCATGCTGTTTCACAAAATGTGAAAATTCAAGGTTTGCTTAAGTAAGATGTTATAATCTTAATAGATTAATTTAGTGTTTAGGGTTTAGTTAGAAATAAAATTAAAACAATATATAAAGGATGATCAATTTGCAATCTATTGGCATTGGAATAATGTACATGATGCTAGGAAGTGTTCAATATTTGTTAGTTAACAGGCTTAATTTGCGCACTTCCCCTACTTCAAGGTCTATAGGGAAGGCATTATTTTGGGGCGGGGTGATTATTACAATCGTATCGGTTATTAGTTGGTTTCCTTTTGTTCCTGAAAATACAAACATGATATTAACTGCGCTTATTGTCATCTCGGTAGCGGTTAAGGCTCTATTCGAAATTCGCAAATTGCAAAATGAAAAAACTACTGACTAACTAACGTTGAGCTGAATTTTCTATTTCTCTTTCTTTAAAGAGTTTGACGTATGCAGACGTTTTGTATTATCCTTTTCGGGAATACTTTAAAACAATAAGTTGCACTTAATAATTTCATTTTAACATCAAGCAAAACTCATAACTCTTTTGTGCGACTTTCTAACAAAAACCTGACTTCACTTTGAAGTCAGGTTTTGTTTATTTAGAATGGCATCCAAGTTTCAGTATTTTTCGGGTCAATTACCCCTGTTAGAACGAAGGCTGAAAAAAGTACCACTAGGATTGAAAACGCCAATAATGCAGAAGCTCCATGATGTAGGGCTTTCTGTTTTCTTCCCTTCTCTTTGTTAGCTGACCTGAATTCTATCATTGAAATGAGTATTCCAGTCACACCGATAATAAGATAGACCAAGTAGATCCCCTGCTTCCTATAAACTATGGATTTTAGTAGAAATTATTTCCTGTTATCCATTATACTCTCAGGAGATATACCTAGCAAAGATATGCTAACCATGTAAGGTAGTTGTCTTTCGATTACACTTCATCCTCTTCCTCTTCCTCTTCTTCTACTTTCTCCTTCCAAGACAAATAAATCAGAAGGTAAAACATTATACCCATCATTACGATTGGTGCTGCAAAGAAAAAGAGATAAAACTGAAACATAAGAGCATTAAATGCTGTTGTAGGTGTGAATACAACAAGGTCGATAATAAATATGATGTAACCTATTAGCATTGTGATCATAGGGAGCATAAAGTTAGGAAGGTTTTTCTTATTAGGTGAGCTCTCTTTTCTTCTCACCTTTGTACTCTTGACCATTTTCACAAAAAATATAAAACTAACTAAAAAGATAAACATTGCAAGATAAATAAACAATAATCGTCCCACCCTTCATATCGAATTTAACCGGAAGTGATGGAAACTCTCTTTTTTAATACATGTGCTCAAAAAGAAAAGAACTCTCCCGCTATGGAATGAGTTCTTTATCAATCATTATTTATTTCTCACATTTATTTTTCGTGAGCTGTTAATCAAACATGCTAGTGATATTACCGGAGTAAGGGTCAACATAGTACCATCCCCAGGTAGCCGTATGGGATTCTTCCGTTCCTTCTCCCACGATTTCATATACATGTATGACATAACGTTCATCTTCATCATGGTCGTGCTCTACAATTACTTGAGGATATTCATCTAAGTTTTCACGGTCTATAACCGCCTGGATCGCTTCGTCAGGAGTCAGTTTGTTTTTCTCTCTTTCCTTACGTTCTTTTTCACTTTCGAACTCGGGACCTGCATAAGCAATATAAGCATAATAAGGGTTATCAAATGGTTCAACTTTGAAATAGTTATTAGTTCCTTCTAAATAGAAATAGTTTCCGTCACCTTCGGTTGTTGAATTAGGTAGCTGCTTGAACCAGCTAGTCGTTCTGACGTTGTATTTCACATCGAACGTCATCCCAGTCACAATATCTCTATTGTATCCGATAAATAGTGGACCATACTCTGTTACGTGGTCGTACGATTGCATTTCTCCTGTATCGGGACCATCGTAAGTAGGCTTTCCAAGTTTATTCTTCACTTGCTGTAATGATGTTCCTAGTGTGATTCCTGCAACTGAAAATTGACCATTTACCACTTTTACTCCGTCTGGATTAATGCTTTCAGGATTAGATTCTGTAGGGGATTTGGTTGATTCAGATTCTTTATTAGTGGAGGTTTGTTTGGCTTCTTTCTTAGATTCTTCTGCGGACTTCTCATCTTTCTTTTCGGACGCACTCTCTGAATCTTTATCTTTGTCATGGTCGATTAATACAGAGTGAGTGTCATCTTCAAAGAACTGGTCATATACCTTCTGGTATGTGCCACTTTCTCTAGCTTCGAGTAATTTTGTATTGAGTATTTTTAACACATTTTCATTCTCGCTTTTTACTGTAAAGACCCAATAGTCATCATTATCGGCATCGTAGTAATATGAATAAGTCATACTAATGGTCTTCTCTTCAGCATCTTCTAAGTCGTCAGACACACCGGTCATGACATCAATAGCTCCATCTTCTAATGCGGATTGTGAGTCTTTTGTACTTCCCATCTCTTTTGAGGCAAACTCGATATCTGTCCCGTCAAAAAGCGCTTTCAACAGAGCTATGCCAAATTCGTCAGTTCTGTCAGATACAACCCGTTCTATCTTCGCCTCATCTTTTTCCTTGATAGATTCAGTGCTTTCAGAATTTTGATTAGAGCTCGCTTCGGAAGCCGTTTTTCCATTGAATGAACAAGCTCCAATAAACACACAAAGCAGTATTGCGGCTAACGTTCTTAACACTATGAAAACTCCCTTTCGAAACTATATTTAGTAGTAGTTCTATAGTATCACTAATCAATGGAAAATTTGTGAAAATGGGTGCATTCAAAATATTTTCCTTGTGGTTGTCCACCTTAGTTGGTGATACAAAAAAAGCCAAGACCTAATAGGTATTGGCTTTTGTGACACTATATTGTCTTTCTCATCATAGATGCTTTCGCTTGTTAGCAGCTATGAACCTCAACTTATCTAATTCACTTTCGAAAATCACTGATATTCCTTCTTTCTCAAGTGCTTCTACCGCTTCACTTCCACATATGAGTTTAGCAGACTCTTTCGCGTTACTATTTGTACCGTCATCTATCCCAGGGATATACAACCTGTATTTGTCATTTTCCCTTACAAACAGTGTTATGTCCTTATCTTCGCGATCATTATCAGGCGTTCTCTTATTTAGGTGATAATGAATTGCTTCTCTGGGTTGATTGCTTTTAAAGTCATACCAATGATTCTCTTTTATACATCGATATAACTCATCTACTGTTGCTGGTTTTTGTAAATGTTTAAGAGCTAACTCGCAAGCCTCGAATATCTTCATGTACTTCCCCTCGCCTCATATTGTATAGTCTTATTGATATTCATCTATCACTCTACTACTGCCTCTGCACCGCAAGTTGCGCAATTCCAGATGTTGTCTTTATTAGGGGAGAATGTTGTTTGGACACTTTCGTCTATAGTTGAGATCCAAAAGCCATTTTCATCAACCTTCCAGTCCTGCATTACGTGGGCAGATGTGATGAATTCCTTGTGTTCATTATTTTTAGGGCATGTTGCTTTCATAGTGATCACTCCAATTTTTTTATTTTAATTTTGAGTTTTTTCTCTAATTCTGTGAGCATTGACACCGGTATTAGATGTGTAAATAAAATACTTCCTATCCTTTTCCACCACCAACCCGAACGGACGTGTTCCGTCAGGGAATAAAGGATTACCTTCGTGATAATTTTTACAAATTTTTAAAGCTTTTTTGATGTCTGAAGTACCTTTGTATTTTGGGTTTATGTTTTTAAGTTCAATTCCCCTATACCATAATTCGAATTTATTGACCCCACTAAAATCATTATCACTGTTTACCTTTCTATCTTCTACGGCATTAAAATTAGGTTCTCCAACTAAATAAAATTCCACTTAAAACACTCCTCAACAAAAAATATTTTTAAAGTATAACATAGCTAAATTATTATGATTAAAGACAACATTTATCTAAAATATTGATTATTCAGCATTCTTCTTTAATTTATCTATAAGTTCATCTAGTTCGAACATTCTTTCTTCCAAAAAGTCTATTTTTATCTGTAATTCACCATGACCTTCTTCAATATCAATACTATCACCGTTACTAATCACATACGTCTTTTGATTCTTTTTTAAACGTTCTATCTTGCTTTCCATTTCTTTAAAGGCAATCTCCAACATATCTATGACCTTCTCGTTATTCACGTAGTTCATCCCCTCTAACTATCGTATTTCGAGGCTTCGAAACCTCCTATATTCCATATACTTTTGAAAAAATCCAGCACCACTGTATTTTGTAATTGATATAGAAATAGAAATGCACTTATGCAACTGATTCTTCTGCTAGGGACTGAACCTTTTTTAGAAATGCCTTATAGGTCTCTACGAATTTCTTGTTGGCATTATCACCTGTGTTTTTGACGCTGAAAATCATAGTTGATTTTTCAAAACGTTTGCCTTTGGGATCGAACCCTGACCATTTCACTCTCATGGTAATGCTTTTCCCGCTAAGTGATAGGGACTTCTCAAAATCCACCTTATATCCTTTATCGATCAAGGCTAATACTCCATACGCTTTTTCAACTTGTGATTTTGATAGAAATGGGTCATCTGTAATCTGTGTTCTTTTCCCAGTAATAATATAGTCGATCAGCTCCAAGCGACTCATGTTACTAAGGTTAGTGAGATTTTTGTAGGCTGCTACCTCCTTTAAATCTTTGACAGTCAATGAATCAAGCCATGACAAGGGTAGGTCGATTCCTTTGTAGTGAATTGTTGTTTTTGAGAGCAAGACTATACCACTCCTTTTTCATTTTCAAAATTATATTCCGAAATCTGAAATAAGGGGAAAGAAAGGTACTCTTTTCCACTAAATTTGTTCGGGTGGTTCGTCGAATTAAAAAAAGATATATAGACTCCATAACAAATATCTCAAGATACAACTGTTATACTAGAAGTCTATCTTCTTTGTATTACTACAAATTAAATACACAAAGTAAAAAGGGTGCTTGCTCAAAGATGGGTGAAATGGATAGCAATAAGTAAAATGGTTATAATTGGAATAAAGGAGTGAGGAGATGGATATACGTAATTCGCAACTGGATGATATACAAGTAGAGGTTTTCAGGAGAAACCTTACCAAGAGACAAAAAGCGCTTATTTCAATGATTCATGCCTTATCCTGCTCAATGGACAAGGAAGAAGCTATTATTCCTCAATTAAAAGATTTTGAATTGTGCGGTGTAGGAAAATCTAAGATTAAAGGTGAGCTTACTAAATTGAAAGAGATGAAAATTATCACCTGGCATGAGGGGTTTAATACGTATAAGATCAATGATCCTGTTAAATGGAAGGCTCCGATGAATCCATTGTGGGATGTTGAGAGATTTGAAGAGGTCTATGATATAAATAACCGCGAAAAAATAATAAGCAAGGATCAATGTTTTGATTAGCGACATTCGTTCTTACAATACAGAGTAAGCGATGGAAAGGTGAATCAATATCCTCTCTATCCATACTGATATATAGGTCCAAACTAGAAAGTTTCGGTAGTCCGGCACCCTTACTCGTCCATAAAAAAAGAAGGGTATGAATACCCCTCTGTTAATCTAATCATTGCTAAAAAAGCTAGCTACGATACGCAAGATGTCTAAAAACAGATTAATAAAATCAAGATACAAATTAAATACTGCTGCAGGTACATCTTTCTCGTCTACAAGTTGTTTTTTCATCAAAGAAACATCGTACAATACATACCCTGAGAAAATCACTACCCCGACCCAAGCCAAGACAAGATGAAGTGCTTCTGATTGAATAAACAATCCAACTAAACTAACTAAAATAAGTGCGATCAATGCTACAAATAGAATACCGCCCAGGAACCTGAAATCCCTCTTCGTGTGATAAGCATATAAAAATAAGCTACCGAATACAGCTACGGTAATACCAAAGGCTACAAGAACAATTTCTGCACCTACAGTAGACATGTAATGCGCTATGACGGGATAGATACTAAGACCTAATAGGAACGTTAAAATAAATAATCCTGACTTCGAAATATTAAAGCCGAACGTACCCCTTTTCCCTTTCATAAATGCCATAACTATTAGAATGACTAACACTATTATTCCTACTCCTGTTGCAGCTGCGGGAGGAACATACATCTTACCAATAATCATCCCTATAAGACTGACAACCAAGGTCATGAAAAACATAGGCAATACTTTATGTGTAATAAGTTTATTTTCCATAAATCACCCTCCTACTTTTGTAAATCTCATAAATTATAATTACTCCCAAATTTGACGCAACCTTTTTTTGATTATGTTTGGTGTTTGTATTAAGAAATTGGGATTATCAGTTGATTTCACTATAAATATGACGTCATGTATAATGGAGAAACAAAGGTATAGTTGAAGGTGTGATTTGAATGAATAGATTGAGAAATGAAATTGAAGAGGAATGGGAGAAGGAACCTGACTTTACCAGTTTGAAAGTTGGGGAATATCACTTCATTATTTTGAGGCATGGAGAAATGGGTCACTTAAATGCATATATTGGAGTACCCTCCACGCATTTAGCGTATAAAAAGAGCAAGAATATACTAGGGCTGCATTGTCACGGAGGAATAACGTACCAAGGGTCTACAATTTATGGAATGGAAAGTGACTTATGGTATTTTGGTTTTGATTGTGCCCATGCTGGCGACTTGATCCCTCGTTTGCCATTGGATTTTAATACGGATATGTTTCCTAAAGAGTTGAATGAACTATTCGAGAAAATAAATAATCCATTCGAAAGAACCTATAAAGATATTGGCTTTGTATCAAAGGAGCTAGAAAAGTTACATGAGCAACTAGAAGCCTTTCGTAGTGTTCCATCGAGTGATAAAGGCAACGAAGGAGAAAATGACTAACTAATATTTTGCTATGGGCGGTTAAGTGTAGCAGTTTCTAAAGTTAAAAATATAAGCATATATAAAGAAAGGCGCCAATTCGTTCGGCGCTCTTTTTTTTGTTGTATAACGGCGTTTTTATATAAATGTCTTCGTTATTTAGTATCCTTGCGGGTTTGGTTTACGAGTTTCTCTATTTCTTTAAGTTCGGTATAAATTGGAATGTCGAGCAGGACAATGCTATCGCATTTTATAATTTTTCTTTCTTTAATTGCTGCCGGAAGTATCTTTGAGAATTGCTTGTTCTTCACTCGATTCTTCTTAGTATTTTTATATATCCTTACCCATTTGTTGATACTGTTGTCTTTGTATTTGTGACAGATTAATTCTGTTTCTATAGCATTCATTTGAAAATACCTCCAACTAAATAATTGTTTTCAAAACATGTTTTCGAATACTTCACTCCATCTACATGCACTTAGGAATTGCCACTCTAAGCACTTTCTGTAGTATCTCATATTTTCTCCCAGTTAGAGTTTGCCACGGATGTTTCTCTACATATATTTTAACTGGTTGATACCTTATTTATTTCGCAATTACAATCCCAATAAGGATTAAGCTAAGTCCGATATAGGTTTTCAGGGTTGGAATTTCTTGTAATACGATAAACGTAACTAATAGTAACGTAGCGAACTTGATGAAATTAGAAGACGCAATTGATAATGTAAGCGTACCAAAAAACTGTTTTCCATAAAGGTAACCGATTCCAGTCAGTATGTTTAACACAGCGTACACAGGCATGAGTCTAACGTGAAACCAGACAGATTCTAAACTGATCGGTTCGGTCATCTTGGATTGTATTGAGAAAATGAGATGGAATGCGATGTTTGTCACTGTCAACAAACCGATAAAATAAACTAAATGCATGGCTGCACCTCCGATTAGTCAATTAGCGGGAATTTACGAAAAACCCTTCTAGTGTAAATGACTTATCTCTTAACTTTATGTGGTGTGTCTCTTCAGCGAAAGGGAGATTAGATGAAAGATAAAAAAGGTTAGCGGCAAATTAGTCTTTGACCTTTTTTAGTGCGATTTTGGCTCAGGTTTAGTTCTCGTTAATAGATTTAATTTCATTAACCATAAATTCGGCTACCCTTAAAGATTGCTCTTTTATTCTACCTCTTTTTTCTAGGAATTCAGTCCACTTTCCTTTGTCTTTTAATTGTTCAGTTTGAATTCTCCATCTACCACTATCAGGAAGGGTTTCAGTGGCGATTAAAGTTCCATTCTTGCATTGTTCACGCACTTCTTTAGGAGATATGCCTAGGATTTCAGCAACATCATAAACGGTAACTGTATTAGGGAAATTTGTTGCTCCATTTAGCTCTTCAAAGTTTTTGCTCATTTTGGAAACCTGCCTTTCAGTATCCTACATTTTTATATTACCTATAAATAATAAAAACACCTTAATTAAACAGCATAGAAAAAGACGAATCATAAATATGATCCGTCTCCTGAAATTTAATTTCTAAGACATTAGTACAATCCATTTCTCAATCTCATCTTCGTCAAAATCGACTCGTTCTTGATAATAAACTCGATCACTATCATGGAGAACGCGATGAGTGAAAGCTTGAATGAGTCTATCAAAAGTAATCTTTCCGACAGCGACTAAGTAGTAAAGCAAGGTCGAAAAGTAATGGCTATTACTTTCACTTACTTTACTTAAACGAACTACATTTCGTATAGCTTGATATTGAGTGTGATTTTTATATCCTGGTTCTGAGATGAACCTTTCAAAAAGTTCATTGATGAGTGAAGTGTCGATGTTCTCGTTCTTCACGATTACATAATCTAATTCTTCTCCAATGACCTCTTTAAAATCAGCCTTAAATTTATTTAGACTGTCGACATAAACCTGAAACTCATGTCTAAGGTACTTTAATGTTTCATCTGGGTCACCAATTAATTTGATTTTTGATACGTTTGGCGATGCTTCGACTAATCGACCAAATCCTTTTAGAATTTCACCATTGGATTTAATCGTTTTGAAGGCTACAAGTGGATCTTCATCAATCTTGTTGAACGGATTATCGGCAAATTCGACATAGCGATAATCGATTGTCACAAGTTCATTCGGATATTCATCTTCAAGAGAAATCTTTAACCTAGATCCTTCTTGAGATTCGACCTTTCCGAACTTTCCTTCATTAGATTTATACGGATTTCTGTTATCGTCAGAAGAAATTCTAACCCATGAGTTCTGAGGGAATTCTGGAATCATTTCTCCATACACTCTAGGAGAGTAAATAATAGCATTATCAATTTTAAGCGGATAAGAAAAACTATCTGATGTACTTTCCCATTCTTTAGGAACAACATTATTTGCTGACTTTATTTTTTCAATCATTTCTCTTAATGTGTAACCCGCATGATAACCAGAATAATTTTCCTGAAGGATATACTTTGTTCTTACATTTTCAGCTTCAGTGGAATACTCATATGATATAAAGAGACGAATGTTGTTGGGGTCATTTACAGTATGGCGCTCAAATAAATTTAAATTTTCATCTAATGCATAACGGATGCCGTAAGTGGAAGAAAGAGCTCCTTTGAAATCCACTTTAAACTTGTTTTCCCTTTCCTTTTCATATTTGTCGTCTGTGCATACGTACAAATGATTTTTTGAATAGAAAATTGCCCTATTCAATTCATTCTTTTCTCCGAAACTGTTAGGGATTATGGTATCTTCCACAATTATTTCCAATTCAGATGAAGAAATTTTTTCGATAAAAACTCCTTCATCTCGTCCACTAACCGGATATTCAGTGAAATTATGTTTGCCATAAAGATAACCATCTTCAATCTCATGTTCTACAAGGAATTCTTCTTGCAGAAACAATTCTTGTAGATAGTCTACAATTTTACTCATTCGCTTAGTGCCAATATTGCTTGTTGTATCTTCGATTTTAATGTGGGAAATTTGAATGAAATTTGAATAAATTGTTTTCCCTTTTACGCTTATTTGAGCATTAACACCTTTTAAACGGACATCTACTGCAATATCTATTGTCCCTAGAGATGGGTATTCATCGCAGAGAAAAGCTTCGTTTAATCGATTTAAGTCTAATAGTCTACCGTCGTTTTTAGTAATTGTATTTTCCATTTTGAGCACTCCTTCGATTTTGGCTGAGTATTTATTTCTTAGAAGAATTATAAGGGCGAAATGCTCATGTTGGAGAAAATAGGATAGGTTTTTTACCGAAAACCGGATTGTCTGAAAGCATCATGGACACTTTCATCTTGTAATCTTTCTAAATAAAGGTTGGTAGTAGATATAGATGAATGACCAGCTACCTGCTTTACAACCGCTAAAGGAACATCTTTTGATAAGCTCTCCGTTATAAATGTATGTCTGAACCAGTGTGGAGAAATTTCTTCATTTTTATTAGCTAAATATACAGCTGACTTTATTGCCCGATACAAGGTTGTATATGAAATGCGGTTTTTTTCGTTTGTATTGTAGTAATCTTTAATCCTATAAAATAAAGGGGTACTATCGTCTTCATCTATTTCAGTTTTGTCTTCCAATGACTGTCGGTATGAAAACAAAGCTTCAACGACCTCTTCGAAGACCGGAATCGTTCTTCCCTTTTGACCTTTACCTATTACATCGACAATGAGATTTCCTTTTCTGTCCTCTCGAAAACTACCCCAGTTTAAACCCACTATTTCGCTTGATCTCATTCCAGTTAACAATAGTAATTTTCCGAAGAGGATGTTCCTCTTTTTGAATGGCTGCTGGTGTGCTTTTGACCTAACAGCTTTTGAAAGATTTTCTAGAAGTAATCTCGATTCTCGTTCGCTGATTTCCCGATACTGAATTCTATTTTGATTCTTTTCTGTATTCGTATCTCTTTTGTCCGAAACGTGCCCTTTTACTACGGAAGGTCTTACGATCCATTTTGAATAATCTTTTTTATAAAAACCGGAAGTATATCCGAAGTCTAACATCCGTTTAAAGAAATCTAGTTTTCTTACGGAGGTTCGGTTCGAATAGCGGTCTTGTATGTACTGGTTAAACAATTTAACTTCTACAAATCCAATTTCTTTAATCGATTGTTTATGAAAGTGAAAAAACTCTATGATTGTACGGAGATCCTGGTGATAGGCTCTAACTGTGTGTTCTGATAGTTCTTTGTTTAGCACTTTAAGTGACAGAAAGTAGTCCAGAAACTCTTTTTCAGTTGTTTCTTCTAGGTTCAGGTCATTTTTATCATCTAATAAGTGGCGACTTTGAAGCCTTTCTTTAATAGATTGAATGCTAGTTTGTTGGTTTAATAGGTTGCCAGATTGTTTGATTAATGAGTTCATAGTGTTTCCTCCTCTCACAAATAGTACATGTATAGCATGTGTTTTGTAAGTCCACTACATATACTTAACACGACCATTGCACATATATTACACATACCTTATTTATTTCTAATGATTTACTCGTTAACATAATTGTACCAAATTACAGCGAACATTTGTACTCACCTATATGCACAACATCCTAAGTTTAAGTTATGATGGAAGAAAAGGTCGTGAGGTGTTGGGATGGGTTGGACTATAGTATTGAACTCTGACAATAAGTTTAGGGAAGAAGAAGTTGATCAAATTGTAGATAATTTACCCGCTAAATACAGAGTTGGTATGGGAGCATATGGACTTGCTTCTAAGCAAAAATGGGGGTGGAGCACTACAGTAGACATCTATAAACCCGAAGAAACAAAGTTAATGTGTGGAGGTTCATATGGGATATCTGGGCACATCGCTCATGACTTCTGTTCATATTTAGCTTTAAAGTTGGAGGAGAATGGGCATACGATAAAAAAGGAAATTTCACTCTAGATAGAAAAAGAACTCCCTCGTCACTTGAAGGAGTTCTTTTTATTGTTTTCTGTATGAGTTTGTTAGGATGCTGGAATTGTTTCAGGGGTCTTTTCCTCACCGATGATTTTAACTTCTCTCTCTAAAGACACATCGAACGTATCTTTAACAGTCTTCTGGACATGTTCGATTAAGTCGATGTATTCCTTTGAAGTGGCATGGTCTACATTCACGATAAAGCCAGAATGTTTTCTTGAGACTTCCGCTCCGCCGATACGATATCCTTGAAGACCGCTTTCTTGAATCAGTTTACCGGCAAAGTTGTTTGGCGGACGTTTAAACACGCTACCACAACTCGGATATTCAAGTGGTTGTTTGCTTTCCCTTAAGTATGTAAGCTCATCCATCTTATTTAATATATCGCTATTTTCACCTGATATTAAACTGAACCTAGACTCTAATACAATATAACGACCGCTCCCAATGATACTTTTCCGATATTCCAAACCTAGTTCATCTTTCGTTAATATAACTAGTTCACCATTGCGATTTAAGAGTGTTGCACTTTCTAAAACGTCCGATATTTCTCCCCCATATGCTCCTGCATTCATATAAAGGGCACCTCCTACGCTTCCTGGTATACCACATGCAAATTCCATACCGGTTAGACCATGCGATAAAGCGGTTCTAGAAACATCAATAATAGCAGCTCCACTTTGAGCTACTATTTTGTTATCAGAAACCATTATGCTATTCATTTTGGTTAAGTTAATTACGATCCCACGAATACCACCGTCCTGAATGATGAGGTTTGATCCGTTCCCTAATACGGTAACAGGGATGTTATTTTCAGAAGCAAATAAGTAAATATCTTGGACCTCATCTGATGATGTAGGGAAAACCAGGAAGTCCGCATTACCACCCATTTTGGTATATGTGTAGTTACTTAAAGGCTCGTTGCTCATCACTCTATGTGTAGAAGTAATGATTTCGAGTTGATTTTCTATCGTCTTTGGATCCATTTGTATCAACCTCTCAATGTAGATGGAATTTATTATACGCAACTGTAAAATCATTCTTTTTTATAAAAATCTTTGTAATTAAGTTATTTATTCGCTTCTCACAATGACAATTACCATTAAAACATATATAATTATAAATAATAAGGTTAAGAAATAATATAACTGTTAAATATTAATTTCATGAAACATAAGATAAATAATTATATAAATACAACGCATAGAGAAAAAGGAAATCAAGGAGTGACAATCAATTGAAAGACAAAAAATTTCTTGTCAGTTTTATTGAAGATGATTATTTAGGAGTGTACGTTAAAGAAATTTTAGTAAAGGCTCCCACTATTAAAACCGGTTTTAATAGTGCCTACTCTCAGTTCCCTACTCTTAAGGGTATAAAAGAAGTTCAAGAAGTAGACGAATATCGGTTCTCTCATGAGGGGCAAGAAGAGTTAAGGCGTTTTGAATTAAAAATGCGTGGCGTAAAGATAAACGAAAACGAGTAGGAGTCCTCGGTATAGGGATTCATTCTCTTGGATAGAAAAGGGTGAGTGAAGGTGAAAAAATACCTTCTATTAGTGTCAATTGTTGTTGTGGTATTTATATTTAGTTCTATGGAGGGTGTAAAGTATTCTCTGCCACTCGAAGAAGAAACAAGTGAGAGTTACATCACACTAGATGAATTGCCACCATATGTTCCGAAGTATTTTATTGGAGTTGAAGACCGTAGGTACTACGAACATGGTGCATTGGACTTTCGTGGAATACTAAGGGCTATTGCATTAGGCATAAAACATGGTGAAATGACTCAAGGCGGGTCAACAATAACTCAACAAGTAGCAAAGAACATTTATCTCAGTCATATCCAAACGACGGAACGGAAGTTAAGAGAAGTTTGGATCTCTGTTAACATTTCACAGGATTACTCTAAAGATGAAATATTAGAAGTCTACCTAAACAAGATCTATTTCGGAGCGGGTGCTACAGGAATACAGGAAGCTGCAGAAGTGTATTTTTCAAAAGAGGCAAGCGAATTAACGAGAGAAGAAGCTGTCTTTCTGTCTGGACTTCCTCAAGCTCCCAGTGCTTATGATCCGTATGTAAATATGAATGACGCTGTTTGGCGTAGAGATGTTGTCCTGAATATTTTAGTAGAAAACGAATTGATAGAAGAAGATAAGGCAAATACATATCGTGGTAAACCCATTCCGATCATCCCTCAATAATAGAAAAAAAGACGTTCACATCGCGTGAGCGTCTTTTCATTAGTTTCTTTTCTGTAGTTGTTCAAGCGTCTTTCTCCGCTTATTTCCTTAATAGTATCGCTCCGTTCAATTGTACAGACCATTCTTTGAAACAACTTTCGTGGACATATGTCGAATCACTCATAGTAATTGAGTAGAAGTGTTGCCCACTCTCAATAGGTTTAGTACAGTATTCGCAAGTCAGAATAACCCCATTTTTTGCTCGGTATCTTGAGAACGATCTTTGTAATAGAATATCTAATTTATCCTCAAGATACTTTACTTCTTCTATTGTAGCTGCCAACTTAATATCCGCTTTCACCTTTGAAAGTAGTTGTTTTTCGTTTTTGGACAAGTAGTCGCTAGGAACCAAATTATGCACCCCATTTCGCTTTTTAGAAAAGATACTTTGATTGTGGTGAATTAGGAAACGTATTAGAATAATGATGTTCGAGGTCGTTTAGAGATTCTTCGGAATCATCATTTCTAACAATCCATTCGATGAAACCCGTCTCTTTTTCCCAACAAAAAATCACTAATGATTTGTAATTCCCGTATAGACGGCAATTACCATCGTATCGAATCTGCTGGTCCTCTTCGTAATAATTGTCCTCATTGTACTCAAATTGATTTTCCTCTTGAAATGTTTGTACAAACTTCATATAGTCTTCTTTCGTATGCAAAACAATTCCTCCCGCTGTCATAGTCTCTAGGTATATTTTTGTTTTTCTTTATTTTATAAGATGGTTCAGGTACTTGGGAAATATATTTGGTGATTTCACAAAAGAAGATATAATGGAAAAAACCAAGGAGGTATTACAATGGGAACAGTATTTATTGTAGGTGAGAAATTTCCACTCTTCGATGTTTCAACAAAGAATCCATTATTAGGGCAGGATGGTTCAGTTTTGGAAGTTTTGGAAGGAGATATGGGGTTCTTATTCTCAATTTTCTTCAACTCTCCTTCAATTGAAGAAGTTGTCGGGGTGAGAAAAGAAACGATGCAGGTGAGATTGTTTATAGAAGGAGAATTTGCTCTCCCGCTTATAAGTTTTGGTGATTTGATATTTGAAATGAGTTTCGATCCCACCTTATATGGTGATGCAAGAGCTCTTCAGACAATAAACAAGGTTAATACTCTTACAGTAGCTCTCATTGATAGTAGAAATGGTATGCTGTTTGCAATAAGGTACGCAAATTTCCCAATCAAACTCATGCAAAAGTGTTCCGATGTTTGGAGCAGGGCGTTTCTAATAGATAATTATTCTAAGAGATACGAGTTATGGTATCAAGGATTACGTCAGTATCCAATGGAAATGCTCTGGTCGAAGGCAGAATACATGGGTGACATGGGAGAAATGTTTGATCCAGAAGAAGTAAACTATAAGAGGGACTCACAGCACTACAAAAAATGACAATAAATAAAGAGACAGCCAGTGAATAGGCTGTCTCTTTCTATTCTTCTATTCAGTTTGTAGAATTAAGTTCTTTATTTCTCTTTTTAAGCAACCGCTTCTTCATAGACTTCACTAAGAAGCCTCCTTTGAACTTACGAGGTTCATAAGAGATGATAAACGCTTTAGGTTCGAATTTTTCAATTATGAGTTCCAATTCCCTCTCTCGGCTCCTCTTAGTTAGAATCTCTAACTTGATACGGTCACTCTCTTTCCCTTCTCCGACAAAAACCGTTACGCCATAACCATCATTACGAAGTTGATTTAATAGTTCTTGATTCTTTGAAGGTAAGTTCACATTAAAAGCTGTATAGCCGATAGCGAGTTTGTTTTCAATGAGTCCTCCCAGGTATATACCGATCCCGAATCCTAGAGAATACGCAACCATAGCAGCTATACTCTGCTCACCTGTCAGAACGAGAGATACACCAAAAATGTAAACAACCGCTTCTAGCGCGCCTACGAATGAAGCTTTTTTATTCTCGCTCTTAACCATAAATACAGTTCGTAATGTCAGTATAGGGACGAATACGATCTGAACCAAAAATATTAACAATACTTCTAGCAATTCGAACACTTCTCTCTATGTAGGATGTATTTTTCTCAAACTACAACTGTTCTGTAAAAAATACTCGCAACATGTTAGCATGTTTTATTTTTATTTATCTAGTGGCGGATACGACTTTTTCTTTATAATTTTCAGAGGGGTTACCATTCGTTTATATAAATTGATTAGTGGACATTACTTAGATGGTGAGTGAAGATATGGAACAGTTTATTCTAGAATTTATAACGTTTTTAAAGCAATTCTCATATGCAGGAATCGTTGTCGCTTTAACATTCGAATTCGTTCCTGCTGAAATTGTGTTACCCCTTGCTGGGTATTGGGTTTCTGAAGGGGATTACAACCTTTACTTTACGATAGCTGCTGGGAGTGTTGGCGGCACATTGGGTCCGCTCACGCTATATTACTTAGGCTATTTCGGAGGGCGACCAGTCGTATTGAAGTATGGTAAATACATATTCATAAGAGAGAAGCAAATAAATGCTGCAGATCGCTTTTTTGAGAAACGAGGGGCTTCTGTTGCATTCTTCGCTCGTTTTATACCAGGAATCCGAACAGTCATCTCTATCCCGTGCGGAATGGCTAAGATGAATGTATGGGTGTTTGCAATTTACACCTTCCTTGCTACGGTTCCGATGACGACGTTGTATGTATATATCGGGTACACGTTAGGTTCTCATTGGGAAGAAGCGGGTCAGATTGTTAAGGAGTATTCGCTTGCTGTGTTGTTGATATTAGTGACTCTTATGTTCGCTACAAATGCAGTAAAAAAGCGGATAACTAACTACAAGAATCTCGGTAAGATCGTTCGTGATGATCAGTAAGAAGGGATCGTTCGTATCGTTGCCATCATAAAAAAACATAGCTAATAGTAGCTATGTTTTTGCTGTTATAGGTCTGGGTTTGTTAATACTACTCTAATATCCTAAGGGATTAAAATAACCATACTGTTCAATCCATTCAAGGTCACAAACACTTTCGGGTTTTAGCGAATAACTACTGATGCTATGCCATGCTTTAATTTTTCTCCTACTCATGAGTGCTTTAAGTTCAGTGATCCGACCTCTACAGATATCGGCTTCTTCTCTCAACGATTCCAAGTTGAATTCAATATCATAGATATAATCTTCGATGGATTCCATATTCAAATCTAATGATGTGTATTCTTCCGCATAATCCTCCATCTGCCCATTAACAAAATCTAACTTTTTAACCTCGTTGAGCTCTTCTAATATTAGGTCTGTAAAGTCGAGTGGTATCTGTAAGGTTAATAAATTTCGAGCTTTACTTCTTCCTACTGCTTTAAAACCTGAGCGGATATAACAATATCCTGGGACATTGCTATCAATTTTGTCATCATCTACATAAGTAATCATTCCGTTTTTGGGGATACCAAATGAGTTACTCCATTCTTTTACAGAAGCGTGTAACGCCCATTTAATCAATGCAGAGGATTGGTGTTCTGATTCATTGCGAAATAAAGTGCATTCCCAAGCGTCGCCAAACGAATCGTCACGATGTTTAGACCGCCATGTTACCCATACTGCCTTTCCATCTTCAGTCTTCAACACCAAATTATATCCTGGTCTCGTAAAACCCTTCGCACCAATCGTCCTTCTAGAGTAATGACGATCTGCGAGGATTCTACAATCATTGTCGTACTTATGCGTTACCCTCCATGGTCCGTACTGAAGTGCAAGCTCATCAAAAGATAACTGTTCCATAGTGTACCCACCTTAGACTTTTTCTCTATTATAGGTGAAATACAAGAATGCAAACTAAAAAAGATGTGTTTGCCTGTACTGGTGAGTGATTTTTATTCCTGTTTTGGCAAAAGAAAGTTCTTCAGATATATCTTTATACTCTTCCACATAGGACTTATAAAGAAGCTCAGCATCTTTCGCTAATTTTTCTATGGTCGGAAAATAGTATCCAAAATGGTCAAACAATCTCTGATTGGTTTCTTGAATCAATTTTAATTCTTTTAGTATGGCTAGTATTTCTTCTAATCTAAATTCCATTTCTTTTTCACTCAATAGTGTCAGCTCCCTAAGAAGGATTGAATGGAGTTACGTTATTTTTATACTCTTTATTCAATTTGCGGTTTTGCTAAACGCACTCTTTATCCATAGGCTGATGAGATAAATTAAGCCTGTACTCATAAAGATTGCGAACCCTAAATTCTCATAAAAAAGGAAGAATTCTTCTAGGCTATCACTCTTCACAAAAACATCCTTGATAAACATAGAAAGGAAGCCCAACATGAAAAATACACCTAACGTGCCCAATACAATTTTATTAAATCTTGTCATATGTATACCTCCTTACTAGTTTATTTATCTAATTAATGAAAACCCTTTCAAATAACTCCTCATAAAAAACGACTTCCCTTATCTCGCTTGAAGGGAGTCGTTATTGTATGTTTTCACTATGTATTGTTGTTTACACATTACTTCCATTCTTAATGTGAGTGAGGTGTTGTAGAGAATCTATAACATCTTGGACTTCTCTTTCACTTCCAAGTTTGTCGGCTATTAGCTTTTTTGTTCCATTTACTGAGAGCCACAAGGACCATCCCCAATCATATTTGGACGATATGAATGCTAATTCTCTCTTCATTTGGTACCTCGCAAATCGTATTTATATCGAAAGCCTACCTCTTCACCATCGATATTCGATTCTAAAACAGACAGTTCGTATTGAAGTGTTTTTACATCGTTAGCCTTTTCAATGATCGTGGATGAGAGTTCTTTATAGAGCGCTGGGGCTTTCAAAAGGTTTTGGGTAAGGCAGTATTTATAAAGATTCCATTTCCCTTTTAAAGTCTTGAAAAGCTCTAGGTCTCTTAAACTCTCCTTCACAGTAACATCAAACTGTCTTGTTATTACAATCTCATCACAGAACTCATCAAAGAAGCCAAGTGCCCCACATAAAGGATGGATTAGAAATAGTTTTTTGGTTGAGGGGTTAACAACCCATTCATACTCTGTGCCGATAGTCGATTTTAAAGATGTATCTCGTAACATGGTGCAGCTCCTTTAGGTAATGATAATTGGCTTTGCTTTCATTTGATAAGAGTGTTTATAAGTCACGTTTCTGATCGTGTCAAAATCAGTCTCCGACTCACAATCCATACAGGTATATGGTAAGTATTCTAGTATTTCTTCGTAAGTTTCAAATGAATATGAAGTCCTTTTCTCTCGGAAAAGTTGCTCAAGGGCTTCTTTTTCATTGAGTGATAGTCCGGTTGATATCCGACCATCCGAGCAGTGTTGGCAAAGGGCGAAATACACTGATTCAACAATGCCCTTCTCTTCTAAAAAGGCAAATATCTTCTTGATGTCCGACTGTTTGAAGCCTTTGTCTACTCGAAAAAGTCCATATACATAGTTAGAAGGTTTAAAATTAGCCAGGAATGAATCTAACTTAATTTTCATCTCTTCGCTTAAGAAATCGATCTCCTTTAATTCAGGAAACCGATGGACTTGTAGGATTTCAGGGTGTTCCTCAACTCTCATTTCTTCTAGAACTTTTGAAAGGTCATAAGATAATGATCGAAGACGGACATCATCTAATTTTTGTTTAAATGCTTTTAATTCACTTCGCAAATGAGTGTCTTTGAGACTCTCTACATCGATTTCATCCAAATAAGAATTGAATTCATCGTACTTAGCTAATATTTCTTCTGTTGTGTGCATGGAGACGCTCCTATCCATAGACGTTAATACGTTGTTACTTGGTAAGTGATCAAACTTAACAAGCTTATCCAAATAACGCAAAAGGTTTCAATTCTTGAGCTGCCTTCATTTCTTTTGCTCCCTTTATGCATTTATGCTTTCCTCCTACAACACTACAGTGTTCTGTTTAGTGTGCGTTTTGTAGCTTGTCTAATAGTACGTTTTTGTTATGGGAGAATTTATGGTCAATAAATCTTTTAACCTTAGTGCGATGGATTGAATTTAGTTCGAACGCATTAGCTATTGCGTTTAAACGTTCTTCATTTCCTGACTTTATTAGCAGTAATGAAGAAGCCATCACATCGTATCTAGGAATATAAGGGTTATCTAACATAACACAAAGAGCTTCCATTTCATTAGTGGTCTTACAGATCCTAATGATAGGATTTACTCTAATTTCAGGACAGATAATGTAATTGAATGAATTAGTGCTTAACAACACCATTTTCCATTTAATAAAGTCGTTCTTCTCTTCTTTGGATAGGAAGGTCTTGAAAAATTGTTTAGCCTTTAACCGCGCCTTCTCTTTCCCCTTATCTCTATCAAGCATTTCCTGAACGAGGATCAGTGGCTCGATAACCCTTTCTCCGGTTGGGCGGTAAAAGTTACGCTTGTCGAATTGGAGATGATATTCCGCGTCATTGTATCTTAAGCGCAGCAAACTATCTGATTCTTCGATGTGATAAATGAAAAACATGTCTCCTTTTGAGCTCTGCGAATACTTAATCCCATTTCTTTCGAAAAGACGAGATAGACGTATGACATGCTTCCAAATTCGCTTTGTTTTGTTTGTGAGTTCGGCAAAAAATGATTCTAGGTCAATTTTTCGGTCACCAAGGTAAAAGTTATTATCTTTAATCGTAAATATGTAGACTGATTTACCAATAAAAAAGACGAATTTTTCGTCTTTGAAGTGAAATAGGAAATCATCTTTCATCATTCTCTTTGATAATGATGGTTCGTTTCTACCTTTTTCAAAAAATGCACGTAGAATCGCTTCTTCTCTATCGAGTTTTTCTTTTGTCGTATTTATAATGTCTTGCGGTTCAGGGAATGAACCTTCTTGTTGAAAGAAGTGTTCAGCATAACGAGATAGGACGACTTCTTTGTACAACTGAATTTTCAATTCACATTGTTCTTCATCAAAGACATGTAAGTATGTTCTCTCTTCTTGAGTTTCTTCATATGATACTTCAGTGTCTCCACTTTTCTCTTTAATTGAACTGTTTTCATGAAAGAGTGACTCATCTGTGCCAATAAGTTCATGCTGTTTCTCTTCAGGCTGAGTCTCTTTTTCTGGTTCAGAATATGCCCATAGAGAAAGCAGGTCTGTAAAGTATTTCTTTTCAAAGATGGGCTTGGTTTTATCCCTGTACCTTGACCAACAATAAGAATAGTAAAGGCTTTGAAGTTCAATCCCATGATTAGAAACGATGTACTTATCGTATCGTTCTATAAACTCTAATAGCTTGTCGCGTTCCGAATTAAATTGTTCCTCTGTCAATTCTTTGCGATTTTGAACTAAAGGAACGGTCTCAAGAGAAATGATTGTAGACGGTCTCGTTAGTTGGTGTAGTTGTTCTAATTCTATATGCTCCTCTTCAACTGGAGGGGGAGTCAGTTCGTACTCTATTACTACGCAATCAGGAGATAGGTGGTGGATCTCCATGTTCTATCCTCCTGATACCATATTGGATGCGCCAATAGTTGTACCGCTCTTTAATTCTTCCTCTGAAGGGTCAATCATTGGCGTTTCTTCAGTGTGATTCTCTGTTGAAGTTAAGATAACTTCTTCGCTTTTAATATGTTCGAGGGTGTCGTTGTCAAAATACTTTTCAGCAACAAGTCTTCCTGTGCTCTTATTGAAATCCTTAATAGGCTTACCTTTTGGTTTATATTTACCTGCAAACCCTTTACATTCAAAAAATATATAACCTTTGCTTTTTAACTCCGTAAAGCGCTCTTTCATTTCTCTTACACTGTCAGCATCTTTCGGGTCCCAAGAGATCATAATGCGGGTGTCTCCAGATTCGTTCGCGATCATTAAATATATATGTTTTTCACTCATTGTTTCATCTCTCCTTAATTGGTTATTCTGGAAAAATATCTTAAAATAAATATAACATATAAAATATTTATATTTCCACTTAATATTTTTAAATATTATATAAAACATTTATTTTATTCAAATGGTTTCTGGCGTAGGCGTATGAAAAACTATGTATTATTTAATTAAAATGGTATTCTAGGTAAATCCCTTATTCGGATTAGAAGTGGTTCATTATTAGGCACTTTGAGATAATCCGGACCACTATATCCACCTAATTTATTGTTAATATTTTACATATACTCATTTAAAGAGTTGCCTTTTTTTAAGCAAATCATTCACACATATCCGATGCACATAAATAGGTGTAAGTAATAATTTTTCTATTTTGAATAACCACTCAAGCATATCCATGCTATCATTTAAAAAATATTTAGGAGGCATAAAATGAAAAAGCAAACTTACATTGTAGAAGTATTTGAAACAAACATTGTGAAATATGAAGTTGAAGGGGAATCTTTCGAGGGTGCTATTCAACAAGTTGGTAGAAATAACGAAGGGTCCGTAGAGTTGAAACAAAATTTTTATGAAGTGAACGATGATATTGGAATGTCGTTTGAAGAAGCTAAGGAACTAGGTCTTGATGTTGAATATTTAAGAACACAATTTAATGGAGATCGGAATGCTGAACATATCGAATCGATTTGTTCCATCCGGTTACAAGACGACAGCAACGAAGAATCAGACCAATAATTTAACTACACAAAGAGGAGAATTACATCATGAAAATCAAACAAAAACACATCCCATTTATCACCCCTATTGAAAGCTTTACTGGTGCCGATAAAGAAATCATTAAAAAGGTATTAGCGTCGATTCACATTCAAGAAACGCAATACTTTGTTCCTTCTAAGAGTAGATATGACCTAACTTGGCAAGAAATTTTTCCGGTCTTATTAACCCCTAAAGAGTCAAAGAGCTCATTATCATATTTTCTTGTCCGATATGGGTTTAACATGTCCAACGATCTGCAACTGATCTTTGAGGATATCTTTGATATGCCTCTCCCTCCAGAAGGATTATCTGTTTGGAATAGGGAACATCGAGAAAAGGTTGAGTATAAAAAGTACGAAGAAGAATACGAAGCTCAGAAGCTAGAAATTATCCAAGATATACTAAGTATCTGGGATAAGAAGAAAAAGAAAGTCATTGATTATGAAGAAAAGGTAGGCTAAATAATTTCGATATTAATAGAGAAAAGAGGTCTTATTCCGACCTCTTTTTTTACTGTTATTCTGTTTCGGGACTATTTTCTTCAAGTGAATGTAAGACCTGTTCTGACATAACAATGGTATGGTTACCTTTGACCACGATGGTCAACACCTCTTTCTACGAATTAACTAGCCGTCTCTATAGATTCACCCTTTAACTTTTCAAGAAGGTTATTCAGTTTTTCTTCGTATTTGTCAGTCAAATTATTTTCGTTGATGATATCGGAAATCGGGATCATCTCTACTTCATCTGGTAAATCTTTATTAATTCTATCTCCCCTTAGATAGATGATTAATAAGTTTTCGCAGTAAGGCATATATTTTTGAATTGTAGAGGAGTTGAATACTGTCCATGAAGAAAGTTTGAAGTCGATGAATGTTTTTCCGTCTTCAGTAACTCCGTCAGGTAAAATGTAACTGTCTGGGGTTTGAATATACTTTCCCTCTTTTAGATTAAAGTCGCAACGATTTAGTATTTCTAGACCTAACTTCTCGAATTCCAAACCAACTGCACTGGTTAAGGATCTTTCTTCTTTGATGCTGCTGTAATCGATCCCTATTTTCTTGAGAGCCTTTTCGTATTGACCGTGATGGCGGATTAAGGAGGTAAGGAAGCCACTATCGTATTCATACATATTCCGGTAGTTCAAAGGGAGTCCTTTGTTGGCAATAGCTTCAAGATGCTTAAGAGAGCTGTCCACGTCCCATGCTCTAGAATACACCACGTATGTAACTTTTTCTTCTAAATCTAGCCGCTTTATTGCGTTTTCTATATTACCAAACCGTGTTCTTAAAGAACCCTCTAGTGCTCTGTAATGGTCTCGTAAAAGTCTATAACTGATTTCACCATGTTCTTGTTGAACAGCTATGATTTCCTCTTTTAATTCTTCGTGTGTTTTACCTTGAGTAACTCGAAGCTCTTCATAGTCATAGCCAATTAGCTCGATTGCTTTCTTTAGGTTTAAGTCTTTTTGATATAAGGCTTGGAGAAGATATGCGCTGTTCCGTGATATTTCTGTTAGCGTGAATCCTTCTTCAATTTTTTCTTTTACTGCATTAAGAACTTTCTCTACAGAATCCCATTTGGTCTGAAAAGGTTTTAAAGGGTCTCGGTTCTTTAAATACATTTCTCGGTCACATTCTGAACATCTTTTCGCCTTTTTATCAGGAGTAGCATTGGAGGTTGTGAATAAACTCAAATCTTTTACATTTTTGCAACGACAACAAGCCTTTTGATTGGTCGCCAAAATCTTCTCGAATTTTTTCTTAGCTATGTCCTTAGTTACATTAGCGCCTTTTTGAGATTTATTCACACCGTTTTGTCGGATCTGTTCGTTAACTCTTTCGTAAAGTTCTGGGTCAATAACTGATAACACTCGATCTAGTGTTCTGCGTACGGTACCTCTATTCGAGTTAAATTCCTTTGCTGTTTCTAAAACGGTGTGTTCTTCCAATATAAAATGTGCAAAATTCCTAGCCTTCATTTTCTTTTCATCAGTAAAAGTATTTGTTGAGGGAGACTTGGAGTTTTCTCTAAGTTTATCTTTTGTCGATTTAAATAGAGCCTGATCAAGGTCTGGGAGTCTGGTATTTATGTCATCTCTAAGTGTACTTTCGCTAATTCCCATTTCTTTTGCTACTTGTTTGGTAGGAATTCCATTTAATATAAGATTTGCTGCTTTTATCGTTCTCTCTGCAATTTCTGTATTCACTTTTCCACCTCATAATAAGTAATACATATATTTTATCATTATTCTAGATATAGACCCAATCTTAGAAGGTCCTAAAAAAACACCTCTAAAAGGTGTTTTTTAAAGGATTTAATTATCTAATTTGAGTTGCTTAAGCTCCTCCTCTGCTTCTACTCTCGTTTTATAAATGACCTTATCATCTTCTTCTTCTATTGTGTATACAGGTTTTATTACGTCTTTGCCATCATCATACAACCTAGCTTCTTCTAAAGTTTTATAAAGGTGGTCGTGGATTAAGAATCTTTTATTTATCACAATTAACATCCCCTTCAATTTGTTTTGTAGCGTTCCTAATTATGATAATACCAATATATTTCTAGTCAATATCTTTAGTATTGTTTGGAGCCTCTATCACTAGCATTTCATATTATATATTAATAAAATGCTATGACTGTTACTAAGGAGGGGCGCTATATGACGTTAAAAGAAGTATTGGTCGCAGCCGATAATGATTTAGGCTCATTTGGAAGAGATTTGGTACATTATTATATTAACAATTATTTACCCGTGCTCGCGGGCATCGTTGCCATTCTATTTATTTTAGTATGTATTGGGCAAGTGATAACACGCAATAAGAAAACGATTCGGAAGTCGGCTAAGGATCACCTTACACTTTCTCTTCAGGTAGTGACATTAGGATTTTTGATTTGCTTCATACAGTTAACTTTCAGCAGTAAACCTATTGATAAGTTTGAAAACTCTTATTTTTATCCCTATATAGACAGTCTTGAAGAAAGTCAAAGGGATATTGCTTTTATAGAGTTGGTATCAGAATCATCAACGAATTCCGCTAACAGGACTATGAAGGATTCAGAAAGAGCGGTTAATGTTAGGATATTGGTAGAAGGCGATAATCATATTGGTAGTGAATTTTACGCTGGGGATGCAACAGTTAAGTTTGACTTGAAAGAGAACCAACAACCGTATGTTACATATAAGCTTCTTCACAAAGATATTTTGTTTGATAAAGGTATAATATCTATCCATTATCCAAAAGGCGTTTATAACCCTGAAGTTCATGTATCGAAGAACTCTGAACTACAATAAATGTCATTAAAGCATTAAAAGCTCTCCATTAAGGAGAGCTTTTTGGTATTCAGGATTTTTTCTCCTTCTACAACCTGGGCGACCAGATCTATTTGAACTGTCCGCTATCTTCGTATCTCAAGCACGACTAAAACCGACTGCACATTGCCATCAGACATTCTTTTCGTTCTTGGTTGTAACCTAATCGGGTGTTAAATCAAGGTTTAATGCAGGGTACAATTCCTTATTAAGGTCTGGTCTTGCGCATTGTTACCCTACTTCAAATTTGTGAGGTATGTATATTCTTTGGTATACAAAGGATTAGATTTTTGCATTTCTTAATTGACTTCTTTTAGTAACGAGTTATAAAAAAGAAAACTACTCAATGGAGGAATGAATATGAAATTCAAAACAGTTTTAGTTATTTTTGGGCTGGTCTCATTGTGCGAAACAGCTAATGCAATATCTAAAGGTTGGGAGGGTAAAGCAATTATGTATGCTTTACTTACTACTGGATTCCTTTTACCAGTTTACTTCCACTCTGTATATAAAGGATTTAAAACAATTGATTGGAACGCTGGAAGAAAGAAAAGATGAGAAATTGAAACCCTTTAGAGAGCCTTGCAAATAGCACAGGTTCTTTTTCTATGCTTTATAACCCGCTATCTACTTGACAGGACGAAGAACTGAACTATGATATTTGAAAAATGGATAGGGGACTTTCGTATGTATAACAATGAACTTGAAAAACTCACGTTAAGAGAAGGGTTTAGGAATTTTATCAATTCATTTAACATTACCAAATCCACTGGCTTAAAGTTGTTGCAATTTGAAATTGGGGATCATCGAGCGATCTATCACAGCGCAAAAGAAAACAGGAACTTCACTATTGAAGGGACACTCGAAAAAGATGGCTACCAAAGACAAAATTTAATGTTTCTTATTGAAGGAAGGACTTTAAGTGGTTCTGAACTCAACGAATACTTGCGGAGTTTCTAAAATACATAAAAGCAACTCATTATATGAGTTGCTTTTTTGCATAAAAAAACCTAACCTCAAGTAGGTTTAGGTTAGGTAGTCTTCTTCAAACTGTCTTCTTCTTTAAATTCATGCTGGTGTGCCAAAGTTTTACCTGTCTTTCCAAGTAACTACTATGCAGACCATATGAACTACCGATTTCAAACAAAATTTGTATCTGGGCATTTATCTGGCTTAATCCAAAACTCAATTCCTTATTATTAAGGTGTTGTTTTTGGAGTTCTAACCCTCCTATTTTCTCAATTAACGTAGCTTCATGTTCCGAAACCTTTCCTCTTAGGTGTTTAAGCTCGCAAGAAATACATAAGTCTATTTCATAATCGGTCATGTTGATATCATTTTCGTGTGTAGTAATCCCGCAAGAGCTACAACTTGCTTTTCTAGAGGTCATCGAACCACTCCTATTTGTTTGATTTGCTACAATTGTAGTACAAAACGCTTCTGATGGTTATAAAAAAATTGTTAATTCGTGTTCTTGGAAAGTCTATTTCTATTTCAGATGTGATGGTACACTTCTTCCATCCTATTGTTAAGTCGGTGCATGAATAGTTCTATTCATACTTGGAGAAAAGAATGGTAACGAATTGGGTATAATAACCACACTGAGGTGATAAATATGGGTGACGATCAAGAGTTGATGGAGAGAATTGAAAGTATTAACAACTCCATAAATATACTTGAATCTGTGGACACTGATGGGAATGAAGAAGCAATCCGCTCTCTTAGGAGAAACATAGGAGAAATCGTAGCTGAATTAGAGGTGGATTACGGAGGTTTTCTAGAAAGTTCTAATCCGGATTTTGCATTGAAAGTATTACTAGAGGCAAAAAGAATATTTGGTCAAGCTTATGCTCATGACTATGCAGAATCATGTTTCTTCAAAAGTGATAATTATGGAGAAGAAATTATTAGTGTCTATGTAGCTAATCAAAGCACTATTTCTAACTTTGTATATGATGCAGAATATGACATAGTTACTGAGAAACATTTAGATTCAAGGGAATTAGAAGACATTGTAGAGGTAATGATGGCAGTCGGGATAATTAGAGATGGGGATAGTGAAGAAGAAGGAGTAGAAGAAGAGTAAAAAAAGAAGGTTAATCGCTAACCTTCTTTGCAATTGAATATCTAAGCTAGGCTGATGTGACCGTTACGAATATTGTACTGTACGATCGCATCTTTTACTTTTCTAGAAACTGCTTTTGCAAGGTGAACCGGTACGGCGTTTGCCAATTGTTGCTGCATAGAATCTAAAGCGCCCTTAAATTCGAATTTATCGGGAACTCCAAATAATCTTGCACACTCTCTTACTGACAATGATCTGTTTTCAGTAGGGTGAGTAATGTTAGCTTTTCTTGGGTTTGTAATCGTGATAGCAGGTGAATTCATATCTAAACGCTTATACACAGAGCTATGCACCCCTTTAGTTAACATCCTCTCCGTTTTAAGTTCATCAGGTAGGTACTCCCAATTACCGCCTTGAGGAACATGTTTCATCCTTTCCACAGTAAGCGGACGAGGTTTAGAATAATCTACTTGATTGGGAATTCCGTCATGAAGACCTTTGAAAGCTGTTTCTACTGTAGTTGGTTCTAAATTTTCTTCTGGTAAATCGATTCTCCCGATTTTAGATCCGATGAATATTGCACGTCGTCTGTTTTGGGCTCCGCCTACACCAGCAGTATTTACTACTCCAGATGTGATTTCAAAATCTGAAAGGGCGTTATAAATCTCATCTTTAAACTTTCCCTCTCCTGCAGATAAAATTTGCGGAACATTTTCTAGTACGAAGACTTTGCAATTTTCATTCGCTTTAACTGCTTTAATGTATTCCAAGACTAGTTCATTGTTAGGGTTGTCCAGGAAGTTCGTATAACGATTTGAATTTGAAAATCCTTGGCATGGACTTCCTCCAATCATGACAGGAACTTTAGGGATCATTTTCTTATCGTATTCTTTGATATCAGCTTGTACAATATGTTCGCCTAAGTTATGACGATATGTCTTTACTGCATCTTTGTCTAACTCAAGAGCGAATTTGATATCAAAATGCATCTTGAATCCTAAGTCCATTATGCCTGCACCGCTGAACAAGCTTGCCACTTGTAGAGCAATCTCGGCATTTTCAATTTGTTCCTTCTCGGTATCGTCAAATTCTTCGGCAGAAGTAGAATCAATATAATCAAACAAAGAGAGTTGTTCAAAAGCACTCTGTCCTGCTGCTTTCCTAAGTTCCTTTTTGGATAGCAAGATTTCTGTACTTTTCTTTTTCTTCAACACTTCACTGATTTTGATCACATTAGAAATCTTCTTTTGAGATTTACTTACTACTTTAGAAATGGAGCTCTTAAGTTTAGAAAATACCGTTTCTTCATTTTGAGATTGTTTCTGCTCTTCGTATACACTAATTCTGACAAAGTCATTACAGATTTGAATTTGTAATTTCTCACTGCCTTCAAACATCTCTAACGCCTTTTTGTCCCGAATATCTATTACTGGTTTGACTCCATCTTTGATCTTTCTTCTGGATACCTTGTTCCCTCCAGAGGTTGTAGGTAAGATTGTTAGCGTTTGATTTTTCACGTCTAACGTATAATTGTACCTCGTTCCAGGTTTGAAAACGGACTGTCTTAAATGAGTATCTTGAATATATTGACCACGTTCTGAATTTATTGCTGTGCGCCATTTAATTAAGTCCTGGTTGTATACTCTCATCGTGCGCTGAATTCTATCTTTTTTTGCTAACTCTTTCATTTTATTGTTGAATTTGATTGTCATATACATTTGTTTCACTCTCCAATTTGGTATTTTACCGTAAGGACAATCGCAGGTTACACGATTGATTTACAGTAATGAAGATTTGCTGCAAATTTGTAATATTATTTTAGAAAATTATAAGTGCGTTTTTATTATTTAGGGAAAATATATAAAAAGTTATTTTTAGAATGCTGTTGCTTTATCACATCTATGGTGATATTGTTTATGTAAACCATTTTGCTTTTCATATATATAAGATTTAAAAACAGCTGTATCTTCGCAAGGGATAGTAAGTTGTATCCCTCAAGGAGGTACAGTTTTTTATTTATTATGGGCGGAATGGAAGAAAACAGATATGTACTATGTACATGTATTAGGAGGAAACGTATTATGCAAAACGGTAAAGTTAAGTGGTTCAACGCTGAAAAAGGTTTCGGTTTCATCGAAGTTGAAGGTGGAGACGACGTATTCGTACACTTCTCTGCGATCCAAGGTGAAGGATTTAAATCTCTAGACGAAGGTCAAGAAGTTAGCTTTGAGATTGTTGAAGGTGACCGCGGACCACAAGCTGCTAACGTAAATAAGCAATAATAAATATATTTAAAAGGGTCCTAAAAATTTAGGGCTCTTTTTTTCACGAAAAAAGCAGATGAGGATTCATCTGCTCTGGGTGAATATATTGTATTAATTTTTTATTCTGGATTAGGCATGCATAAGCTCGGACATTTTTATTATGCAGCTGCCAATTTCCAATCAAGCAGTTTAAAATGAAATCTAAACTCTGACAACCATTTTCTCGATTCTCTACTCCCAAAGTGAGGGTAAAACTCTTCTTGAGAGCCTGTACTTTTATCTTTCGCAAAATAACCTGCAGAGATAACAAAATTCTTGTCTGGGTTGATGGGACTGAATGAAATAGTGAGTAATTGTTTTAGTTCAATTTCCTCATCCATTTCGTCGTCCGTCATAATTCCTTCTGCTGAAAAATCTTCCATAATCATACTCTTAGCAGCTTCCGGAATTTTGTGAGCCCAAACATGATTTTCCAGACGGATTGAACCTCCAAAGTCCTTGCTCCACTCTGAATTAAGTTCATCACATTCTAAAGCACCTGTTTCCTCAAGTTCTTTTACAAATTCCTCTACACTTAGCCCTGGGTAAATAAAGTTAATTTTTTCGTATGACATGTTGAAAACCTCCATGATTTTTTCACAGTGTACCAGTCATTATTTGGATTCGGGAAAAAAAGTAATGAAAGAATAGTTGTTGGGACACAACCTCTCTTCACCTCATTTTTAATGAATGAGGTGATATTAATGGACTTCTATCTGCTGAGTTGTTCTAAGTTGTAAAAGTAAAGATTCTGTCATTAATATGTGGTGACGGATTTTAAGTGGATAGCAAAAGCTGTGATATTATTATTTTAAATACAGACTATAAAGAGTCCCCAAAAAACCTTCAGGGAGGTGTCCAGTGAAAAATCATATCAAGGTACAAGGGAAACTATTGCAGACCAACAAACGTTTTTCGCAGTTAAAAAACAATCAAAAGGAATGGATCGCCACGAAACTTTATGCACTTTATCACCAAAAGATGAAAGAGAGACGGACTACGAGAAAACTGCCTTCCAACCATCGCGATCAAGTAATATCCGAACTATACGATGAAATACGTAATGAGGATATATGGATTCCCTTTAACGAAATTAAGAAGTATGCATGCAGCAAGACATCTAAAATAGTAAAGTCATTTAGCAAACAAAATCATGTATTAAGTAGCCAGTTCGAGACAGAACACCTGAGTAAGAAATTGAAACCATAAAAAAGAAGGAGCTTATCAACTTAATGATAAGCTCCTTAAAATTTAATTTGAGTGACTTATTTAGAATAGGATACGTTATTTCTATAACACCTACCGCACCATGTCCCTTGTTTAATATTGGCAGGTGTAGCGCTCCACTGATGTCCTTCAAAACACTCAAATTTGAGAGGGTAATGAGCGTGGTGATAGGTGTCGCTCAAACATTTTCCTCCTCTGCTATCGGCAATTTCATACATTTTATCCAAACCGATTTTTCTGCACTCATGACACCAATTCCCGTCACCTACTACCCTTTTAGGAGGAGCCGACCACTGATGACCTTGAGAGCATTCCCACAATAGTGGATCGTGAACACTCTTGTAGCTTTCAGATAAACATTTCCCCTCTTTGGATTCGGCGAATTCCTTCATTTCCTCGATCGTTTTCTTCTTCTGACCCGAGCATACTGCGCACCAGGAATCGTTATCCATAATCGCCCAATAACTCTTTTCGAATTGATGACCTTCTTTGCATTTCCAAAGCAGCGGTTGGTGAGCTCCTTGATACGTTGTTGAAAGGCACTCCCCTCCCATTCTAGTAGCGAGATCATGCATGTCATTCAGACTTTTCTTTTGATACCCAGCACATACTGGGCACCATCTCTTGTTAGTTATCGAATTCCACCTGGTTTTCCATTTGTGTCCGTGTTCGCATACGAATTCTAGAGGACGTTTGTTGTCTATATATACATCGCTTAGACAATCACCACCTCGTTCTTGCATATACGTTCTTACTTTATCAATTGTCCATCTTGTTCTTGGTTTCTTAACCGCTTGCTCATTACATTCAGGGCACCAGGCGCCGTCCAGAACAGACGATAGTTTCCGTTCGAAATGATGACCTTGGTGGCACTCAAATTTTAATGGTGTTCTGCGGTTCACATAATTGCTTGATAAGCATTTACCGTCCAAAGCGATTGCGATCTTTTTTACGTCTTCTATTGTTCTACTTTGTCCGGAACATTTAGGACACCATCGTTCTTGTTTGATCTTACTAGGGGTAGCTTCAAAGGTATGACCCAATTGGCACTGAAACATCATCTTTGTTTTTGCGTTGACGTATTCGGTTGAGAGGCATTCTCCTCCCATTTCTTTGGCTAATTGGTTTATCTGTTCAAGACTCCCCTTGCTTTTACCGCTACATTTATTGCACCATTGCCCTCTTTTTACGTGATTGGCTGTCATGGTGAACGTATGATTGTTTTTGCATTTCCATTTATATTTGTCACTCAAACGTGTGTATGTTCTGCTTAAACATTCGCCTTCTCGCTCTTTAGCAAGCTTTTTGAGGTCTTCTATTGTATAGCTTTTTTTCAATAAAATCACTCCGGTATCCCTTCCTTTTCATCTTAATTATACATCATACAAAATAGAACAAGAAAGGAACCTAAATATGAGTCATTCAGGTTCCTTCAGTCTTCACTAGCTTATTTAGATGATATCGAATTTTAATTGTCCGTTATCTCTGTGCTGGTCATCTACGATTGAATATCCAACAACGTTAGTTTTTGCCTCAGCTACCTGTACGTCTAAGCTTTCACTCAAGGTATAGTGAGCTTCTGCAAATTCATTTTGAGTTGAGGATAACAAATTTACGATAGACTTACACATCTGATGAGATAGTTCTACCGGTACTGCGTTCCCTACCGCTTTGTACTGAGCACTTAAAGGTCCGGATAGGATATAGTCATCTGGCAACCCCATCCCTCGCTTATAACTCTTAATAGATAAAGGGCGATCTTCATATGGCGTGGTAAGCATCGTGTTTCGCTGACAAGGATTCGTAGTTAATGTTGGACATGGGCTATCTGGGTGCAGACGTCGATATGCACCTGTCATGCCTCCTTGAGGAGTATAGAAGTTTTTCTCTCCTAGAGCTTCAATCTTTAGTTCATCTGTAGGAAGTTGACGCCAGTGACCTCCTGGCGGAACGTATGATACAATCCTACGTCTTGTTTCAGAATATTGAAGTGTCGGACCCACTTCTTCTCCTTTTTTGGTAATGATGTCTCTAACATATTTTCGCTCCGATTCAGGTACTGGTTCAGGAAATATGAAATCCAAATCTAAATCTTCACGAAAACCTATTGATATCATCCTCTTACGGTTTTGAGCATTTCCGTAATCATGCGCGTTAACGATTCTACCTTCTACTCTATATCCGAGTTTTTCAGCTTCTTCTTTAAAGTGGTCGTAAAAGATCTTTTTCTTTCCTTGCATCATTCCTGCTGTATTTTCAAACAAGAAAAATTTTGGTGTAAGAAGTCTTAACCAACGCAGATATTCAGTAAGTCCTTGGATTCGAGTGTCGTTTGGATCAAATCCGTGCTTTGCTGCAGAGAATGGTTGGCAAGAAGGTCCTCCGATTAAACCTTCACAACCTTTCCATTTCAAAATCTCTCCATCTGTAATTGAAAAGATGTCCCGCTCCCAAACGGTCATATCAGGGAAAAATGCTTCCTTATTATCCCTCAGAGTTTGGCAAGCATGTTTTTCTTGCTCCACTGCTAACGTAACGTCAAAATCCTCTTTAAATCCAAGTCCAAGTGCGTCAATTCCACTAAAAATACTAACAATCTTTTTACCGTTCATCTCTATGCCCTCCGTTAATTTGAATTCTGACATCGAATTCTGGAGGGCTACCCACTGCCTTTACAGTCCATTCAACACTTTGTTACCAGGGAGTGCCTACTTTGGAACGTTAGGGGTATTACGCTTACATCGCTGGTCATCTCTACAGAAATAGAGACCCGTTTGCACAGGCATTCGAATTTATTACTTGTTCCATCTGTACCAAGCATTGAAATTCATCAGCAACCCGAATTATCGGGAAAGAGATACGGTCCACATGTTACTTTTCATAGATTCCTCCTTTGTTAGTGTCGTTCAATAAATAGATTATAATTTAATATATATTTTTGTGTAATAAATTCATACTACCATTATTTTTAATTGGAAATTTCATTAAAATATATGTTATGCTTAATTTCATAAAATAAAAAGTCAGGTGATTCTGTTTGTTCTATCTAATTCCGTTTTTTCTTATCACTCCGTATCCTTCGATATGGAAACAAACACTTGGATTTCAGATAACCAAATTTAGTCTTGGTTTGGCTTATGCATTTACCATCTCTTACTTTGGATTAGTAGATAAGACATTGAGCGCATTACTTGTCTATGGGTTGTTCGCAATCATCATATCCTTATTAATAGATGTGCTACTAGTCAAAATTCCTGCAAGTGTTGGTAATGCTTTATCAATTGTATTATTTGTTTGCATAGTAAGTTATTTGTACTTACTCATTGTTCACCCTCTAGCCGTGAAACAGGATTTGGCTAAAATGACTGCTGTAAATCATTCAGAAGATCACTTAAAGGAAATGAACCTCAAACACCTTAATATTGTCCCATCTGATTATGCGCGGTATGAGGCAGAAAAGGTGTTAGGCAAAGTAAAAAATTATTCTTATTACGACCTTGGAGATACGACAATACAGAAAATCGATAACGAGTTATTCTGGGTTACGCCAATAGAGTTCAAATCTTTCTTTAAAGCAAACAAAGGACAACACTCTCCTGGATACATAAAAATGAATGCGGAAAACCCTAAAGCTAATTCCGTTTTAGTTGATGACTACAAAATGAAATATATCCCTAGTAATTACTTCTCTAATAACCTTGCTAGGAAAGTCAGAAGCAAGTACCCTTCCATTGTTTTAATAGGGACTTCTTTTGAACCAGACGAAAGCGGAAGACCACATTATGTTGTTAGTTATGGTCACTATCATAAATTTAGACAGGGTAAAAAAGTTGATGGAGCAATAATCGTGGATCCTCAATCAGGGGAGATTGAGAAATACAAGTTAGAAGATGTGCCTGAATTTGTAGATCAAGTGATCCCTCCAGACCTAGCAGCGGACTACAATACATATTTCGGAAAGTATTCAGGTGGTTTCTGGAATTCTATCTTTGACAAGACCGATGTTCATGTTCCCACTTCTTGGGAGACATCTTCAGAGCAAGTTGTGGGTGTGTTCTCACATGATAATGACTTTGTTTGGTTTACTGATCACACTAGAGACGAAAGTGACTCTTCTTCAATGGTTGGTTACTCTACGATGGATGGTAGAACTGGGGAATTGACATATTATACGAATTCCAACGTAAAAGGTGCTCTTGATGGCAATGCAGCTGTAGATGCGGTAGTAGGTTCTGAAAAAATTAAAAAAGCGGAGTACATTGGGACGCAACCCCTTCTCTACCGGATATATGGGAAAGATACTTGGATTGTTCCATTAATTGACGAAGATGGGCTCTTTAGAGAAATTGCCTTTGTATCAAGTGAGGATGGGAAAATATTCGGTCATGCTCCTAACAAAGCAGATGCTCTTGAGAACTATAAATATATGGTTACAACTGAATCAACGAGTGAGGAAACAAGCATTTCCGAGGAAGTTAACCTTGCTACTCATAAGGGGAAGATACTACGAAGTTATCAAACAACTGACCGTAAAGGGGAAGTCTTCAAGTTATTAATAGAAGGTTCCGATAAGATCTTTACAATCAACCCTAAGAGAAGTCCCTTCGTAGGTTTTGCTGAACCGGGCGATGAGGTTGAGGTTAAATACATAGAAACGAAGAATACGTTGGTCACCGTTCAAGAGTTTTATAACAAGACCATAAAGAATTAACTTATGTATCAATACTGGTAAGGATTCTATAGGAGGTAATTCCGATCATGGAAACGATGGTTATTCAACTTTACAATATTGACTTTGAAAGCAAGTTAGATGACGTAGCGAACAAGCATTATTGTGAATTAATTAATAAGAAAAATGAGAATGAGTTCCTCCTTTTAGAATTCCTATTTAGACCTGTTAGGCTTAGTTACATCGATATAGAAATCGCGCCAGGGTCTAACGGCGAACTATTTATATACACACATATTCATTGTTTTAGAGATGATGAGGATTTAGAACCTGCTGTTAATGCTCTTTCCAAAGCGGTTTTAGACTTGATACGGAATGGAGGTAGTATCGTTTGTAACGATATATATCTTTCTAACAACTTATCATCGATTAAAGAAATGATTGAGTAATCATGAGTATAAGGAGTAGATAATCTATGAACATTCAGACAAAGGACAATTCTTACGAGGGTGAATCAACAAAGGTTCAAAATGAAGGGCAACCTTCTGATAGTTATAAGGGTTGGCAAGTGGCGTTAATCGGTTTTACAACTGAGTACGTTAGAGAAATAATGTTTAACATCTTCGAAGAAGAATTTCAGCAAGATGTCCTTTTCATCCGCAAGAATAAATGCATTCCTAGAGAGATACGCAAACAATTGGATAAAACACCAGCGGGAGTTTTAGTTCTGGAATCTGAAGCAAAGTTCAGTGATAAAGAAAACATTTTATCAATCGCAAAGGAATATAATCTTCGAGTCATTATTGGGACTAAAATCGAGCTTGAGTCTAGTAGTAGATTGCACTCCTATTCCGACTTTGAAGCGAGTCTGTTTGAAGAAGATGCTGATTTAATGATAGGAGTATCAGTAAAGGGAATAAATATTACAAAAAACCGATTTGGTCCGAGCGGTAAGATCGGCTCTGATCAGATGTTTAGTATGCTAAACGTTGTTTAATGTATAAATGCGCCTACAATTATGGCGCATTTTTTCTTTGGACAAAATCTTATGTGTTATAGTTAAGAAAAATAAAAGGCGGTTATTTTTCTATGCATCCTATTAAAGATTACCCAATTGAAATCCCAGATGGTTGGTTCTATTCTTCTCAATTCAATCATTATCAGAAAGTACAAAACAAGGTCTACTGTTACGTGACCCCCCAATTGTTTGGAAGGTGGATTGCTCAAGTGTACTTAAGAGGGCGAACTGGTTTGTGCGAACTAGAAGCTAGAGTTCATATAGACTCAGAAAATGATTTCGATTATAGTGAGTTAGAAAAACTATTTAAGTTATCTGAGCTATGGTTAGAGAAGTACGGTGACAACACGGAACAGCTTAAATCAGATCCTTATCATGTCTTTAATCCAGGTGGTTGGCGTGGTAAAGATATAACAGGAAAACCATTAGAATATACGTCATAGCATGTATTTCACATGACAATCAAAAAAGTTTAGAGTAGATATATATGTAGATTTTTCATTATAAATGTACTAAATAGGGGTTTTTAAATGCGGAAAATATTTGCTATAGCTGGCTATATAATTAGATTTACGATATACCTTCTCTTTGTTTATATCTTGTTCCAGTACATTCCTAAGGTATCTTTTTTTGATCTCAGTTCATACAAAACATATTTCGCATGGGCAGTGGTACTGTTTTTCATTTACAATCTGGTAGGAATAGTGACGAAGAAAGAGGAAGAATCCGAACTGTTTGAGTTTAAGGAGGATACTATGCCCAGTGACATAAAGAAGAAGATCGTGATGGTGGGTTTAGGTTACTATCCTTTAACTATAGGGGCGTTTTATTTATTACAAAAAATCATCTTAAATATAATACCTAGTCTATCTGAAATAACATTGTTCGGAGTTGCGGTATATATCCCGTTTTTCTTTTGCAACAGTATTTTGGTTACGCACATCATGTTTACTAAAATGAAAGAAAATGCATTAAAAAAGAGTCCCACTGCCTAATGGTAGGGGACTTTTGTTGTCTTTATTTTCTTATTTTTCTTCCCATGGAAATGCTGCATTTAATGATAATAATCTTTCAGCAACATCTTCACCGGTTTTAAGCTTCATATCTACTACTGAGTGACCAAATTGATTGTAACCGTCTGTAATGACGTAATCAATTGGTTGTCCAACTAACTCTTCCCACTTCTCATGGCAAGGTACCAATAAACCATCCTCTTCGATATAGCCATCTACGTAATGGATATTCCAGACGCTCATTAGGTATTTATCTCCACCTACATTGACCTCAAATTCTTCAGTAGCAAAGTTAATATCAGTGATTATTCCACTAGAAACAGGTGGGATTTCACGATATTTCTTTGCTTCTACGTCAAATCCATCAAATAAAATGGGGATTAGAGCAAATAATATACAAATAAGACCTACCTTGCTAAAAATTACGTTAATGATTTGTTTAGTATTGTTCATCACTATAATGACCTCCGATTAAGTTGTTTTTTACAATTTAATCGGAAAAAGAATTAATGGGAAATAAATCTCCATATTTCTACAGAGTCATTCGGGACGTCTACTGGTTCAGTTCAGACTATTTTTTCGAGTTGTTTCTCTAGACCATTTAATTCTTTTCGAAGCAGTTTGATTTCAGTTTGTTTTACTTCCATTTCTAAGCGGATGTTTTCTAATTTATCAAATCTCTCAATAGAAGGTGAAGTGTTTTCCCAGGACTCTAATTCGTCCCATAAGTCTTTGAAAGCAACCTCTAATCTATCTATTTTATTCTTTAACGTCTCCATATAAAAACCCTCTCGATGTTCGCAAAGATTCTTTTGTAGTTATTCTTTTCTTGCCTGTAGTTATGGTTTGGTAAAAACGCACTAATAAGCTATTCACTCTGGCTGCAATTAGATAAAGAGCAGGGTTCGCCTACTCTTTATCTAATAAACGTTTTAGTTTCAGACTCATACCTTGAAGGTATTCCTCCAATACCTCATTTGAAAATTCATCACTACCATATGATTCCTTTTGAGAAGCCATAGTATAGATCAGTAAATCAACCGCTGTTCGCAGTTCTTTTTCATGTTGAGTGCCCATCACGAACTGATCATAAAATTCGTGATCCATATTATATTCCACTACAAGTGACTTGCCTTGCTTGTATGATTGGAATATAGGTGCGTGGCTTCCATGATTTCCCTGACTCCAACTCACTGGTGCTTGTTTGCTCTTTATACCCTTTGCTTTCTTTTTGGGCGTTCTCTTTGTCTCAATTGTTTCAATACGCTTTGTAGAATCCTTGTGGTCTGGAGTTTTTCCTTCTTCTCTCTCCTTTTCCCTCTTGCGTAAATCAGCTTCTTGAGAGAGCTCCTTCTTAATCTTTTGTATGACAGAGAAGATTTGGTCTTTGATTTGAGTTTCCACTTCTTCATCTATATCAATCTTGGACTTATCAACATTAATGCCCATACATTCGTCTAGTGAATTAGAAAAGTATAGTTCTCCTCGAATTGCGTTATAGCTTGGGTGTTTCGCCCACAAACCCAGACGTTCATTGAACTTAATTTCCCTACCGTTTCGAATGATAGAGAAGCCTTGATTAGCCTGACTCAAGTTGTATGAGCTAGAGCCTAGCTTTGCAATAACCACTCTAATCTTTCCTTCAACCAGTTCACCTTTAAAGTTTGTATACGAAATGTTAATCATATCATCGAAGCGAATTCTAGTTCCTTTCACTTCTCTCTGCAGAAAGTCTTGAGATTTTATAACTACTCCGTTCAAGACAATTTTCAAGCCATTATTGATTAGTCCCCGAAATTGTCTAGATAGGCGCTCTGTCATATTCGCTACGAACGTATCGAATCTATGCTTAACATTATCGCAATCTTGCAAATAGATTACTGTGCCACTATTGACGTTATCTCCTAGCGTATCAAAAAACTTCTGAATGGAAAAAGCAGAAGATTCGCTAATTGGATATACGTAGTCGCCTTCATGCTCCATGACAGATAAATCTTGCAAAACAGTATGTAATTCAGTGTCAGGCGTCATTGATGTGGCAGTCATCTTTTCTGTTAATGATAAACTGGCAGTGCTTAATCCCATACCAAATTTACCTAAGTCATTCATTTTATGTTCAGTCTCTGAACCTAGTCGAACTGCCTCTAAAAGTAAATCTGGTTGCATGCCTGAACCATCATCCGCAATCAATATATTTCGAACGGTGTTTTTAGGTCCTTTTTCTACATTAATAATGACTTTTGAAGCTTCTGCGTCAATCGAATTATCAACAATATCAAAAATTGCATCGTAGTTGTTGTAACCCATTTTTCTCATAGATTGTACCATTTTAATGCTAGGTATTTTTCTGGCTTTTGTTTGCAAGAAAACCACTCCAATTTAAACTATAATTTCTATATTTTTTTGATAATATTATTATTTTAATTGTTTTATTAATATTAATTATATCAAATTAAATAACTGTTTGACTACTGTTAGTTGTGTTAGATGTTTTTTAGAAGCCTCTAATACTGATAGGAAAGAAAAAAGGATAACCAGCCCATCAGGACTGACTCTCCTTTGGATTATTATCTTTTTTAAAATAAGGTCGGTGTTGAATATGAATTAGAAATGTACTATTACCATGTTCTAGGGTCAGATTCTTGCTTCATTATTTGTAAGAGCTCGTAATCCGTTTTATCTTTGGATTTCGATTCTGTTGGTACGCTAATAGGTACACTAAGTTCCTCAGGAGTCACGAACCACCCTTCGCAATAAGCGCAACCTCCACCATAACATTGTCTGCATTCTACATTACTTAAACCTTTGCTCAATTTTATCACTCCATTTTTTTTTAAAATAATATCAGATGTTAGTGTTTTGAGTTAATAATTCTTAACTAATTTGATAAAATAACAACTAAACAAATTAATAATCGCATTAATAATATGATACGGCTTAGGAAGGGAGATGCTCTGATATGAGTATGGTTGTCTTCTAAGGTGTAGAGTAGTACCAGAAATGGTAAATCTTCTGCTTTATGCCTGGAGATAAAATTGTCTAATTGGTATCACCTTTTTGATCCAGAGAATTGCCCTAATTGTTTTGAAGAAATGCGTGGTTGGGATTGGGAGCAATATGAGAATGAAGTAAAGAATCTCTTTAACCCTAGTTACAAGGATCTTGACTTATGTGAGTATAAGTTTAGTTCCGGTAGGTGGGTCACTCACCCTAATAACCGACTCTTGAAAGACCCACGAAAAGAAAAAAGGAAAGATTTCAGGAACTCCCAAAGGGGTTCGGGATGGCGTAAGAATAAAGAGACTACAAGCGTAAGAAAGATGTCTAATCGCAAATTCAGAAGGAAAATGAAGATGGGGCTTAGTCGCTATAATGATTATCGACCGCTCGCTAAAGAGTACAAGACATACGGGTGGATCTCTTGGTGAATTCTATTATTAATAGAAAGAAAAAAGAAGGACAAGAATCACTCTTGTCCTTCTTTTCTAATTGTTATCTTAAAGGGCTTAGTAGATAAGCGATGTTCTTATATTTCTTCTCTGAACTTTTTTCTTATCATCGAAAGTACACACCAATATATATAAACTGGAATCAATACAATTACCAATATGTCTGCTCTCAATGAATAATCAGATAGAATCGAAGACAACATTAATCCCGCTAAAGTATAGACCAATAACTGAATTGTCGTGCGGTGTCTAGCCAATGTTTTTAATCTAACCAATCCATCTGCGATTAAAGTTGTGGGGAGACCGAATAGTATATAAAAAAGTGCATAAAAGATCGGCAATGTAATTACTGTTGCAAGAGTATCTGTATGATTGTACTCTAATCCAAGCATCCAGATAAGAGAAAACTCTCCAATTGCAGATACAAAAACTGATATAGGTGCAGAAATTATTATTGCCATTAGTACCCTTTGTATATATATCAAGTGGACCCTCCGAGTTTTGTCTTATATGCTTAGAACCATAATAAGCATTTAAAGTTGGTTTAATTGTTCTAGCTAGAAAACTTTTCTTGAATGACCTTAATTGTACTGTCATTGCATACGATGTGAAGCTTAGCATTAGAAGGAATCGTTTCATCTAGCTTACGGTTAATACCCAATTCTTCAGAGTCTGATAGCAACGTTGCGCCTGAATTTAAAAGGTCATTGTATGCGTCCCGATACGTTCTCCATTTTGATGATTTTTCGATTTGGTAAAGGTCGTCTCCGATCTTTCTACTTAGCAATTGATTATATATTTTTGTTACTCCATGGTGCAATGATGAGCGGACTGTCATGCGAGATATCGTTTCGTCTGACAATACAAATTCATCTACCTTAATGTGATCAAAGATTGATACGTGTTTTTCGTTCTTCAATTCTACAATCGTATGAACTTTTGAAGCATACTTTTCTACTGAAGCTGCTAATAACATCGTTTTCCCATCAGCCAACATGTCATTGTCTACGGAATCATCTGCATAAATGATAACTGTTCGGGCTTGTGATACGTTCGCCTTTTCAAGGGTTGAACTGTCCGTTCCGTCCCCTCTTATATAGTGAACGCGAGGATGAGAAATAGGTTCTTTTTCTAATGTATCGATTACCACTATATCGGTGTTCAACTCTGTTTCAGTAATTTCTTCAACTGCCAATCGTGCTTTTTTCGACCAATCAAATATTACTACGTGGTTACTCCCTTTAAAAGGCAATTGTCCTTCCTCCTTTAATTTCCGATAGACTCCTAGTCCATCGACTACTTTTCCAATTACGACCCCTAGTAAGCCGATCCCTATTATATAAAGGAAAACAGCGTATGCTTGACCCGCTACTGTAACCGGTGAATAATCACCATATCCTACAGTTGTAATGGTGGTGAGTACATACCAAAAACTTATCCAGGGTGTGTCAAAGGTATCTGGTTCGACTATTGAAAAGTAAAAAGAACTTCCAAAGATAACAACGAGTGTTGTTAACAGCAATACCAGATTGCTCATTCTTACCAGTTTAAACATTAATTTTTTTAAATGAAACAATTCAAGATCCCCCTATTCAGTCGGTTGAACGTATATAACATATGTACTTCTATCCTCATCAATTTCTGCAGAGTCTCGATACCATGTCCCTTTTTCTCCAAGAGGAATAATATCTTTTAGAAGGTAGCGAATCGCTTCTATATGATTCTGCAATTCAATTTTTTCTAATAGCGGGATGTCATTGCTATACCTGTTAAACTCTCTAAACTCTAAGTGGACCCCATCTCCATATGAAGGGTGATTTTCATCGTTATACCGGTCAGTGACCTCTTCAACGATCAAAGCGTCATAGTTTTCTGCTCCTTCTTTGATCAGCTCATTTTCTATGAGCTTATAAGTTTTATTGTCTTTAACAAAAAAGTCGCAGAGTTGACGAGCAAAAACCTCCGATTCATTAATAACATCTGAATGATAATGGTAGATTGCTTTATAATTCCCGTACCTATCATGCAGATAATAAGCCATCATTTCCTTCATAACATTTGCTCCTTTCCATCTGACAATATAATGATTTTTCATTTTGTTTGAAACTATAAATATTACATAAAAACATATGTTTTAACTATATTTTTAATTTTAAATATGATAAGTTAGTTTTGCAAGAATAATTTGGAAAGGATGGAACACATGCAAAGAAAAACTAAACAAATTATGTCTGGTGTATTCGCTGCAGCATTAGCTTCTTCCGTAGCAGGTTGTGCGCCTTCGTCCTCAGTTAGTTTACCATCTAAGCCTGGTGATAAGCGTTGTTCCGATTACGATTGGAATGATTCATTAGGGGTTTACGAATGTGACGATAATAGCCGTTATCATGGTCACTACTTCCATAATGGCGGTATCTACACATCTAAATCTGCTTTAAAAAACAGCTCATCCTATAAGAGTTACAAATCCAGCAGCTCGTTTAAAGGCGGCTCGAAAGGTTCTGTTAGAAGTAGTGGCGGGTTTGGTAGTGGTTCTAAGGGAGGATTTGGGGGTTAATGTCGTTAGTAACAGAAAGTCATCAACAACAAAGACAACAGCTATACAACAAAGTAGATAACTTCTGGCATGATCTACATGAAACGGAATACGCTCTGTATGACATTCTTTTACTTCCCAAATCGGAAATTGAGGCGATTCGTAAGGTTGCTAATCGCTTAAGCACTATTTTCTTTAAAACTGCAAATTTGCTAAGAGGCATGGATGACCAAACACTAGCCTCTCTTGGTTTACCTGAAGGTCTAATCCCATATGTTCGTCTCAATACAATAGATATTGAGAGCGTTATTTCGAGACTTGACCTCGTAAAAACCCATGATGGGTATAAATGTTTAGAGATCAATTCAGATACGCCAACTTTTATTAAAGAATTATTCCATGTTAATAAGGTTGTTTCTCAAAATTTTAATGTAGATGACCCGAATACTGATGAGAGTGGACGGTTGAGTGAAAGTTTGCGACATGTTGTTAACTACTCTCATTTAATGAACGGATACGACTACAAACCGAATGTTGTCTTCACATCTCACGGAGATGACGAAGAAGATAAAAACACTACATTGTATCTTATGGAGCTTAGTGGATTAGATGCTAAGTATGTACCTTTAGATAGTTTGGAAATTATAAAAGGCGAAGGGTTATTCGATGATACAGGTGAAAGAGTCGATGTTCTATATCGTCAAACTTATCCGCTTGAACATTTAATAAATGATGAGGATCCGATATCTGGTGATAAAGTCGGGGAGCTGCTTTTGGACTTAGTGAAAAATAAGAAGTTAGCTTTATTAAATCCTCCGTCTGCATTTCTACTCCAGTCGAAATCGGTCCAAGCTGTCATTTGGGCTTTACATAACGATGAAAGTGACTATTTTACGAAACAAGAACATGAGTGGATTCGTTCTCACATGTTGCCTACATACTTAGACAATGAACCGTTTTGGAAAGCGAATGAGAAATATGTTAAAAAGCCTTCCTTTGGTCGTGAGGGAGATACAGTAGAAATTTACGATCCGAACGGCAAGATGGTTATGGAAGATCCCAATAAAACATACAAAGAAGAACTGCCTATATATCAAAAATATGTAGACCTACCCACTACGGCGGTAAAAACTGTTTCAGGTAAAAAAGACCTTCATTATATGATAGGGTGCTTTTTACTAGAAGGTAAAGCAAGCGCAATTGGCGTTAGAGCAGGTAATCAAATCACAGATAATGAATCGTATTATTTGCCTTTAGGCGTTAAAAATTAAAAAAGAAAGGTGTTACTACACATGGAATTATTTATTAGTTTTTTACAATATTTCGCGGTCGGTGCTTCTTTGCTATTAGTAGGTACTTTCTTATTTGAGGTTACTACTAAAAACAAAGAGTTCAAACTAATTGGTGAAGGAAATAAAGCTGCAGCATACGCTCTTGGTGGTAAGATGCTGGGGTTAGCTATCGTTCTTTATTCAGCTATTTCTCACTCTATTTCGCTCAACGATATGGCTATTTGGGGTGGCGTGGCGATCGTAGCTCAAATTATCACTTTTTATATTGCTGAGCTTATCACACCGAACTTCAAAATTACAAAAGCAATTGATGAAGATAATCAAGCTATTGGAATCTTCTTGTTGTTGCTCTCCCTATCTATTGGATTTGTAATAGCTGGTTGCCTATCATATTAAGCTTAGTATGTGAATTATGAGTAAGAACAGAAAGGGTACCTGTTTCTAAAACAGGCACCCTTTTTTGGTTGGTAAATCTGTATAATCTCAATTAACTGTTCTTAGATTAGTTAACCTATAGCAGATGTTCGTTTGATTGTTCTCTTGGACTATTTTGTATACTTTTGCTTGTCCAATTATTGCAGACTCTTTTCTCACCCTTATCTCGATTGGATGCTCTATCGGAACGATGTGATAACCCTGCATTTTTAACTCATAATCGTTTTTGTCAGGACTTAATCTGATTTCATTATTATTGGTAATGATCTCCCATTCCAATTCCAAGCGCATACCCACAAAGACCCTCCCCCTTCTCACCTATGACAATCAATTCTTCTCATATTGAAAGTTACTTGTTTTTACTTCCATACCTTTCTTTCAATGATACTATTTGTAAGAATAAAATATCGAAATTAAGGACGTGATACAAGTTGTTGCGGAAGTACATTAGAGTAATCCTGTTCCTCAGTTCCTATTCGCCTCTATTCTTTATATTTGCAATCATGAATCCGTTTAAAAATATCTATGCTGCGTATGGAATGGTTGCTGTCGGGGTTGTATCAATTTTAATGCTTCTATACTTACTAAGGAAAGCAAATCATTTAGAAGGGGATTTTACTAAGGTTCATAAGGTGACAACTAAAGATGATGTAGCGATTAATTATATAGTTGCGTATCTATTCCCCTTCTTAGAACAAGATTTAAGTCAAAAAAGAAATGTCATTGCGGTGTTGGTTCTATTTGTAATGCTAGGTATTATCTATACAAGTTCAAACATGGTTTATACGAACCCTATTCTCAATATCCTGCAATATCATATCTTTGAAATTGAAGATGATCAAGGTCATACAATGATGATTATTACTAAGAAGAGACAGATCTTAAAAGATGAAATGATAAATACAAAACATCTAGATGGAAACATCTACTTAGGGGGTTGATGTAATGAATGAACAATACACAAATATGATGGATGTCATTAAAGGGGATTATAGAATAGCGGTTGTATTAGGAAGTTACGGAAACTCATTTGATTATAGAAAACTTAGTATAGGCACAAATTTAGCGGAAAAATTCAAGCATCTCGTAAGCACTTATATTGCAAGGTCTACCATGGCGGTCGATATGGGCTTTAAGGAGCTTATTCAGTACAAACCAGGATACAAGAAAGAATCAGAGCAAATTCAATTCCTTGCTATTGAAAATGATGAGTGCGAAAGCCTCAAACATGCTATAGATAGTATGCCATCGATTAAGAATATGCACCATTACAATGAGAAGGATACTGATTTTATCAATAACATGTCTTTTTACTGTTTTATTATTCAGTCTAAAAACGGACATACGATTAGGTTATATCGAAAATTCGCCAACGTAAAAGGAATGGTTAAAAGTAACGGGATCAAAGCCATCTGGTCCGAAGGCGTTTATGATGACTTCGAGGAAAAGGTGTTAAATTTTGATGAAAAGATAGATTGTGTTTACTTTAACAATTATATTTTTGTTGAGAATACTCATTACTTCCAAACCATTTTCAGGTACTATGATGGACTGCGAAAGAACGCTCGTAAGGTAGTATCAAAAATTTCTGATAAGATACCCATTTCAAATCATGAAGAATTTGCACAACTATGTTTGAATCATACTAGTATGCTAACCAAGGTAAATAACATCTCTAGCCAGTCTTATTTTGAAAGTATTACTATGAATGATATTAAGAGAACCATAGATAAGTTCGAAGTTAATGTTGATATTGTTACTGAAAACGGTGTAGAAAAATTACTCTTTAATAAGAGTAATAAATGGGGAATCCTTCATCTCTTGGGAGACGACTATCTTGGGTCTATGATGACCGACAACCTTTATGTATCAAATTCTAAATCTGCCGTTAAATAAAAGAAAGAGACCTTTGAAATGGTCTCTTTTATATGGGCAAACCTTTTTCTTCTTGCTCTTGTAATTCTTCTTTGTACTCTAAATACCTACGGTTAACCGTAGCTTTGCTAACATCAAATCCTAGCCCTCGTAATGTACTAGCGATCTCATGGAATGTAAGTTTCTTCTCACGAAGTTTAACGATCTGTTCAATTGGGACTTCTTTTCTGTCTCGTCCGCCAAACTGAATATTAGTTAGATTGTCTTGTGGTCTGTAACCATTATCAATTGCTCTATTAACACCTTTTCTGATTTTGAAGTTCGCAATTCTTCTTTGGTATTCTTCAACCTTGGATAGTATCTCTAAAAGCAAAAGATCTCCTTCAGATAGATTAGGTTCCCCTTCTTCGTTTAAAGTGTATACATCCGCTCCTAATTTTCTAAGTTCATGTAATAGGGCGATCTTGGAGTTACCTCTACCTAAACGTGTATCATCCTGGACTAGTAGTGAGTTTGCTTGATTGTCTTTTATTAATGCTAACGCTTCGATAATTCCGTCTCTTTCAACATCAAAACCGCTGTGACGCTCTTCAATAACTTTTACCACTTCAAGGTTTTTTTCTGAAGCCAATTTAACAAGTTCTTCTCTTTGCCTTGTTAAGGATGTATCTTGCGCCTCTTTCTCTGTGCTCACCCTACAATAAATAATAGTCTTCATCAGCTTCATCTCCATTCCTATGCGCCCTAGTTATTTGTTTATATTATAGCAAACATCGAACGGATGTGCTGTTTTTATGGCACGTCATTTTAGAAATTAAAGAAAATATCAAAAAAATGACATCCTTGGATGTCATTCTTTTAAAAAGATATTTGTTGTTTTTTCAGTGAATGTTTTTAGGATTAAGCTAGTTCCTTCTTATTCTGCTGAAGCTTTTCTTTTACTTGCGTAAGAAATAGCAACCCCATGTCTGGGTGAAAGTCGTTCGAGACCTCTAACATTTTCATAGTGAAGCTGAAAATACTTGTATCGGATAGAGTCGAGAACAATTCTTCTTTAGCAGCTGGTGACAGAGCTCCTACCTTAGAATTCATAAATTCAATAATCTGTTCAACTTCATTATCTTTACTCAATAGTTTACGCTCCTTCTGTTTTTCAGACTCTTCGAATGGCACATCCTTTTCATTGGACTGTTTTGTTGCTTGCTTGTCGTTCTCAGAGCTACTGGGATCATAGTTGTATGTGCTTAGAGTTGGTTTTAGGGGTAACTTCATTTCTTTAGTGGATAGAGCTAATTTCCCCTCTTTATGACCAATGTATTTTACCTTTAGTTCATCCCCTACTTCGAAATATAAGTGGATGTCCGTGATAAAGTAGTTTTTTATATTCGATATGTGTATCATTCCGAATCTCTTGTGTTCATCTAGTGTTTCGCACATAACTCCAAAGTCGGTAATTCGCTTAACAACGACATCAAGAATCGCACCATTTTTGTAAGGAGGAGTAGTATAGAGTCTCTTTTCAACGTTCGAATTTTCTCCATTTTCATTATACAGTTCTTCTTCGTTATTATCTAATTTATTTGTTTCTTCGTACATTGTTGAAAAAAGTATTTCTTCTATCTTCCCTATAGGAACATCAAATTCTCTGGATAGCGAAGTGAGTAATGATTGCCTTGAGCTTTGACTCTTCTTTAATAAGTCTTCTGAGGACAACTTTCGTTGCAACTGAGATACCTTTTCTTCAGAGACGCTTTGGGTCGACAAGTGATCAACTCCTCATTGGTTTTTCACTAGTATTGACAAAAGATAAGTAAGTAATAACTTCTATATCACTAACTTGAATACCTTTACAAAAGCTAAAAAAGACTCCCGAGTGACCGGGAGTCTAGACTATTGACCTCTTCATTCTGTCTGGAATGTCGATATGATGTAATTTTGAAATTACGTTCACTAACGTCTCTTTCTCTTCTTCTGTTTCGATTAAATTGTAAATTTCATCGAGTTTGTGTAAGTCCTGAATTCGTACTTCAAGAATAGCATCCCATGAGATCCTCATGTTATCAAGAATAGTAAGGAGGCAATGATATGGAGGTAAAGATTCTTCACTTTCTATTGACCTGATTATGCTTAAATCGATATGTAAATGTGAAGATAATTCGCTCTGGGACATATCCATTGACTTTCTTCTGGAATATATACTTTCACTTAGCTTCTTAATAGAGATTCGTTTCATTTTGATCTCCTCTTCCATATATTAGATTCCTTAGTATTTTAGAAAAAACAAACCCTATATACAATAATCATGTCAAAAGGATTTAAGAGTTTTTGAAGTGTGTTCGGAAAGCGTTTGAATGTCTCTTGTTTTCAACAGGACTATAATACTTAAGTTTGCAATTGAATCATTCATTCGTTCAGGGTTAATCATCAATTCATTCTTTATGTTTGATGATTCTACTTGTTGGGCTGCTTGGATTCTACTTTTCGAAAAAAATTGGGATAAGAAGCCTTCAATTTCCCTGGTTGTTCTAATTGCTCTTTTCCTAACTTCTCGTTCAGATAATGCTTCCATTTTTTCGCCCTCTTTCTTTTGAATAACCCTTAGAGGGTTACTTATTTATATATACTCTGCCAAAATCAGACTCTTCTTCAGCCTGAGTGGATATGTAAAATAATGAGCCACTTGCTACAACAAATGTGAAGAATAAAGCTACTATTATATTTGATATTTTAAGTTTTTTATTGATGGTAAACACTCCTATTATCATTTATATATATTAATAATATTAGATATCGAGCATTATTTCATCAAAAAACTAAGATAAATATAATTTTACTATAATTCATCTCATTAAACTTATAGAAATTATTTAATATACCCTTTTATTTCTATCATGGATATAGTATAAAAAATCATGTTTAAATATTTTATACTAATATCTACTCATCCAATATGATACAATTTTACTATTCTATCCAAGGAGGGAAATTTAATGCAAGCAACTATCTTTGATATTCCAGAAGAGAATTCCCAATTTAAAATAGGAGATTCTGTGGTAATAAAATCTCCCATAGAGGTCGAAGAAAGTGGTATTACACTAGATATTGAAGATAGAGCTTATCTAGAGAAGTTTTCTCAGAAAGAAGTAATTATTGAGCAAATACTAACTAACGGAGCTGTTACCAATGTGATTGTTATTTTTAATAATGGAAGTAAAGGTATTTTTTATACTCATGACCTTAAGAAAATGAAATTGATTGAAGATCACAACCTTATTTCTAATTAAATTTTGTATTTTGTATAAAAAAAGGCTACCAACGAAATTGTTGGTAGCTCTTTTAATTATGATGCTTTTCTTTTAGCCAAAGACTCAATATTCCCGACAATTGAATGGTTCATCATATCGTTTGTGATTGTAATTTGACAATCATCATTAATAAGAGTGATTTCTTCTTTATCTTGGTTAGGAAAGTATGTATAAGAGTCGTATTCGAGTCCCACTTCTTTCCCTCCGCTGCTTTGAATAAGGAAAATTTTCACTTCGTCACCTGTCTCATTATCTGAGATGACTTTATCGTTATCAAAATATCCTTTAATTATATGTTTTTTAGGTTTTAAATTTTCTGCTAGAGTTACCATGTCATCAAAATTAATCATTTCAACTGAGTTATTAGTGCTAAAAAGTTGGATCATATTCCCGCTCCTTTTTTGTTATATTTTCATTATATATAAAAAAGCTAAATTTGTACATGGAATTTTTTTCTGCAAATTCCATAAACCCATCTTTAGATATATTTTACATTAAATATCATGGGTTACTATATAAGCCATTACCCCTACCTACGCGCTTCGAAACATCACTTTCGAATTTTTTAGAAAATATATTTATTCATAATAAGCGCTATTTAAATTTTCTAAAAAAGAAGAGGTGATTAACCTCTTCTTAATGTTTCATTAATCTTTTTAGGGCTACTGTTCTATCTGTTAGCCATTATAAAATCTACAGTATCCAACTTGGTAATGTAAGCATCTCTAATTCGATCTTCCACCAGGACATCGTCTAAATAATATTTCTCATTACAGTTCTTGCACGAATAGGTAGGTGTATTCGATACTGTAATCTCTTTTCCAAAAATCGTATGTACTGCATCTATATTTAACAGATCCATCAACTCATTGCATTTTTTGCATTGCATTGCTGGTGCTATTGTATTCATACTTGTCACCTCTTACGCTTGTATTAAAAAAACCTTATTGATTGGGTGTATTTGAATAACATCGATTCGCCCCACTATAAGGAATAAATTATTCTGTCTAGTGGCATACAGTGGAATCGAACCACTCCTCTCAGAGACCCGTTTAATGTGAGCCCATAGTCTGAAGCTTCCCAGAGCTGTATGCCATATTTTTATTATGTATTGCAGAAGATTATTCCAGGTATTAAAAATAACATAAAATATATATTAAAACAATATTTTAGTTAAAAACACAAAGTTGTTATAGAAATTTCCCTTTATTCTTTCCCATAGTAAATAACCCCTCATATAGAGGGGTATTGTTCCGTATTAATTCTTACTTTGATTTGTACTTTACTTCTCCAAAGACTGCTAGCTGCACCAATTCATCGGCTGATTCCACACTTAACTTCTCTACTTCGTTTAGTTCGTCGCCTATTTTTGAGGTTATTGCAGATGATAAATTCTGTCGAGACAGTTCGGCATGAGTTTGCCAATCATCTCTAACGTGTAGCTTTAATACAGCTCCTCTTGATATAGCTTGGTTTAACATCAGGTCTTCGTTGCTTTCGGGTGCTTTAATTGTTCTTATGCCTGAACACCAGCGACTAATCCCATTTTCGGAAAATGCTTTTTCTAAAATCTGGTCTATTGTCTCATCGTTATACAAATCGAATCACCTCTTGTTTAGTATGTGGTAGGAATGGATACAAATCAATATACCTTCTACAGAAATGGCATTTTTATCTTTTAGGTAGTTAATTTCACACTATAGATAAACGGTTGTTCACTTTCTCCTTTGATGATAAGAGAATGATTGCCGAAAATGTACTCAATGATCCTTTCGTTCCACTCTTCATTGTATTTTTGGTTTCTGGGTTTGCCTAAGTACATTTCCAAATCCTCAAACATAAACGGTGAAGGGGTTGCGATCATTGATATTAAACGATTGTTTATATTATCAATTTCTAGTATGTAATCTTTGTAGACTAATGAAATGACTCCTTCTGAATTATACTCTCTTCTGTTAGGTTCTCCCACCGTTTTAAATATTTCCTCTTTTTCCATACCTAACTTTAAACTAATTCCTGGTAAGGTCCCATCCGACGCATCCTTTTTAAGAGAGTCATTTATTTCTATCGTTAAGGGCAAATCAAAGATAAAATGAGTATTGTCTTCTTTCCAATTTTCTAAATAATATTCCCCTTTTGAGTAGTCCTCTGCGGAATAAACTTTTTCTTTTAATAGATTTAGAGTTAGAGTGTTGGGTTCATATTCCCACAATTTAAAATGTAATGATTCTCCTTTTTCTGATAAATCATCATTTGAGTATTCTACTGAACGATATAAAAACGGACTAACATACTCGATTGACTCTACAAAACCATAAAAATCTGAAACGTTGTAATCGATCTCTAGGTTTACTTCCATCAGTTTATCCTTTTTTAGGGTGAAGAATTGAGCTTCAACACCTTTTGTAGATGATGCCTTTTCCACCACTAACAGGTCGCCTTGAAAGTTCGAATCATTCTTGATGACATACACCATATTCTTATCAGGGATAAAGACTTGTTTATTAGAGGCTTTGCCGCTCCACAAACTGAGATTGTCTTGCGCAATTAGTTTTTCACCAACAGCTTTAACGGCTAATTGATAGTCTCCTTGGAAGTACCTCTTCCCTTTTTCGATAAAAGGATTGTTCTTCTCACTTATCTTTTCTTCTTCATTCTCTGCCACTAGATAAATCTCATATTGTTTATTATTTTCATTTTGCATTGTTACTTTATGACGATACGAACCTTGCGTTTCATTCTCACCATTTTCTATTTCACTATTTTTTATAAGTTCTTTTTCGTGTTCTCCATTCAGTTCATACACCCCACCTAACTCAAAAATAGCCCATCCTAGTATGCACAATGCTAGAACTGTTAAGATGATGATTTTACTTTTTTTCATATAATAGCCTCCTATTCTTATTAGTCATTTGGCTAAAAACATAGATTTACCTTAGTTTAAGTCTTCTTATTATCTACCTTAAAAGGTATACGTGGAGTAGGTTCTTTGTATATGCAAGGTGTGTGTTGAGAGCATAATAAGCATATACATAGCATATATATTTAGTTGTAATTGAATGTCTTTTGCCAAGTACCTAGAAATCATAAGTGACTTACTTAATTCATAGGAAAAGGTGATGTTTGTGTCTAAGAAACAGAACAATTTGAGGAGTAAAGTTGAGAAGGTTATTAGAAGATATAATTCTGAAATGCTACATAAGGCTAAAACGAATACTGATTTAAAAAAACGCGAGTTATTCTTGTTGAAAGAATTAAATAAGTTACGTTCATACATAAAAGAGATTAAAGGGGTTCATCAGACTGATAATTTCTTACAATATACTGAGGATATAAAGGAAAAGATACTAGATAGTCTATATAACGTTTCTAATGTTTTGCTAGAAGGAATTAATCAACTCAAGGGGACTCACTATACTCTTGAAGATGTATTAGAACGTGCTCCGAAAAAATATTTTCACGCTGGTGTTGCTTCAGCAGTAGAAAGTAAGTACATGATAAATGAAAGAATACGAGAGTTAATGGCAGCAAACCATCCCGCTCATCCTAAAGATGATTATGCTGAAACACGGATGATGAAGCGGAAATTCATTATTCATGCCGGTCCTACGAACTCTGGTAAAACGTATCAATCTCTTGTTGCATTAAAGAACGTTAAATCCGGGGTGTTCTTGGCTCCTCTGAGATTGTTAGCTTTAGAGGTGTTTGAGAAAGTTAACCAAGATGGGATTCCGTGCGACTTAATAACTGGGGAAGAACAAGTAAATGTTCCTGGTTCTTCACATACGTCCTGTACAATCGAATCAGCAAATTTTGGTCAAGTTTATGATGTTGCAGTTATCGATGAAGGTCAAATGATCTCTGATGACCAAAGGGGTGGTGCTTGGACGCGGGCGATTTTAGGTATTCAGGCAAGGGAGGTTCATATAAGTTGCTCTCTAAATTCGATTTCTTTACTCAAAGAAGTGGTCAGAGACTGCGGGGATGAAGTGGAAGTCGTTTATCATAATAGAAACACACCTCTAATGTTTGAAACTAAGAAGTTCTCATTTCCTGAAGATGTAAAGCCTGGGGACGCCTTAATCGTTTTCTCAAGAAAGATGGTTTTGGAGACGTCTGCTGTGCTTACTGACTTCGGCATAAAATCAAGCATAATATATGGAAATCTCCCTCCTCGCACTCGTAGAAAACAAGTAGAACGTTTTATTTCTAAAGATGCTGATGTTGTAATATCGACTGACGCTATTGGGATGGGTTTAAACTTACCAATTAAAAGAGTGGTCTTTCTGGAATCGGATAAGTTTGATGGAGGAGAAGTAAGAGAGTTAACAACACAAGAAGTGAAACAAATATCTGGGAGAGCTGGTAGGAAGGGAATGTACGACGAAGGCTATATCAATTCTACCGTTGAGGAATCAATCATCAGGCACAAATTAGATAGTAAGGATCAACAAATAGAAAAGGCGTATCTTTCTCCTTTGGAAGAAAATATCATAGCGCTTGAAGTTGGTTCGTTGAAGGATAGAATACTCTCTTGGATTGAAGTTCCGCCTGTTGCGCCATATCTTGATAAGGCTAATTTAGAAGCACAACTCTTTTTGTTAGATGAAATAGAGGAAGAAATATTCTTAAATGATTCTGAAAGGTATGCTGCCGTACATATCCCTTTCGATCATACAAATGAAGAATTGGTCAGTTTGTGGTCTGACTATATCAAATATATTAACAGCAATACCCATGAGTTACCTAAACCTACAGTCTCTCCATTAGCGGACTTGTCTAATTTAGAACATTATTACAGAAGTATAGATTTATACTATGCATTTAGTAAGAAATTCGGATTTCAATATGATGAAGATTGGGTACAAGAACAACGAGAAAAAGTATCAGACCTAATACACGAATTGTTAATAGAACAATTTAGGTCAAAGGAAATGAGATGTAATAATTGTGACTCATTACTTAGTGTCGCTTCCTCATCGTATCAACTATGCAACAAATGCATTTTAGAAGACCAACATTAAAAACTCGGAATCCGAGTTTTTAATTTATCTGAAGTCTTGTTCTAGACTTATTTGGCTTGTTAATGACTTGATATGTAATGTAGCTCAATTCTTGAAAGCTATGGCGGTTTTTAGTCAGTAGCGGATGGCACAAAGGGCATGTGCTCGTATTTAAGTGAAGCAATTCTAGAGGTCTCCATTGTTTGCTAAATTCCGTTTTGTAAAGAATGAGCCTCACATCCTCCATGGGGTAATCCATTTCTAAATTAACGCTAGCAAGCTTTGATACTAATGGTTCTCCGTTAACCTTCGCTATTTCTGTTTCTTCTATTCCAATTACTCTGGAATCTTTGATCGATAATAATCGTTCTCTACTCTTCCAAAACATATTGACTGAAGTTACTTTTTCGAATTCCGCTAACTTACTCCAAGGCAATCTCCGGTCAAATAACTCTATTTCTGATTGACTATTAACATCGTATCTAATTGCAACTGGTTTCTCATTCGTTTTGATATGTTGTTTAGTTGAGATAATCTCTTCTCTGGAAAGTAATCCGCAGAATGGATCGAAGTCATAACCGAAATATAATAAGTTTGTTTCCATATATTCCTCTCCTTTGTACCATTCTCATGTTTAGGTTAAGTTATATATCCTTCGTGGGACCAAATTAAAAAAGCAGATATCAAACAATCTGCTTTTAATCACACTCGGCTATGTCGCTTTTCGTTGCAACTCACTTTCTCTCCTACGCATCTCAGTGATTCTGTTACTTCCACTTTTGAAAACAGACATTTCCCGAGCGCGTTCCATAATTTCAGTTAATGTACCGTAATCCTCTTTCATTAGTTCATAATCATGTTTAATAGAATTCAGCTCCGCTTTTAACTCTTCATTTTCTTCTATTAGCTTTTGATTGCTAGTAGTATTCTCTATCTCTCTACCAAGTTCATCTTTCAAGGAGTTAGCTAAGCGGATCAGTTCATCCAAATTCTCAAGCGCTTTAGGACCTTCTTGTGGTATAGAAGATGACTCTTCCAATGAAATATTTTTTTCTTCTTCAACTATGATTGGAGACGGATTTTTTTCCATCAATTTTTTTCGATGTCTCTTAGCAATATCCAAGGCAGAATCATATTTCTTTCTTAAAACATTATTCCATCTAGCATTGACTGAAGCTGATGTTCTATTAAGGTTATTTGAAACTTCTTCGAACGCTCTCAATTGGGTACTGCCTTCTCGAACGTGTTTCAATACCTTATCTGCTAACAATAAATCCTCATCTTCTGTCCAAGAATCTGTGCGATGTGGCATTAGAATCTCCCCTTTAGTTTTTTAATAGGTTTGACAACTAGATTCGGTATTATACAAAAATATAATAAAAAGCCATAATCTTTATTAAGACTACGGCTTTTAAATAATTATATGTATTTAGATGAGCGCACTATCGAAGACTTCGTCATGACCCGCAATTAAAGCTCCATAGTTTATCGAACTCTGAACAGTTACTAAGTCAGAATGTCTATTATAAAACTCTTTTTTCACTACAACATATGTAGGATATGCTTTTACAACCGTAACAACTTGAGCTTTTTGAAAGCCTGGATCTGGTTTTGCCAACCATCCAATCTGTTCTCCTTCCAAGTTCTCGAATACACTCCTAATCTTAGGCAAAGCCACTCTAGCAGACATCTCTGACTGTCTTTTGAAAGCGGATATAGTTTGATTTAAACTTTTTGTTCTATCACTAATAAGAAGTTCCATTAATTACACCACCCTGTATTATTTCCGTTCGAACTCATAAACACATCATAAAATATGAAATAACTAAAAACAATAGTTTTTTTTATTAAACATATATTTTATTAATAAATATTTTACTTTGTTGTGTTTTGGATTTAAACTAATATAGTAGCTTTTTTTAACGGAAGTAGGTTTTATTTATGAGCAAAATGTTGCTATGCTGGGGTGTTTTATTCATTTTTGTAATGACATCTTGTGCCAAAAACTCTACATATACAGGGTTTGTTAATTCCGTTGACCATGATGAAAGGCTTGTGTTAATAAGCGATGAGGAAAATCACACAAAAACTGATCCTGAAACGCTCAACTATTTTACACTTAATATGAATCCACCCATTGTAGGTGAAAGTGATAAGCCTATTAAAGGAAAACAGATATCCAAGGGTGATCACATTAAGGTCTGGTACGATAAGCAGGATAAAAAAGTAAAGAGAGTTTTAAAAATACAACTTTTAAAGAAGAGTTCGGGTGAAGTCGCTAACCAATTAATGATAGATGATGTTAAAGAGAGACGGATTGTAGTTTTTGTTCGTGACAGTATTTCTGAATCTTTCCAAAAGAACACGTTGGATACAATTCCTTCAATGTACGCCGATGCGACAACTTTTAGAATGATGACTTCCAAAGAGCAAGTTGATTTAGCTAAAGAATTGGGTGTTGAGGAATATCCGAGTTATGTAGTGTTCGAAAATTCCTCTCCTGTTTACCTCACCTCCCAATTAAGGAGTTTGAATAAATTCCTAAATGGTAGAGAGTGAGCGAAGAAAAGGTGGCACTTAACCATTTTGGTAAGTACGAAAAATGGAAAGAAACAACTAACGACAAGTAATCGGTCGTTAGTTGTTATTTTTAAGTTGTCTATTCTTTAAGAATTCTTTAAAGTCTAACTCATTTTGGATGTGTAGAATCATTTTATCGAATTCTTTATCTTTTATTGTTGTTTCTCTTTTCAATAGAAATTCGTCTTTGTACCATTTCTTTAATTGTCTTTTTCTAGAGATAGTATGGGTTTTGGAAACTTGTTCGAACGCTAATATCGCCTCTGTTGATGGCTTGGTAGTGGGTTTGGAGAATTCATTGATCTTATAGTGAATTGGTTTAATGAACCTTAGATTGTGAAGTCTTATCACTTCATTTATATGAGGGTAAACCTTTATAGGGAATGGTCCTGATAGTATTTCCCACCTTATGCTAATGCTCAATTGATCTTTGTATTGGTGAGTAGTTAAAAGTTCATTCTTTTTATTACAGGTATGGTTTATTTTATGCTCCTTAAAAGACGTTATATAGCGCATTATTTGAGTTATGCCCAATTTGCAATGGTTAGATAGTAAAGGGTAATTTTCCATAGAATCGCCTCCTCTATTGTTGATACATAATTTTTATGCATTTTCCTATGAGTCCTAGAAAGGGACTAAATTGTTTCTGTAATTACTTATTTCAAAGGAGATGTTTGCAATGAAACAAGCAAGATTGATATATAACCCTTCAGCAGGAAGAGAGATTGTTAGAAATAATTTGGCTGATATTCTAGAAACGCTCGAAAATTCAGGATATGAAACAAGCACTTTTGCTACTAAAGGGAAAGGTGATGCATCATCGGAAGCTTTAAAGGCTTCTAAAAAAGGATATGACTTAATAGTTGCTGCTGGAGGGGATGGAACGATATATGAAGTGGTCAATGGGATATCTCCCCTAGAAAAACGACCTTCGTTGGCTATTCTACCAATGGGAACCAGTAATGATTTTGCGAAAAGTATAGGGATTCCTAGACGGCTACCAGAAGCATTAGAAGTCATTGAAAAAGGTGATTTCAAACCAGTAGATATAGGGAGAATGAATGATCGATACTTTATAAATATTGGAGGCGGAGGGTCGCTAACTGAATTAACATATGATTGTCCACCCAGAATGAAGACCATTTGGGGGCAGTTTGCATATTATATTAAAGGTATTGAAAAGTTGCCGTCTTTAAAACCTGTTACAATTGAGTATGAATACAACGGTATGTTGAAAACTGAAGAAGTCATGCTGTTTATGGTCAGCAATGGCAATACAGTAGGTGGTTTTGAAAAATTTGCGCCGAAAGCTCAAATAGATGATGGTCTCTTTGATGTATTTTTGCTTAAAAAATGTAATTTCCCAGAACTTATTAGGGTGATGTCTATGTTGCCATCTGGAAAGCATATCTACGATGATAAAGTATTAAATTTTAAAACATCTTATCTTCGAGTAGTCCCAAGTGAAGATGTTCAAATTAATTTAGACGGAGAATTAGGCGGGATTACACCTTGCGAATTCACCAATTTAAAACACCATTTGAATGTTTTAATGAATTAAAAAATGAGAGCCAAAGCTCTCATTTTTTGTTTAATAGGAATTGAGAATGTAGTGATTGGATCGCTCGTTTCATATCTTCTCCTTCTACAAGGAACCAAATAGTAGTATGTGAGTCAGAGGATTGTAGGATATTTATTTGATGTTTGCCTAATGCTTCGAAGGCTTGTGAGATCACTCCAGGAACTCCTGACATCCCCGCTCCTACAAGAGAGATCTTTGCACAGTTTTCTTTCACTTCATAATCATAGCTTAGTTGTTTAATTATCTCCGTAGCTTCTCCTAATACTTTCTGGGGAACAGTGAACGTAACCCCTTTTACATGGACGTTAATGAAATCAACACTAATACCATTTGTTTCGAGGGCTTGAAACACCTTTAACCTACATTCGAACGGACTATCTGATGTCTCAATGTTGAATTGTGCTAAAGAAGGAGTGTTTGTAATCCCTGTAAGGAGTCTGTCACTTACATCTAAATGGTTACGGTTTATTTCAGTAAGGTTTGTGACTAAGGTGCCTTCCTCGTTTGAAAAAGTGGATCTGACTTTCAAGGGGATATTTTTTTGCATAGCGATTTCAACAGCTCTAGGATGAACTACTTTCGCTCCTAACTGTGCTAGGTTACAAATCTCAGTATAAGAAGTCCTTTTTAAGATAGCAGCATCCTTCACTATTCGTGGATCCGCTGTCATGATCCCTTCAACATCCGTATATATCTCTACCAAATCTGCGTCTATCGAAGCTCCTATAGCGGTTGCTGATGTATCGCTCCCGCCTCTTCCTAGCGTAGTAACTTCGCCATTAATTGTCTCTCCTTGAAAGCCGGGAACGATTACAACTTCACCGCACTCAAAAGCTTGTAAGATGTTAGAGGGTTTTAGTGAAATAATTCTGGCATTATTATAATTGTTGTCGGTTACTATACCAGCTTGTCCCCCAGTTAACACTTTATTTTTAATACCTTCCTGATTTAACATTCCGGAGAAAACTGCTGCAGTAATTGTTTCTCCTGTTGATAATAAAAGGTCTCTTTCTCTATTGCTTAAAATGCTATTATCTTCTTCTACTAATGATAATAAGGTGTCTGTTGCATAAGGGTCACCTTGTCTGCCCATTGCTGAAACGACTACAACGACTTTTTCCCCTTCTGAAAGGGCTCTTTTTATATGTCTTATACATTGGATTCTGCATTCATGAGTGGAAACGGATGTACCACCAAATTTTTGTACGGTAATTCCCATAACTAAAGCACCTTCTTACATAAGTATTTGTTATTGTGGCAAGTTACTATATTTTCATAAAATCCGTTTAAAGTCCTTTTCCTAAGAAAAAGATGCAAAAAAAAAGAACCCCGCAGGGTCAAAAAGTGGTTGAGATCCCATAATAATATTTTCCGTGCTCCTCTTTTTTCCAAAGAATTTTACCGCGCTTCACTTTATTGTTTGAGAAAATATCATAAAAAATCTCTATGAATTGTGATTTTATCGGGTTAACAGACTCTACTTTCATTCCTGATTCGCTAATATCAAGTATTGTAGCCACATTAACTCTGTAATAGTCTGAAATTACTGCTTGGAACTCCACATTTTCTCTATTTTCTGCTCTTTCATTTTTTATCTGATTAGCTGTAACAATCTTAAAAACATATAACACTTCATCATCTAAAGTGTCCATTCTCTCAAATCTAACATTAAAGTAATTTATATATTCGTGTGTGTTATAAACAATACTCACTTCTTCATTGATAGTAAAGAACATCGGTTGCTCGTGATTTTTGGGTGTAAAGGTGACTAGTTCATCCGAAGTTTCCTTATATATATGTGTGTTTGCGATGAACCTATGATTTGGAGCTATTAGTTCTGCACTTTTAGAATTATTGTTTCTCACTATTACACACCTCCCTAGGAAGAGTATATATATAAATAGGATATTGGGAAGGAAATTAAATAAAAAGTTAAAAATGATTGCATTTATAACTTTTGGGTTTAAATTAGCATTAAGAATATGTTCAAGGGGGGGATAGAATGAATTACTCAGAAGTTGTACAGAAGGGGCAAATTAATTACTATGATTTGCTCTCAAATTTACCTGTTTATTATCAAATATTCTTATTAATTACTCTGTTCGTAACGATAGGCGTCTTTGCCTTATACATAAAACGAAAACTCACCATGCTCTCTACTTTAGGGATTGTAATTCTTATAACGACTACTGTTTCAATATTTCCGCCTTCTTCTTATTATGACGAACTATACGATGAGTGGGCAGATCATTATGCAAAGCCCTATATAGAAGAATTGCCTGAAAGAAAAGCGGATGTATTAAATGTGGAAAGTTTAAAAGATGATGACGGAGATAAGATCATGATTAACTTTGTTGATAAGAATGGTCGAGAATCACAAATTGAAACTGACTCTTCATATCCTATTGAAAGAATGAAAGGTGGTTCTCCTTATCTTACCTATAAAAAATTAGAAAAGGATTTAGGTAATGGAATAAAACCAGGTATGTACGGTATTACACTGCATCTTCCTGAGGCTTTCGTTATCAAAGGAAAGTAGCACTATATAGAAAAACCTACCCTTAAGATATTCTCTATAGAATACCTTTGGGGAAGGTTTTTTAATCATTCTAGGTCGGACTCTAATAAGTTTTTTAAATCAGTTCTGGTGTTTTCAAGAGTATCTTCATTTATAATCACATAAGAAACGCCATTAACCATATCAGGGTGACCTTTCATGGAGATACTAGATATACTGTCTCCTCTTACATCGTGCATTTTGATAATGATCTTCACCATATCTTTAAAGGAAAGATTTGTTTTTATGTTATCGCCAAGAGTGTTGAAAATATCGACCATTTTAGTTATGTTTCGGAAAGATACTGTTTGATTAACAAACTCTCTTATGACTTGCTGTTGCCTTCTCATTCGACCAAAGTCTCCCTCTCCATCCTTTCTAAAACGCGCATAGTTGAGGGTTTCTGTTCCATTTAATAATTGTTGCCCTTTATAAAGTGATACATAGGAATCGGATATCCTGTCATGAAAGTACATATCTTTCTCAACATCTAATTCTAGTCCACCTATTAAATCAACCGTGTTGACAACGCCATCAAAATTTACGATCGAATAAAAATCAATAGGAATATCCAGAAGATTTTCTACCGTGTTTAATGTCATGTCTATTCCGCCGTATGCGTATGCAGAGTTTATTTTATCGTAAGTATTTCTCCCACTTATTAAAGTTCGAGTGTCGCGAGGGATCGATAGTAAGGATACTTCTCCTTCATCAGGATTAACTACTGCCAGTATCATTGTATCCGTCCTGCTTAATTCATCCATATTTGAACTGTCGACGCCAAGTAATAATACGGTGAAAGGTCTATTTTTCACAGTGGCTTCAACATCGTTAGAACTATTAGTAAGGTCAATCTGTGAATTCTTATATTTTTCTTCGATCTTAGTCTCCGAAAAATCTTTCCATATGAAATCCTCTATTGTTAAGTAGCTACCTACCGCTAGAACTCCTATAAAAGTTAGTGTAAATAGGAACCTTAATAAAAATTTCATAGCACTCACCCCTTTCCACACAGGTTTCTCCACCGTTATTTAGTTTGTTAAGAATTCATAAAAACCTCATATCAAAAAAGTATAAATATCAATAACTTCTAAAATCCAAAAAGGACAGCTAGTCCTGAATATTAGACTAACTATCCTACGGGGTTTTATATTAACTTAAGGTTGGATTAGTCCTTTATAACCTATCAAGAGATTTTTTCGTTTAATTTAGTAATGCGACCTTCAAAACCTGTTTTAGTTCCATCATGAACACCTAATTTCAACGCTAGCTTGGAAACAGCAATAGCATCCTCATAATTTTGATTCGATTCATGAATTATAGCTAGTCTCTTGAATGCTTCCAAATTCGAGTTTTTCAGTTTTGCTTTTTGATAAAGTTTTATACTTTGATTGCATTGGTCAATACACTTAGAAACAGCGTCCTCTTTCTCCTGTCGCTGCTTATAATAAATGTCTATTAGTTTATCCATGTTGTTTAACTTTGTTCCCTGATCCTTAGTACAATTATTCATTTGAATAAAGCATTTCTCAGCTAAGGTGTAATGCTTGCCAGTAATCGCTCTGTTGCCTATTTTAGACAAGAAAGAGTAACGGGTTTCCTCTGTTTTAATCTTGTGCCCTCTTTGGTCGATTATCTCCACATTTATTGTTTCTGGATAAAAGCTTTTTGAAAAGTAAAATCTAGCTGCCTCTCTTTCTTCAGTAGAAAGGTCTCTCCAAAACTTATTCAATTTCAAACTTTTTATATATCCACCATAATTATTTAAAAATAGTCCCATTTCATCCACCTCACTTATTGTATTATGTTTATAACAAGTGAAAAGTTTGTTCAATGAAAACGTATCTTTTTTTGACATATTCCTAAGCTGAGCTTAGTTTTCCAAAAACAAAACCCGCACTAAAATCTGTGCGAGTTCTAAATGGTCATTTTTTCACTTTTGGTTCATGAATAATACTATAAAACCTTGTACAGTTCCCTACTCTTTTGTCCGGTTCCCGACTCTTTTGTCCGGTTCCCGACTTTATTGTCTATTATTCGACATTATCATTCATAATTCGACACTAAATAGTTACAGATTTTGCCAAATTTTTTGGCTGATCGATATTACATCCTCTGTGTAAGGCTGCATAATAAGCCATGATTTGAAGTGGAATTACGCTTACTAATGGAGCAAGTTCTTCATGGACTTTTGGAATGATGATACTATCTCCTTCTTGTTCTAATCCTTTCATGGACACAACACATGGTTTAGCTCCTCTTGCTGACACTTCATTGATATTACCTCTGGTATTAAGGTTTACTCTGTCAGTAGTAATAAGAGCTACTACCGGAGTTCCCTCCTCAATCAATGCTATTGTTCCGTGTTTGAGTTCTCCCCCAGCAAATCCTTCAGCTTGTATATATGAGATCTCTTTTAGTTTTAATGCACCTTCGAGACAGACATAATATTCTGCTGTCCTTCCAATAAAGAATGCATTTCTAGTTGTGGAGAAGAACTCCCAAGTAATTCTTTCAATATGTTCTTTATTATCACACATGCTTTCAATCGCATTGGCTGCAACAGCTAACTCTTTTAGTAGGTCAAATTCTAGTGTTCCTCCTTTAGCATTCGCTGTATCCACAGCAAGAATGGCTAGGACGGCTATTTGGGCAGTGTATGCCTTAGTAGAAGCAACAGCAATTTCAGGACCTGCATGTAACAACAATGTATGATTAGCCTCTCTTGAAAGTGTGGAACCTGGAGCGTTTGTAATTGTAATAGAACGATGCCCTAATTGATCGATCATGTTTAAGACTGCGCGGCTGTCTGCTGTTTCTCCTGATTGAGAAAGGAAAATAAACAAAGGTTTCTCGCTGAGGAGAGGCATGTTATGTACGAATTCGCTTGCGATATGAACCTCGACTGGGATATTTGAAAAGTTTTCTAAGAATTGTTTACCTATAAGACCCGCGTTATAACTAGTTCCGCAACCGATAATATAGATACGGTCTGCATCTGTCATTGTGCGACGAATATCTTCATCAAGCTTTATGTTTCCGTGCTCATCTTGATGTTCTTGGATAATCCTTCTAATGACGAAAGGTTGCTCATCAATTTCTTTTAACATGAAATGAGAATAAGTGCCCTTTTCGGTATCGCTAGGATCCAATTTAGCCTGATAGGGTTCTCTCTCAACAACATTTCCCTTTAAATTTTTAATTGTAATTTGTTCTTTTTCTAAAATAACCATTTCTTCATCCATTAACTCTATATAGAGGTCAGTTACCTGTAGCATTGCCATGGCATCACTTGTAACTACGTTAAATCCTTCTCCTGCTCCTACTAGCAACGGACTTTTATTCTTCGCAACATAAATGCGCCCTGAATCTTTGTTGTCTAGTAATGCGATTGCGTAAGAACCTTTTAAGCGTCTTAACGTCATTCTTAAAGCTTCTTCTGTAGGCACACCTTCTTTGGACAAAGAATCAATCATTTCGACGATGACTTCTGTATCAGTTTCGCTAACAAATTCATGTCCATTCAAATACTTGCTCTTAATTGAATTATAATTCTCAATTACCCCATTATGAACTACAGCGAACCTACCTGATGAACTTTGGTGAGGGTGGGCATTTCGTTTGTTAGCCTCTCCATGTGTAGCCCATCTTGTGTGCCCGATACCTTTTGGTGCATCTACATTAGGGTCTACTATGTCTCTCAAATTGGCGATCTTTCCTTTTTCTTTGTATGTCTGAATACCGCTATCATTTTGAAGTGCAATTCCTGCAGAATCATAACCTCGGTATTCTAACTTCTCTAACCCCTTCAAAAGGATTTCCTTAGAATTCTCACTCCCAATAAAACCTACTATTCCGCACATCGTAATTCCCCCAATTAATTTAAAATTCTCTTTAGTTGTTTGTTTTGTGCAACAAATTACTTTGTTGTTTTGCAAACAACTCTCGATTGTGAGTTCAACCGGAAGGTATCCGCCGATAATCGATAAACCTTCTCCTCGTCATCTAATTGTAGACCTGGCGCTTACCTTTCTTCTTGTTCAGTTTTTCTAAATACCCTTGAGAATCTAAAAAAGAAGACACAGAATGTCTTCTTTTGGATATATCTCTTCATTGTTATGTAAAATAATTTGTCCTATTTGATTTTGATGACCTCATGGCTTTTTAGCTCTTCCAAGGTGTACATAAATACCTTGTCTGGCGCTACGAAGGTATATAAGTCTCCTAACCGATATCCGCTAATAATTTTGTTATTCAGGTTATTTTCTCTTAATTGGAACTCAAAAGTGGATAAAACTCTTTTATTGATTAGGTCAATTCCATTTTTAAAGCCTTTACTTATTTCTGACTCTAACTGTTCCATGCTTAAAGAGCTAACTATTGCATCTTTCGCTCTTTCTGTGGAGAACTTATCTGCATATATAAATTTAAGTAACTTCTCGATGTTAGTCTCACCTTTTTTAGGTTTATACAAACCTAAGTAAGCTTCTACATCTTTTATTGATCTTAATTCATACGCATTTTCTTCCCATATTGTGATTGATCCGGCATCATAATTAAATGAAAATTCGTGTTTTTTGTTATTCCCTTTTTTCCAACAATGGTTAAGGTAGTTCAAAGAGAAGTCTAATGAATTATTTAGTTCTTTTACTATGGATAGGATATTCCTAGTTTTTTTTCCATTTGCGAATAATGAGCTGCGTTTCCTGGAAGAGGATATTAATACTTCTTCGCCGTAGCCCTCAAGAATTTCTCCGAGGTTGAGAATGATATCCTTAGTTATACGTTCTTCTTCCTCTATATCGGATATATTATAAGCGGATACATAAACCACCTCGTTGTCCCCTAGTTCAATAAGAAAGGATTCGCCCTGTTCGATCTTTCCGAACAAGAACGCAGCCTCTTCGGGGTGTACCAATACATTCCACTCTTCTACATTTGTGTCCTTATAGTAATTACGGTGTATTTGCTTTGAAAGGTCATAAGATGAAATCTCTAAAATTGATGGAAGCATAAAAAGTACCTCTCTATTCTTCATGGTTAAGTAATGGTGTACTAGGGTTCGAGAGAGAATGCTAGATAAATTTAGCGCACTGTGTAGCATTCTACCTGTCACAAGTTTTTCTCATTATAATAAACCTGAAGTTAGAAGTTAATAATCACAGTTCAGTAATAATATTATTTTTTTATAACTAATTTTTAAAAACCAAATAAATACTGTATCCCCCGTTCCATTCTTCAATTACAAAAAAAGGTGGCGATACGTATATTCTAGTTGTTATAATATAAAAAAATATGTTTTAACAATAAATAAAATTAATTTTTCTGATTTTATTTGTTTTTTAGATGTTGAGGGGGATATTATGAGTAAAAAGAAAAAGATGTTGATAACTGGAGCAATAGTGTTGCTAATCTGGTTAAAGACATATGTTGTACAGAAGGGTTTCTTTAACCTTCCTTTAGAAAACTCCATACAAAGCTTCATTTTGTTTATCAACCCATTAAGTTCAATCTTAATCATTTGTGGTATTGGAATGTTGTTCTCAAGAGTAGGTTTAGTGCTCGCGATGTTCTTCAGTTCTTTTATTCTTTTCGCGAATGTCATATATTATAGATTTTTCAACGACTTCATTACGCTTCCTGTTCTGTTTCAAACTGATAACGTGTCTGACATGGGTTCTAGTTTTCTAGAATTAGTTCAATTCAAAGACCTGTTTATTTTCAGTGATGTGATGGTCGTATTAATATACTTCTTGGTACGAAAAGAAAAGGTAAGGGATTTCTTCTGGTCTCGAAAACAATCTTTTACACTAGTTGCAGCAGGAGTATTAACGTTTATTCTTACGTTAATGGTAGCTGAGACAGAACGGTCACAGCTGCTAACAAGAAGCTTCGATAGAGAATTATTGGTCAAGAATATCGGTCTATTGAATTACCATGTATATGACGTAGTCTTACAGTCGAAAACAAAGACACAAAAAGCCTTTGCAGACAGTAGTGAAGTCATTGAAATTGAAAACTATGCTTCAGCAAATCATTATGAACCTAATGAAGATTATTTCGGTGCTGCAAAAGGAAGGAATCTATTTGTAATTAAGTTAGAATCAACCCAAAACTTTGTAGTAAATGAGACTGTGAATGGCGAAGAAATTACTCCATTTCTAAATGATTTAATTGACGATAGTATTCATATCGAAAATTTCTATCATCAAACTGGTCAAGGCAAAACTTCTGATAGTGAGTTTCTATTAGCTAATTCTTTATATCCATTGCCAAGAGGAGCTGTATTTTTCACTCACTCCCAAAATAAATACAATGCTCTTCCAAACCTACTAAAAGGAGAAGGGTACTACTCTGCGGTCTTCCATGCTAACAATAAAAGTTTTTGGAACAGAGATATTGTATATGACAATTTCGGGTATGATAAATATTACTCAAAGCCTTATTATGAAATTACAAAAGAGAATTCAATTGGTTGGGGAATTAGGGATGATCACTTCTTCAAACAATCAATGCCATACTTAGAGGATTTACCTGAGCCGTTTTATGCTAAATTCATCACTCTAACAAACCACTTCCCTTTTTCATTGAGAAAAAGTAATGAAATCATTCATGAGTGGGATTCGGAAGATGGTACTGTAAATAGATATTTCACTACTGTGAGGTATCAAGATGAAGCACTTAAACTCTTTTTCGAAGACTTGAAGAAGAAAGGTCTATATGAGAACTCAATGTTTATGATATACGGTGATCATTATGGGATATCAGAAAACCATAATGAGGCTATGTCGAGATTTTTAAACAAAGATATAACTCCACTCGAAACCACAAAGTTACAGAAGGTGCCTATGGTAATACATGTTCCTGGTCAGGAACCACTAACTGTAAAGACTGTATCGGGGCAAATTGATCTAAGACCTACTATTACAAATTTGCTAGGAATAGAAGATAATAAATCAATATTGTTTGGTTCGGACATGTTATCTAAAGAAAAAGAGTCCTTCGCGGTACTCAGAAACGGTTCCTTCATTACTGAAAATGTTATTTGGGCAAGAGGGAAATGCTACAACAGAGAAACTAGTAAAGAAACAAATTCCATTGAGTGCGAACCTTATTTTGAAAAAGCTAAAAATCAATTAGGTTATTCTGATAAGGTTGTATATGGAGACTTATTAAGGTTTATTGATAAGTAAAAATAGCATCTGCTTTAATTAGCAGATGCTTTTTTTATTTCGGACAATATATTCTCGTCCATTTGTTTGTATACTTCTTTTTTATACTCTTCGATTCCATACACCATAACTTCATTATTAGATTCCTCTTTCAGACCAATATTCTCCAGTAAAACTTTGGTATGGTAAATAGTATCTTTTTTCTTTAAAAAGAACGCATATAAATCCTTTTCTTTATCTGTAAACTTTAAGATATTTAATACTTCTTTCTGAAATTCTTCTATAGTAATGTTTAATGCCACTAGTTGACTAGTGATTTCTTCATTGTCAGCTATTACACAAATGTAATCTAATATAAAAAACCTAACAAGATCAAAAAATTTAGGTTTGGTTATTCTATTAATCCTTTTTTCGAAGGACTTGCTACTTATCTTTCTATACTCACTATCAAACTCTTTAATAATTGTAACGGTGCCTGATAATCCGATATCTGATAAGAGTATTAAAGATTTGATATTATTGTTAAGCCAGCTAATTGAACTATTGTGCGCTATCTTCTCTGTATATTCTTTTGCGTAATCAGTCCACTTATCATCCCATTTTTTAGCCAAATGATCCCCCTCCTCCCTTCTAATATTAGATGTTCTAAGCAATATCCATTTACTAAGTTTTTAATTTTATTAGTTTATTGACTTGTATTGATATTGGTTTAGAAAAGTATGGAGGTGATGTAAATGGCGGAACTTGAAAATTTCCGAAAAAGCTATCAATTTTCGAATAGCTTAATGTGTATTCTATTCCCAATTATTTTCTTTACGCCTTTGGCGAATATTACATTTCTTACAGGTCCTTTTGTATGTTTCTTCTTCTTAACCTTCCTAAGTGTATTGATAAAAAGCTATATTATTAAAAGAGATTTCACTATTAAAAGTAACATCTTATATTCTATGACCACATCTATAATATTTTCGATTCTAACGAGAGCTTATTTCTCTTTAGGAACTGGTGAATTTGTCTATGTAATGATATTTGGATTCTTATTTGCATTTTTTTATTTAATTCCATTAACAAGTGAATTCGAAAAGCCACTATTCTTCTATGGAACATATATAATGATTTCAATTTATGTATTCTTTGCTCCCATAGGTCTACTATTGTTCTTCCCCATTTGTGCTGCAACTTTAAAGAATTTTAGGGTTCGCGGTGTAGTAATAATTGGATTAATTCTTTTATTAGCAAACATCTCTCCAACAATGCAAGAGATGAAGGGAGTTGTAAAATACGAAGAAAGTCAAAAAGAAACGCATAAAATGGGATATAACAACTAATTTAGAAAGTAATGATTTTATATAAGATATATATTAAATATAAAAACAAATAAAAAAGCCCTGTAAATATAAATTTATGGGGTTTTCATTTATTATTTTTATCTCGTAATTTACTTTTTTCATTAAAAATATACAAAAAAGAATTTTTTACCTACTAAATTTTGATTATTTCTGTTAAAATTACTTGAGACAGGTTTTGAGATAACCTTTCAAAAATATGTCATCTGGTGACATGGGGTGAAGAGATGTTAAGTAAGGTTATAATTCCCTTCAAAAAGGATACCAACGAAGAAAAGATTCTCTTGATTCAGGGTGGAGAGGAAGAGTTAAGAAACTCTTTTATTAAGGATCATCAATCGTTCGTTAAAAAAATCGTCTCACGGGTTTGCAAGAGGTACATAGACTCCTCTATGGATGAGTACAGTGTAGGGCTTCTAGCATTTAACGAATCAATCGATGAGTATACCAATAAAAAGGGTAGCTCTTTTTTAACGTTTAGTAATCTAGTAATCAGAAGAAGACTAATCGATTACATAAGAAAAGAAGCTAATACTCAAAATCCTTATCCAATTGATGAACAACTTGGCGAAAATATGAATGGAAGCCTTACGGTTAAAGCTTCTATAACAAAGTATTCTGAAGAAATGATTAATGAGTTCAGAAAAGATGAATTAGAAGTTTTCAAGAGCCAACTGAAAGGTTTCGACATTACCTTTACTGAGCTACTGAAGATTTCTCCTAAGCATTTCGATGCTAGAAGGAATGCTATTGATGTCGCCAAGAAAATCACCGACTGTACTGAAATAAGAGAATATTTGTTTCAAAAGAAAAGGTTGCCGATGAAGAAGGTCGAAGGGATAGTTGACGTTAGCCGTAAAACGTTAGAAAGAAACAGAAAATATATTATAGCTTTGGTTATTGTTATGACCGAAGATTATAGATATTTAAAAGAATACCTCACCGGAATTTAAGATTCTCGCCATTTTATTCGAATGGCTTTGTTTTTTTTTGACGGTTTTTTTAAAACAACAAATAAAAAATAATTTTCCGTCTTTAGGTATTTATTGGAAAATATATAAAATAGATAATATTGACACTTAATTTTGTGTCCTATTGATTTTATATATTTATTAATGTTATTATTACAAAAGTGTTAAAAATTATTCAATACAATTACAACGAGGTGTTTACATTGAAAAAAGTTTTATTAACAGCAACTATACTACTGGCAGCTGCCCTTTCACACTCTGATGGAAGCATGGCATACGATCCATATGATCCTGGTGCATCAGGTTATGCGATTCAGGACAACGATTCAATGATGTTAGCTTATGACCCTTACGACCCTGGTAAATAATACTTAAACCTTTTAGACTCCACTAACTTACTTAGAATGTTTATCTAAAGAGGTTGGAATCGGAACGTTTGTTCGGTATTATTGAAACAAACATGAGAAGAACAGATGAAAGCAGGGATTCAAAGTGACACAGGGTCTAGTTATAGAGATAAAAAGAAGCCATTTAATCGTCATGACTCCAAATGGTGAATTCTTAAAAGCTCACAAAGAATTGAATGAACATTACATAGAAGGTAATGAAATTAGCTTTGTCCCCTTAGAAGAAAATTCTAACAGCAAGATGAAAAGTTATCTCAAAATACCGAATCTCAAAGTTGGTGTCTCACTTTCAATGGCGATTATGTTGATATTTCTTACGGTATTTTCGTCATTTGGAACAAATTCGGTATCTGCCTATGTCTCGTTAGATGTTACTCCAAGTGTAGAGTTGGAGGTAAACAAAGATCTAAAGGTAATCGACATAAAAGCTTACAACCAAGAGGGGCAAGATGTTCTATCTAATATGGTCGGTTGGAAAGAAGCTTCTATTGAGAATGTTACTGTGTCATTAGTAAACATTATAAAAGACATGGGCTACCTCAATGGAACTAAAGAGGTTGTTATTTCAACAACTTTTGCTGATAATGTTTCGGAGGAAACTGCTAATCATATAAGAGAAAAAATATCTAAAGCAATAGAAACAGTTGGTTCTACTGCAAACATTAAGCTTACTACATTTGAAAGTAATATTGATTTACACCAACAATCTAGAACTCTTGGAATTAGTCCTTTCAGGTATGCAATGGCTCTTGCAGCTGAAGATATGGGACTTGACTTAAGTATCGATGAAGTTAAGTCTATGCCTATGGAAGAATTAGAAAGAAAGATTGGTGGCATTGATCAGTTGGTTCGTTACGGATTAACTAATCGCCAAGTTGCTACTTTGAAAAACAATAACCAATCCAAAAAGAATGTTGCTGAAGAAAAGGAAGAGCAGGAAAATGGTACTCATGCAGACGATGATGATGTCATAAAAGAAGCACTTTCAACCTTCAGAAAACAGAATGTTGTTTTATCCCTTATAGTCCTGAATAATGTTTCTCATGAATCGCAATCTATTAGAGGTGCTGCTGACACATCTCATCCAATAAAAAAAATCTCGGCAAGTGATACCAGGTTATCAATCATACCTTGGTAATAAGAAAATCCCGACTTTGATGTCGGGATTTTCTTTATGCTGAAAAATTATTTACTTAAGATATCAAATAACTCTCAACTATTTATAATATCTAAGTCCACTACCTTATGACCATTTTTCTCAATTTTTTTACATAGTTGATGGATTTGTTCCTCATTGACGCTCTTATCTAAAGTAATGACAACTCTCCTCACTAATCTATCCCCTGGATCTAATGTAAATGAGCCTTCTATGTTGTAACTCTTTTTTATATTCGAAAAGAGTTTTCGTAGTGATCCTTTCACTTCTGATGTTGCTATTGTTAAGCTGTATCCACCTGTTTTCATGCCGAATGACCCTTTCAAAACGTCCATTACTTTGGAATGTGGTAAGATCCCTACAAATTCATTTTCTTCGTTCAGTATCCCTAAAAACGGTAACTTTTCAATGTGGAAAAGAGTTTTGAAGAAGGATGAATCCTCATTTATAAAAGCTTCTGTATCCTTAATTAATTCTGTAACTTTAACGCTCAATTCTTTCCCTTCTTCTTTATGTTCTAAAATATGTACTTTATAGATCAACCCTAAGAATTTTCTTTCAGAAGAACATAATACGGGAATGCAACGATAGCCAGAGCCCCTTAGTAACTTAAGGACATTTTCTAAATTCATATCGGCGGTACAGTAGGTAACTTCCCTTTTAGCTACGTAATGATGTTTCACTCTCATTATTTATCACCCCCTTCCATAAATCATAAAAAGACCCCAGAAGACTAAACCAATTTAATTATTTTTAAAAAGGTTTAATAGTCCTCGTAGAAATGTTTATCGAGGAGGGGTTGTATGGTTGATTTCATAAAGAGGTATCAAAAAACTTTAATAGATTTGTTTTTATTATTATTTTTAACTGTGTCACTGTTGTACTTTTCGTCAATGGTCATTAAGATTGCCGCGCCCGTAGTTCTGGGATATGTTTTCTTTGTAATTATTGAACCTTTAGCTGGATTGCTGCATAAAAAGGGGTTAAAGAAGTCTGTGTCATCGGGGATATCAATATTTGCATTTTTAATTATTTTTGCTGGCATTTCAACATTATTCATAGCTACTTTAATTACTCAGACTGAAAATGTGATAAACAACGTACCTAAATATAATCTCCAGCTACAAAGTCAGATTGACTCTTTAACTATTTTTGTAAACGAAAATATTGATAGGGTGCCTACGGAAATATCCGAAAAAAGCGCTGAAGTATTAGAAAAAACGGTTTCGGAAGTTTCTGCAGCTAGTATGTTAGTGCTTAAAGACTTTTTTAAAGCAATATCCTCTATACCCACATTGATATTTAATGTCTTGTTAGGATTGATCTTAGCCTATTTCCTTTCTGTTGAGAAAAATAATTGGAAAAGGTTTTATGATAAAAACGCACCTAATACTTTCAAAAAGCTCTATTCATTCCTAAGAGACAACGTTATGTCTGGTATTAAGAAGTACGCTTCTGCTCAGTTTAAGCTGATAGGTATTACTTTCTTATTTGTTTTAATCGGTTTGCTAATATTAAGAGTGGAGAATGCATTTATGATTGCCCTGGTTTCTGCTATTTTTGATATTTTGCCACTCCTTGGTATAAGTGCAATATTTTTGCCTTGGATCGCATATACAATTTTCATTTCTAAGGACATTGGTCTAGCTATTGCACTAGGAGTCATACTGGTGATAGTGATTTTATTTAGGCAGTTTGCAGAGCCTAAATTAGTTGGTGAGTCACTTGGAGTTTCAGCTTTTGTCATGCTTGCGAGCATGGTGGTCTTCCTTTCTCTCTTTGGAGTTGCAGGGATGATTTTAACGCCTCTAATTGTGATCGTTTTAAAAGAGCTTGTTCAGCAAGGATACCTTTCAACTTGGATAAGGAAGCCTGAAGGTGAATATGAAGAAGAAAAACCTGAGTAGTCCATTAGGACACTCAGGTTTTCTTAGTATATTTATGAAAAGATCCATGGTAAAATAATGTAGATTCCTTTGTCACTAAGTTTTTATTCGTATTTCCAAAAACCCTTGAAATACATCATAAAAACTTCTTAATTTTCCTCTGATTCTAATTTCTTCCACTCTGATTCGAATTCCAACCTATTAAGTTCGTGCTGTGAAAATGTTTCTGCATAGTAAGTCTTCCCATTTGGTCTTGCATAGAAATAAAGAGCTTTAAAGTTTGATCCCTCAGGTTTTAATACCGATTCTAGCGACTGTATACTAGGGGAGCCTATAGGACCAATTGGCAAACCATAAACATGATAGGTATTAAATGGTGATTCTGTAGCAATGTCACTATTGTACATAAATACTTTGTGCTCCCCATTTGCATACGCTGCAGTAATATCACTTTCTAATTTCATACTTTTGTTTATTCTATTAAAGAAAACCTGAGCCACTTTTGGTCTATCTTCCTTAAACTTAGATTCTTTTTCTACTACTGATGCGAAAGTGATGATTTCATCAAATGATAGATCGTTTTCTGCAATCGCTCTTTGGTTATCTTTATACCATTGGTGTGTAGCTGTTAACATATGGTTCACTACAATTTTGGGGTCTGATATTTCTTTAAAATGATAGGTATTGGCGTGTAGATAGCCTTCTAGTAAGTTTTTCTTGTCGGAATTGTATTCTGGTAGCCAGAAAAACTCCTTTTTAAGTTTTTTATACACTTCAGGATCATTTGTGTATTTCACGAAGCTTTCAGCAGAAAAGAGTCCGCTTTCTTCGAGAATCAAAGCCATTTGAGCTACTGTTTTTCCTTCTGGGATAGTAACTTTAACTCCTATATCTGAATCATTATTTGTTTCTCCGGAGTTAAATTGAGCTATTAGTGTATCGAAGTCCCCTTCTTCGATTGTGTAGTCTCCATGTTTAAAGACGATTTGAAATTTCTCGGGTTCTTTCTTAATCTTTTCATAATACAGAGATTTGAATTTCATATAATAATAAAATATATCAGCTTCTTTGATAACGCCACTTGCTTCTAAAAGGTCGGCGACCTGTTTTGCAGACTGACCGTGGAATATCGAGATTGTTCCCTGGTTTGCATGGTTATAATCTTCAAACTTCGCCTTACCCCATAAATAAATTCCCGTTAACATTATGATGAATATAAGAAAACTAATAATAAACTTCTTCAAACTTACACCTCTCTTCGCTATAGATAATAAGATGGTTTCGTGTTGTTTTGCACAAAATCATCCTCTTATAGTTTTTATAATTCATAGAAACCCCTCGTATACAAATAAAGGAACAGGTCAGAATAACAGACCTGTTCCTTTATTTCATTTCTAGATACCAGGCGGAAATTTTATTAATATATTTTTTGTCCGCTCCAACGATATAGTAATCATTTTCAAGTTTTACAATGATACTGTTTACGTCTTCTCCTCCTGATAAAGGTACCAGAACGTTAATGTTTTCTTGCTCGTATTCAATATTTAGCATCGCATCTTCTGACAGGCGTTGTCTTACTTCTTCTCTCCAGTCATCTTTATCAAAATCAGGTATGATCTTAATCTCGGGTTCCATCGATAATATAATTTTCTCTGTAATTGAAAACACTTGATAGTATTCTTGTGTATCTTTTAACGTTGTATTTTCTCCAATTATCTTTGGATGGAACTCCTTCCCTGCGTATACTTTTATATACCGATTAACATAGTTAGTTTCTTTTTTGGATAGATCCTCTGTTATGAATACATCGTCTTGGCTGCAACCAGTAAGTAGAAGAATAGCAATAAAAATAAACATTACTCTATTCATGACTAACCCTCCTCGAACAGTAATGCACCTCCTATAAAGGCACTTTCGCTATTTGTCAGTAAAAACCATAAAAATGTTATATGCGTTCTTTAGAATCTTGTGGTTTTTAATTGATTTTTTCTAGATTCACTCTATAAGAGAGAAAAAGGAGGGATCACTGTGAACGACCTTTGTAATTCATGTAAAAGAACTTTCGATGAGGAGCATGAATGGCATGAGTGTTCGGATTGCTCATATAGACTATGTTACTACTGCGCACGCAAGGAAGGCTCAAAATGTCGTAAGTGCGGAGATGGACGTATTCATTCTGAAAGGTAATGTGTTGCCCTCTTTAAGAGGGTTTTTTTATTTTTATTGAAAGAAAAGTACGCGAAAAGGAGTTGGTTCTAATGGTTAAAGTTTTTAATAAAATCTTTGATACTAACAAAATGACTATAAATAAATATAAAAAAATTGTTGAGAAAGTGAATTCATATGAGGAAGAGGTCTCCTCTCTAAGCGATCTAGAACTCAAAGGTAAGACAGAAGAATTCAAGGCGCGATTAGTAAAAGAAAAGGTTACGGATATCCTTCCTGAAGCTTACTCAGTAGTACGAGAAGCTTCCAAAAGGGTTTTGGGCATGAGACATTACGATACACAAATTCTAGGTGGGATCGTGCTAAACCATGGAGATATAGCTGAAATGAGAACTGGTGAAGGGAAAACTTTAGTCGCTACCCTCCCTCTTTATCTAAATGCGCTTACTGGAGATGGTGCACATCTTATAACTGTGAATGATTATTTAGCAGAAAGAGACTCTATGGAAATGGGCAAGGTTTTTGAGTTCCTGGGTATGAGTGTTGGTTTGAATATTTCGGGATTAAATAGTGAACAAAAGAAATCTGCTTACGAGGCTGATATTACTTATGGAACAAATAGTGAGTTTGGATTCGATTACTTAAGAGATAATATGGCGGTGTACCAACATGATAAAGTTCAAAAGGGTTTGGATTTCGTCATAGTTGATGAAGTAGATTCCGTATTAATAGATGAGGCTAGAACACCTCTCATTATTTCTGGTAACTCAAAAGATTCTACAGAGACATATTTAAAAGCTAATAAATATGTGAAAACACTAAAAAGGGATGAAGATTACATAGTAGATATCAAAAGTCGAAGTGTGCAAATGACTGAAAATGGTTCAGATAAGGCTGAAGCTTTTTTTGGAGTGGAAAACATATATGATTATTCAAACGTTAGTCTAGTTCACCATATTAATCAGGCATTGGTCGCATCTGCAATAATGAAGCGAGAAGTTGATTATGTAATCAAAGAAGGAAAAGTTGTTATAATCGATCAGTTTACAGGGAGGTTGATGGAAGGTAGGCGCTATAGTGATGGACTGCACCAAGCTATAGAAGCAAAAGAAGGATTAGCAATTCAGCAAGAAAGTAAAACGCTTGCCTCTATTACCTTTCAAAACTACTTTAGAATGTACAACAAGATATCGGGCATGACTGGTACTGCTAGGACCGAAGAAGAAGAATTCAGAAAGATTTATAATATGAATGTTGTAGAGGTCCCTACAAACAGACCGGTTATAAGAAACGACTATCCTGATTTCATTTATAAAGATGAAAAAGAAAAATTTGAAGCAGTTGTTCAAGAGGTTAAGAAACTAAATCATGTAGGACAACCCGTCTTAATAGGAACTATAAACGTTGAAACAAGTGAATCTCTTTCTAAGCTTTTCAAGCAAAAAGGGATTAAACATAATGTATTGAACGCTAAAAACCATGGAAGAGAAGCGGATATCATTGAGGATGCCGGGCAAATGAATTCAGTCACTATTGCCACTAATATGGCTGGAAGAGGGACAGATATAAAGATTAATCAAGAGGTTAAGGATTTGGGTGGGCTAGCTATTATCGGGACAGAGAGGCATGAATCTAGGAGGATTGACAATCAACTGCGTGGTCGTTCAGGAAGGCAGGGTGATCCTGGTGAGAGTAGGTTCTTCGTCTCGTTAGAAGATAATTTGGTTAGAAGGTTTGGCTCAGATCGATTGAAATCGGTTATGGAAAGGATGCCTTTGGAGAAAGGTGAGCCTATTGAAAGTAAAATCATTACTAAAGCTATTGAAACCGCACAAAAGCGTGTAGAAGGTAATAATTTTGATGCTAGAAAGAAAATCTTAGAATACGATGATGTTATGAGAGAGCAACGAGAAATAATTTATAAACAAAGAGATGATGTTCTTTCTTCGCAAAACCTAAGACAAGTCATTGAAAAAATGACACAGTCAACTATAGAAAGGTTGCTAGATACTCATGCACCTGAAAAGATGGTCTACGAAGATTGGGATTTAGTAGCTATATGTGAGTTTATTAAAAATAATTATCTTAATGAGACTGAAATCACTCCTCAAGAACTAAGAGGTAAAGATAGAAGTGAGATTAAAGAAATAATACTACATGAAATAAGTGCTGCTTATGATGCAAAAGAAGAAAAATTCCCTAATGAAGTTATTAGGGAATTAGAGAAATCAATCATCATTAAAAGTGTTGATAGGAAATGGATGGACCATATAGATGCTATGAGTCAACTTAGAGATGGAATTCACCTAAGAGCCTACGGACAAAATGATCCTTTAAAGGAATATGCCTTTGAAGGTTATCAGATGTTTAGTGATATGATCTCCTCTATTGAGGGAGAAGTGTCTAGTAATTTCATGAGAGCACGCCTAACTTCGGAACCTAAAAGAGAAAAAGCTGTTCAGGGTACAGCAAAAGTGGATAATGGTAATACTACTCCTACAAATAAACCAATAGTCAAAGGTGATAAAGTTGGTCGGAATGAGGCGTGTCCTTGTGGTTCCGGTAAGAAATACAAAAAATGTTGTTCACTTACAACTTGAGATAAATATTCTCATTTTGCAAAAGAGATAGAAAGGGTTTGGCTTACGCCGAACCCTTTCTTTATGGAGAAGTTTTTCTTTTTTTATATAAACAGTGTATTTCGTGATAGAATTTTACAAATCCACAGCAACTATAAGGTTAATAAAGTAGCTATATCAAACACTTCTCCTCTTTCAAACTAAACGACAAAATCGAAAGGAAGTTAACAATGAACAATACCCAAACAAAAGTGTTACTAGTACCAAAAGAAAAAGATTTGCAAAGAATTACCAAGACACCAGATGCTACTGTAGAAGCGGAATATGGCGAAACAGTTTTAGAAGGGAAACACGTTACATTAGCTCACCACGTTGAAAAATACAAAAACAATCCCGCTCCATGCATGTCTAAAGTGAGACCTCTTAGAGAAGGTTCTACAATCGTTATATCTCATATTGACTTAGATGCATTGGGAGGTGTACTCGGTTTATTAGGGTTAAAACCGAAGGATGATGATTTTTGGAGAGCGGTTGAGTATATTGATGTTAATGGTGTCCATCATATTAGAAAGTTCCCTGATCAAAAGCGAAAAATCGAAGCTTATTGGGCATGGATGTCTTTTAATTGCCGTACAGAAAAAGAAGGGGTCACCGATGTGACTGATATGATTTTACGACAACACAAAGTTATTAAAAGGATTTTAAGCGGAGATCAAAAGTTATTGTGGGATGGAGAAAGATGGTCAAAAGGATTAAAGAAAAAAGTGGAACGCTGTCTTGTAGAAGAGGATCAGAACGTCAGAGTATTTATCACCAATGATATATTTTGTAGTTCATCTTATTACTCCCCCAAACAAGCTAGAAACGTTCCGATAACTATCACTTATAAGACGGCTGATAGTTCGATCCGTTTGGCGACTTGTGAAAAAACTATTAACGTAAAGGAGATTATGCAAGAACTATTTGGACTAGAAGCAGGAGGTAAATCAGGAATTGCTGGAAGTCCCAAAGGAAGACGAATGACACGTTATGATTTTGAAAGAGTTGTGAAAAGGGTTAAAAAAATATTCGAAATGTCAAAGGTAAGTTAAAAAAGAGAGGTAACCTTTACCTCTCTTTTGTATTAATTAATATCCAAAGTATTCATTCACACCTTCTCTTATTGATTTTGCGGTTTTAGATTGATACTCTCCACTTTTTATCTTCTCTAAATCTGACCAGTTTGAAAGGAAGCCGAACTCTAGTAAGACTGATGGCATAGTAGCCATTCGATTCACATAGTAACTCTTATTCCTTACGCCTCTATCTATGCTACCTATAGAAGATTGTACGTGGCTATGTAAGATCGTAGCAGCTTTTTTACTTTTTTCAGGATATGGGTTCATATTGCCATCATAATCATCCCTAGCGTTGTAATAAGTCTCTGTACCTCTTATGGAGGAGTAATACATCCAGTTACTGTGTACTGAAAGTAATAGGTCTCCTTCTTTGTCCTCAGCAAAATCTAATCTGCACTGCAACTCTTCAGAGGAGCTCTTATATCCTGGCTTACATTCTCTATCAGAATCTCTCGTCATAAACACCGTGTAGCCCTCTTCTTCAAGTTCATTTTTTATTTTTTGTGATATTGAAAGATTAACTTGTTTTTCATATGTATAACCATCAACTGCTCCCGCTCCAGAGTCTCTACCTCCGTGCCCTGGATCAATTACAATAATTTTGTTCTTGGGTTCAGTTTTTTCTTTTGTTGGTTCTTCCACTACTATTTCCTTTACATAGTCTAAATGGATATACCCTACTTTCGTTTCAAACTTAACTTTTCCCCAAGGTCCTTCCCTTTCGACAATTTGAACTTTATCTCCATTTTCAAGCAAGCCTATCTTCTTGTTCCAAACTGCTGGACCATTTCTAAAGTTTAAATAGTCAGCTGTAACTACGGCAAATTCTTTTGTTTCTTTATTTTCAGTTTTGGACTCTTCTTTGACTTCTTCGTTTTCCTTTGAAGGTGTATTATCCTCTTCTACTTTAAGTTTTTGACCGATAAATATAATATTACTTGTTAAGTTATTAAGTTCTTTTATTTTCGTTACTGAAACTTTAAATTCTCTACTAATTCCATATAAAGTATCACCTGATTTAATACTATATGTACTGTATGAAGGAGTTTTATTTTCTTTCTCCTTTTTAGGTTTATCTTCTGTAAGTGAGAGTTTCTGCCCTACAAAAATCACATTGCTTTTTAATGAATTTAGAGATTTTAATGTAGAAACAGATATGTTGTTATCCGTACTTATTCTCCACAATGTATCGCCTGATTTAACTGTGTACTTTGTTTGCGCGTTTGCATATTGCTCCCCTATATTGAGTGCAAGAAATGCAACGATAAGGAATGTGACTATCCTTCTCATAGGTATATCCCCCCTTTTAAACTTTTTAATGTTACTTAGTTGAAGAAGAATGTCAATTAATCGTTACAGTTATTTTAGTTAGGAAGTTGTCGATATTTCGATTTAACTAAAAGGAAAATGAATTCATTTGGGAAAAAGATTAAAAAAGGAGGGGTTTTAATGGATAAAACCGCGATTAATGCTGAAAGTTATTATGCTATTCAGTTCTCTAATGGAAAATTTCTTCATGATTGCCCAAGTGGTAATCTTTCATACAGCGAACTAAATGAAGCGAAAAGGTTTCTGACGCAAGAAGGTGCAGTAAAGGCTACTGCTAAATTGGAAGATACATCGGATGAGCTTTCTCTTCCTAAGGAATTTAACGTTGTAAAAGTCGTATCTGAAGTGATTAGAGTTTAAAAAAAGAAGTGCCCAGCTGGGCACTTCTTTTTTATTTGAAATAACTTATAACGCCATTATGGATACCTTCTGCAAATTTGTACTGATAAGAATTTGAACCTAATTTTGCAGCATCGCTACTATTCGTTACATAACCTGTTTCAATAAGTGCACTTGGAATGTTATAGCCACTATTACGAAGTACAGCGAAGTTAGCGTATTTCACGTATCGGTCTCTTGTATTAGCACTATCAACCATTTTATCTTGAATCAAATTCGCTAGCTTCTTGTCTCCTCTTGAAGAGTTGTACCAGAAAGTTTCAGATCCATGAGCTGAAGATGGTCCAGCATTTGAATGGACACTTAAGAACATATCTGCATTGTGTTTTTTAGCTACTTCAGGACGACAATTTAGGTCACTTCTGTAAGAATGACCTGCTGGTGCGCATGCAGTATCAGTAGTGCGTGTCATAACAACTTTCGCCCCAGAAGCTTCTAACTTGTCTCTTAGTTTGAGTGAGATAGCCAGATTCACATCTTCTTCGTGTACAATTCCTTGTGCTCCAGCATAACGACCTCCGTGACCAGGATCGATAACAATTACTTTTCCTTTAAGTTCAGAAGATTGAACTGCTTGAGTATCTTTTGAAATAGTCGTTGAGCTACCTGTAGTTAGATATCCATTATGTACCCAACCATTCTTACCATTTACTGTTACGTAGTCCCAATTGCCTTTTGTACGATTTACCTTAACTTCTGTTCCTTTTTTCAAATATGTGATTACATCATAGTTTGTCGATGAACCTTTTCGAAGAGATAGCCAATAGGCTGTCACACTTTTACTAACTACTTTAACTTCTTCTTTTTCTTCAGCAGGATTATTATTAGTCAAGTAGTTATTGTGAACATATCCCTTCTTACCATCAACAGTAATGTTATCCCAATCCCCCGTTGTTGAATGGACATTTACCTTCGTCCCTTTTTTCAAATAGGAGATCACGTCATAGTTCGTAGAAGGACCTTCTCGAAGTGTAAGCCAAGTAGCTTTAACTGTTTTCGACGATGTGTCTGCAACAGCTTTGCTTCCTGTTAAATAGTCTGCATGGACGTAACCATTATGACCGCTAACTTTCACTTTTGCCCAGTCACCGCTATAACTAGTAACGATTACTTCTGTACCTTTCTTTAGATATGTGATCACTTCATGATTTGTAGAAGGTCCTTGTCGAAGCGTGAGCCAGTATGGTTTTACTTCTCTTACGCTGTCTGATGATACAACAACAGATTCAATGTCTAAGTATGAACTATGAACATATCCGCTCTTCCCATCATATGAAACTTTCGACCAACCATTTGTTTGTTTATCGATTTGGACTTTGGTTCCCTTTTTTATGTAGTTGAGAGCTTTGTAATTTGGAGAAGGACCACTTCTAACGGTGAGCCAATACGAAGTCACCGTCCCTTCCTTCAAACTTGCTCCTTCTGCTGTAAGTGTATTGGAAGTAAAAGGTACAAGCAGAACAGAGAGCATCATGAAACATGCTAACATGGAAATTTTCATTTTCCTCAAATTTGATCACTCCTTTTCCTGCTGCTATATACCTCATTGACCTAAAAGGAGTCTTTCCTTTCAATTTTTAATAAAAAAATATCCCTTCTCTTTCTAAGAGGGATATTAGCGTTAAAAGGGCTTTAGAAGACAATTGAAAAAGCAACTTCTTCAGTTGCTTCGCAGAATAATTTCTTAATTTTTATAAACTCTTGGACCCCTTATACTGAAGTCTATTTTCTTAATATCGGTTACAAGTGCTATATGGTCTCTCTTCTGTACTTCGATTAATACTTGTTTATCAATTTCTAAGCTACACGTACTATTGTTATCTAGCTTTCTAAATACTTTTATTACATTACCAGAAATAGAGTTATCACTGATTGGTGCCAACCCTTCTTCTAATCGGGATTTGTTCACTTTTTTTAATTTTAAATCCATTCCTTCAGAATATCCTACACCAATGTTATCTCCATTAATTTCAATAGTTTTCTTGATCGTCACCATGTCCATTCCTCCATCTGTTTGTTATTTCCAATAGCATTTTAGCACGGAAACAGTATTGCAGAAAAAAGAATCCTAATATTATCAGGATTCTTCAGAGATTAACTATCCTACTCTTTTAAGTTCAACTACCTTGTGGGACTTCATCCAAGCTTTGTTTACACTCTTATCCCAAACTGAAGTAATTTGAAAAGATAAGCTTCCGCTTTTTGCAATTGAGACTTCCCCTACAATTTTTGTAAGATCATCCTCAATAATATAGTGGTTCTCGCTTTCGTTATTTGAAAATGAAATAGTGTTGATGTCTAACTTCTCAATTAGAGAACCCATAATTGAATCAAACGTAATGAAACCATCAAACACGTTTTCGACTTTCCTATTTACAAAATCGCTCATCTCAACGTTTACAAAGTTTTCTTGTTTGTCCCCAAAAATTGTTCCATTATTCATATTAATCATCTCCCAATTATTTTTGAAAAGCGGTTCCGTTTGCTTTTCTGGTTTTTGTTTGGGTAATTTATAATAGATTTTTTCTATAATTGGTGAAAAAATATGGATTTTTTTGATATAAAAAAACCTACCTGCGAGGGGTAGGTTGGCTGCTTCCAATGTCTATCAAGTTAACAAAACAAACAGAAATAAAATCCCTATAATTATTCCGATGGACATTAAAGTTCTTAGAATATTTCCTAATAATCTAAAGGTGATTTTGGTAGCAAAGTAAACAACAAAAATAATTAGTATGATGATTAGTATATCCATGTGAAATGCTCCTTCTAGAGTTTTGATAATTATAGTACGGTTTTGAGATATGTGAAAAAAAGTAGCGCTGCATTCACATCATATTTCGGCAGATTACGATTAGTCTCTTCTCTCTCCTAAAAACAAAGTTAGGTATTATCAAAAAATCGCATCTACAAGAAAGGTAATTAGCCTTTTTCATGAAAAAAACCATTAGTTGAAGGGGGAATAATTATCCTTGTCTTATTAATGATTACCTCACTAATGGTGCAAATTCTCTCACCATTTGCAATAAATATGGTTGATGCTGCGACTCCTAAACCGGAACCGATAGAGTTGACCGGTGGATATGCCCACTCTTTGCTTTTAAAAGATGATGGTTCTGTTACAGCTTTCGGAATGAATGAAAGTGGTCAGTTGGGATTATCAGACTATACAAATAGATACGCCCCAGAAAAAATACCTCAATCAGATTTTGGAGGGAATAAAGTAATAAAGGTAGAATCCGATCCTCTGTCTAGTGGAGCTTTAACAGATAATAAAGAAGTGTATTTTTGGGGAAGAGGGTTTGGTAGTGATCCATACAAAAAACCACTTGGCTTCCCAGTTCGGGATTTCGATATGGGTGGTAGTTCAATAACAAATTTGCATGAACATAGAGTAATAGTTAATGATTTGGACGGTTCTATTTCTGTCTTCGGAAGCAACTATTATGGTTCTTACGGAAATGGTATGGATAGGTACGGAAGTTTAGGGAGTTGCTCTAGAAGTTATTCTAGTTCTACTCCTCAACAAGTCTTACTTTCTGCTACGTTAGAGTCCTGTAATGATGGTACTAGCTACCAAAAGATTACCCCAGGGACAGAAGTACCGCTTACAGATGTTGTTGAGGTATCCTCAAGTCATAACTCAAGGTACACAGTCGCATTAGATAACGCAAACGATGTTTACACTTGGGGTTCGGGTTATGGATTGTTCGCAAGAAAAAACGTAAATGTGAGCGCTTTGAGCATCCAAAAGGTCGAAGCAGGAGACTACCCATATGTATTAACTGCTTCTGGTGAAGTTTATCGTTTTTCAGGGTGGAACGGTTCACCGACAAAGGTTACACTTTCTGGCTCTAGTGAAAAAATAGTTGATATAAAAGCTGGACGTAATAATACACTATTACTCACTGAATCAGGAAAGTTATACGGAATTGGCGATAATTCATACAAACAATTAGGTAGTTCGATAGCTGATAGTGGGATAAGTCTTACAAGTGATACGGCTGAGTTCTTAAATATATCTAACGTTTCAATAATTGGTATGGGGCACTATCATTCCTTGTATACCGATACTAGTTTCGAAGTCTATGGAATTGGAAGGAATACATACGGGCAGTTAGGTAATAAAAAGGACAACTCTACTTCGGTATTTAAAGAGATCACTAGTTTCTCAGATCCAGTTAAAAAGATTTCTGCAACGAATAGATCCTCATATGCAATAACTAATAGTGAAGAGTTGTTTTCATGGGGAGATAACGTTACTAGAGCCCTTTTGGGTAGGACTGGTAGCAGCAATTCTCCTGGTCTAGTAAGAGACTTCTTAGCAGAAGGCGGCGTTAGAAGAATAGATGGTCTGTCCGGAAGTTATATGCACCACGGAGTCGTTACTGAGAACAACAAGTTTTTCAATTGGGGGCATACTTGGAAATATGGTACTGGTAACGGCGGGTCCTATGGGAACTTAGCTGAAGTTACCAACCAAAACGCATTATTAAATGGTGAAGACTTCACAGTAAAAGATGCTTACCAATCCTATTTTAACGGAGGTATAGTAACGACCTCGGGTAAAATTTTCACATACGGATATGATGCCCATGGAGCTCTTGGCACTGGCACAATAAATAAAGACGTTGATTCCAATGGTTACCCTTACGTTGTAGGAAAAAAAGCATTTATGGAAGTTGTGGTTCCAAATGGAGTGACTTTTGAAAAGTTACAGGGCAGTTTATATACTTGGTACGCGTTAACAAGCCAAGGTGATATCTACTCATGGGGTGATGACGCATACGGAAAGTTAAGCTACTCAGGTGGAGACAATCCTACACCTAAAAAAATTGAGGGTATTCCCAAAATACAAGATATTGCTGCTGGAGGGCATCACGTTCTTGCGTTAGATACACTAGGAGATATATGGGTTTTTGGAAGGAATGACGATGGGCAGTTGGGATTAGGTCACACCAATGATGTCACAACTCCTGTTAAATTAGATGGACTGTCTAATGTAACGAAGGTTGAAGCTGGTTTGAACTTCAGTTTTGCCTTAACAGATCAAAATGAATTGTTCGCTTTTGGGCAAAATCGTTACGGACAGCTCGGTTTAGGAGATTATGTTTCCCGCTCTTCTCCGCGAAAAGTTGATATTGCTAATGTAATAGATATGACAGGTGCTAGGGATCATAGTTTAATTCTTACAAGTAGCAATAAAATTTTTTCCTCTGGTTCGGACTCTCATGGTCAATTAGGATTGTCGCAACCTGTAGGGTTGGAGATCCCTCAAAGGGTGGCTTTCCCTCCTACTATTTCATTGAATATGACTAACAATAAAGAATACGAAGTAGGAGATACTTTAAATATATTGGGTGCAATTACGACGATTGACGATAATGTTTTGATGGACGTTACATATAGAATAGAGGGATTATCACAGAATACTAGTGGCTCTATTTCACAATACACTTCCGATTCAAGCGTCACTTACAATTTTAATAAAGACATTATATTAGACAGTTCATTTTCTCAAGGAGGATATACACTATTCGTTACAGTCACAACTGAAAGTGGCGTTTCAAGCACGGATTCTGTCAACTTTGGGATTCTGGATTTAACTGACCCTTCTCTCACTGCTAACAACACTACTGTGAGAGATTGGAATACTGAGCCTATAACATTTGATATATCTGCAGATGATTCAGGAGGTTCAGGGTATAGAGGAGTAAGGTATAATTGGACTGAGTCTTCCTCTAAACCGGCGACTGGATGGTCCTCAATCATATCTTCTAAAAACACGTCCATTTCAAAACCTGAAGCTGGTTTATGGTATTTGCATGTTGAGTCACTGGATAATGCGGGAAATAGTTCTTACATATCAAAAGGACCTTTCTTGGTCGAGAGTTCGAAGTTTAAGACGTTGGATGTCTCTACTGAGAAAATCGACTTGCATTGGGCAAGCAAAGCTTCGGCAACTTCTTACATAATAAAGAAAGATGGAACTACTATTTATAACGGAGCATTGAATGATTACACTGATACGAATATTCAAGAAAGCAGTCAATATCTATATGAATTTTTCACCGATACAAGTGGAACCGAAGTAAAGGTAGCTGAGATAAATGTTGCAACTGGTGTATTCTCTATTGACGTTCCTAATAGTGCAAGTTTCACCCCTATTGCATTAGATGGATATGAACAGACTACTAAAGGAGCATTTGACAAAGACTTGCTGATTACAGAGACTTCAAACAGAAAAAAAGACTGGTCACTCTCTGTAAAAGCAGATCCATTTGAAAACTCTTCTAAAAACCTAAGTCTTCCTAACGGCTCTCTCACGTTAGATGTTCCACAATTAGATTCAACAAAGTACGGTCTAATTGGTAATTCGTCGATAGTAACAATAGATTCAGGAAATTATGCACTATTACACCAGGTCGACTCGACGGTAGCAGATGGAGTGTTTACTCTCCCGCTTAGAAGTAATGTGTTAACTTTATTCCTCTCTCCAGGGACAAAGACACAAAACTCGGTTAACGGAACTGAGATTTACACTTCTACACTCCATTGGTCTATTTCTTCTGGTCCTTAAACCTCTCATTTTGAGAGGTTTTTTTGTGTTCAAGTGCCTGAATGAATAACAATAAAAAAACACTTGTCCATCCTATGATATATAAGGCGGACAAGTGCTGAGCGGTTCAGCTTTTTTTCTATCGTTATTCTATTTCCAGTACATAGAAAGGATAAACTGACAAGACACTAGTATTATCTATTTTATAATCTTGTTCTTCATGTAAGTGACCATGGAGGAAATAGGTTGGCTGCGCCTTTTTGATATAATCTGTAAAGGCTCGAAACCCTCTATGTGCGTCAGTTTCGTCATTATTTTGTTGTAATTGAGGGTTGCTGTGGGCGATGAAGAAATCAACAGTTTCTAACCCTTGAGTAAATTCCTCTACTTCAAACTCATCGTATTGGCAATACTTCCTTTTGTTATAGACTGGCGAACCACCAAATCCAGCAATTTTGTATCCATTAAATTCTATGACATTACCATGTACATCTTGGACATTGCCCGTCAAAAAATCAGGTCCGTCGTGGTTGCCTAATACTCCAAATTTAGGGCAATCAAAATAGTTATCAATCTTTTTCACATCTAAATAATCAATATCTCCCAAAAGAAAAACTACATCGGGATTTATATCAGGTAAACCAAAAGAAAAATGATAGTCTGAAATCACAAGTATTTTCATAAAATCCTCCCTTCTTTTCTTATCAGTTGTTCCAACGATGAATCCACAAGATGCCGGATTTGAGCAACCTAGGAACCGCACCAGTTAATGAAGTGTTCATAGCGGTGCCAAATCCATCTTTTTTTCCTAATGACCCCAAAGTCCCTTTCACCTTAATATCTGAAGGATCTTGTGGTTCAGTCCCACTTAGAACGCATTCTAAAACTCCGACGATCTGCTTGCCCTGCGCTTTTGCTATTTGTGCGCTCGGGGGATATGGTGAACTTGCACAATCACCCACAACAAAAATGTTACTCTTACCTATCGCCTGATGATGTTTGTTTACTAATATCCTACCTTTGCTATCCTTTGATAGGTCTGTACTTCTCACTACTTTGCTCACTTGAGTACCCGCTGACCAAATTGTAATGTCTGTATTTAGACATACTCCTTCATTACATAGAGTCCCAGGTTCAACATAGTCCACACGGGAATTGTGAAGTATCTCTATATCATGTTGTTTAAACCATTTTTCCACATAGTCTTGTAAACGCTCAGGAAAAGGGCTTAAAACTTTATCGCCTCGATCGATTAATCTTAAATTTAAATCAGGTCTGCTCTCTCTTAATTCGCTAGCAACTTCTATTCCAGTAAGTCCTCCCCCGACAATGGATACATGCCCAAATGGTCTTATATTGTGAAGGGCTGCATACGTATTTCTTGCTTCTTTCATTGTTTGTAATCCGAATGAATAATCTTCGGCTCCTTTAATACCATGGTAGTTGGATTCGACTCCTAAACCCATAATTAAGTAATCATATTTTACTTCCTTACTCTTCAGAATAACTTTATTTTCATTTGGAACGACCGAAATAACTTCGTCACAAACGACATTTATTCTTGGTGTGTTTGGGAATGGCAGTCTTATCTCGTTTTCTGGAACCGTCCCCGCTACCAAGGCGTGAAACTCTGTCTTGATAGAGTGGAATGGGTTTCGGTCAATTAACGTAATCGTGTATTTGTCTGGAATGTTCGAGTTGATAATCCCATTCGCTATTTGTAACCCTCCGTACCCTCCGCCAAGTATTACAATGTTATTCAATTCACTTCACCTCTTTCTCATCGAACACACTAATAATATAAAAAGGTAATTACATAAAGTATTAAAGCGAAATTTTTCATAAAAAGGTAACTTAGCATTGTGTTTTTCTTGCTGTTGGTTATGATGTTTTGAAATGGAGGTGTTGAAAATGACTGTATATGAAATATGCGCAATCTTAGCTACTGCCTGTTTGGTTTTAGTTTCGTTACATGTGGTGAATTTGTTAAAGGACGCAAGGACTTCTGTTCGTGAACTTAATAGAATGAATGGTGAAATAAACGAATTGCTTGAAAGCACAAAACACGTCCTATCTACTCTTACAAAACAGGTAGAAACAACAGTTAGTGTATTTAGAAAGTTCCAATATGGTTCTGATTTAATTAAAAAAATAAAAAACAAGCATTCACGCTAAAACCTAGTGGATGCTTATATACTTGCATGATTTAGTTAGTGTTGGGGTGAATGATATTGAAGTTCTAAAGGGATTTGAGCTTTCAATTTTAATTAGAGAATATGAAGGTGTTTTAGAGATGCGTTAGAGAAGCAGTCCCATTGTATATCATGATGATCATTTTGATAAACAATGGAATAAGGTCTCCACCTTCATAGAATATTTTATTTATAGATACATATTACAGGGGGATATATAAATGGACTGGATTGTAGTTGCTTATCGAGAAGGATTGAATTCGCCTGAAAAGGTTTATGAATTCAAAAAAGAAGAAGAAGCGAGATCGTTTGCGGAAAGCCTAAAATCAATGTACACAGTAGTGAGCAAGGTCGGTTAAAAAAGGTAGTAGGGTAAAAACCCCCTACTACCTTTTTCTTTTGTAATAGTCATTAACCTAGCATCGTGTATCTTACTTCCCTATGCCACCAGAGATACCTGTAACAAAAAATTCATACTTTAACTTATATAGTGTATTATCATCGTCCCATGCTCCGTATCCGAAGTTAGAAGCGGGTGGTAAAAAATTTGCCGTTGTGCCTGACCATCCACCACTAACAGGATTGGTTTGCCAAGAAGAAACACTAGCAGGTGAACTTGCGGCTGGTATCGAAAATAAACCTATAGCCAAAACAAATGATGTAGAAGTTAATAGAATTTTTTTCATACCCTCACCTCCCTTTTAAATTTATATATCAAAAAGTATTAAAGTCAATTAATGATTGATTCGTAACCATTACGTGAGTTTGGTAAAATATAAATGAAATAAATAGAAAGTCAACAATACAATACAAGTTGGTGATCTGATGGTATACGATATTCACATAATTGGTAGTGAAATAAGAAATGGGAATTACGTGACCTACGGTACAGCATATTCAGACAAACAAGAAATTTTATGGTTATACACTTCTAACAATGATGAAATTAGGATATATGAAGGTGTAGCGGGAGATGTTTTCAGACAAGAGTTGCTTCGATTTATAAGGACTGAAAATGAAAACCTCCTTAATGGGATATACAAATTTAACGAAGATAAGACATTTTCTATAGCAGAAATAAGTGCAGAAAAAGATTATTTAAGAAAGAAACGCAAAAAGAGAAGCTTCTAAAAAAACACTTTAGAGCTTCTCTTTTTGCTTTATATGTTTTTGTGATTAGCTTACAGTGTTCTGTAACCTAAGAAATGACTACTCCAGTAAGAGTTATTTACGCTAGAAATCGTTACACCTTTCGAAGATGAAGAATGAATGAACTTCCCATCGCCTAGATAGATACCCATGTGTGAAGGACCTGCTTTATAAGTGCCTTGGAAATAAACTAGATCTCCCTTTTGAGGGTTTTGGGTGCGTTCACCAAGGTTCCAATAGCCCGCAACATTCGTTCTACTCACATCATAGCCACTCTTGTTTAATACATAATACATAAATCCGCTACAATCGAATCCTGATGGCGTTGTTCCGCCCCACACATAAGGTGTTCCCAAATGCTTTTTAGCATTCGAAATCAACTGTTCGGATTGGACGTTAGAAGAGCTTTTCGTTTCAGTGTGTCCTGAACTTGTACTAGTCCCTCCGCTCTCGCCGTTAACTATCAATACTTGTCCAGGGTGAATTATTGTGCTACTTAAGTTGTTTAAGTTCATGATTGTAGAAACGCTTGTGTTGAATTGGCTTGCTATTTTTCCAAGGTAGTCTCCACTCTGCACAGTATAAGAACTTTGAGAGTTTGAAGGTTGAGAACTATCAGGTTGAGAAACAACCAGTTCTTGTCCAACATAAAGATAATTTGTTTCGAGTTCATTCCATTTAATGATATCGCGGTAGTCTACTCCATATTGCTTGCCGATTTTATATAAGTAATCTCCTCTTTCAACAGTATGTACCTTTGACCTCTCAACATCACTACCTGGTAGTTTAATTGTTTGTCCAACATAAATTGTGTTTGAAGTAAGATTGTTAAGATCTTTGATCTCACTGACGCTGGTATTGTAATCTCTAGCAAACTCCCATAAGGAATCTCCGCTTTGCACTTTTACAGATTGAGCAAAAGCATCCCCTCCAAAAGCAAACGTTCCAATCATTGCACTTGCTGTGACGCCCAGTAAAACTTTTTTCATAATAATATCTCCTTTAAGTTATGTTTTTCGCTAGTTAATAACGATTTATTTAAAATAATAATAAAATATATTTTTGTTTACTATTAGCATTATAAATATTAATTACTAATAATAAAACCCCTTAAAGATTACAATTAAGGGTCTATTTGTACCATCTAATGTTTCATAATTATTAATAAATGTAATGTTTTTAATATATTCGAGTAATATAATCGCCGTTCCAACTCGTTGATACACAAACGTATAAGAGCTTCCAAGCCGGGAATAATGAAGGTTATATAATACAAGGGGGTATTGGAATGAAAGATTGGTATAATAGTGTTGCTGAAGTTTTAGAAGACTCTTTGAGAGATGAATGTTCCTTCTTTGATCAATTGTCGGTCCAAGGTGATTTAGACATTGAGATTAACCGATATGAGCAAAACCCAAGTATTAGCGTACTTGTAGAGGGCGAGATATTCGATACTCTATATTACCAAGTAGACGAAAGATACTTTTATGTAATCAATGAAGGCATTGCATCGCATCCTAATACTCCACAGTTACGACTAATATTTACTAACTTAGAAATGATTGTGCAATTCCTCCATGGTTCTATCCATAATTACTTTGATGATGAGACGTATGTAGGTGCTAACGGGCATGAGGATTCACAAGATATCAATGAGAAAGCAAATAATTTTGAACCATTCGAGGGTGTTCAATGGGTATCTAACCTAGAATCCACCATGAAAATTGATGTTCCATTTCCTCAACAAATAGTAACTACGTTAGAGTTTGGGGAATTTGAAAATGAACTCATTATTAAAAAGAAAGAAGTTTTATCTTCGGATGTAGAAAATAGTGTAGGAGTGTATTATTTGAAGATAACTAAAGGCGAGGCTGAAGCGATTAAAGAGGAATTATCAAAGTATACTGCCTAACAGCATAAAAAACCTATCTGATCCGAATCGATCAGATAGGTTTTTTTAATAGATATATTTCAATGGGTCGACTGCATTAGTTTTTTCGAAGTCCCAATTTCCTTCATGGATTTCAAAATGGAGATGCTGACCAAATGATTTCCCTGTATTGCCCATGTATCCAAGAAAATCCCCTTGCTTTACGGTATCCCCCTCTTTAACTTCTCTATTTTTCATATGAGCGTAAACAGTTTCGTAAATGTTCCCGTCGATCTCATGTTCAATGAATACAACGTTTCCGTATGATTCAGATAAGTAAGAGCGTTTTACCAATCCATCAGCTGCAGCTGATACTGTAACCCTATCACCTTTCATCGCTATGTCCACGCCATTATGGTGACTCCCCCATCTCTCACCAAACGAAGAAGAGTAATTTCCTTTACTTGGTTTCATAAAAATAGGGTTCTCTGCTATTTCCACTATAAAAGTTTGACCTGTATATATAATGTTGCTAGAAAGTCTATTCATCTCTTTTAATTGGTTTACTGTTAGGTCGTGCTTTTTCGCTATTTTGTAAAGGTAATCCCCGCTCTTAACAGTATAAAACTCATTTTTAAGGCTTTTATTATATGTAGTTTTTTCTACTGCAGGTCCCTTCTCTTCTTTAACAGTCTCTTCCTTATTGCTTTTTACGGGTTCGGATACAATCAATTCTTGACCGGTATATAACATATAGCTACTTAGGTCATTCCATTTAGCAATATCTTTGTATGAAACACCGTACTTCTTCCCAATCTTATAAAGGTATTCACCGTGCTTAACGTTATGAGTTTTATAGATTTGTCTACTTGGGCTAGCAACTGACTCATCTGTCTTGCTGTGCGTATCTGTGGTATTAACAATCTCCTTCTCTTTGCTATGTATTTCTTTTTCTGATACACCTAATGGTTCAGAGACGATTAGTTCTTGACCGGTATACAACACATAACTACTTAGCTCGCTCCACTTTGCAATATCCTTATAAGTTACACCATACTTCTTCGCGATCTTATATAGGTATTCACCGTGTTTTACCTTGTGAATCAAAAGGTGGTCTTCTTTATTTTCTGAAGAGTAATTCACCTCACCTTTGTTCTCCTTTTCATTTATAGGGATGTTTAGCTTCTGTCCCACGAAGATAATATTTGAAGTCAACTTATTTTCTTTCTTTAAATCTGAAACGTTTATTTTAAGTTCATTTGAAATTTTCCAAAGCGTATCACCGCTTTTAACCTTAATTGTCTCAGCTGAAGCATTAGTTCCGTACGAAATTGTACCTATTAAAGCAAGTGATAATACCGCTCTATTTATTTTTTTCATTTTCTTCCCTCCTCATATAGAAAACGTAGATACACTATAATGAAAAAATAAATAAATCAACATATTATTTAAAATTAATAGAGTAATATATTCTTTTATAAAATTTGATTTGCTAAACTGACTCAGTAAAACGAAAGGGGTGTTGAAATTGAGTAAAGGGTTAAAGATAAGTGCGATTTTAGGCGGAGTATTTCTTTTGCTGATTGTAATGGTAGTATCGAGTTATAATGGGTTCGTATCCAAAGATGAATCTGTTAAGGAAGCGTTCTCTCAAGTGGACAACCAACTTCAGAGGAGATCTGATTTAATTCCGAATCTAGTAGAAACAGTCAAAGGATATGCTGATCACGAAAAAGGGATTATGAAGGATATTTCTGAAGCTCGTTCTAAGTTGGCAGGCGCGTCCACTCCTAGTGAAATGGCGAATGCTGATAAGGAACTATCTGGTGCATTGAGCCGGCTACTAGTGGTTGTTGAGAATTACCCAAATTTGAAAGCTGATAAGAATTACCGTCAACTGATGGATGAACTTTCTGGAACAGAAAACCGCATAGCAGTAGCACGTAAGGACTACAATGCTCAGGTAAAGTCATTTAACAAAAAGGTGAAAAAGTTCCCTGGTCTGGTTTTCGCAAATATGTTCGGATTTGATGAGGTAGAATACTTTGAAGCGGACGAAGGTGCTTCTGAGGTACCTAAGATTGATTTCGGTGGCGAGGGTGAATGATCCCATCGCTTCGTAGATTCATTTTACTAGCGTCATTATTGGTCTTTTTCACAGGTTTAGAAGTTCAAGCTTCTGAAATACCATCGCAACAAGGTGACATCTACGTACAAGATTTTGCCGAAGTGTTAACCACTCAAGAAGAGGAAAAGTTGCTCCAACTTGGACACTTTCTAGATTCAGAAACCAAGGCACAAATATCGGTTATGACAGTAGACTCATTAAATGAGATGCCAATAGAACAATACACAAACAAAGCTTTTAGGGAATATAAGCTTGGAGATGAGAAAGAAAACAATGGTATCTTGTTTCTTGTTGCAGTAAAAGATGAGATGACGCGGATCGAGGTAGGTTATGGGCTTGAAGGAGCTCTTCCAGATGGTAAGGTGGGTCGAATTCTGGACGAATTCGCAATGCCTTATCTACAAGAGGGTAAATTTAGTGAGGCAATAACAAATACATACAAAGTTCTTTACAATGAAGTTGCAAAAGAATATGAATTGGCGACAGATATAAAGCCTATACCATACAACGCAAACGATGCTTCTGATGAACTGCCCATATCATGGATAATTATTGGTATTGCAGTGTTGATCATTTTAATCATTCTTGATTTAAAATATCTAGATGGTTTCCTAACATTTACGATATTCTTAAATTTAATAACTTCTCTTCTCTCTCGTGGAGAATCGTCAAGCATTGGTGGTAATGGAGGTTCTTCAGGCGGTGCCGGTTCTGATAGAGAGTGGTAACTATTACCCGTTTGTTCTTTTAAAATTAATGTATTAAAGCATTGGATAGTTAGTCCGTTATAGGACTGACTATCCTTTTTTATGTCATCTAAATGCTTAATGTGTTTAATGTGAGTAAAGAAAGTATATTTTCATCTAAGATTTGTAGTCTTGATATCTTGCCAAATAAATCAATATTAGCCATAAACCCTTTTTATGATATATAATTATTTACGTTGGCAATACTTATATATAAAAGTCGACAAAATTGAATTTGCATTAGTCTGCAAACACAACTTCATAACAATTTAATAAATATTTTTTAGGAGTGATTTTGTTGAGTTCCGATACAATAACAAAATTGAATATCGATGAATCTTTGAGAAAAGATTTAATTGAATTAGAAAGAGAACGTTTAAAACTTGATGGTTTTGCACATGGGGAATTAACACCTTTGTTAAAAGATATTTCTCAAAAATACGAGAACCTTAGCATGTACAAGGTTCGAAATATTTATTACTCAAGGATTAAAGGTAAAATTGACGTCGATGCTGCTCAAAACGAGATATCTGAAAACACTTCAGAAGGTGACATCAACGAGACTCCCCAGAACTCAGAAATTCCTTATAATGAAGTATTAACCTTTAATAACAAGCAAATTAGAACAGTATTAATTGATGGTGAAGAGTTTTTTGTTGGTAAGGACTTTTGTGACGCTCTAGGACTCAATCGGTCTCATAAACTCGTACGTAAATCGTTTATACCTGAATTCAAATCCTATGCAAAATTGAAGTCTGGATATGGATTCATCCAAACGATGATCATTAATCACGATGGCGCAGAAGCTCTACTAGAAAATACTATTCTTGAAGGTTCAACAGAAACAACTCGAACTACAGCAGCAGAATTGAAAGAATATCTTGATGCAAGAAATCCCAACTCTGTTGAGGAAATGGTTTTAGAAACAGAGGAACAAACGTCAAATGAAAGTGTTCAAGTTGAACAAACTTCAGAATTCAAAGATGAATACTTAATAGATAAAGTTGATAACGATTCGAACGAAGTGAAGGATAATTCTGCTGAGGAACAATGGAACTTAGTTGAGGATGATAGTCAAGATTCAGAGGAAGTAGAAGGTGAACAGATTACATCTTCTCTAAATACTTTGGGCGTCTTAAAACCAGACTCTGATGATAATGATAATGTTGCAGAGGGTCAAGATGTTAAGAGTAACGACGTAAAAAAGGAATCGCATAAGCAAACTACGATAGACCTTGATTCTAGTATAGAGCAATACAATCAGAACGTTTCCTCACCTTTAGATGAAAGTAACAACATAGTTAGCAAACCACATAATTCTCCGTACGCAATAGGAGAAACTGTAAACGCTAAGGTAGAAACTATTAAGCATTATGGAGTTATCTTAAAAACAATTGATGACCACCTTCAGACTGGCTTGCTTCATATTAGCCAAGTGCAAAACGATTACATTAATGACCTTTATGACTATTTTGAAGAGGGCGACGAAGTCTATGATGTAAAGGTAATTAGTATCGAGAAGGAAACAGGGAGAATTGGTTTTAGTACGAAACACCTTAACTTAAATGATCCTGCTGCTATTAACCGGAAAAACCAATATTATAATGAATCAATTAGTAGTGTCGGGACAAGACAATCGAGTTCTACCCCTGATAGTGTAGAGAAGCGAGGTGAAGACAAGAGCAACCCTCCTATTAATTCTCTAGCAGAAAAGTTATCTGGGATAAATTTTGATTTTAAACCTGAACAGGAAACTGTTGTCGAAAGAGAATCAAGCTACTCGCTAAATAGAAGTGAGGCTCCTTCTCCTTCCAAAACTTCTAAGCCAATTACGCAAAACCCTGTCAAGACAAGGGATGTGAAAATTGACGAACAGAATGAGTTTAGGGATATTGCGCAATTCCTAAACGGTGTTGTGGGGGTGTTGTCTCCAGATGCAAAAGACGTTTTAAAAGAAATCATCGAAGATTTTGGTGTGTTTAAATTTGCTATGGCGATGAGCGAGGTGTCCAAGGACTTTGTAGCCGATCCTGGTCTACTGTTCTTGAAGGAAGTCGAGAAAAAGATTGGGGATGGACTTTGACTGCATTCAATATGAATCCTCCGACCATGCCGAAGATCAACTTTGTGATCGAACAGGTTACCCAAGAGAAGTAGCTCGAAAAGAAGTTATTCGCTTAGCTACAGAGGGGCAATTATTGATTGAAGTAGACGATTATAGATATATTAAGAATGGAGATTTGTATCTACCGTGTATCCAATACACCGGACGTCCACCAAATGTGTATCGTGTTAAAAGTGTTCTTACTTGGGACATGGTTGAACATCGTCTTCAAAATATTATAGATAATTATCATGAAGTTTCCTAAGAGGGTCGATATTCGACTCTCTTTTTCTTTCTCTCAAGAAAAATAACCGCTCACTGCGGTTTAAACCTTGTAGGCTGGCTGCGTATGATTTTTCATACTTCATATCTTTAAACTAGCTCCCATCCCTTCTCTCTCATTATCATTAGATATCTAGGTTAAGTGCAACTGGGGAGTAGCGGAAAGTTTAGTTCAAAGAAATTTCAAACTAGTTTTTTAGCTTTCATGACCGCTCTTACAATTTCGTTTAATAAATCGCTTTTGTTCCCATTCTTCACATTGTCTATGAAATCAATCACATCTTTGTCCCAATAAAAGCCCCTATAGACCCTTTTATCTTCATCAGGGTTGGATAATATCCTATCAATGCCATCTAATTCAATTACGCTCTTATTCGAACCATCTTCTGAGCTTTTATTTTCTACTTCTTTTTTGGAAGCATTTGTGTTTTTATTTGAGCTCTCTAATGTGCTATTGTAAGGGCTTTGCTCAACACTATTATTTTTACTTTCATTAGTGCTAGCATTTAAATTGTTACTCCTGCTTTCGCCTTGGCTTTTATTGTTACTCTTTCTCTTCCTATCATTTTTGTTAAGCAGGTCTTTACTTGGCGAGTATACTTCCCCTGCTCGGTCGCTTTTAGATATTATATTTACGTTCGGTTTTTTCCCGTCTACATAATCATATAGCGACTTCTTAAGAACCTCTCTATCTGCGCCATCAGCTAAGAACCACCCTCTTCTCCCTGGTGTAAATGTGCAACCCGCATTTTTCAAGGCTTGATTCGCCCGCTTTTCTCCGATATCTAAGCTTTCTCTGGCTACGTCCGCTAATCTCTTTTCCTTAGTGAGTTCCAACACTTTTCCGATTTCCATATCATCACCTCAATATGTAATATTCTTCCCCGCTGCATGCAGTTCCTACTAATGCAGTCGTACTTAATTTTGTAATAATCCCTTTGTAATGAGGCTCGATATATTATTTAAAATATGGGAGTAGTGGCAATGAAAATATGAATCCACAAATTAAAAATCTGAATAAGGTAAAACCACTGTCAGTTAAAGTTAAATCTTTAAAAGGCACATCTCTTTATTAGAGGGGGTCTCCTACTCTTCTATTTAGTAACCCTCTATATCTCCATGGTTACCTCTACCCTCTTCGATTCTCACTCTATTATAGTTCAAAGATGAAAAGACATAGCTTTCTCATAGTGAAAGCTATTTTGATTTGAATTTGTGAATATCAGACTGCATTATACTTCTATCTGTAATAAGGCGGATTTCAAAAAGTGAAATTTAGATTTTGATATTTGTCATGGTGATATTTAATAAGCAACAAAGTAAAGATCATGCTAGTAAAAATTATACGTAGTCACAATTCTTAGATTCTGATTAATCTTTTTCAAGGCTTTTCTTTGTTATTCGCCCCTCCTTCTCTTTGCCTTTCCTGAGTATGTTTATGTAATTTGCTTAAAACTTAAATCCTTTAAAGTAAAACAAGGGTATTTAGCTAATTGTGTTAATCAGTATAAAAAGAGGTTGCACATGCCAAGTAGTCGAAAACAACAGGGGCGAAATCCTTTGTTGCAGTTTAACCTTTGCGTGGTTTCGTTCATCATTACATTGTATTTGCTTTATCAATGAAATATAGTAGATGATGTTATTTTCTCAACGTTGTCTTTTAACAAAAACACCGCTAATCCGAGCATTTAATCAGGTATTATAGGAGGTAGAAATGATAGATATAATCACTCTGTTATTAGTCTGTTACCTAATCGGTTCAATACCTTTCGGTATTATTGTCGCAAGATTGGGGTATGGAGTAGATATTAGAAAGGTTGGTAGCGGGAATCCAGGAGGAACTAACACCTTTAGGACCCTTGGGAAAAAAGCGGGTTTCATTGTAACCGTTGCAGATATCTTGAAAGGGACATTTGCAGCATCACTCCCCTTCCTTTTAGGAATTGATGTTGATCCCATTGTGGCTGGAACTTTTGCTGTATTAGGTCATTGTTACCCTGTATTCTCTAGATTTAGAGGCGGAAAGGCAGTCGCTACTACTGGTGGTTTATTATTGTTTGCTGGTCCACTTCTGTTTTTGACTGCACTAGTAACGTTTTTTATCGTACTTAAGTTAACAAAATACGTTTCCCTTTCGTCAATTATACTTGGAACTGCAGTTCATATTTACGCCCTACTAACACAAGAAATCAGCGTTATGTTGGCAACATTTTTCTTATTTGTGTTGATCGCATATAGACACAAACAAAATATCAAACGGATGTTAGAAAGTACAGAACCTAAAGTTAAATGGATCTAATACTAAAGGTATACCCACTTTGTTTAGTTAGTGTGAGTATACCTTTTGCTATTTGTTATCTTGTGTTGCGCTCATTAAGTTTTTCTTCAGTAAAGCGCTTTGTATTATTAATTTCAAGCGCACCTTGCCCTCTCTTATAAAGTCATATTTCCGACCAATGACCGTTTCACCTCTCCTAACAACAGTCCTTTACCCTTTTAGTAACTTTAAAGAAGCATTGACGATTGATTGTGGAATGGTGTTCCCCGTTTCCTTAAGGACATAGGAAGATTTGTAATCTACCTCCCCTCTCCCCTTTTTCACAACAGTAATTTTATTCAATTTTGTGATCCACATATTGTTGCTTTTAATCACTTCATAGTCGTGCCCCACGCTATAAAATAAGATTGTTGAGAGGTCCCATGCATCTTGAAAAATCGTATCATCCTTTTCATTGGTGTTGATCCTTGCTTGGAGTTCTTCAAATCTGGATATTAATTTTTTCGTTTTCATCTTCATAACAAAGTCCCCCTTTTGTTTCTATTAGTGTGTTTAAATTTTTTTCATAAATCAAGGTTCGTTGAATGGAATATTTCGCAACAATGCACTGCACGTTCGTTAGTCTAAAAGTCTATCAATGAGAAGCTTATAAGCATCCCCCATCACAATCTAATCCACAACATGTTTTCCACAAACCACATATGAACCACATTAAAATATATCCAAAACCAATAACCGCCCAATCCAAAAGGTCGCTACACCGCTAAAAGAAGCACAAATGGTTCACAAAAAGCATGTATGGAACAATAATAGGATCTTTAATATCGGGATTAATGGCTCTAACCTCTACATGTTCCCAACAATCTATATGTGGTTCACACGTCGGTTGATATCTTAACTTTGTTATTATTGCTGCAAACAGGCTTTACAAGTTGGGTCCATCGAACCTAGATCCAGTGCACACTACATATGAAACATAAGAAACATGTGGTTCACAGGTTAGTTATTTAGTGACTTTTTAATTCGTAGTGATTACGATTATCATTTGTGTTGTTGTTCACAGCAAGACCATATAAGACATGTGATTCACATTAACTGAAACACTGATTTTGTTCTTGAAATAAACTCTTATATTTTGTACTGCACTTATCACAGCACATTAGTATTGATTTTCTTTCACATGGTCCATATGTAAAGAACATATTGTTCATACAAAACATGTTGCCCACAGTGAGTTTTTACTTTTTTGTTTAAATCATACGTGTCGAGTATATGCTTATTGCGTCTTATGTGCTTGCTTTATATATGTAAAGTACATGTAGAACACATAAATATATTTAGTCAAATTAGTTTCTATATCTTTTCTACGAGTCTATTGTTTTTGACTCGTTCAAAAAGCAGGTAATTTACGATAAATATGGTTCATAAGTGTTCTGTGTTCCATATGTAATAGAGCGGTTTAATCCCTTACATAATCTTCGTTCTCTGATGGACTTAAACATGTGGGGAACAAAGCACATGTGGTAGACATTCTCTATATGATGTGTGGTATTATGGTGAAAAAGATACTAAAGGTGGTGAAGTTATGAGCGACTATTGGAAAATTGGCGATTTTGCTAAGCTTGTATATAATAAACACTTTAATACCGTGGATGGTTGGTTTAAAAAACTAGAAGATGAGGGCATTCATTACGTTCAGAGGGATCCTCAAGGTGAGAAAATATATGATGAGCTTGATCTATCTATCGGGAAATTTATAGCCGAGCATAGAAAAGAAAAGTGGGCTTTACCAGGGATATTCGCAGTTTTGCCAAAAGCCTTTGAGTTAAGAACTGCTCCAGCCGGAGAACACGAGACACCAGCAAAGCAAATCGATGAAAAATATATCGCCAACATAGTTAATCAGCAAGTACAGGAACAAGTAAAAGAACTCATCAAGCATTATGACAGCCAAGTTCAAAAACAGTTAGAAAGTCCTGAGATGAAAATGAAGCAAAGAAGCGAGAGGATTAATGACCTTTTATTGTACTCAAAAGTCAGAAGGCGATTAGAAGATGAAGCTGCTGAATTATGGCTACAAAAGCCTGATCTCGAAAGAACAAAAAAAGTTGGCTTCTTCAGAAAGGAAGAAGATATTTTAAAGAGAGAACGTTTTATCAGGCAATATGTTGATGAACATTTAGATGAGGAATTAACAAAAGAAACTGAATTGACTATGATTAAATAAAGGGCGCTTACTTAGCGTTCTTTTTTATGCCCATTATTAGCTTGCATGTTATCTCACAACATATGAATCACAAACCATATATGCTCTACAATCTGTTTTGTGTAGAGCATATATGGTTATGAATTTTCAACATCTTCTACTTTATGGGATGACTTGTGATACCTACACAAACCCTTGCTATAACAATGATTCCAACCTCTATGTAGACAACATATCAATCATTAAAAGGCAATATGAGCTATAGTTCAAACATTTCTTTCCCGCTCGTTTAGTTCTTCCTCTATGTTGTTATGTTCATAATGAGAACACTGGAGATCTTGAATTGAAAGAGCAGTCTAAATAAGTAAGATGCGTTCTTTAAGAACAATCAAAGCAGCCTGTTTTTTAAAAGGCTGTTAGAAATGTGAATGTTAATCATAAGCATCTTAGGGTGTGTGAGCTACCATATAAAAAGAAACAAGAATGTAGACATGTTGTTCACTAATGGTGGTAGCTTATAGATATTTTCTCACCCGTGAAACTGTAGTGTGCAACATATTACCCTTGTTCGCCACAACTAGCTTTAAATTATTCTTCTTATGTGTTCCGTCATCCGCTCAATAAGAATTGAGGGTGGAGATTGTATCCTTTACTTACGTCAAATTCTATTAAATCCCCAACACGAGGCTATGCAGCATATGTTATGCACACATACTATATGTCCATAGTATGTTCGGAGTATATGTAAAGGAAGTACATTGTGTGTCTTATTAATGTGTTTTGTATTGTATTTGTATGTGCTCTATATACTGATTTTTGCATCTCATTTATAAAATTGTTCTGCTAACTACTGTTGCTGATCAATATTACATTAGTCTAGTTAACAATATGGAAGAGGGGAGGGCACCTAATAACCAATTTACTAGGTGAACTGTATCTCCATGCAGATTTCAGTAGGAAAGCTGTCCTTTCAATGTTAAAACAAAGCAAACACTTAGCTAATCGACCGAAAAAATGTATAGCTCGGCGTTTTAACCCTACTACAGTATGCACAACACATGCGTTCGATATATCCTAAGTACGTCCATGGGGGGTTTATAGTATATGTTTAGTATGTGTTAAGTATATGTATTGTGATTCCGAAGTAAATACCAAACATCTATCTCTACACAGGGGCTTGTATTATTGGTTCTTCAGCCTTCCCCATAAAGCAGATCCTTTATTATGATTCATTGTATATATAATAAAGAGGGGTATTAACCTCTAACGTCTGCTGCACTCATTAATGTTCAATCTTAGTAAGGGGAAAAGTATTTAGAAAAGTTGATTTATTTTATCGTTTAATATAAAAAACATATTTTTTACCACAAAAAAATCTCAAATTTTAATTTTAATGTTAAATCATATTTTTTATTGTAATTTATTTTTGATTAGGTTAATATTAACATTGTGCTCGACAGACAACAGTATCTGTTACGAGGTAAAAGAATTATAAATATGTAATTAGTGCTTATCCTTATATCTATCAATAAGAAACTAAGATACATACAATAAACAAAATAGCTTCCATACAATAGAGGAGGAACACAAATGAGAGCAACAGGCATTGTAAGAAAAATAGATGAGTTAGGTCGTATCGTAATCCCGAAAGAGCTAAGAAAGACGATGAAGGCTGACCCAGGTACGCCATTGGAAATCTTCGTGGATCGTGACGCTCAAGTTATCCTTAAAAAGTATTCACCAATGAAAGAACTTAGATTGGTATCTGAGGACTTCGCAACTTCATTGAGTAACACATTAGAACTCCCTGTCCTAGTATCCGACAGAGACTCGTTTGTAAACGTAACTGGAGAAGGTTCCGAAGGGTTCTTTAACCAAGACGTAGGTTCCGTTATCGAAAAGGCTATGGACACTAAACAGATTCTAGTGGGAAATTCCAATAAGCTCGTTAACTTATCCGGAAACACGGTGAGTAACAATCTTTCTTACATCATTGCACCTATTATTTCTGGTAAAGATGTTCTTGGCTCCATCACAGTGTTTTCCCAAGAAGACAGCAAGTTAGACGAAGGTGTAAAGTTTACTATAGCAACTGGAGCTTCCTTTATTGGAAAACAAATGAAAGTTTAATAAGAGTATCTAAGTCGACTATGAATCTAGTCGGCTTTTTTGTTTGAGCTGTTCTTCATCCGCTCAAATTCCTATTTTGGGTTCTGCATTATTTGGAGCATTTGACTTTAATTTTCTTACGTTTTCCCAACTTAGAAAATTCTTTGACTTGTTTTTTAGTGAGTCCAGCAGCCATTAAAGAATTCTTATTCGCCATGATAATCCCCCCAAACTCGTATGATTGTTCGTTAAATCTATTATTGACCATTATTTTGTAAACTATACTTCTAAGCCTCCCTATAGGTACATATAAATCTACCAAACAACCAAATGACCTAGCGACCCAAGGATAAGGTAGGGGGAGAGGGGTTCTAAGGAGAGGGAAGGGGATTATATGGGACATGTTAACCCGATGTTTTCGAAGACCACAGGTAAAGCTGAAACAAGCAAGCGGAACAATAATGTTCGGAAATCGACCACTGTAAGGAAGAAGAGGATTGATGCTAAAAAGGATATTAAAGTTCCTGTATCTATCGATGCTCGAAGGTTCTTAAGGAGCGAATCTTACAAAACAAATTCGACCGCTACAAAGATTGCTACCGAGTTAGTGGTGCAGTCTTTGAAAAAGAACATTTATTATCCTGAGGTTAATTACTCACCGTCAGAGAAACCTGTACATGTTAAGTTGGATCAATATTATTATGAAATACTTTATGAGAAGGCAATTGAATGGGATTGTAGTGTGAGGAAGGCAGCTCACAGAATATTATCTTATGAATTATCAGGAGGTACAAACTATGAGATCATACAGTTCTCTTGATTTAATTCACCAAGAAATGACTTACCAAAATCACCTGGATAGTGCGAAGGGGTTTTTAGATACCATTAAGGTAATAGCTAGTAAGAAGCTGAGTAAAAACGTCACTTTGCGACTGACTGTACCTAATGACATTTACCATAGAGCCAAGGTCTTTTGCGATGATGTCTCAGAGATAAGTGAAGATAACTTTGATCAGTCTAGTTTGATCTGGGTACTATACAAAGACTTTATTACTTATATACGCAAGCACAATAACCCCCATAGCGTTTATCAGATGCTAAGTGTGAGGAATCCTGATGAGCCGGAGATTAATGATTACACTGGTGCATACCATGCTGGTAAAAAGTATAGAAAGCGTAGAGTCTCGCTAATAGTAGAGATGGAAAGGAAGGAAGCATTGAGGGGTGAATATGCATTGGCTGATCTTTCTAAAGTGTATGTTGATCACCCATTCACCTTAGAAAAAGTATTGGAGATTTTATACTTAGACTTCATGGAAGAATATCAAAAGGGGAATATAAAAAGAGCGGTGGAGAAAATTTTAAGAAATTGGTCAGAGTAGAAAAATAACAAAAAATATTAATTACTCATTAGAATTTATATTCTGTTTAGTAAAGGGAATTGAGAATTATTATTACTAATAAGAATTAATATTCTAGTTAGTATGGTCAGATTATGTTAGGTACTTAATAAAAAAAGTAGCAAGACCCCTATAACTTTTTCAAGTGAAAATCGTCATCATCTTATACAATTTGAAGGAAAAATTATATGCCGTTAATATACATTATCGGCAGTTCGTTTAAAAAGGGCTAAAGCTAGTCACACCAACGGCTCAAGGCTCTTTTTTTGTTTTTTTATTTTCAACACTTTTTTTACCCTTTTTTACCCCTATAAACGCATATGTCTGGCTCTAAGAGTTCGTTTTATAATGTCTCTAGATATACTTCAGAAAAGAGAAACGTTCAATACAGGGGCAATTCAGGCGTTTTAGGGAGTGTTGAGGGTAACATCCCATAAAAGCACGTAAAAACATAAAATAAAGCCAATTTATAAAGCTCGAATTTTAACTGGTGAATTTGGAAATGAACTAATCACAAGAATAAATATTCTTTTTAGGAGGTACTAAGCAGAATAAATATTCCTAACAGTAAATTGTAAGAAAACTAACTTTAGGAATAAATTGAACTTTTCCCAAAGAAACATATCTTTTTTTCACACACTTCCATTGAGTATCCTACAATTAGAAAAATATTGAGGAGGAATCTACAATGGAAGCAACAAAATATCGCAAGTTAAGTTGTGAGTCTAACTACCAAAATAACAACGGGTTTACTACTTTCTTAATTGAGGGAGTGCCTGTTAACGATCCAAATAACGAAACAGTAACGATTGCAAAAGTACATGGAAAATTAATAAATAAAGAAGTAGTCTTATTCGAAGATTACTTATCACACTTTTGTGTGCGCGATGTTCAGGTGGAAAGAGTAATAGAAGAGGCTAAATACAAGTTAAGTCAGATGTTGAGACCTGAGCACTGGTATGACATTTGGAGCGATACAGATGGGCAAGAAGCTTATTTATCTACTGACATCCCTCCAGAAGACATGTATAATTTTGTACATCAATGGAAGGGGAGCTTAAGAGAAATCCCTGAAGACGGATATGACGTGAATGATTTTATAGAATTTTTGAGAAACGAAAAAAGTGCGTCGATCATGGTCGTTAACCGACCTAGTAACGGACTTAATCTAAACGATTAATTAAAGCTCACCAAAGGAGGCTTATGCCTTCTTTTCTGTAACGGGGGCGCAACAAAGTTACGTAATAGGGTTACAATTTGTTTAGAAGGGTGATTGGATGAAAAAGTGGATAGTGGTTTCGGTAATTGCTTTTGGTCTTCTATTTTCTTTTTTAAGACCATTAATGCAGATTCCTGAAGATTCATTTATAGCGAGTTACCTGCCCGCTATGTTAATATTCCCTGCACTAATCTTCATGTGGTGGGATAGCAAAAGAGAATTTAAAAAGAAAATAGAAACAATAAGAGACTCACACTTAGATAAATAAGTGTGAGTCCTTTTTTTGATAAAATTTAATACATTTCCAATATATGGTTTATAATCTGATTAATAAAATAAAAAAGAAGAAAGGATGGAATGCAGCATGAAAGAAATTACAGTAATTAAAAAGAACAAATGTAACTCATCGACCAAAGCGATCAAGTTTTTGAAAGATAATGGAGTTCCACATCGAGTTAAAAGGTTAGAAAGTCTCCATGTCACCGAAGAGTGGGTAATGGATCTATTAAAGAGGACTGGAGAGGGTTCAAGCGACCTACTGGTTAAATCTGCAGGTGAGTCTGTGCATTTGACTAAGGAATTAGGATTATATACAACGAAAGAGCTTGTAAATTTAGTGGTAAATCATCCTAGACTGCTTAAAACACCAATTGTTATAGAAGGTGACAAAACATTCTTCGGATTCTCAGAAGAAGAGCTGCGCACATTCTTCACCAGAAAGCACAAGTATCAAGAATTAAAAGCTTTGTTAGAAAAAGAAAGGAAAATGTCAGTTGGTTAAGGATGCGATAATTCGTCGCATTCTTTTTTAATATTAATAAAAGATATTATTAATTAATTTTCAACTTGTTTAACTACATATAAAAGGCTAAAATTAATGATGGAGAAAGCGGGGTAATATTGTGTCAGATTTATATGTATGTGTATGTGGAAGTGCTTTTGATAACCAAGATAAGCTCGATAATCATATATACCAGGAACACATTCTGCTTGAACATATTAAGCCGAAACTATCGAACAATCAGGTTCGTGATTATTTAGTGAAAAGAATAGGGTTAAGTTATTTCGATGAACTCAAAGTTACAACTCATCATAAAACTTCTCATAAAGTAACTGTAAAAAGCGACATTATTACAGTCGAAGTAGTAAAAGGTTACCTAACGGAAGATGACTATGTTAATAAATTAGAAGAAATGAAACTGGCTCTATCCATAAGATTGCATTTGGTAAATATGGTACTTCACGATTTAGGAGCAAATGCCTCTAAGTTAATAACATCTGCTGGATATCGTTATACAGAAGAGGGGAGAGGTCTTTATTATTTTTCTAGAGGTGAAGGAGTTCGAGATAGCTACTTTGATCCTGCCCAGGAAGAGTTAGAAGAATATATTTCTAGATTAAAGATGGATTTGTTAAGAGAAGTAGAAGGTACGCCTGTTCTGATTGCTAAGACAAGTCCTTATCACTTGATTGATTACAGCATAGACAACGTTTCTATATCTTCCTTATTAGAAAGCGGTCAGAAACTAAGAATAGAAGTTTTGGAGTAAGTAGAGGTGTTTATTTGAAGAATTATAATTGCAACGTATGTAATGGAACCTTCGCCAACAAAAAACAAGTTCTCGTGCATTTTAAGAAAGCTCATATTGAATACAAGGAAGACTGTTTAAGTCCTTTCGATATAAAACGAGTATTGCGTAATCATTTCCCTAACTGTAGTGATATACAGGTCATAATTTCAAACATCCCTTATATTATGTACGAATTGGTCTTAGAGTTCCATAATAATAAGGTCATTCACTATTGCTATGCGGATGATCACAATACTATTGAAAACTCGGAACTTCTGAATAAATTACTGTCTCAATTAAGGGAGAAGGTTGCACTAGTAGAAGAGATGCTATTAGCCTTCAAATCATTAGGTGACTTAATGGATGTCTACTGTTCCAATTTCACCTATGGGTATACAGAGCTTGAACACCATTATACATTCGGCTTTCTTACCAAAGATGATATGACACCTAGAGAATTATCATTTTTCCCTAATAGAGATGGTGATAAGGAAAGGGTAATGAACATTGTTCGTTCTTTCTTTATTAAGGAAGTCGAGGGAATATCAAGTCATATATATGAAGATGGTTTTATTAAAGGATATGAGGTAAATGGCATACCTGTTTTCAACATGTTGGAAACAGCAAAAAAAGTAAAGGTAAGTATCTTAGAAGGAGAGTGATCCCACGCGGATTGCTCTTTTTTTATTTGAGAAATAAGACACTATTACAGGATATGGAGCGGGATAGACCAACATTATGAAGGGAGGGATACATATGAGAAAAAAAGGACTACAAATAGTGCTTACTGTCATTACTAGTACGCTTTTGCTGTCAGGATGTGGAGATGGAATTAATCCAGAAGAGGGGATATCTACTCAAAAAGAAGATATCATAGTTAAGAAGGAAATAGTTACAGAAAAGAAAGATTATTCCCCTATCCAAGTAGAATCCTACAATACTGAAAATATATCATATGACGTTATGCCGTATAGCAAGACATCGAATAAAAACGAAGGGGTAAATCCCTTATTTAGAGACACCTACACTGATATAAAAGGGGTATTAACTTTTAGAGGTGACCATTTAAGGTCGTCCCCTTCCTTTGGAATTGTTGAGATTGAAGACGAAGCTTTTGAGGTAATTTGGTCCTTCGAAACAAAAAGAAACAGTGAATGGGGAGGCGGATCTGGCTGGGTTGGTTCTCCCGCTATAATTTCTTGGGGTAAAGATGTACTTGAAATAATGAATGTTAAAGAGCGGTTTAAACAGAAAGAAGATTTTACAGAAGTAATTTATGCTTCCTTAGATGGTAATGTCTACTTCTTAGATTTAGATAGTGGTGAAGAAACCAGAGACCCTCTGAAAATACAAAATCCAATCAAAGGTAGTGTAGCTGTAGATCCAAGGGGGTACCCGCTCTTATACGTAGGTCAAGGAATCCCTCAGCAAGGTGAGATCGGATATCGAATCTTTAACTTAATTGATGGAGAACTCCTATACTTCATCCCAGGTATAGACAATCAATCTTATAGAGGTTGGGGCGCTTTTGACGGTTCTCCTATAATTAATAAAGAAACAGATACCATGTTGTTAGGGGGAGAAAATGGACTGTTCTATAGTGTCAAATTGAACACTTTGTTCGACAAAGAGAATGGAACGATTTCTGTTGACCCAGAAGAAACGAAGTACCGCTATAAAATTAACGGTAATAACCATCAAGGTATAGAGAACTCTGTAGCAGCATACAAGAACATCGCATATTTTGCAGACAATGGAGGTAGTGTTCAAGCTATTGATTTAACTAACATGAGACCAATATGGGCATTAGAGGGTACAGATGATACTGATGCTACTATTGTAATTGATGTTGAGGGCGGAACACCATTTCTATACACCGGAACTGAGGTTGATAAGCAAGGTTCAAAGGGGATAACATTGATCAGGAAAATTAATGGATTGACCGGTGAAGTGATTTGGAAATCAGAGTATCCTGCTTATAGTATCTCTGGCGTAAATGGCGGGATGTTAGCGACTCCTTTGTTAGGAAAGGGTGAGCAATCTGATTCTGTATATTTTACAATAGCTCGTTATAAGACGGTAGGGGGCGGTATCTTAGTCTCTATTGATAAGAACACAGGAAAAGAACATTGGAGATGGGAAATGCCTTCTTACTCCTGGTCATCACCATTAGATCTTACAGATAAAGAAGGGAATATGTATATTCTTCAAGCGGACGCTGTAGGGAACGTCCATCTAGTTAATGGCGATGATGGGAGTATTATCTTTGCGGACAATTTCGGCTCCAATATCGAATCTTCCCCAGTTGCATATAATAACAAGATTGTGTTCGGCACTAGAGGTGGGCAATTCTACGGAATAGAAGTTAAATAACTGGAAAAAGAGCGGCTGCAGAAGAACAGTCGCTCTTTCCATTTATATACACGAATACCATTATTACATATAAAAACTAATAATATTTGCATGTTATTTCCAGATTGTTAGGTTAAATTCCCTAGTTATTTCTACTCAAATTATCAAAAAACTTACATTTCTTATGTTTTTTTATAAATTCAATGGAAAAAAGAGCGGTTTTTACTTATAATAATCAATGTTACTTTTTTTAACATTGGAGGAATCAACTTGAGATACAGAAGATGGCTCCTATTTACGCTATCCATCATGATCGTTTGTCTTATCTACTTAAATAAAAATGACATTTTGAACAGTGCGGATAATATAGATGAGTTACCAGTTCTTAACTTGGCTGAGAGTTCAGGAATGACAACTTTGGACTCTACGCAAGCTTCCGACGCTCCTACTTTTACTATATTAAATAATGTGTTCGAGGGTTTGTACAGACTTGGTAAAAACAATACACCGGTACCAGGAGTTGCTGAAAGTTACGAAGTTACAGATGAAGGGAAAAGGTACACCTTTGAATTAAGAAGGGATGCATATTGGAGCAACGGCGATAAAATAATTGCCCAAGACTTTGAATTTGCATGGAAAAAAGCCTTGAACCCGAATTCGCTATCTCCGAATGCTTTTAATCTGGGAAGTATTAAGAATGCTAAGGAGATCATCAATCAAGGTAGCGATATATATGGTCAAGTCGATAAATTAGGTGTTAGGTCGATAGACAAGCACACCTTGGAGGTTACGCTAGAAAAGCCTACTCCCCACTTTATCAACCTTACAACTTTTCCAACGTTCTTTCCTCAAAACAAAGACTTCGTAAATAATCAGAATGGTTATTATGCGATGGATGGAATCGATTCTCTAGTTTTCAACGGACCTTTCGTTTTGTCTAAGATGACAGACAACCAAGGGTTTCAATTAAAGAAAAATGAGAAGTATTGGGACAGAAATTCTGTTCAGGTGGGAAAGATTAATTTCCAACGTTCGAAAAATATGGCTCACGCTGTTGAGATGTATAAAAGAGGGGAAATAGACAGGACTAGAATTACTGCTGAATACCTGGAAGAATTCCAATATAGTACGGATTTCCATACAGTAGAAAAACCTGTAATACATTTCTTAAGACTGAATCAAGATAACGAAGTATTGAAGAACCCAAACATCAGAAAAGCTCTTGAAATTGCATGGGACAAAGAATTGATGGTCAGAGAAGTTGTTAAAGGAGGCGCTTCTCCCGCTCACTATTTTGTGCCTGATGATTTCGCTTTTAATAGTAAAGGGAAAGACTTTAGAGGTAATGAAATCGGTTATAACAACGTGGAAGAATTAATTGGTAAAGAATATTGGAAGAAGGGGCTACAAGAAATAGGCACTAAACAAGTAACGCTTGAATTGCTAAATTACGAGAGTGCGTTAACTCAGGAAGTTGCCTTGTTTATTAAAAATCAACTAGAAAACTATCTAGAAGGACTAAATATTGTTATCGATCCCAAACCAATAAAAGAAAAATTGCGAATGGAAGATGAAGGAGATTACGACATTTCCTTTTCGGGATGGGGTCCGGATTATCAAGATCCTATGACTTTTCTAAAAATCTTCGAAACCAATCACCCTAAAAATCAGATGAATTATTCTAATGAAGAGTACGATCGGTTAATAAAACTAGCATCTGATGAAAAAGGGGATAGGTGGGAATATATGAAAAGAGCCGAAAAGATTTTACTAGAAGAAGATACGGCTATAATCCCGATGTTTCAAAAAGGTGAAAACTATATCGAACAAAGTTATGTGAAAGATATTATTTCACACCCTGTAGGCGGAGGCATTTCCTATAAATGGGCGAAAATATTGACTCACAAGAAGGAAAAAGACTCTGATAAGTAACATAGTCCTTACCTATAAAGGTAAACTATATATTTTTTATGACAATAATCCAAAACGGCAACTAAAAAACAGAAAAAGGAAGTGCTGATGAGTTTCAGCACTTCTTTTTTTTGATTCTTAGTTTATTTTCTCAATATAATATCCCACGAAGAATGTTAGAATGGGTATACACGTTCAAAGACCTTTTATCTCGAAAATAGAAAGGGAGATGCTATTAGCCATGAATGGGGGTAAGTTCCACTTCTCTGATGACGATATCTCTTTTGATGATCAAAGAAACAGAGATTATATTAGGCAATATCAAAAGGAAAATGATATCGAATATAGAGACTTAGTTGTCAACGGGAACCTAAGACTAGTATTCAACATCATTCATAAATACCGTAGAGATGATAAAGATGATTTATTCCAAGTAGGGGTTATTGGCTTGATTAAATCGATTGATAACTATCATTATTCCGGTTCAGTAGCTTTCTCCACGTATGCTACGCATTTCATCATAGGATACATACAAAATTATATTAGCGATAATAATCTAATAAAGATTAATAGAAGTACGAAAGTGCTTGCTAAGGAAGTATTTGAGTACGAAGACACTTTCGAAAAGGTACATCAAAGGAAACCTTCTCTATCTGAGGTTGCTGCCCATTTACCTTACTCAGAAGAAGAAATGGCTCGGGCGATCATTTCAACAAAGAATGTCGGGTCATTAAATTATTCAACCGATGATGAAGGTGTATTGGTTCCAATGGGAGCCAACCTTTCTAGTGATGATGATGTTGAAAGTTATTCAATCGATAAAATTATACTTAACCGCGCACTTGATGAATTAGGTTTCATCATGAAGGAAATTATTTTGTTAAGGTTTTTTGAAGAAAAAACCCAACGTGAAATTGCTGAAATTTTAGATTTTTCACAAAAGCACATACATAAACTAGAAAAGAAGGCTCTGTCACTATTAAGGGAGCGAATGAGCGCTAAAGATGTTCAATAATCGAATTCTCTTTTAGAAAATGTTCTATACCATTTATTCGTTCTTTGATAATCTATTCATAAGATTGTTTGTCGCCTTCAATGGTTCCGCCTGATTGAACAGCACATCGTACAAGGCGTTTGTAATAGGCATATCGACGTTTAAAACATCGGACAGGTGTTTGGTTACTCTTGTCGCCTTAATGCCTTCTACAACCATGCCAGAGCCTTTTATTACTTCATCTACACTTTCTCCAGTCCCTAGCTTGAAACCTGCGTTCCAATTCCTACTATGTTTACTTGCGCATGTGACCATTAGATCTCCAACACCGGACAACCCTAAGAATGTCATTGGGCTTGCACCCATACACTCCCCTAATCTAGAAATCTCTGCTAAGCCTCTTGTAATTAGAGCTGCTTTTGTATTGTCTCCATACCCCAAACCATCGGATAGACCTGCTGCAAGTGCGATGATATTCTTTAGCGAACCTCCTAATTCCACACCGACTAAATCCTTGTTTGTATAAACTCTAAAATAATTATTGTTAAAATAATTTTGAACTTCTAGTGCGTAATTTACGTTCTTGCTACTTACAACTACCGTAGTGGGCAGTTCTTTAACAACTTCTTCAGCATGACTAGGACCTGATAATACAGAGATTTTCTGAGAATATTGATCGCCTAGTTCTTCCTTTATAACGTTGGACATTCTTTTATTGGTAGCCTCTTCGAAACCTTTACTTGCATGAACTAATAGAGTGGAGTCATTTATGTATTTAGAAGACTCTTTAACGACCTCTCGCATTGTGTGAGAAGGTACTACATATATCACCAAAGAAGAATCTTTAATTACACTTTCTAACGATGTAGAAGCGAATATATTAGTAGGCAACTTAACGTTTTGTAAGTATTTTGTATTCGTGTGATGATTGTTAATCTCATCTACAACGTCCTGTCTTCTTGCCCAGATACAAACATTATGACCATTATCGGATAACACCTTTGCCAAAGCAGTGCCCCAACTTCCTGAACCGATTACAGATACTTTTGTATTCATAATATCTCCTCCTTTTTCATTAATGTTGAAAAAGGAGCAACAGTCCTCTCAAATAAAAGAGAATAAAATTTGTTTAAATCGCGTTTTTGATTATAATTTCATAAATCGGAACGAGGTAGTGAAGGGGTGAGGCGATGTACAGGAAGAAATTTTACATGGTGATCTTTATGGTATTTGCCGTCCCTATAATCTTACTTACTGCAAGTATTGTAATTAATCAGTTTGTAGATGGAGGGATAGGTGTCGTCAATAAACTGGAAGAGGCAATAGGAATAAAGGAAGAAGAAATCAAGGTGTTATCTAAAGAAGAAATGTTATCAATAGGACGGTCAGCGCTTGCTTATGAAAATAACATCTACAAGATTGAAGATGTTGAGACCTTTGATATTTGGTTAAGGTCACTCTATATAGAACCTGGCGAGTTTGAAAAAGAAAAAAGGCAAGTTTTTAACAACTATAAAGAAAAGAATGTCATAGTATCTCTTATAGCGATTAGAAATCAGGAGAAGGTATCTCAAGATGACGAAGAAGTGTTTTTTAATTACCATATGACAAGAAAAATAATAACGGAGGATAACTTAAAAGTTACTGAAGAGTATGACGGTGAAATGACTTTGGAAGAGGTAAAAGAGGGTAGTACATATAAAATAAAGGATCATAGAAAGACGAATTATTCTGATACACAGGGTAAATTGACTAAAGAAGAGTTGGAACTGATCGAAAATTATTAAGTTTATTGGAAAAAATAAAAACAGTGCTAACCCTGAGTGGATTTACACTGTTTTTATTTTTTACCGCTTTTCCCCTTAATACATAGCGAACAACCTAGTTTTGAGAGTTAACTACCTCTTTTTTTTGTACTTAACCTAAGGGTTCTGTCGAATCGCCTCTATGTTTCATGTGAAACATGACTAAATAAATCGATTGTTACATGCAGAGTTTGTCAGTTAAACAATGTTTCATGTGAAACATATCGAATAGTGTTTCTTACAATCTTTCTGACGCGCAATTGGGTTGTTTTATTTATTTCCTGCCATCCCTGTTTTGATCAATTGCTCTATCAGACTAGAGTAAGAGATACCCACCTTATCAAATAACATCGGAAACATACTTCTTTCAGTAAATCCAGGCATTGTATTTACCTCATTTACAAGGATCTCCCCTGAGTTACGCTTCAAGAAGAAGTCGATCCGCGCCAGACCGGAGCATTGTAGAGCTTTATAAGTCTTTTTTGCGAATTCATCGATTAGCGCTTTAGTATCTTCGCTAATATCAGCAGGTATACTTAGGTTAGTCACAGATTTATTTTGATATTTTGCTTCATAATCGTAAAAGTCTGATGTTGTAGCTACTTCTCCTATAGCAGAAAGAACAATCTCTCCATTAGCTTTTTGGAGAACTCCAATCTCTAATTCTCTCCCATCAATAAACTCTTCAATAATAACCCTTTTATCGTATTCAAAAGCCTTGTTGATTGCTTCTTCTAGTTCGTAGGCATTTTTTGCTTTACTGATTCCTATACTGGACCCCATATTTGCGGGTTTGATAAAGCAAGGATAATTAGCGCAATCCTTTACTTCTTCAATAGATTTGTATGAGTTTAGCCTTTCACCCCTAGTGATGAATGTATACCTTCCTTGAGGTATGTTGAAAGAGTCTAACATGATCTTTGTTGTTACCTTGTCCATAGACAAAGCCGAAGAAATAACGTCGCAACCTATGTAGGGTACATTTAACATCTCGAATAGTCCTTGGATTTTACCATCTTCACCGTATGGTCCATGTAAGACAGGGAAAGCTACATCTATATCCTTTAAAATCATTAAAGCAATTGGTGTACTAGTAGGGTTCGCTGACCCTCTAGGCATTAACTTTTCGAGTTTTGTTGGCGGAGAAGTAAGTTTTTCAAACAGCTCCCAATCGCCATTAGAATTAATATGTATGGGATACACTTCTTTACCTTTGTAATCAATAGCTTTTAAGATTGAAAAAGCGCTCTTAACAGACACTTCCCGCTCCATTGATTTCCCACCGTAAATTACTGCTATGCGTGTCTTTTCTTGGATAATAGTCGTCATGTTTTAATACCTCCAGAGGGTTTATTGTAAGGATTTGATAAGGAACAATTAAAAACAAAAGAGGATTTAAACTACCTCTTTTGTTTTTTTGCCCTTCAGATAACCTACTAATAGAAGTGTGACGGTCAAAAGGGCAGGGATAAGCAATTCAAGATTTGCATTGTGAACTAAATCAGAGATGCTATCGTCCTGAACAATCATTTCTCCAGCTGTCCAAATGAGTACAGCAGAACCTATGTAGATTATTATTGGGTACTTTTCCATAGCCACAATGAGGAATTTACTTCCCCATATGATAATAGGTATTGAAATTAGTATTCCGATTAATATCATTCCAAAGCTACCGTGAGAGACACCAGCTAGAGCCATCACGTTATCGAGGCTCATAACTGCATCGGCAATTATTATCGTTTTTATTGCAGAGAATATTGTAGTACCTCCATCAACATTGTCGTGAGAGTTTTTACCTACCATCAGTTTGTAACCGATCCATAACAATAATAAGCCGCCTACAAGTTGGATAAATGGAATTTTCAATAACCATACGACTAATAGTGCAAAGACTAGGCGTAACACAACCGCTCCAGCAGTACCTGCAATAATAGCCTTATTCTTATGTTTTTCTGGCAAATCCTTTGCTGCCATTGCAATTAATATCGCATTGTCACCTGATAGGATCAGGTCGATTAGTATAATTTGAAGCAAAATAGACCATTGAATATCAAACAAATATATACACCTCTTTTCTTGTAAGTATAATAATAGAAATTAAATATTTTGGAATGTTAAAGAGATAAAATTTTATACTTGGGATGCTTTACTATCGTCTCCATGAAGATAAGGCGTAGTTTTCTTTTCATTTGTTTTGCATAGTGTTCGTTTAAAATAGAGGCATTAGTTGTAACACACCAGAAGTACCTTTTTCTTGAAGAGTTGATTAACCAATACAAAAATAACGAAGTTATAACATCTTCAGTGGAATCAAAATTGCTAAGGTCCCCGTCGTAATGGTCTAAAAACTGTTTGGTTTGAAGACGCATAGAAACTATTAAGCTTCTTTTTTGAGGAGCATTTAGGCTGTTCAAGTATATTTTCAGTTCTAACCCTCCTTAATTTATATAGATGATTATTGATAAAGAAATAAAAACACCCTTCAAACAACGCTGCATTGTTCAATTGCTACTGATAGGGAAAAGTGAGTGGGGGAGAAAGGCTTTGAAAAGAAAAGAAAACGATGGACACTTTAGAGGTGGGGAGGGGTAATATAAGTTAATCAATCTCTTGTTAATCAACTACCGTACATAGGATAGAAGTTAAAACAATATTAGTAAAATGCTTGGTGTAACATTTACATTCAAGAGATTTCCGAGGGGATACGATACAAAGTGGGGTGTTTTACTCAGGAAATTTAAAAGAAGGGGAACACAGGGTTCACAATTCGAAATGATAACACTTAAAATTTAACCTTATAGAATAGAAAATAGCCTGACGGTTTGCCAGGCTATACATTCCACTACTCCCTCGACGTTCAGAACTTACTGATTCCTACCAATATAGGCTATCTCCCCCCGCCTAGAGGTTATCAAAATCACTGTTTATATATTTTCAAACTCTCATTTTTAATATTAATAGACGCATTGAAATCACGATCTATCTTAAAATCGCATTTTTTACAAACATACGTCCTTAGATGCAAGGGCATTAAGCGCTTGTTACCGCAATTAGAACAAATTTGTGAGGAAGGGAAATATCGATCAACTTCAATAACGAACTTCCCTTGCTCTTGAGCCTTATACTTCAACATCTTAATAAAAATACCCCAAGAAGCATCATGAATTGATTTGGAAAGGTGACGGTTTTTTACCATATCTTTAATACCTAACTTTTCAATTCCGATGATGTCGTAGTTTGATACAAGATGAGAAGAAAGCTTATGAAGAAAATCGTTTCGATAATTTGTTAACTTTTGATATGATCTTTTGACTTTTTTCTTCTGTTTGTGCCAGTTACTAGATCCCCTTTCCTTTTGGGAGAGCTTCCTCTGTTCCGATTTTAATCTAGATTCGAGTTTTCTATAGTGCCTTGGGTTATTTACTTTATGTCCCGTAGACAGGAAAGCAAACTCCTTTAGACCGACATCTACACCTATTGCTTTTTTGACATTTATGTCCCTCTGGTAACTCCTTTTTTGCACCAATACATGTATGTACCAATCATCAGCGGTTCTAGTAATTGTTATTGACTTAGCAGCTCCATTCAAATTCCTTGAGTTTACGTATTTACATGAAAATAATCCCGAGATTGAAATATTGCTAGAAGGTTCATCGATTTTATAATTACGCTTTATAGTTATTTTTTCGTTTATATTTCGTTCAAAGTAGTTTATTTTGGTTCCATTCTTTAAAGAATTGTCTAACTCTGCTTTTAATGTGTAAATAACCGATTGTATATAGAAAAATTTCACATCAGCAACATGCGGATACTTTTGCTTTAGTGTTGGAATATGATTTATCATTTGTTCCACTGAGATGAATCGTTCTCTTTTCTGGAAATAGACTTTATTGTATTTCAGAAAATAATTATAAATAAATCGAAATTTGGAAAACTGGATATCGAGTTCTTTCTCCCGTGACCGACTCAACAACAACTTATACTTGTACGTTCTATATATGTTTTTCATTTTCTCACCAAAATATATTTCAAATAAGATATCATTTACCCTTTTCAAATAAAACAAATAAACAATTCCGCTACTCCCCACAGGAAATTAACCATAAGGAATTTGACCCTTTCTAGATAATTGCAATTATGGATGTATATTAAAGAAAGGTGTGATATATATGGACAAAGAGGTGTTATGGACCAAGATAAATCACCGTAAGTTTGAGCAATTACCTCAACACCAAAAGATATTATCGTTAATCAAAAGCAATTTAGGGCGAGTAGAGTTTGTAAAAGATCATATATGTTTAAGAGATGTCTTTTTCATATCTGAAGATGATGTTGAATCCTTTTCAAGTTGTTTCTTGGCTGTGGATGTACAGTGTGACAAACTTGCTAGTTATAAATACAATTTGCAGTGCTTCTTGGAAAAAGAAACATGTGACGTAGATACTGTTATATCTCGGTTAGAAAAGTTTTTCAGCGAAACAAAACGAACACTATTTGTCGGAATAGGATTTCGTGAGTGCCAGGTTGATTCATTTGATGAAGTGTTCATCACTCACGATTTACAAGAGGGGGTTTATGACACAATCGAAGAAGGATTAAAAGAACATAGGAGATTTCCTAATTGGTACAAAAAACATGCAGCATACCCCGATGAAATAACCTTTATCTCAGCAAATGAGGATAGGGCATTGGAGCAGTTAAAACAAATCGAGATGAGTCTATTACTTTTAAGTATAGAAAGCGCCTTAAGAGAAGAACATGATGGGGCGAAAACTACATATTATTTGTTAGCGGATCAATATAAGTTATTATCTAATATACGGTACTTCTAATCCACTAGGGAGTAGGTCAATAAAAAAGCGCTTCTCTTAAAATAGAGAAACGTTTTTTATTCGCTAATACTGTTAATTCAGATCAAGCCTTCTACATATTTGTTATGAAACTCTGGAACAGTTAATTCTTCGACTTGATTCATATATACAAACTGAGAAGGCTGGTCCATGCCTAATTCATGACATCTTTTCATAACCTTCTTATGGACATCACTAAAAGCTTCTAACACTTCAGGGTCATAACTTGTGCCGTTATATTGATTAAGGTCATCGAACGCCCCTCTAGCAGGTCCACCTTCTTTATAGCACCTCTTTGACATATAAGCGTCTATAGAATCAGATGCTCTTGTAATCCGTGCAAATAAAGGAATTTCCTTGTGGTAAAGACCTCCTGGATATCCCGTGCCATCAAAATTACAGTGATGATACTTAGATGCTTCAATTAATTGATGCTCCACGTTAAGCTTTTCGAGGACATGCGCACCTCCAGTAGCATGCTTCTTCATCTCATTGTACATTTTGATAGTGTATGCACCTTCATAATTTAGGAAGGAAGAGCTCATTCCTAATTTCCCCGCATCATGAAATAAACCACTCTGGTAAAGAAGGTTTAGGCTTTCTCCCTCAATACCCAAGGTCTTCCCTATGGCTGCATTCAACAATCCAGTATGATAGCAAAAAATTAGAGAGTTCTTATCATGTTCATTCATTAAGATTAGCAAATCTTTTTTTGAGTTAACCCTCTTAAAATCAATCCAAGAGAGGTCATACGAAAACTTTTCCAAAATAAACACCACCTTTAATAAAAAGTCAGTTTTCCACGCTTAGGGATTATATTCCAAAACCCTTTTTTTGGAAATAAAACTGATAACTTTTTAGTAAACGTTAGTGTAATGTTATAGAGAAACACAAAAAAAGACCTATGCTATTAATTTAATAATAGTAGAGGTCTTCTTCCTTTCTTCCTATATGCAATTCGGGCGATTTAGCCAATCAATTGTGTCCCAATCTTATGAGAGAACCTCGTGGTGCAGACGACACCTGGGTTCGTAACTTTCATTTGATCCGACTAAAACAATAGGATCATCAAATTTTGGTGGCAACCCGTTAATTAATCTTTGGGTAAGAGTGGCTTCAGCACCACATTTCGCACACAAACTAAAATTTTGGGTTATTTCGTCTGCCATAGCTAGTATATCTCCCATCGGTCCAAATGGAAGACCTCTGAAATCCTTGTCCAATCCAGAAGAAATCACATAGCGGTTATCGTCAGTAAATCTTTTTAGAGCGTGTAGGATTTTATACTCTTGATTTTCACCTATTTCCTCAAAGAACTGTATTTCATCAATGCCTATCACTCTGAAATTATTGTACTCTACTAAACCTATTAATTCTTCTACATTATTCACCGGTATTGCAGGAACCTTCTTCCCATTATGAGAAGCTACTTCTTCGTTGTCGTACCTTATATCAATAGCGTGCTTAAAGACGCCTATTGAAAGACTGTTATAGTTTTCCTCTGTTCTCAGCGCTGCGTCTTTCCTCAATTGATCACTGCGCTTAATTACATCTATTTGGGACATAAGCCTTTCCGTTTTACCGCCAAACATGTTACCGGAATTGACCACAATCCAACCAAAATCTAAACCTTTTATTCCAGGCAAAAACATATTAACCCCTCCTGTCTTCAATCATTATATTACTTTTTTATATAATTTTATATAATTTATTGTTTATTTGATTCGTTCTGTTGTTGATGGAGCTGGAATCGGATAGGAGAAACATTTTTTTGAAAGAAAAGAAGCGAGAGGGGGGATAAGATTGAATTTAGATGATTATATTACGCTATTCCTGAGTTATTTAAAGAGTTTGAACCGTTCTGAAGAAACGCTAAATCAATATAGAAAAGAGCTACAATACTTTATTAAGTTCTTAAAAGAGAAAGAGATAGACGATATTAAAAATGTCGATACCATTCACATTGACTTGTATCAGGCACACTTAATAGATAAAGGGAATACATCTACAACGCGTTCCAAAAAAGCTTCTGTACTTCGACAATTTTTCAAATACATGAATTCCAGAAACTATATCGTTTCATCTCCAACGGATGCTTTAGATCCTATTAAAACAAAAGATGCTGATAAGAAGAGGAAGCATGTTTTGTCTATAGATGAAGCGGTGCGCTTCATTAATAGCATTACTAAACACTCCGTATATAAGGATAAGAACAAGTGCATTGCGATGGTATTCTTGTTTTGCGGGGTTCGTGTAAGCGAATTATGTGCGCTTAGAGTAGAGGATGTAGAGTTCAAAAACAACACACTTCACATTAGAAATGGTAAGGGTGGAAAGGATAGGGAGACTTTTCTACCTAAACAAGTAGCAAAAGAGCTTAAACATTATTTAAAGAATCGTCCTGTTGACTCTGAATTTTTATTTAATAAAAAACTAACTAAAGAACCTCTAAAGCCACGATCAGTTCATGACTTGATAAAAAGACATATCAAGAAAGCCAGGATAAAAAAGAATATCGGGTGCCACGATTTGCGTAAGAGCTCTGCAACTAATTACCTCTTGGGAGGGGTTAACGTAAGAAACATTCAAATATTTCTTGGGCACAGCGATATCTCTACTACAATGCGATATCTAAATCCAGATAAAGAAGAAGTTAAAGCTGATTTCAAAAGTAAGGACCTATTATCGAAGAAGTTAAATAAAGCGAGTAAAAAATCACATAATCGATAAAGGGTTTTTTCTGAACTTTAACAAGGATATAACAGATTAAAAACAGGGTTTAAAGGTGGTTAATATGGAAATTAAAAAGTTCAACAAACTAGAAGACGCTTTGAGGTCGTTCGTCGAGACAAACACTGAAATGGAAGGAAAGCTAAAAAAGCTACAAAAAGAAATTAAAGTAGCAGGTTCAAAGATGATTGATGAGCACGTCAACTACAACCGGTTCGATGAGGCGAAAGAGACAATTGAGAACATCAATCACTTCAATAAATTTGTTTTTAAGACTAATGCTGTAGAAATTGAACAATTCGCCAAGTCTATCTTTAATATAGACAATGATTCCACACCAAAGAAGCCTATTTTAGTGGAAAAAGAGGGGGATGAATTTTCGGAGCAACCTGTTGATGAGCTTGGCGGTAACAGCTTGGATATCCAAAAAGTCAAAACTGCTCTTATCGAGAAAGATTTTATTATTGAAAATCTGAATGATACCGTAGCGGAGATTTCAAAGAATGGAGACCATTATTACCTCACACCAGTCTTAGCGAAATCATCTGAGAGTGAGTTAAAGGATATTTTAGATCGGACTGTTGATAAAAGAAACATAGGTTTTATTTGTCCTTCGGAGGAAGAGATGAATAAGGCATGGGAAGTTACTGAGAGTTGGACTCAAGAAAACAAATCCGAATGTAACTTCTTAACTATTAATTTCACTACACTTAAACGCATCAAAGAGGATCCAAAGGTTTTTGTAGATATAAGCTTTGAATAGAACGGAATACATATTGATCAAAAAAAGCCCACAAGTGTAAGGCTTTTTTTGTTTATCACCTATCAATCCAACAGTTTGCAAATTCATCTGCTGCTTTTTCTGGGGAGAGCTCTCTATAAGCTCTCTGAACAACTTCAAAAGAGTGAGAGCGGTTTGAAGCTACTTGGGTGTCAAACTTTTCGTAGATGTGGCTATTTTCCTCGGAGTAGGTTAGTAATAATTCATATGCTGAAGATTTTTGAATTTGTTTTGTTAGAGCATGATAAATGTGTCCTATCTCGTGAAGAGTTAAAAAGGTAGCATACCTATTCAGGGATTCTCTTTCACTCCCAAGTAATATATTCACTAGTTGTTTATTCTGTTTAAATTCATAACATATGTGGAGTAAATTAAGGTTTATAATTACAACTTCACGGTAATCGTCTAAATCTACTGAGGCACTTGCATTGCAAACAGGAATATCAGATATATGGACTATAATTCCTTCACGAATGTGAGAAGGGATTACCGGTTTAATAATCCCGATACATCTAATAATCTTCTCTAAGCAATCATGTAATTCAACTGTTCTTATGGAAAAGTCCCCAAATTGTTGCAGTGGCGCATCTGGATCAAAAACTACAAAATCTGTATATATTCTCAAGTTCATCACCACAAGTTAAATTGTTGGATGAACGCTGTATTCCTTTTAATTAGTAATGCAGTTTGGCTAATAAAAGGTCAATTTAAATAGCAAAGGCAGGAGATTTTTTTTGGAGAGCAATTACGATCACAAAATATATAAATACATGACGAAGCGGTCAGCCTTAGATGTCACACCTAATCTTACATTCAGAACGACTAACCAAAGGCACCAAGAACAGATATACAAAGGGAGTTTAAAATTCAGCATAAGTGATAAGTCTCAAGGTTATGCCTATGCCTATTTAGATAAAAGTAGCGTAAAGATGATTATGAGGTCGATTATAGAGGGAACCTTTGACCGATTATTCCCACTTAGACTATACCCAAAAGGATTTGTAGAGTATGGTGGTTCGGACGAAGGAAAAGGAGGAGACCCCGAATCAAGGATCTTGTCAATCTCAAAAGGAGAAAGGGAAGTAAGAGATACTGATGGAAGAGTTTTAGGAAAGGAACGGCAATACGTTTTCACTATTATGAAGGGGAAGGGGAGGCTTACAAGAACAAATTCTATACAAATGGTTGGTACTCCTGAGACTAGAGTCCAAAGCTACGTTTCTTACCATGAAGCAGTTAAAATGGCACATGAAATATTAGATTATATTTCATCATTAGAGTTGTCTCACATGATGATGGGCGAACCTCTAGTAACTTGGAAACCTAAATTTGTTGGCAGAAAGAAGAAGCAAGAAACAGTGAGAGAAGTAGATCAAGCAGCGAACACCATGTCTATTCCAAAAGGACAATTAAAAGGGAAGCAGATTAACCAACTAACTGAAAAAGAACTGATTTTAATTTATAACAACCTTAAAAATAATACAGCTGGTTATGAACAAATTTACAAACAAGTGAAAAGTGAATTGAAATTAAGATTACGTCTTAAAAGAAGCAAGAACTAAAATGAAATCAATCTATATCTGGACAATTAGCACTTTCCTACATATAAAGGAAGAGTCTTTTATGATTGAAGGGGGAATTTTTTGAACAGTGCACTAGGCATAACTCTCCTTCTTATACTATTAATACTAACAGCATTTTTCGTAGCATCTGAATTTGCAATTGTAAAAGTAAGAAGGTCAAAGATTGAACAATTAGTGGTTGAGGGAGATAAGAATGCAGAACGAGTTCTAAAGATATTGAACAATTTAGACGGATACCTTTCAGCATGTCAACTTGGCATTACACTTACAGCCCTAGGAATTGGATGGTTAGGAGAGCCAACCGTAGCTAAAATGATTCTCCCAATCTCAAAGGAATGGGGTGTGCCTGACAGTGCAGCACACACCGTATCATTTATAATAGCGTTCTCAGTAATAACATTTTTGCACGTTGTATTAGGGGAGTTAGCTCCAAAAACAATTGCGATTCAAAAGTCTGGAAAGCTTGCGTTACTGTTTGCTAAACCTTTAATATTCTTTTACAAAACCTCATATCCATTAATTTGGACATTAAATGGTTCGGCAAATCGCCTGGTACGATTGTTAGGATTTACTACTGTTAAAGAAGATGATGATCACAGTGAGGAAGAGATCAAGATAATAGTATCTAACAGTAAAGATTTGGATCCTGATGAGCAGAATATGGTTCAAAAAGTGTTTAATTTCGATGAAAGAATCGTGCGCGAAATTATGGTTCATCGTAAGGATATGTTTTGTCTAAAGTCAAACTGCGATATTCAGACGAATATAGGTCGCATTAAAGAAAGCACTTTTTCTAGGTTCCCTGTAATAGGAAAGGACCTGGACGATATAATCGGTTATGTGACATTACGTGATGTTTATAACCATGATCAAGATAATGATTTTGATTCTATAATTCGAAAAATGCCTATTGTGGTTGAGACATCATTGATTAAGAATGTCTTGAAGTCTCTTCAAAAGAACAAACAGCAAATAGCTATTGTATTAGATGAATATGGCGGCGTTTCTGGGATGATTACTGTAGAAGACATTGTTGAGGAACTTGTAGGGAATATTAGAGATGAATACGATAATGAAGAAGAACCTTTCAAAACAACTTCTGAGGGCATAGTAATTCAAGGGAACGTGTTGATAGATGAGGTTAACGAACAACTAGGTACGGAACTAGAAGATATAGATGGCTTTGATACTATTGCGGGTTATTTGGTAACGAAACTAGACCTAAGCAAGGAAGATAAGATAAAACTAAATAGCGGAGAAGAATTTATAGTCTTGAAAAAGGACGGACAAAGAGTAAAGGAAGTCCTATATAAAAAATAAAAGGTCGGAATACTCCGCCCTTTTTTTCATGGTGTTGTTTCTCGTTTTATGAGAGTGCATAATTGCGTAATTCTACATTCACTCTATTACCATTCCCGTCCTCAATCCACTCGCCGTTATAATAGCAGTTTTTCATCATTGTAATGATTTCATCAATGCTACTAAACTTCATAAAACAAGTATATCCTCCAGGCTCGTTGTCCCATTTCTTTTGTTTAATCCAACAAAGTTTGTACTCTTCCATGACACACCGTCCTTAACCTTTATAGTATTCCAACAGGCTTTCATGAACTATAGCTGGCTGTCCATTCGTCCAAATCTTTGCCATACCGTTAGAAGATATTGAATCGAGTAACCAGAACGTACCGTTGTATTTAACTAATTGTTTTTCCGTTGTTGGTTGTTGTTTCATTTACTTTTCCTCCCACTTCATTTTCTAGAACAAATTATACAACAGAATCAGTTCTTGGTCTAAAATACATCCCTTATTTTAAAGTCTTTGTTTTAGCGTCACCTCTATAGCTTGCAACATTCGAGAGCATAACCTCTCCAGGAACATCAAGCAATTATTAAAGAATGTTGTAAGTTCTTTATCTTTATTTTCATAGGTCAAAAACAAAGTTGGGGTTTGGTATAAAAACATGTCTATTCTAATGGGCAAAACTTGGTCAACGCTTTTTTCATGTACGACTTCATTTCGTAAATTATAGATGAAATTCCACACAGGATTGTTATATGGTCTAGTGTACTTCTGAAAAATGTTCTTAATGTTAACCGGAAGATTCTCATGATGATAAACATTGTGTAGGTAAACTGAATTGTTAGCAATATTAAGTTCGAAACATCTATTTATTAAATGGAGAATTATGTCCACGCTTGATCTTAAAGAAACCATAAACCCTTCTATCTCATAATAGATTGGCATGTAAATATCATCATAGTAATCATTATTTTGTAAGTCTTCTGATTTTAGAAGTAATCGTTGAATATTACTAAAGTGGTAATTGTTTCTCTTTAATTTGAAATCGACAGCTTCGAATATACTTGATAATTCTTCTTGCTTAGGCTCATTGATAATTTCACTGATTCTATCAAAATAATCTATAGCGTTAATTCTCAATATACACCCTCCTTTATTACGATTCATGCTTGATTTTTATTAAAAACTGATTATAGTCCGATAGAGTTCGATTGATAATCTAATTATATTTATTAAAGTTTTATATCAATGTTGTCGAAGGTAGATAGGAGTTTTTATGCACTTTTAGAAGGTTGCGTAATCAATAAATTGAACAAATACCAAACCAATTTTCAGGAGTATAAATCATCATTATATAGGCGTCAAAGGAACGGTGCATTTTTATATTTCATAAAGTCTTTTAAAGTTTGGGGGTGGTTTATTGGTAGTTAAAACAACTGAACTAGAGAGTAAGATTCAGAACCTTATTATCTTAGGCAAAAAACGAGGCGTATTAAGTATTTATGAATTGAAGAAGGTATTGAATAAATCTGATTTTGATAAGAGTCAATTAGAAGCTCTGTATGACCTTTTTATAGAAGATTTGAAAGTAGAGATTGTAGAAGAAAATGACATGGATGATGTAGAAAGCAAAGAGAAAGACGTTTATATTGAAGACCTAATCAAGGAAGAAGAGGAAGAAGAGGAAGAGGAAGAATACATAGAAGCTAGTGATGCAGTGAAAATTTACTTGAAGAGAATTGGAAAGTATCGATTACTTACTGGAGAAGAAGAAGTCATCTTAGCGCAGCAAATTGAAAATGGAGATGAGAGAGCAAAAGAAATGTTAGCAAACTCTAATTTAAGACTTGTAGTTTCAATTGCGAAGAAGTATATGCAAAGAGGTAAAGCTGGGTTAGACTTTTTAGATTTAATCAGCGAAGGAAACATAGGGCTGATGAAGGGGATTGAAAAATTCGACTATACTAAAGGGTATAAGTTTAGTACGTATGCAACATGGTGGATCAGGCAAGCAATAACAAGAGCAATCGCTGATCAGGCGAAATTAATCAGAGTACCTGTGCACATGAACGACACAATAAACAAAGTGAAGAAAGAGAACAAACGACTTACTCAACTACTTGGCAGAGAGCCTACACATAAAGAGTTAGCAAAAGAAATGGAATTATCGCCTTCTAAAGTGTCGGAGATTTTCCGAATTTCTCAGGACCCTGTATCAATGGAAAGTACAATAGGCGGAGATGAAGATGGAAGCACACTAAACGATTTCGTGGCTGATGAAGTAAATCCTACACCAATGCAATCGACCAGAAATTCAATGTTGCTTGAGACCCTGGAGGATGTATTGGCTTCCTTAACAGAAAAAGAGAGAATGGTCCTCAGACTAAGGTACGGATTAAATGACGGAGAGGGCAAGACTCTTGAGGATGTAGGGAAAATGTTTGGGGTTACAAGAGAGCGCATTCGACAGATAGAAGCAAAGGCTATTAGAAAGTTAAGACACCCTTCTCGTTCAGCAAAATTAAGAGACTTTAAAAAGAGCTAACACCTTAATTATGGTGTTAGCTCTTTTTATTAGTAGAACCTACGCCTCCAACCCTTATATCGATAGGAGAAATTTCGTTTTCCGCTATGTAATATTTAACTGTTTCCACATAAAATAGAGCATCATTCGCGCTTATCACCAGATTTTGATTGGTAAGGTTCTCAATAAATAATATTATGTGACCATCGTTAGCGTCGTTTTCGTAATAATCTGAGTCTATCACAGGAACTCCATTTGAAAATGCAACTTTATTTTCAAGAGCGGAAGGGATATACACTCCAAACCAACAATCTTCAGGAATTTTCTTTTTAAGACCGGTATTAATCCTAATTTTAGTAGCAGCGGGTATCGTCAGTTTATGATTTACCCTGCGGATATTGGGCTCATTCTCATGAGAATAGGTTTTTGTTGCTCTCTCATCACCCAACACAGAATTCGATACAGATTCGAAGTTACGTTCGAATAAAGGAGATCGTTCTCTGCTTCCAATAATAAATTGGGCAAAGTGGTCATACTTGTCTATTTTCAAATCTTTCTCCCCGTTATTAAATAGATAAATAGTATAAAGGTTGTTATCCAGCCTCAACTCGCAACAATTCTGCACCCTTCCAAATTCATCAGCAATCCTCAAGTGATTCTTAATCCCCAAACTACTTCTTAAATATAAATTCACTATTAAACCATCTTTCTCACGATCATGCGAAAACCAGAATGGTAGTTTCACTTCTATGTATTCGTTAGCCGGAATTATTACATCAGATGCCATATAGATATCATACCCAGCACTATAAAGAGTATTCCTTCTTGGAAATAAGAGTTTATCATCACAAATTATTTTCAATCCATCTACTAAATTAATAAAAACACCTCCGTCAAAAAGAAAGGGCGTACCAAGCATTTATATAGCACATCCACTACATATACTTTACATATAATATTGGATATTGGTAGAAAAAGTGGTATCCAAGGAAACAAATGGTTGCATTCCGCACATCCATTGCATATACTGAACATATACTAAATATATTTTCTTAGGAGAGTGCAAACTATGAAATTTGACTTTAAAGTCGGTAACGACAACGGATTCTCTGAACATGACATCAACATCGATGGTCTACTAGTACAACAACCGAATACTAATGTTGCTGTGGACCAAATTCCTTGGAGCGATGAACAGCAAATTGACCAATTCATCCCTAATATTTTAGATCAGTTAGTTGTAACAGTAGATTCTAAACACGCAAAACCTGGAATGTATTATGTTGGAAAATTCGCAGTCACTAGCGGAAAGCCACTAAATTACATGCAATTTGAAACTGAAAAGAAATTTGAAGTAGATCTGCCAATTGTCAATACTCTAGCAAACATAGCTGCAGTAGCTGTACAAAGGTCTTACAATGAATCTAAAGATAAGAAGTTAGTAGACAATCTTGAAGTGAAAGTTGATATGACTACAGCATTACCACTGAGTCAATATAATGACGATTCTGCTAAACTATTTACTGATAAGTTCATGGATGCTCCGCACAATGTTACGGTTCATGTTGGTAAAGAAAGAGTATTTGTTAAAATAGTTTTCGATTTTGTGAAAGTTGTACCTGAAGCGACACCTGTAATATTCGCTTTGCAAAAAGATAGTAAAGGGGACGTTAGAAAAGACGATATCTATACTCCTTTAGTAGAAGAATATGAACTTAAAAACATCAACGGAAGCCACTTCAAAGAAAAGAGAATAATGCACCTTGATATTGGCGATGGTACGACTGAATATGCAGTTACATCTGGGATTCGTCCAGATCGACAGTTTAAAAAAGGTTCTAACCATGGTGCGGGGCACGCAATTGAAGAGGCTATTGATGACCTAGCAGAGAAGGTGAAACTACTAAGCGTTGAAAGACACTGGTACGAAGAGGTAGTTAAAAGAGGCGACGTTCCTGGAAATAAATATTATGGCAGGGCTATGGATTCCCTTCAAAAACCTCTAGAATCTCAGGTAAGAGAGATAACTAAAAGGTTGAGTCGCGAATTAGACAAAGCCCGAAACGAAGTAGATTACATCGTGGTATATGGTGGAGGCAGTATCTTGATGAGAAACATTCTCTATCCAATCTTGAAGAAAACCGCTGACGAAAGAGAAATTAAACTATTCTATATCCCTTCAAAATATGCAGTTACATTAAATTCTGATGGATTATATGCCTTTGTTAATGGTAAGATATTTGAAGCATTGAAAGCGAAGACACAAAATGAAAGCACAGTAGTATAACGGAGGTGACTTCCATTGGTAAAGAGAGGAAAGAAGGTTGCCGGAACTAGCGTAACTTTAAAACTCAGAAAAGACGCTCCAGATTTGTTAGTCCACTGGGTCAATATACAAGGCAACTTTACGGATGCTGTATTCTATCTAATTGAAGAGGAAATTAAAAAGAATGGAGTTCGAGACCTATCGAAAAGGGTCTTGTCCAACAGAGATTTGCCTTCCGTGGAAGAATTAGAGGCAGACGATCTTGCAATTGAAAGGCTTGAGGAGTTATTAAATCCCCAAGTGGAAGAGGAGCAGCCTAAGCGAAGAGTGGTAAAACCTAAAGCGAGAGCTGAAAATACTCCTAATGAATATACTGTTTCGTCTCTAACAAAGAGTGAGGAAGACTCTGTAGTCTCACAGAAAACAACCGAGGAAACAGAAAAGGGAAGCGAAGTAATTCATAACCTCGCAAATGAAAGTAACAATAAATTAGGCTCTATTGGTGAAAATAACACCGAAGAAACTGATAAGGAATTAGAGGATAATGAAATTACCGAATCTAGTAAAATACATGTTGAGAACGAACAAGAGAATAAAGTGGCAGAGCGTGAAGAAACTCAACAAGTAGATGAAGAAGATGACGAAGTAAGTGAAGAAGATATTAACGCATGGTAAAAAGGACGCGATCGCGTCCTTTTTATTTTGTTTAATTCTGGACTATTTCTATCTCAGACAACTTTTCTCTTAGTTCTTCTAAGTCATTTACCCCACTGACTTTGAGAAACTGTTCGGTGGTTATATATCCTTGCTCGGACTCAGTTATTAAATTTAACGCCTTTGCATTTTCAATTCCTCTATCAGGGTTCTGTACTTGTCTATATTTAGATATTTCACTTCTGGTTACCGGCTGCTTCATAGAAACTATAGTGATGGTTTCCATTGTTGATTTATTTAGCTTCTCCTGTTTCTTCGGCAATACTTTCTCTAATATATCACCTGAAGAGCTTGCGGAAACCATTTCATATCCGCCAGCTACTTGTCTTATGATGAACCCTCTATCGCTAAATTCTTCGATCAATTCTCGTAACCATCTATTTACTATGGATTCTTCAACCTCAACGATAGAAGAAATGCGTTTTATAGAAAGTGGAGATTCTGCTACGAATAAGAGGCTTTCAACATATTTTTTACTCATATGTTTCATCCTTTCCCTCGATAAATAGCGTGTCATCGAGTTTAACTATTATCGCAATTTGTGATTTGATTAATTCTAGTAAAGCACTAAATGTAACAACTAATTCTTCCTTATCTGTAATAGAAGAGAATAGGGATGTTACATCTATGCTCTTTGTTTTTAATTCGTTTCTTAGAATTCTTACTTGGTCTTCCACAGTATATTTATAATTAGAAACTTCCTCCGTTAATTTATCCATTTTATTATTCTTTTCTGAACTTGCAAATTTAGATCTCAATATATTTTGATACGTTTTAACAAAATCATCTGTGGTGGCATTCTTTTTTTTGTTAAGAGTTTCTTTCCTAGTACGTCTATACATTTTGCTTTCTATGGATTGAATTTCTTTCATTTTTTCTAGATTTTCTTTGTAATCCATATAATCAAGCAATTGTTTAGTAAGAGAGTCTCTTGGATCAACTTTGTCCTTTTGGGGCAAGAGCATTTTTGTTTTTATGCCTAATAGTATACTAGCCATCTGCATAAAGTCTGACGTTAGCTCTATATCACTTTTCTTCATAACCATTAATTGTTGATTATAGTCTTTGGTTATTTGAGAGATGTGTAGGTCGTATATATCCATTTTTCTTTGCTTAATTAACTCAATTAACATATCCAAAGGACCTTCAAAGTCTTCGATCTTAATAATATAATCCATGTTATGTACCACTTTTCTCTTCTTGCAGTTTATGAGGGAACATGATTGTTACACCTTCTGTTTCCTGCGTCACTCCGTATACCGTATCAGAAACCATCCAAGTACCTTTCCTATGAGAAACTACGATGAATTGCGACTTCTCGCTAAATTTCTTCAGATAGTGGGCGAATCTCGCAACATTAGCTTCGTCTAATGGCGCGTCCACTTCGTCTAAATATATAAAAGGGCTAGATTTAGAAGATATGATCGCAAAAATAAGAGCTACTGCTGTTAATGATTTTTCTCCTCCGGATAATATATCAATGCTTTTTGGCTTCTTTCCTGGTGGTTTAGCCATAATGGAAATTGGAGATTCCAAAGGTTTTTCAGGTTCTAATAAAGATAATTGAGCCTTCCCTCCACCAAATAAGTCTACAAAGCTCTTCTTGAACATAGTTGAAATATTATTAAACGTTTCATTGAACTTTTCGATCATTTCTCGTTCTACATGTTCAATTAGTTCTAGGAGGTCTTTTTGAGCTTGTACCACATCTTGAAGATGTTCGGACTCCAATTCGTATCTTTTCTCAAGTTCTTTGCATTCTTCCACGGCATTGTGGTTAATGCTCCCTAATGCTGATAGAGACTTTTTGATTGTTCCTATTTTTTCACTTGATTTTCCTTTGTCAATTCGCTTTCTCTCGATGGAGTTTATTTCCGAACTTATTCCGTAAGAGTTTAGGAGCTGTGAGTTAATGGTTTTAAATTGAGTATCTAGCTTACTAAATTTCACTTCTCGGTTATTTATTTCTCCTTGGATACCTTCTTTAATAATATGTAAGTTTCTCAATTCGTCTTCTTCGTGTTCAATAGAGGCGGTGAGGTTGCCAATCTTCTCTTTAAGGTCGTCGATTTCTATCTGCTGATTATTCGTTTTTACCTCTAAGTTTATATATTCTTCATTTAATTCGTTGAGAGATTTATCGATCTGTTTTACTTTTATTTTTTCTCCTTCTTGCTTGGAATACAGGTTCGCAATCTTTTCTTCTAAGTTTCCATTATCGTTGCTATAGCTTTGCATGTATTCTTGTAACTGTTTAAATTCTTCCTGCAGACTTGTATTTTCTAACATAAGTGAGTTTTTTAGTTCTTTTTGAACTTCTAACTGTTCTTCCTTATCTTTTAAACTTTCTGCTAACCTTTCTAATTTAGAAGATAGTTCTTTATGTTTATCACCATTACTTTTTAATGTTAATGACACTCTGGACTTTTTATTTCTCGTCTCCTTCAATGAAAGGCTCATTTCTTGTTCTTGCATCGATATTACTTCAAGGCGTTCTTTCATATCGGAATATGTTTGCTCATAGTTAGCTAATTGTAGCTTTTTTTCTCTAAGTTGTTCTTTCTGGTCCTCTATAATTGCAGAAAGTTCATGAGTAATGTTATTCAGTTCAATAAGCCTATTCTGCTTTTCCTCTAACATTACTTTTTTCCGTTTAATTAGTTCTTTTTTCATTTCTGCTGCACTTTCAAGTTCTTCAAGCTCTCTTCTAATAGTGAAAAAATTTCTCTTATTATACTTTGATCTACCACCGGTAATTGATCCAGTTTGTATAAGTTCCCCTTCAACTGTAGCTATCTTCATACGGATCTTATTCTTCTTGGTAAGATTGATCCCAGTCTCTAGGTCTTCAGATATTAATGTTCTACCCAGAAGAGAGTGAATAACAGGAGCGACATCGTCATGAAAATTAATAAATTTAGTCGCAGGGTTAACGCCGTTTTCTTTATCTAATATTTTTTCTTCCTTTTCATTCAAGTGTAAGGGGTTTGCTAAATTCAAAGGAAGGAAAGTAGCACGACCCATTTTAGAGTTCTTTAAGAACTCGACACAAGTTCTCGCAGTAGAATCGTTATCAACCACAACAAATTGCATTGCAGACTGAAGCAAACTCTCTACAGCTTTCTCATAATGAGGTTCTACTTGTATTAACTCTGCCAAGACTCCGATTACTCCCTCAAACTCATTCTTTCCTTTTTGAGCAAGTATTGATTTAACCCCGTCATAGAACCCTTGATTGTTTGTAATAAAGTCCTGAAGATTTTCTAGCCGGCTTTTGATCTTCACATATTCCGTTTCTAGTGTTTGTATTTCGGAGGAAAGTTCATTAACTTCATATTCCAAGTCTTTGGCAGACCCGATATTACTTTGATAATCATCCAATTTCTTCTTATGCTCATTCTCACTATCACTAATCAAAGAACGGATCTCTTTTATAGCAGATTCCTTAGATTGCTTATCAGAAGCTCCATTAGAAATCCTTTCTCTTTCATTCGCAAGTCGTGATATCAATTCTTCTTCTTTCTTAACTAATTGCTCTAATTCGTATTTTCCTTGAGTTAGATTATTATAGTGGTTTATAGAATCAGTTCTAGTATGTTCTATTTCTGATTTCAAAAAAAGTATTTCACTCTCGCCATCAGAGAGGATAGAGTTTATTTCCGAATTCTTATTCTTATTCTGAGTAATCTGGTGCTCAACATCTTGCATTCGCCCTTTTTTCTTTACTATCCCATCCGCAGATAGGGAATAGTTTTCTTCTATTTCTTTCAATGTGTTATTGTTCTCATCAATATTTCTTATAGCAGTATCTCTACGTTCGGTATAGAGGTTTATTTCACCCCGTATCTTCTCCAAGGATTCCTTATTTGTAGAGTGATTATCCTGAAGGGAGAAGAATAAATCGTTGTGTGTTTTGATGTCTTTTTTTAAGTGTAATAACCTTTCATCGGAACTATGTATTTGTGAATTGATACTGGAGTATTTCGTTTTGGAATCTGACAAATGCTTTGTAACAGAAGTTAACTCTTCACCAACTTCGTCGTACTGATTTAATAAGTATTGGATTTCAACATTCCGTAACTCGTCACTCAATTCTTTGTGTTTTGCAGCCTTTTTAGATTGTTCCCTTAGTGGAGTTAGCTGCTTCTTTATTTCAGTGGTAATGTCTTGCAATCTCTGTACATCGTTGTTAATTTCTTTTAGATTTTTTTCAGTATCATTTTTTCTTTTCTTCATCTTCACGATACCTGCAGCTTCTTCAAATATTGCTCTTCTTTCCTCTACATTATTGGATAAGAGTTTCTTTGTTTGCTCTTGACCGATCATAGAATAACTATTTGAACCTATGCCAGTATCCATGAATAAATTTTGTACGTCTCTAAGCAAAGCTGTTTCTTCGTTGATGAAGTATTCTGACTTACCGGATTTGTTCATACGGCGGGTAACAGAGATGTTTTGAGAAGTATCGAAATTGCTAAATGTAGAATTCTCATTAGAAAAAACAAGCGTAACCTCGGCGAAGTCCCGAGGCTTTCTTGTATCGCAACCAGAGAAAATAACATCCTGCATTTTTCCTCCTCGTAAACTTTTGGCGCTTGTTTCTCCTAAAACCCATCTTATACCATCAAATATGTTACTTTTACCTGAACCATTTGGTCCCATGATGCTTGTAATGCCATTAGAGAAGTCAATTACTTCTCGGTCTGCAAAGGATTTAAAACCATGGAAAACCCCTTGTACTAACATTGATTATCAGCCTTCATTCTCTCTACTAGCTCATCACAAGCATCAGCTACGTAGTTAGGCTTAATACCTTTATCGTTAACTGTCTTAATAACCTTATTCTGTTTAAGGTTTGAAGCGTCTCGGTCACTCATTTCTCTTTTAGCAGAGATCTTAGAAGCTTCATGTACCATTTCATACGGATTTAGTTCTTTCAAGAAAACACCCCCTTAAGAATTAACACCTAATAAGTTCAAATACTTATTAAGAGAATTTTTTCTTTTATTCTGTGCTTGGTCATTCAGTTCATTAATTTCATCGTTGATTATTCCTCGAAGGATAGACACTGTTTCTTTTCCTTCATCTGTTAACATTTGCATAGAGCAAATTTCACAGCAATAAGCTTCAATGTTTTCAATGACAACAACCTTCTTATATGGATTCCTAGATTTAATTGTATGTTTTTTTGTGGTCAATTTTAGTTTACCGACCTTGCAATTTTCACACCTATTCATGTAAACGCCCTTTCCTTAAAGGGTTATCCCCTTTATTTTTAATAAAATATGACATCAGTATTATTTGTGTTTATAATATTTGATTTAAATCCTTCGTTTGTAAGTATATTGATTAAATAATAGCAAGCTAAAAGTGCGTCAGCAGCTCCATGGTCTTTAAAATAAAACCTATTTAAGTGGTCAATACCAACAGCAAAATCGCCTTCTCTCATATCCTGCTCGAATTGTTCAGTTGAAGAGAAAACAACATTCTTTAATCCTGGATATTGCTTAGCAATCAAGCCTAATTCAGTTGATAATAAGACTTTAGAATTTGAATTTTTAAATTTGGTTGAGATTAACTCTAAAATTTGAAAAGTTGATAGACGTATAATTGATCCGTGGTCATTATATAGAAACTCAAAAGTAGTACAATCTGGCGATATAATCATTCCTACATCTATACCGTGAAACTCCATATCTTGTTTGAATTGCTCGAAGTTATTTTCAACAGATGGCGTTATGCCTTCAAAATCAGTAACTAATTCGTTGAAGTCCAAAGCATATCCATTGAAATCATAATCTGATAGGAGTATTCCTCCTAAGAATTTATAAGCTGTTCCATATAACGGATTAAGTAATATCTTTACATTGGGCAGGAAGTTTTCGCCTTGAAAAGTATCCTGTATATACTTCCTGTAAGTTATAACTGGGTCAAACTTTTCTACTAAACCTTTTGATATCCATTTATTAATTTCATTATCATCATAGTATTTGTATTGTTGTTTAACTGTATCTAGGAGAGAAGGGGGGAGGGAGTAACCATTGGAATCGAATGCCTTAATGCCTAGTATGTTAGCCTTGTTCTGGTCTCCAGTTAACACCACAGTTCCCATAGATTTTTTGTGTTTAGAACTAACTATTAATACAGAGGATGGGGCTGGTTTATTACTTAGGAAGGTCTTAACCCCGTTCTTAGCCATAATTGACGCAAAGAAAAAAGCAAACTCTTTTGAGAAATATCTGGTATCGTAACCGATCACCAGTTTTTGCCCCTTCGTACTATAAGCCTTGTAATGATGCGATAACGATACAGCAATATCATACGCGTTTTGATAAGTGAATGTATCTCCTATTCTCCCAATCCATCCCTTAAACTCATTGGAATAATTCATATTTTATCTACTCCTTTTTATGTCTGAAATAATTCGTTCTATCTTTAGTGATGAAATAAATGCATAATGTTCTATTAACAATACACTTTTCATGACCCTGCCATTCGAAGAGTCATAAACGACTTCTTCCATCCTTTTTTTATGCAAGTAGTTCTTTATCGGTCGAGACTTAAAGTCATATATAGAATTTGTTTTATCTAAAGATACATAGTTCCCGAATCCTAAATGAATAAATTTAGGTAATTTATCTGCACTCGTCTTGGACAAAACAGGAGATAACACGACTGTTTCGTCTTCAAGAAGAAAAGCGGCTCTTGTCCTTTTCCCTTTTGTAATATCGACTACTTTTTTCTTGGCTCTTTTGTATTCTATATGTTTCCTGGTGGAGGTTGATTGGGGTGGAAGTATAGCTACTATACTTGATTCTTTTATGTAACTATCCAACAGCCTAAAGAAAGGTATATTAAATCTTCCGAAGAGCGTTCTTGGAGATAAAGACGAATCAATCGCAAACCCTTCTTGAGTTATCAGGATCGCTCTTGAAGGTTTCCCAAAAGAGGTGTCTACAAAGTATCCTTTGAGTTTTTTAATATTGATTTGCTTTTTTAGAGGTCGTGAGGTTTTCGGTAGAATAAAATTCACATTGTCTTTTGGTATATAATTGTCATTGCCTACGTTAACAAGTCCAGTGAATCTATTTGATAATGATGTAGGGGAGAGGGAAGAGAGTATTGAAAATCCGCTGTGAGTAATAAGTAAAGATCTGGATTTCTTGCCGTGTGTAGCATTAAAAAGGTCATTATGTTCCTGCTTTATTTGCTTGTATCTGTTGATAGGGTTTGATTTTTTATTTAAAAGTAGTTCTATAGTATCCTCGCTTATGTAATTGTTATTTCCTATGCTTACTAAATTTTTTACTTTTTTCGCTAACGTAAGCGAATTTATAGGAGACATTATTAAGAACCCGTTTTTGGATACAAGAATAGTCTTAGTTGATTTACCATAACTGCAATAAGCTATTTTACTTGATTTCATCCTGGAAATCTTTGCGCCCTTATTGGTCTTGCTGCCATTCTGAATTATGATCTCAACTTTGTCTTTGGTTGTATAACTTTGAGGTCCTATTTGAAGCGGATTGGTTACTAATTTTGATAAAGATTCTGGTGTTTTATAAGAACCAACCACAATGCCGAGGTTTGTTATTATAATGCTTTTAGTCTTCTTTGCTCTAGTAGTATCAATATACTCATCCTGTAACTTCTTGTCGGATATGAATTCTTTTACAGGTCTAGATCCATTGCTTTGAAATAGATGTATTTTATCCATTGGAATATAATTGTTGTGACCTATTGATACAATTAATCCGATTCGGCTAGCTAACAGCGAGGTCCTTACAGATGACAACACGAGGTATCCGTTGGTAGTTAAAATCAACGATCTTGTTTTTTTTCTATTTGTGGCATCAATAAGCTTAGATTCGTTTCTTTTTATTGAAATAAACTCTCGCATAATTTTGTTATTATGGTCTAATATTATTTCAATTTCTTTTCTTGGTATTCTATTATTCTGTCCTAAAGATATAAGCGACATTAATTACCTCCTTTCACTTTCGATTCAAAATCCACCATAGAACAAAAAATAGAATGTCTTTTCAATAAAAGACGGTATATGAGGTATTTTTCCGATAAACATTTAATATCAATTTCTATTTAATAAATTTAGGTGGTATTAACTTAAAACCTTTAGAAAATAAAAGAAAAGCCCCGTTTTCTGCTCATACAGAAACGGGACTAGATAGATATGCTTTTGAGCGGTGTTTTTTTAGATAAAAATGAGAAGTGTTTAGCTAAACCGTTCATTTTCTTTGGTGGGGCAATATGAAAAGCAATTAAATTTTGTTCGTTTAACTGAAACTTTCTTAGGTCATATCGATACTCGTCCAAGCTTGAAATAAAATCGAGTAAGGCGTTTTCTGCTGATGGATTGTTTGAGAGTAGTTCATTCAACATTGTGTGACCTCTGTCAGTCAACCTACCCTGATCATCTACTAATTTATGAAACTTAAGGTTGAGGATAGTTCTATTAGAATATAAGTCTTTGACCTCCAAACCATTAACTCTGAATAAGCGTCTCCAGTTATATGACTTATTATCATACAAGAACTTTTGATAATACAGCAGTTCAGAATTAAAAAGTCTATTTTCGCCTTCGTTCCTATCTAAAAAGAATAAGTATATTAAAGTGGTCCAGTTTTTCATACAAAACACCTCTAAGAAATTTTTTTAGGAAAATTCATTAAATTTTATTATTGATAAATTTATTATTCCACACAGTCTTAGAGCCAGTCAATTATCTGCTAACCAAGAAAACCTACCTTAACATTAAGGTAGGTTTGCACTCAGATTAGAATACTTTTCTGCTAATTCGTTAAAGAGGTCTTCGCTATTGTCTAGTAAGGTAGCTTCTATGTCGGACATAATGTCCCTTTTATAAGACTCTGCTTTTGTCTGTTGGATATGATACAAAATCTCTAACGAGGCAGAATCTCTAATAATTTGTTCAGGATATTTTGCATCATACCATTCTGGAAATTGACGAAGCTGTGTGATTGCATCATTTGGATCTTTAGCTTTATTCTCGTTCATGAGCGCTACTATTCGAAACATATCATCATTATCCAATACACTTTCTTGAAAACCTATTTCTACATACAAAGTTCTACTTGTATTTGAGAAGAAAGAGGTTATTTGCTTGTTAATATCCTCCAAGTCAATAACTGTCCGCTCGAAAAACGACGCGTTAACATCGTGTGGATCGGCTGCTTGGACTTGGATATTAAAGGATGCAAAAATCTGATACTCATACTCATCAACATTATCTTCAGCAATATATAGAATGTCTTGTAAGCCCAAGTGGTCTTTAACGAAAGTAACTCTATCTAAGTTAGCCTCCAAAATGTTTAATATCGATTCTGTACCTTGTTGAAATGTTCTACTTTTAATTTTATTAAAAATTTGTTTTTTGGACATCGTTAAATCTTCCCCCTTTAGAAGAGTTCTAAATGTAATTGTAAGCACTACATCAAAAAACCTTTAATTTTATTACCTATTAAGAACCTTATTCACATAATTAATAGTTTCTTTGAAGGGTGGTATACCTCCGTATTTATCAACATTACCTGGACCGGCGTTATATGCGGCAACGGATTTCTCTAAGTTGTTATCGTATTTATTTAATAGATAGTTAAGGTACTTAACTCCACCTTCAATATTTTGCTTAGGGTCGAAAGGGTCTTTTACCCCTAGCCATTTAGCGGTATTAGGCATCAACTGCATAAGTCCCTGAGCACCTGCATGGGATTCAGCGTCTTTTTTAAAATTGGATTCAGCTTTTATAACAGAGTTTATTAATTCTTTTGGAACATTATATTTGGATGACATATCCGAAACGGTGTCTTGATAAAAACCGTTACTACTATCACCTTTGTCAGTTAATATTTCATTGACTCTAACATTAGTTGGGCGGGAGTTATAATTAATAGTGTCTGGGGGGTTGTTAGAATCTTTAGAAGTTTTAGGGTCAATTCCTTTAGGTGTATTACTTTGAAAATTATCATACTCTATATCAAAATTACTTGAGAGTGTTTTTGTAATTGATGATTTCTCTTTATTTAGTATTTCGGTTAAATAGGTAGATGGTTCTGGAATAGATGATCGGTCGAAAGTTATAAAGTTGCTCATAATGATACCTCCAAATGTCCTTTTTATTTGTTTTATGTATAAGAGAGGTTCTTCCTCGTTTATTTAAAAGAAGTGGGGGAGGGGGTGGACATATGAATAAGAAAAAAAGGAAAAGTATTATTGGTAACATAGTAATTACATTAGTTATCTTTTTACTACTAATATCTTCTCTTGTCCCTGCGCTAGGTATATAAAAAAGTCATGGCTATACCATGACTTTTTTATGTATTTAACCTTGAAGTAGTTGGAGCACACCTTGTGGAGCAGAGTTGGCTTGCTTAAGCATCGCCATACTTGATTGAGATAGAATTTTTGATTTGGTTAGCTCACTAGATTCTTTCGCCATATTTGCATCCTCGATTCGGCTACGTGCAGCTTCTGTATTTTGTTTAGTAACTTGTAGATTATTAGAAATGAAGTCTAGACGGTTTTGTTTACTACCAAGACTAGCTCTTTGAGTAGAGATTTGATCAAGAGATTCATCTACAATTTTAATAGCAGCTTGTGCACCAGTATCTGGACCCCAAGTCACGTCATCAGTTACATCTAGGTTAGTTAGTGTATCTACAGTCCCTCCTAGTGCAGTTGATTGTGCATCAGAAAGGTTAACAGTCAACGTATCTGTAGCTTTTTCAGAGATATGAAGGTCTACAGAAGCAGCTGATCCGTTAAGTAGGCTGATTCCATTAAAAGTCGTATTTTGACTGATATGGTCAACTTCAGCAACTAGGTCTGTTATTTCACTTTGGATACTTGTTTTGTCAGCTGCACTATATGTACCATTGTCAGCTTGAACAGCTAGTTCTCTTACTCTCTGTAGGATATCACTGATACTACCAAGAGCGGATTCTGCTGTTTGAATAAGGCTAATTCCGTCTTGAGCATTTCTTGTAGCCGTTTCCATTCCATTTGTCTGAGCTGTCATCCTCGTAGCGATTGCAAGACCTGCTGCATCGTCAGCAGCCGTATTTATTCTTTTACCTGAAGAAAGACGCTCCATTGCGCTCTTAAGGTCTGCATCGTTCATTCTCAAATAATTTTGAGTAACATTACTAGGAACATTCGTGTTAATATACATAAAATCCCTCCCAAAAGTTAATCTTTCATTTTGCCTATTTAGTCTCTCGGAAGGTTCAAAAAAAACTATAGAAAATAATTTATTTTTTTCTGTTTGTCAATAATGAGACTGCTACCGGTGAAGTTAAAACAAAAATAAAAAACCCTGAAATAGAGGGTTTTTATCCTTGAAGCAATCCAAGTATTGACTGTGGTTGCATATTAGCTTGACGAAGCATTGCCATCGAAGTCTGATTAAGAACTTGTTGCTTTGTTAGCTCACTCATTTCTTTCGCCATATTTGCATCGGCAATCCTGCTTCTGCTTGCTTCTGTGTTCAATTGAGTAGCTTCTAGATTTTGCTTAATAAAGTCTAAACGGTTTACTTTAGAGCCGAATTTCGCCCTAGAATCTGAAACTTGTTGTAAAGCAGTATCAATGGACGTAATCGCAGTTTGGGCATCAGAAGAAATGTCAACTGCATTCAATGCTGTTCCAGTAGCTGAAACAGGATCTACCCCCAACGTGCCAGTAGTTGCATCGGTTAGTTCTACAGACATAACATCAGTAGCTTTATCAGAAATATGAAGTGTCACAGGAGAGGCTGTTGGGTCTGCTATGTTTAGAAGAGACTGACCATTAAACTGTGTACTCCCAGCTATCCTATCTATTTCAGAAGTGAGTTCGGTGAACTCATTTTGCATACTAGTCTTGTCACTAGCACTATACGTGTCATTGTCAGCTTGGACAGCTAATTCCCTGGCTCTCTGTAAAATATCAGATATTGAACCCAATGCAGATTCCCCTGTGTTGAGCATAGAAATGCCATCATCTGCGTTCCTCATAGCAACTTCCATCCCTTTAGTCTGGGCTGACATTCGCGAAGCAATCGAAAGACCAGCCGCGTCGTCTGAAGCAGAAATAATCCTTAACCCTGATGCTAATCTGTTCATAGTATTGGACATCATGGTGTTAGATTGGGTTAAATAATTTTGAGCAACTGAACTTGAAATATTTGAATTTACATACATATCTAACTACACCTCCTATAAAATCTGAGCAACAATAATTGTTTATTAAGTTTTAATGTTTTTATAAGGGCAATTAATCAAATGTCAACAAGAATTTTAGTATCCTAATAAATAAAAACCCGTTAAAGGGTTTTTATTTATCCTTGAAGCAAACTCAATACTGCCTGAGGTTGTGAGTTTGCCTGACGAAGCATAGACATACTTGATTGATTCAAGACTCTTTGTTTGGTCAGCTCACTCATTTCTTTCGCCATATTTGCATCTTCTATTCTGCTCCTGCTTGCTTCTGTATTAATTTGAGTAGAAGATAAATTTTGCTTAACAAAATCTAAACGATTTACTTTACTACCGAGGTCAGCTCTTTGATCTGCAACAGTTTGTAGCGCTGTATCTAGAGCCGTAATTGCTGCTTGAGCATCTGCGGATATATCAATACCAGCATTTGCATTATCAACAGCTAAATCTTGAGCAGTTGCTGAGGCGAAATCAATGTCCATGTTATCTACCGCTTTATCAGAGATATGTAGACTAATTGTAATTGGTGCCCCTGCACCGTCACCTTGTAGTAGACTGGTCCCGTTAAAAGTAGTACCTTCGGCAATGTGCTTTATCTCATCAGACAACTCGACATATTCATTTTGCATACTAGTTTTATCACTAGCACTATATGTGCCATTGTCAGCTTGAACAGCTAGTTCTCTCATCCTCTGAAGGATATCACTTACGCTTCCTAGCGCTGATTCAGCAGTATTTATCATGCTTATTCCATCTTCAGCATTTCTCATAGCAACATCCATCCCATTAGTCTGAGCCGTCATCCTAGTAGCGATCGAAAGACCTGCTGCATCATCAGCTGCCGAATTTATTCTTTTACCAGAAGCTAAACGGTTCATAGTATTAGACATCGCTTCATTAGATCGAGATAAATAATTTTGAGAAACTGAACTTGAAATATTTGAATTTACATACATGTGTAAGTACACCTCCTATTAAAATCACCTTGGTAATGCTACCTAGGTTTTTTGCTTTGTTCGAAGTCGTTATAATAGGAAAGATGAGTTTGTCAATTTTAATTACCATTTTTTGTTATTTTGTACAAAAGAAAAAAACAGAGGGGATCCCTCTGTTTTAGCCTTGTAGCAAACCTAGAACGGCTTGTGGCTGTGAGTTAGCTTGACGAAGCATAGCCATACTGGACTGACTAAGAACTCTGTCTTTCGTCAGCTCACTCATTTCTTTCGCCATATTTGCATCTTCAATTCTGCTTCTGCTTGCTTCTGTATTGATTTGAGTTGTTGCTAGATTATTCTTAACGAAATCAAGACGGTTTACCTTACTACCAAGTGAAGCTCTTTCGTCAGCAACAGTCTGAAGTGCAGTATCCAGTGCAGTAATCGCAGTCTGAGCGTCTGCAGAGATATCGATAGTAGCACTATCAACTCCAAGATCTACTGTTTTTGCAGAGTTAAAAGTAATTGTCATAGTGTCTGTAGCTTTTTCAGAAATATGTAGAGAAACAGCATTAGCAGCCGTGTCTAGTAGGGTAGAGCCGTTGAAAGTAGTATTATCTGCGATATGATCAATCTCGTTAGCTAGTTCGTCGTATTCGTTTTTCATACTAGTTTTATCACTAGCACTATATGTGCCGTTGTCAGCTTGAACAGCTAGTTCTCTCATTCTCTGTAGGATATCACTTACGCTTCCTAGTGCTGATTCAGCTGTGTTAATCATACTTACTCCGTCATTTGCATTTCTTGTAGCAACTTCCATTCCATTAGTCTGAGCCGTCATTCTAGTAGCGATTGAAAGACCTGCTGCATCGTCAGCAGCCGTATTTATTCTTTTACCTGATGCCAAACGATTCATAGTATTTTCCATATTACTATTAGCTTGGGAAAGATAATTCTGTGCTACTGAACTTGAAATATTTGAATTTACATACATTAACATACACCTCCTGTGGTTACATACCTAGTATCGAGAGGCTCCAAAAAATCTTTTACAAAAATTGGAACATATTAATGTTTTCAATCTAGATATTTCCCCAAACCCTTGTGAATACAGGGATGTTAAAAGGTGAATGCTCTGAGATAATCAATAAAAATAGAAATTATAATGTTCATTTGTAAACAGAACAAATAAAAAGAAGACCGTATATTGTACGGTCTTCTTAATTTTGATTTTTACTATTATTATCAATAGCATTATGTAATTTTTGATGGATAACGTGAGGATCATCGATATTTGCAAAACACAAAGCGTCTTTTCTTTTTTCATCATTAGCATCTTGTATATATAAGCTTCCAGTTTTCAAGAATCTATCAGATACAGTTCGTTTCACACTAGTATTAACCACATCTCTAAGCTTCACATCAAACACATTATAACTAATAAATCCTCGCTTAATAGATACCTTCTCATTCGATATGTAGTAACGAATAAATAAGAAGCTGATTTGATGACAAACAGAGAATAGCAGCCCTAGTACACCAATACCTATAGACATCTTTAAAACCAGAGATTCATCTATGTTATCAAATGAAGAAATTAATATTTGATAGAAGAAAAAAGCCAAAAATATAAAGATACTTAAATCTCTAGAAAAAATAAATGTTCTATAACGCTTCCCAGGAAAGCTCTTCCATAATATTTTTTCATCCGAGGATAAATAATTTTCCATAAGATCCCTCCTTAAACATTCAGATACTAATCTATAGCAGGGAATACCACAAGTAAAAACAAGATTATTAATTATTAGTTAGAATCGATTGGTTATTAAGAGGAAAAGAAGAGGGGCGACTGAACTAGTGCAAGGGAGGGGTTAAATAATGATAGTTTTGGATTTCAAGGCAAACGGACGTAAGGTGTATAAGATCTTAAGAGACTACCCAGCTATAGAGGATAAGAAGCCTGGGATAAAATTCATTCTGGAAGATAACGAAAGTAAGAGTAAGATAACATTTAGTTATTTTCTTCCGGAAGACAAAATGATCAATACCTATGATTGGAAGGGCATTAAGAAAGGGGAATACCATTTTGAATCAGCCGGAATAGAAGGCGGAAGCGAATCTCAACTTATTGTAGAAACTGGATTTCTTAAATATAAAAGAAATGGAATTCTATCAAAAGATAAAGAAATCACAAAAACTGCTAAGAAGTATCGATTTATTCTGAGCGATAAGTAACTATTAGACATACAAGAACCTATTCTCTTATTGAAGGTAATAATGAAAAAAGGAAGGTACTTTGAAAAAATACCTTCCTTTTTCTTAATTCAATTAGAGGATATATAGTGTAAATTGGTCATTACTAGTACCCCTGTACTCCTAAGAAAACATTTATAGGAAGATGTTTTTTACTGCGCTAGAATACTTTTTCCAACCAACTGACTGTAGAAGTAACGAACTACATCCTCCACAAAAGAAAAGTTTTCATAGACATTTTTATAATCATATTGTCCGTAAGGAATACCCTTTTTCTCATGGAAATCAAATAGAGTTAAACAGATCTTATAGGGGTCTTCTGAAACACTCATTAAAGGAGGGTTGGATAAAAACTCGTCGTCAGTAATATCGAAACGGTTTTGAAAAGTTGACATCAACTCATTTTCTAATGTGGAAAAGAACTCATCTTTTTTTGTAGTAATCATAATAATATCCCTCCATTATGCAATTGCAATCTTGTTTTGCTTAACTAAACTCTTCTCATAACATTGATGGTCCTGTAATTGCTTCACTTTTCGTTTAAAATGACTTACTTTGCTCTCTAAATTTGGTTCATCATTAAACATGTACTTAATTAGCGCTTTGATATCCGTATTGTTCTCAAATCGAAAAACATAATACTCATTTATAAGGTCAAAGAATGGTTTAGGAACATTCGAAACTTTATTGAATGCAAGTAGAAACTCAAGATTCTCTAGATTTACTGTCGAAAGGAATAATTTGATATTGCCTTGGTTGAATAGAGTTGTTAAATTGTCCGCGATCACCGTCACCTTACCACTGTAGAGTGTTGACACGCGATTCAGAATAGCAAAGGTAGCCGCTCTCATTTTCGATGAATGGATGTTCTTCATTTTAAAAATAACAACGTCGTTCTCTAAAAATGTAGTAAAAACATCATCCAAGGATAGGTGTTTTTTATTTTGATTCATTGAAACTCCATCATTCAATTCTCTTCCACGCTCATTTTCATTCGGCTCCCAAGAAACCAATAGTCGTTCGATGGCTTCTTCAACTAACCCCTCTTTAGATAGACTGTTTAAAATCATATCTTTTTCTGATTCATGAGATGTTCTGTATAAAGGGTCTTCCTTTAATATGTCCCTACACATCCGGTACAAGGAATGACTGTGGTCTAAATAACCCGCATTCAAGGCTTTTGTATCAGATAGATTGAGTCTACCCAACAAGGGGTTTACTGTGTCGATTGTAATTTCATGACCATCCCAATCGCTATATTGGTTATTAAAATCTAAAACGATGGTCTTGTTATGAATTCCTTTCGCAACCTCTTTCATTTTTGTGGTTTTTCCAGTTTCAGTTTGACCAATAAATAACCTGCTCATTTTTATCCCGCCCCAGACTCAAATTTAAGTAGGGATAGTATAGAAGATAGAAACAGAGGAATCTAGTATCATAAAGATAAAATATTATAAAAACATATATTTTCTTAAACTCATAGATTACTTTAATTAATATTGAAATAGGTTATTTCAAATATTGGTTACAGTTATACATGTAGCGAAAGATTATATCCTATGACAATTTCATATAAAGGAGAGTCTATAAACGTGAAACGATATTTAAAATACCTAAGCTCGAACTTAGTTATGTCATTAATCATTGGTGGGTTAATTGGTTCTGTAGTGGCTTTTGTTGCTGCAGGTACAGTGGCTGACAGAGTTGAGGACGTAGCCATTGACGATGATAAAATCACTATTAAACCTCGACCTACAATAGTCTACGATAAGAATGGTGATGAATTATCTAGGTTCGAACAGGAAAGGAAGGACGTCACGACTTATGACGAGGTTCCTATTGAAATCGTGCAAGCTGTTGTCGCGACAGAGGATCGGGAGTTTTTCGAGCATGCCGGTTTAAGTGTAAAAGCTATCTTTCGAGCTTTAATAGCTGACATTAGAGCAGGCTCATTCGTTCAGGGCGGAAGCACACTTACTCAACAATTGGTCAAGACAGTATATTTAGACCCTGGAAAGACTATTGATCGGAAATTGAATGAGGTCGTTTACTCAACAGCACTGGAACAGAAATATACGAAGAAAGATATAATGGCTAGCTATCTAAATCATATCTTTTATGGTCACCGCAGCTACGGAGTTAAAAATGCTGTACAAACCTACTTTGGTGTATCGCTCGAAGAGTTCAAGGAGCAAGATAGATTAACAAAGATCACTAGAGCAGCTCTTATAGCAGGTTTGCCTCAAGCTCCTTCAATTCACTCTCCGTATATGAACCCTGAAGGTGCCGTTCAAAGAAGAAACACGGTTCTTCATAATATGTTTGTTCAGGGTTATATAACTAAAGAAGAATATGAAGAAACGAAATCAAGAGATTTTATGATTCTTGAAGAAGTAAATGCTTTTCATGAAGATGAAAAAGTTCATTATCCTGAATTTGTGTATTACACATTAAATGAAGCTGCAGACAAGATGGATATTTCAGTTGAGGAAGCTATGTATTCTGGTCTGAAGATTTATACATCGTTTGATCCTGAGGTATATAAAAAGCTTCGAGATAACATGAGTAGAAGTGAACTATACCCATCAAGTCCAAGTGGCTCTAGTAAAGGACGCATAGTGCAGGGTGCATCGGTGTTAGTTAACCCTCAAAATGGTGAAATTTACGCTTTAACAGGGAGCAGAGATGAAGTAAAAGGGTTCATGGACTTCAATAGAGCGTTCCAAATGGAAAGACAACCTGGTTCCGCTTTTAAACCTCTTGTCTCGTATGGTCCCGCTCTAGAATCAGGGAAGTTCACACCATGGTCAACATTAGTAGCAACCCCAGGTCACGTATTCCCAGGAGGATATGTTGTAAAAGACCATGGCGGAGCAAGTAGGAAATCTATGACTGAAGCATTAGTGTGGTCTAACAACGTACCGGCAGTATGGACTCTACAACAAGTAGGGATTAACAGTTCCAAGGAGTACATGAAAAAGCTTGGAATTGATTTGAAAGATGATAAGAGTGGTTTAAGTATGGCACTTGGAGGAATCGACACAGGAGTTAGTCCACTACAAATGTCAGATGCTTATCAGGTATTTGCTAATAACGGTAAACGCTCTCCGGCGCATGCAATTAAGAGAATGGTATCTCATAGTGGTGAAGTGATATACGAAGCAGAGAAACCTACACAAGTTATTAAGAATCAGAATGCTAATGCGATGAAGACGATGCTAAGGAAAGTAGTCGAAAGAGGAACAGGTAGGAACGGTCAAGTTCCTGGTTATACACTCTCAGGGAAGACTGGAACAAATGAAAACCCTTCTGGGCATGGAAACAAAGACATTTGGTTTGTTGGATTTACTGATAATCTCGTTGGTACGGTTTGGATGGGTTATGATAATACAGACAAAAACCATTACATTCCTTCGGGGCAAACATCATATATCGCTGCCAAAATGTTTAGTGAAATAGCAAGTGATGTTCTCCCGATACTCCCAGAGGTTGAAGAAGGGGAAGAGGAAGAAACAGAAGCTCGTTATTTAAAGCCTATAGATATTAAAGCTTACTATATGAATGATGGAGAAAGTGTTCATTTGGAATGGGAGAATGAGAGAGGAATCCGTTATCAAATAATTAGAGACGGTGTGTCTATCTCGGAAACTACAGGCGGTAAATACAATGATCATACTACTAAACTTGGAAAACGATACAATTACCACGTTATTGGGTTCGAAAAGAGTTCTGGAGAACGTGTGATTAAATCTAGTGACATCTCTATCCGTATGCCAGATAAGGTAGATGCTAAGGAACCCGAAGATGAAGAGGTTGAAGATAAGGAAAAGAATACAGAAGACAATAAGAACGTTGAAACAATAGAAGTTGAATCTAAAGAAGATGGTGAGCCTGAAGAAAACACCTCTGAAGACAGCAAAACTGATGAGAATTCTACAACCGACGAAACAGTAACTTCAGAAGATTCCCAACCTACATCAAATGAAGAAACCACTTCGAATGAGGAAAGTGGTTCTGAGGGACAGTCTGATCCATCAGAAACGGCTAGCAATTCCCCTGATGGAGAAGGTGCTCCTGGAGAAACGACAGAAGATGGTTCAGATGGAGAAGGATTAGAACTAACCAACGGTAGCGACGCTCCAGTCATTGAAGAAAACAACAATAAAGAAACTGATTCCAGTAATGATAGTCCAAATACAAACGAAGAATGAATCTATACTTACTAATAGTAGAAAAGGCTGCGAATTTATCGTAGCCTTTTTCTCTTAAATTAAACTGTTAATACATGCGTCTCCAAAAGAGGGCAGTGGGCTTTTTAAATCAATATAAATATGAAAGGGAGGTAAAATGATGGAAGCATCTTTACGTGTTATGAAAAGACATATGACATCTCCTTCTCAGGGTCATATTACGCCAATTAATGAGAAGTTAAATTTAGCTACTCTTAGAAAGTATACGGCTTTAATGGACTCTGATAAGAAAAGGTTCTTAACTAACCTTCAAAAATTAGCACTTCCCGAATATCGCTTTGACGATAAAGGCTCTGCTCTTTATTTCTTTAAAGCTGGAAATGCAGTTATTGAAGTCGATGTCTCTGTTGAACGGAACGCCGTTATGATCACACCGTATTTACGGTATGAGGATATAAGTATAAAAGAAGACATAAAAAAAGTTATCCGTATGGATTACATGCTATATTGCCTATTCCGCAAACATCACCTACAAGAACGGTAATCATGCATTAATTAGATGGTTCCTCTCTACGTCTCAAACATGAGGGAGGTTTTAGGGGTGGCAAGAAAAGTAGTTGTGTTTTTGATTTCAGTATTAGTATTTTCCTACTTCTTTTTCCCTGAAAGAGAAGAAACTGTACCTTTGTCCCAAAACAAAGAGGGCGAAGTGGAGGTTGATAAAGGAGAAGAGATTACCCCAAGAAAGGTAGAAGGGGATACGTATTTTTCAATTAAAGAGCTTTCGAATTTATTGGAATTGGAATATCAATATGACGATACAAATAGAAAGTACCTGATTGAATATAAAAGAAATGAGTATGTGATTCCTTATAATTTCAACTATATTATGAAGAATAAATTTATGTATCCACTCCAAAATGCAAAAGGGGTAGGGGATGACTTATTACTAAAATCTGACGTATTAAAGAATCATTTCTCACTAACTGTTTACCATGGCGATCATAAATACTTTGTAAAAGAAGAAAATAATGAACCTTATGATTCTCCTTGTATAGATAGGCTTGAAGAGGATGACATTAAGAAAAGAATGGATAATGCAAACATTCCATTGGTTGGGTCTCACGTCACTAACATAGATGGTCAGTTACCAGGAGCAGATCGAGGATATAGAAATGGAATTCATGAGGGGGTTGATTGGTATCCAACAGGAACCGGTCCAGAAATGAATTTCGATACCAACATCAAACCTATCTATGAAGGTTGGGTTGTAAGAGCTGATCACGGATATAATGAGATTTCAACGGAAGAACGTAATAAATTGTTAGATATAGCCGCTAATAGTGATAAAACACAAACACCGGATTATATATTGGACATCATGCGTGGTAGGCAAGTTTGGATTCAATCGACAAATGGAACTATGGTTCGGTACGCTCATTTAAGTGATATAGAGGACAATCTGGAAGTGGGTAGTTACGTTACAACCGACCAAGTGATTGGTAAAACCGGTAATTCTGGAACAAGTAATGGGGCAGCCAAAACAGCTAAAGACATTCATCTGCATAGCGACATATATGTATGTGGAGAGAATTACATAAATTATTTTGATTCATTGGAAGATGCGCGTGAGATCCTTTACGACATTTTTAAATAGAGTGCATTCATTGCGCTCTATTTTTATTTGTTGTTGAACTTAAAAAACCCCCATAGTTTGGGGGGAGTACCAGTTTGGGCAGTTCACTTTAACTCCCGCTCTCAAATGCACATTTACTAGTGATAGGTAAAATGCTAGCAAAAGCATAAGTAGTCGCAAAAGTGAAAGCTAATAAGAAGTATTTTAATCGTATACGTGCTAGCATAATTGCTAGCCTAGTATGTTTAGGAGCATGCTACTATCAAGAACCGCTCCTGACCCTAGTCTTTTCAGCGCCTGAAGGTATTAATAGTTCTAGAAATTCCTTTTTATCAGGGTCTGGTCCTTGACCCACGGCTTCAGATGTTACTTTATTTATTCTCTGGATTGTCGCCCTTCTTGGTTCAGTTAGGTTACGATAGAATTTTTGCTTAAGTTCGTTTGTCGTTCCCACTAGAACTCTAGAAAGGAATTCATTATCACTTACTGCAGATAGAGTGTGCTGTAAGTCTTGGTCGCTAATTGCGTATATTATCTCGTCGAATTTCTCTATAGGTTGTTCGCCGATCTCTGTGTACTCTACAAACAATAAGTCTTGCAGGTTTACTGTGAAAGATTGTTTATAGTCGCTTTCTGAGATAAACGTTCTATTCCCTGTGTTGAGTATATTTCTAACGTTTGTAATAACCGTATTCATATTATGTCCATTTAAAAGAGTAGAGCAAGTCTTTTCTCTCCCCCTGAAAGTAGCTCTAAATAATTTGATATTACTTTTGCCCAACATATAATCACCTCTCAAGTGTTAATTGTTGAAAAAGGAGTTAAAACCTTATCATATAAGCTATAGAGTTGTTAATAGGCATAAAAAAAGACCTCAAATGATATTGAGGTCTATATTACCATAATAATGTGAGATATTTAGCGAACATTCATGAATTTCTTGTAGTTTCATAACGTCCGTACATTTTTATGATCTTGAAATTTTGTAGCTTAGCACTACCTTCTTCAGTAGCAGAACACTTTTTACACTTTATGAAGAAGTCATCGGGATATTTATTTGCTTCTCCATAACTCAATTTATTATCGTGTTCATGTTCGCACTCAAGACACAAAACTCTTACTTTATCGTGGTAGTTGTCCATTTCTTTTTCCCCCTAAGGCAATAATACGAATTGCAATTAAATGATAGTTCGTTCAACAGTTGAAGCTTCTTTACATTCTAATAAGAAAACCTCAATTGGTCTTCTGTATAAAAACAATATGCGTTCTCCAATACAACATAATAGATGTTATCTGAGAAGATTTCTTTATTAAAGACCGATTCTAAAATTCTATTTGTACACTCTCCGAAATCTTCACTAAAGAACTTGTACTCTTCGCCTTCTTTTATTTTATCACTATCAACATTGAGGAAATTTGGATACTGAGCCTCCACGTCATTAATACTGTTAATATATCCTCCGTGCTCCGCTAATAGAGTGAAGAGTTTAAATGCGTTGGTTTTATTTTCTGCTGAGAAATCCACTATTTTCTGATCATCATTGTTTTGACCAATCTCTCTAATAGCATAAAAGCCTGTTCCGTCTTCAAAGACCAAAACTTTATTGGATGTAAATGATATGATCTTCCCATTCTTTAAATTGCTTAAGCTGTTAGCTAAAGAGTTAGGCTCATCATAAGTAAATACTCTTTTCAGAAAGTAGCCGTAACCAGAAGGGAATGTAACCTGTCCTATTGTTGCTATTTTAACTTCTATGTCGAGTTGAGAAGAAATCGCCTCGTCAACCGCATCACTTGAAGTCCCTCCCATTAAGATGACTTCGGAAGAGAGTTTATTATCCTCCAAATTACCGATCAACTTCATGACTTCTTCCTTCCCAAATTCTTTAACAAGATTTCTTAATTGTTTCATTGCTGCGTCCATTTCCATGAGAACATCTCCTTTATCAATTTGTTTCATTGTATCGTGTGATTAAGTTCTTCAGTGAAAAAAAGTACATTCTTATTAATGAATGGAGTCGTTACCTTTGGAAGGGCATCTGCGCTTCATAAGTTTAGACAATGTATTAAAATTATTATATAGGCGTTGTTCCTGACAATATTCTATGAGCGATACCAACTTCTTCAGTTTCTTTAACTCTTTTGTCATTTTCATATTACTATTTACTTAAGAACAAAAAACAATTAAGTAAAGGGGACGCTATATGGAAAATTATGATCTTACACTATCAGAGGATGTACAAGTAGAAGAAAGGGAAGACGGAAATTTTGTCGTTCGATTGTCTGGTTGTGAAGTCATGTGCTATGTACATCGACAAAAAGGAGGCAAGTTTATTTCGAAGGTAGGTAGTTGTGAAAGTTTCTTAGTCGAAAAAGAGGTTGCTTTTAAATGGGCAGAAAATCTGCTTAGTGAAATTAGAGCTCAATAACGGTTGAAATTATAATGCTAACCGCTCATCCATATAGGATAGAGTGGTTTTTCTATTTATAGGTACAAACTTAATTAATTATTTACCGCTGTATTTCATTCTAATCATCTCCAAGCGACGACGTAGCTTTTCTTTCTTACGCTTAATTTCTTTTAAGCGATCCTCGTTGATTTCTTTTTGAGATTTAAAATGAATCACTTTGAATTTCTTATCCAAGGTTATTCGCCTCCTTTTATTAATGGTTCCGTTCGGAAAAGTAACGCTATGTACCGTCTAACATTGAAATATTATCACTCATAGGATAAGTATATCAGTCCTTTCGGTATTTGACTCGTTGTCAGGATAACGTAATCAAAGGCATCATTTTAATCACTACATTACCCCTTCTGCATCTATTAACAATGACCAGCAGAAAATAGGGGATGTTTTGTCTCCTATTTTTTATGGCTTAATGTAGTTTCCCCATCCATTTTCTACTGGTAGGGGATATTTATCATGTAATTCCTAATAGGATTGTAAGTTCTAATTCTAAGGAGGAATAGGCATGGTCAAAAGAAAGAAACTATATGAATATTACTTGGCAATAGCAAGAGGTGAAGTTCAGTCAGGAAAGTTTTTATACTGGTGTGATAAAAACAACTTTATACCGGATCTAGATTGTGAGAAAACGCGACATTATGTATTCAAGCTTTTATTCGAATAACAAGTTTAGCTATATAGCTCCAACTAAAAGGGGATTCGTAATCTTTTCTAAACCACACTCTTATAGGTAACTAGTCAAAACTAAAAAAGAACCAGAAAAGAGGTGGAATTATTGAAGAATGATGAATTCACATACGGAATACTTTCAAGTTTTGCTTTTGCAGGTCTAGCCCTTTCATTCTTGGTCCCTGTTGTAATGAACAACTATGATGCAATTTTAGTAGAAAAGGGTCCCACCATTCAATTTATTATAGGGTTGGTGATTCTAGCGTTCGGAGCAGCTATCTCAGTGACCACGATGGTTCTCTCACTTAAGAATAGAAAGAAGACTACCAACAGCTAATTATCCAGGTCTTTACTTGTATATAAGTAGAGACCTTTTTATATGTTTTTTGGGATGATACCCAAACCATTGCACAAAATAAGGGATTTTACATTATCCACCGAAAAAGGCTATATGTTCACATTATAACCAGGTCATAACTAAGGTCCATTTTAATTAATTTAGGAGGTTTATCCGAATGTCCGTTACCGAACATTTTATGAAAGGTTTTTTAAATGTTTGTCACCGTCCTAATATAGACGGTTTAGATAAAATTAACTTTGCTAAGAAGACTATATTAATGCCGAATCACGTTTCTTTACTTGATGCTTTGTTGTTAGCATTTCACCTACCTAAGAATGTTTGTTTTGTTGTTAACAGCAAGATCGCAGATCGATATCAATTCATATTAAAGAACAGAAAACACATTAAGGTAGATACAAGTAATCCATACTCCGTCAGAGAGATGATTGATGTTGTCGAGAAGGGCTCACCATTGGTTATATTTCCAGAGGGGAGGATTAGCACTACTGGCAACCTCATGAAGATTTATGATGGTTTAAGTTATATCGGGTTAAAAACTGGTGCTAATATCCATCCTGTTATTATCGCTGGGGCTGAGAGGTCATACTACTCTTATATTCCAGACATCTATAAGCAGAAGAGATTTCCTAAAATCTCAATTAGAATAGGTGAACCTTTTAACCTTCAAGAAAACGAAGAAGAGTCTCCAACAAAACAAAAGGAAGAAGCATCTCGTATCCTATTGAGAAAAATGCAAAATGAAATGTTCTTGTCTCGCCATAGCAACGGGCAAAATATATTCGATGAAGTATACCGCTCCGGTAAGGTAGAAGGCATGGATAAAGTAATTGTTGAGGATCCTATTTCAGCTTTAAGCTATAAAGAATTGCTAATGGCTTCTTATGCATTTGCAAACAACTTAGAAGGTAAGCTGCATGGTAACAAAAGAATAGGAGTATTTCTTCCTAACTCTACCGCTTTCCCCATAGCGACACTTGCCTTGTTTAAACTAGGGAAAACGCCCGCTCTTCTAAACTTCTCCATGGGGGCTAAAAGTTTAATGGATTGTTGTGAGACAGGGGACGTCAATACAATCATTACCTCTAAATCGTTTATAGAGAAAGCTGAGCTAGGAAGCACTATAGAGGCATTAGGAACTAAAGCTAAGATCATTTACATGGAAGACGTTAAAGAAACCATTACAAAGAAAGAAAAGTTAAAAGCACTTGTGCAATATAAACGATTTGAAAAAGCAGATAACTCCATTCCAGAAGTTCTTTTATTCACTTCTGGTAGTGAGAATAAACCCAAAGGCGTTCTGTTGTCACATGACAATATACTAGCCAATATCCAGCAGGTAACTACGATGATAGATGTGACGCCTAAAGATATCTTATTTAACAGTATGCCTACATTCCATAGTTTCGGTTTTACAGCTGCAACGATGCTTCCTCTGATTAGAGGGATTAAGGTATTCTTTTATCCGAGTCCACTGCATTACAAAGAGATTCCTGAACTTGCATATCAAAAGAACGCAACTCTGTTATTTGGTACATCTACATTCTTTGAGGGATACGGTAAACATGCACACCCTTATGACTTCTACTCGCTCAGATACGGAATCGTAGGTGCAGAGAAGCTAAAAGATAGTGTACGAAACTTATGGAACGAAAAGTTTGGTATTAGGATACTAGAGGGATATGGAGCTACAGAAACTGCTCCTGTTATATCTTTAAACACACCCTTAATGAACCGCTCAGGCACAGTAGGTCAATTTCTACCAGGAATCGAATACAAACTACAGCAAGAGGAGGGGATTAAAGAGGGTGGATCTCTGTTAGTGAAAGGACCTAACATTATGAAGGGTTATCTCATTCACAACGAAGGGTTTAAACCAGCAGATGAATGGTACAATCTTGGGGATGTTGTCAGTATTGATCAAGAAGGCTACATCAGTATCAAATCTAGATTAAAACGTTTTGCGAAGATAGCGGGTGAAATGGTTTCACTGAATCTTGTTGAGAATATGGCATCTCGCTGTTATGAAGACGCTTGTTTCGCGGCTGTGAATGTTCCCGATAAAAGGAAGGGGGAACGTATTATCCTTTATACCACCAGGGAAGATATAAAACTGAAGGAATTTAAGAAGTTCATTAAAGATGATAATCAAACAACGCTTCTTGCGCCTTCAAAAATTGTAGTGGTAGAGGAGCTCCCGCTGCTTGGAACAGGAAAGTTCGATTATGTTCAAATAAAGGAATGGGCAAAAGAAGTTAAAACAGGGTTGTTCTCTAAATAACAAAAAAAGATCGTTTAGGTGAATTGATTAGTACATAGTCAGTACCATATCAGTTACACAAAAACGATCTCATCTTTGTATGTCGAATAAGTAAGCGTTATTTATATTTTTCCATCTTCAAAGACTTTAAAGAGTTCACGTTGAGCCTTATCACCTTTGCGGTTAAGTGTGTACATATATAAGCTAATAAGAGAGCCAGTGAAAGACATCCCTATAAAAAAGTATATAAAGGGGTGAGCTCCTACGATTAGCATTGACAATCCATACAAAAAGGCTAGGATGTTTAGGATCATAGTAATCTTCCACACCTTAACAAATGGATTCTGTTTGTATTCCATCTGATCGCTCCCTTCCGCATTTCATTCATTATAACATTGTGCAGCTTCGATAATATTGAATATTAAAGCATCCTGTTTGGTAAATGAGTTTATAGGGAGTTCTATGCTCAAACACAATCTATCACCTATCATTATATAAATTTGGTTTCATTAGTACCTAAATACTTTGGTATGGGGGAAGGGGGTTAAGAATGGGGGAGCATAAAATCCAAGTCTTGATTATTTTTTCTATGTTTATTAGTTCGCTTTCGATGGCGCTGATAGGCAGCTCAAACATCTTTGATGGAATGCATAACATCGGTGTAGTATTTATATGCCTGAGCATTTTCTTCTTTGCTGTTGGAATTTATGGAGTGTTTAATAATATCAAATATAATAAAGAAAAGGGTTAGAGGGTCGGATATAGTACGTTCACAAAGAAAAGGAGGGGATTCGATGGATCAAAGTGGTCTTTCTCAAGAAGAGCGGATTTCTAAACTTGAGGAAAAAATAGAGTCATTAGAGTCAGCGAATACAGAGGCTGAAAATAAAAAAGAGATAATCGACACAATTTGTTATACACTTGTCGCTATAGTATTTATCATAGGCTTTTTTTGGATATAAAAAATACGCCAACGCAAGAAGCGCAGGCGCAAACGCAAATTCGAAGATTCAGGGACTAGCACTCCCTATCTCCAACCCTAACCATATAATACCACGTTTTTAAAACGCTATCTATTTGAATATTGAAAGGGTACATTCTTATAACTAAAAAAATATATGAATTTATACAATAGGGACCTACATGAGTAGGTTCCTATTTTGGTTGGTTTGAAAGATACTACCTCATTCTCTCTTTAATACCTACTATTATCTTACACACCAATGTAATCTGATCGTCTCGTCATGTCCATTTCATTAGCAATGTCCGTTTGATGGACTTTACCATCCACTAATGCTCAATAGAATCTCTCAGCATTTCTCCAAAACCAGTAATTTAATAGAGAGTAGAAAGGAAATAAAAAAATTTCTTTCGACAAATATCTACATATAAAACATGCTTAATGTGATCATTTATCGAGCAAAAAGACATTCTTTTTCTTATGATAATTCAACTTTTTTTTGATAATTAGCTCTGACATGTAAGTAATTCAAGAAATTATCAAAAACAAATTCTAAATACCAAAAAACGAACACTTTTATAATAATTATAAAAATCGTTCATCAGCAAGCTACCATCCTGTATCGAACTCTACTTTTTTTGATAATTGAGAGTTTAACTTTTGTTGTTTTTGTTTATTTATCAACGTTTATAAAGGATAACTGATTACTTTACCATAGGGAAAACATGTTCGCAATCATTGTCTTATTAGTCGAATCGAGCGGGGTTTACAAGTTATTTGGAATGGTGCTTTAATACATTTACAAAGCGAATGTTCGTATTTGAAATTAACCAACATTCACTCATCGAAAGGAGTTAGAAATGAATAAAGTTACTGAATGGGTACTAGTAAAACTATCATCACATCTAAGTATCAATAGTAGTAGTGATGTTCTTATGCCAAAGCATATGTACAACACTGAGATGGGGACTATCATTCAACACCTTACTAATGAAGATGAAAAAGTAAAGTCTCATTGGAATGTAAGCTCTAGAAGGGTTATGAGAGAAAGATAATGCTTCTTAGCAACGGAAATATAATAAACAAATATAAAAGGGGACGATGAAATGAATAAACCTATTAAGTGGTTGATTGTAGAACCATATGAGCAATTAGAGCCAAAAGAATGGAAGTTGTACACAGAGAAAGAATACTCTCCTCTTCATGGCAAGATCATCAAGGAGTTGTCAGCACAAACTCTTATTCATCCATATCAGGATTTACAAAACATCTTAAAAGATCGTGATCAAAACAGCTTCTTATCTGCTATTAAGGAGTTAATAGATAATAGCGTTCAGTCGGTCCTGGGAAAGTCGGATGGACCTAAGAGGATTAAGCTTGACGTATCATCAGGTGAGAGCGGGACAACAATTATAACGATAACAGATACAGGCGTAGGCATACCTTATGAGTTAGTACCACTTACTCAAATGATTGGAAAGGCATCGCAAGTAAATGGTAAAAACATGTACAACGAACACGGAGTAGGTTCCAAAGAGCCATTGGCAAAAGCTATTGATTATCGTATTGATGTCACAACTGATGAAGAAATGAGAAACGGTTATTTTACAAGGGTCACAAAACCTTCTTCTTCGACAGAAGTACCAGTGGAAAAGATAAGCACCGAAGAGGAAGAGTGGGTGCATGGCGATTCCCGCTACGCAATTCAACTCGTTGTCCCAGATGAAACATTCATTAAGGTTCTATATGATTATAGAAGAACGACTTTTTCTTCAAATGGTACAAATCTATTAAAGACTTTTCGATTTATGGAAGAAATGCTCGCTTTTTATTATGGAGATTTATTTGATGACGGGCTTGAAATCATTACATCATACGATTTCTTCGATGGACAGTACAGAGATGAAAAGAAATTAGAAAAGATTCAATTCCATAAAGTGATAGTTGATTCAATCCATAACAAGACCGTAAAGGGTTTTCCTGAGTTATCACTTTCAATTGAAGTCGTTTACTTCCCACACCATAAAAATATGTTGGTGTATAATCAAACCTCTAAAATGAGCGGTGTGATCACCAAACATAACGGTAAAGTTGTTCACTTTGGGGAGTTAAGTTACGTGTGGGGAACGATTAATAACGATCGAGCTGAGTACAACGGGTTCGCAGTTATTGTAAATGTCGTTTCATCAAATGGAGAGTACCCGTCTCTAAACACCTCAAAAACTGCTCTAAATTGGGATGATGAAAGGCAAAAGAAAATCGTAGAGGAAATCAAGACCCTCGTCCCTTCTCCACTTAAGAGAGCAGATCCATTAGCAACAGAAGCTCAAAAAGAAGTGGAATTATGTAGCATTCTTGAAGCTTCAGATGAAGAAACGGTTCTACCTCAAAAGAACGTTAGCGCCGAAATGACTGTTGATGACGAAATAGTACCAATTGAAAGTATTGTCGATATTGCAGTGAGGGAGAAGATAGATAATATATTTGTATTGATAGAGGGGAAAGCAAAAAAATCTAAGGACAAAGATATTTATCAACTACAAAGGTATTTAGATATTTGGACTTATAATGGTATGAAGGTTAGAGAAGTTGTTCTTGTAGCAGAAGAACACCCACCCTCAGTAAAAGCATTAGCTGAACTAAAGAACGGACAGACTGTAATAAAAGGTGATATGAAGTATACTATAAATATCCAATTAAAAACGTGGGAAGAACTTAACGTACCTAAATATAAAAAGGATTTAGTGACACTCCCTGAAAAAGAGAGGACATTGTATCAGCAACTCGATGAAGCCCAAAAACGCATTGATAAAAGGTTGAATATAAAGGAAGTGGGGAGTGAAGTCGTTGCCTAATTTAAATGATGTAATTGAAACAAATACAATCTTACTTACAAAGAAAGAAAAAGCAGAATACCTGGACTATATTAAGAAGTTGCAGCGTTCTAGGACGCTTCCTGAAGCGAAGATATATATGAGAAGGTTAAAGGGTTTAGTAGCAGTAGGGGAGGCTAGGGCGCAACATCGGTCTCCTTAAAGCAAAACAAGTTAAATAAAATAAGTATGTCCTCGACACATCTAATACACATACTTAGTATATGTATTAGATGTGTCTTTTATATGTTTAGTAACCGCACTGTTCAAGGTTGAAGAAGTAGCTGGTGCCATCATGACCATCCTTATCCGTGAACAAAAACAGATTTATACTTTCATAATTTTCAATTAAAATAGATATATAGAATAATAATGTTTGGGAATACTGGTATCTAAGAACTATTCGATCTTCTATCGAAGGAGGCAAAAGGATGTCTGAACTTATTGAAGAGCGGTTCAAGAGGGCTGGTTACACTCCATTAGACCTGGATGAATACGAAAATGAAAATTCAATGGTCAATTGCAAAAATGATTCAGGCTTGTTTTTTCTTACAAACCTCTCCGCATTAGAGAAAGGGAATAAACCTCACTGTGTTCGCGGGAACCCATTTGCCATGGTCAACATAAGAAAGATTGCAGCTAGAAACGGAATAGAGGTACCAAAGGATGCGCAATATGAGGGAAAGATACATTCTTCTGTCATTGGATATAAAGATGGGCTTAAAGTTGTCATCCATATATCAAGTCTACTTCGAGGCTCTATCCCAAGCCCTTTTCATAATCAAAATCCGTATGCATTAGATAACATTCAGACAATATGTTTAGGTCTTGGAGTGAAAGTTTCAAGAGACCAAGAATATCGCGGAGCTAGATATCTATATGAAGGAACAACGGAAGAAGGGTATAGGGTAACGTTTAGAATACATGATGTGATTGACGGAAAGCGTCCCAACCCATTCCATATAAGTAACCCCTACGCTATAGATAATATTCAGAAGCTATGTGATAGTTTAGGAAATGGTTGTAAGGTAATCCCGGATCAAGAATACAATGGGACTGCTAAAGGTGTATTAGCTGTTGATGAAGAAGGATATAAGGTGTCTCTTACGGTCGATAACTTAAAAGCGGGTAAGAAAGCTAGCCCCTTCCATATTAGTAACCCATACACATTAGAAAACATTGATTTATTCTGCGCAAAGAACGACCTCCCATACAAACTTGTACCTGGTCAAAATTACAAAGGTGCGAAAGATAAACTAGTTTTTAGATCTCCCAGAGGTGATGACAGCAATACGGATGAAAAAGTGATGGCATGGGATTATGTAAAGAAACGCACTTTGCTGAAGCAAAAGTAAGTATAGACAATAGTTCGGATTAATTAATAGTTATTGATCTTAAACACACAATAGTCCATGCTCCTTAAGGAAACCAATATTCTTGGTTTCTTTTCTTTTGCGGAAATAGTAAAAGAAAAAGCACCTATTATATTAGCTTCTTTTAATTTTATCTTTTAGTGATATAATCTGAAAAATAACATTTGGAGGCTGCGATGAAAAAGACGAAAAGCTTATTTTATTATGGGTTAATTCTTTTTGTTCTTGGAGGGTTATTATTATACCTCTCTGAACAAGAAGGAAATGTGTATCTTGTACTGTTTATCTTGCTCTTATGCATCATATTCTTAGTTAAGGGTATGAAAGTTCTTTTCATAAAGGATAAGAACGACTAACAGTAAATCTATTTTCCGACTATAATTAGAATTTCCACGTCCTAAACATATGAAGTGATTGTTCTGGAATAATAAAAATTGTTGAATGGAGAAACTTATGAAAAAGAAGCCACTAGAAGAAATAAGCCAACATTTAAAAGGGTCAAAACTAACCTTAATCAGCGATGAATATAACGGAAAGTATTTTACTGTAGCTTGTGAATGTGGTGAGATGTTTGAAACCTACTGGAGAATCATTAGACAAGGGAAGAAAGCGTGTAATCAATGTTCTTATTCCGCCTCGCAGGAGCCCAGGAAACACACAATTGAAACAGTTAAAAAATGGGTCGAAGAAAACAGTACAAGTAAATTACTTTCTACGGAATATGTAACTTGTAAAGATAAATTGATTCTACAATGTGAATGCGGAGAAATTTACCAAACAACATTCGACCAATTAAGTAATAAAAAAAGAGGGGAAAAGAAAGTATGCGCCGACTGCCAACTAGGTAGAATTGCAAATCTAAATGATGAAAGGAATGCGATTAAAAAAGAGACCTTTTTGTTAAGAGTAAAAGAGTTGACAGGTGCTGAGTATGTCTTCCACGATAAATACGTACATAGCAAGCACAAACTTACTGTAACTCATAAAACCTGTGGGAATACGTATAAAGTTGACCCAGATCACTTCCTCAACCATAGGAGAAGGTGCCCAGAATGCTTTGACAATAAGAACTCTAAATGGGCTTATGAGGTTGAGCGATATCTTAATGTTCATAGTGTTAATTATTTAAAAGAATATAGCTTTGAAGACTGCGTTTATAGAAAACAGCTTAAGTTTGATTTTGCGATTTTAGCTGGAGATTCACTTATAGGTCTTATTGAAGTGGACGGACAACAGCACTTTGAACCGTTTAGATATATTAAAGACGAGGAAGTACGATTAAAAAAATTTGAAGAAGGTAAGACAAGAGACGCAATTAAGGACGAATATTGCAAAAAAAACGACATTAGCCTGATTAGAATACCTTATCACCAGATTGATAATATTGACAATTTGTTAAGGGATATGATGTTGCCAAAACAAGTAGTATAAATATTTAACCAGTGAAATTTAACTAATCAGGGACCTCCAATTGGTGGTCCTTTTTTGGTCCTAAAAGGTTATTTCGACGGGCATCCAATAAATCTCATATATTATTTTTTCCACAAAAAAATATTCCGTTTTATGATTTGAAAAAACGAATGGAGTAATGCTTTATGAAGATGGTTAACAAGGTACCAAAAGAAGATGTTCATATCATTGAAGAATTTGTGGTCAATTGGAAGAACCGTGAATTATTCGACTTTATCGGAGAAGGTCATGATGCTGAGGTATACCGATACAAACAGTATGCCATAAAAATTTTCAAAGAAGGTGAGAACACAAGTTGTATCGATCCAGATATCTTTGAAGCTGCAGGAGATGCATTTCCAAACATTCCAAAATTATATTTTTATGAGTACGGTGAGTATATGGTTATGGAGTTTATCCATGGAAAGGTTCTTGCTGATAAGGGAGTTAACCGTATTGAAGAGATGAGATTCCTTCCTGATTATTTAAAAAGAGACCTCTTAAACGGTATAGAAAAGCTCCTGGAGCGAGGTGTATTCCCAGCTGATGTCCATTTACTGAACGTCATTCATTGTAAAAAAGAAGATCGCTTAAAAATTGTGGATCTCGGACGTTTCTACATGTACGACGGTCCTCATAAAGTAACTGCTGTAGAGTGCTATAAAATCGAGTGTAGAGCTTACAATGCACTTACAAACAATGTACGTTCAAAGAAAGCTGCATAACTAAAAAAGAAATGTAAAGGCTGTACAAACCGACATCATCGTGTCGGTTTTTTTATTTAATCCCTGAAGAGTTAGCCTCAATCATTCTCTAGATTACTTTTTTACAAATAAGATGAAAGAATCCATGAAAAAAATCGAACTGTATAAACGTAGATGGTAAGAAAAATAAAGAAAAGAGGGGGTACAATGAAATTTGATTTATCATCTTTTATAAGCACTATGAAAGAACTAACCGCTTCCATTACAGGTTCTGTGAAGGAGCGGCTATTAGATACCATATCGAGAAATACCGCTGAATCAGTAGGTCATACCGTTATGAATCACTCAAGGACGAAAAAAGAATCGACGACGTTACTTGGGTTAACGTTTTCCAAGTACCACCTGGAACATAACGGCTTTCTATTCATAGTAGAAAGCAAAGGGTCGTCAGAAGAAACCATCCTACACTTTACTATTACTACAAAAGATAGGTGGATATATAAATATCACTCTTATGAAGATAAGCATACGTTAAACAAAAAGATAAAAGTTAAGATATAGGGTAAATGGCAGCAATCTGAAAGAGGGCTTCCAAATTAGGTTCCATGTTTGTAAGCTGGAGTTCATTGTTGTAGGAATACTAAGATTAAGAATAAGGATTAGTCACTTTCCTTTGAAATGTCATTATAGGAAACAATAATCATTTAAAGGTTGTGGTCTAAATCGATAATATTAAAATGAATTCATTGATAGGCGAGCTTTCATATTTTACCGCTCATCAAAAGGAGCTAGTGGAACAATTAATTAAATCGTATTTACTTCTTCGAAAAGAGTTAGATGGAAATAATGCCATCGAGTCAGATGAAAACCAAAAAGCTTGAGGATATTCTCCTCAAGCTTTTTAATATGTTTTTTTGATGGTCCTCCTTTGAAATTGGTCTCGAAAGGTTTAGATTAAACCGGTAAAGCATCTACAAACCTTGGAAGCTCTGTTAATGGAACTGCATATGGAGGCTTTCGATTCATCGTGTTAAATTCTATATTACCGATCTTCGTTGCAACATTGTATTCTCCGATTAGGTAGTCCATTATATGAAACGTGTTCTCCATTACCTTTTCTGTCACTTCAGGAAGGTTGTAATAAAAATTCACATCAAGTTTATTCTCCAATGTTTGATCATATTCAAAATAAACTTCGCTTGCGCTTATATTCTTCCCTCCAGAAGAAATTCGGAAGTCGCTTACTAAACCAGGAGTGGAAGTTCGCGGTTTCAGAGCGATGACTTTCCAACGTTCCATCTCAGGCGCAGCAGATACGATGTCGAATACAATCGGAAACGCTTTTTTTAGACCTTCAGCTGTTATAACAATTTCTCTTATTCCGTTCTCATCAATGTTACCACTGAAGACCGCACTGAGCCGATTATCTACTCTTCTAATTCGATTTCCTATTTTACTGATTAGCATATCTGCGTTATCCATATTTAATTCATAATATTTATCTTTGTTTTTCAGAAACCAATCCCAAAATTCATGGATCTTTTCATTCATCTATTACTCCTCCTAAGTTTGTAGAGATTAAGGTGTGTACGCATTTTTGTTTGCAGAAGTGTTTATATGATTTACTGTTGCTCCTCATGTTCTGCTCCCTCTAAGAGTTCTGTGATTCCCCCATAATAGGTATCTATTTCTTTTGCAGTAATCGAATCTTGTAGTTTTCTCCTAAGGAACTCAAATCGTTCCGCCTGCTCTTGAGTGAAAACAAACCTCTTTTTACCTTCCATAAAAAAAGTCCTCCCTTTCATACTAAAAGGTAACTTCCAATTCCTATTATAGCAAGCTAGGGATGGTGAGGGCTATTGTTGATTGTTTCGCATTTTCTCACACAAATTAACTTAGTCAATTAGAATATATTGTATACATTCATATCAAAAAAAATTAAGGGGGAGTAAATGTTGAGAGCTTTGTCGTATGTAGAATTCCATAGCATGTTAGAAGAGACGTTGAAAAATGAAAAAGGGGATGTTTTTAGCATAAGCATTGTGAAAGAAGATGATGGGACGTTCGACATCCGAATTTGGGATGAGCGGGAACAAGAATCTTGTGAGGATATCGAAGAGGGGCACTTTAGTAGTTTTGGTCAGGCAGAGAAGCGTGCCAAAGAGATCATTGCAGAGAATAGTTCAGTTACATTTATTAAATTGGATTTTAGCGACACTACTAATGCGAGTGCACTCTAAAGCTTAGATAATACACTTTATAACACGGAGCTATTCGTTTCGTGTTTTTTAAATAGCTAAAATCAGTAATTACCTCTAACCGATTTAAGGGTTAAGTCATTACCATCTTAGCATTTTATCAATTTCAGATGGACTCTTAGGTTGTTCAGAGGACTGTATTTTCTCGGCTTCTTTCCTAACCGCTTCATATTCATTAAATACATGATACGTTTCCAATAGCAATGTATCGATTGATTCCCACCCTGTAGGATTTGGCTTTTCTCCTAATGACATATTCATTCCTCCCTTTGCTACTTCACATCTCTTGCGTTACTAGTTTTCACAAGGAGTTGTAGATGAACTATAACATTATTGGTGTATTAATTTGTAGATGGTAGGTTATACACCAAAAATGTTATAAAAGAAAGAGCCTCAATTTTATATTTAGGCTCTTTTTCTATTATTGGCTACAAGCATTTTCACCTTTTGAACAATTAATTCTGAATTTCGTCCCCAAAAATCGGTCGCTTCGTCTTCTGTACTATCAACAAATTTTCGATGAAACTGAATGAAACTTTCTTTTATTATAAACTCTGGTAGAGGACCAATCTCATTTTTTTTAGTGGAAAAAAACTCTCTACAAATCAACTCGTCTGAAAGGTCATTGTTATTTGGAGTTAGAGAAGTGGTAGATTCCTTGCTCTTTTCGCTTAGTATCTTGGTTATATAGTTGTAGTAATTATTTATGTTTTTTCTTGATTCAATCTCTTCAATTACATCAGCAACAGCGTCGAATCCGTATTCTTCCCATTTCTGAATATCGACTTCTTTAACGGTTATATCCCTTTGATTGAGTAACGTTTTAACAGATTTAACGAAAGAGCTTCCATTAACGGATCCATCTTCGTTTTGTTCGTTAAACAAGCTTAATTGCTCATTACCGTATTTACTATTTATGATAAATTTTAGAGCAAATACGCGTCTACCACGCTTAATTTCTTCGAATTCGAAATTGAGCTTGGTCTTTTCTTTTAATTCAGTTTGAGCAGGTCTAATTACCCGCTGCTTTAAATTTGGGTATTGAGGATACTTGTTTTCTAATCCTAACATCTTCCGCAATTCTGTGAGCTCGATCGTTCTCTCACCAATTTTTTCATACTGCTTTAACAGCTCAAAAATGCGTATAGAGTAACCGCTTTTAAGAGGAGAAATCACCCCAAACGAGTAATTCGTAAACCTTTTTTCTAATTGTATGAGAAGATCCTTCACAATAGGATTAAATTGAATATGTACTAATCCCCCATCGTAAATGATACCTTGGAACCAAGGGAACCAACCAATCTTTTGCTTAGATTTCACTTGTATTCGCCTTTTTGACAGTTGGTCCGCAGCTTTTTTTATTTGAGAGTAATAGTTTCCACTCCTAACACCTAAGGCATTAGCAAACTCACGAACCTCGAAAGTGTATTCGCTGAGTTCTGTATCATTCATTTTAATCTTACTTGCTGTATAACGAATTAACTTCTGTTCGTTAGTGGTAAGGTCTGTCTCGTAGTATGCTTCCACTAGGTCGTTAGATTGGACGATTAAATCGTTTATCTTTCTACGACCTTTGTTTATCGTTGTCAAATCTACTCCGCCTCCCAACATCTATTAGAGAAATTATCTCATTAACTGCAATATGTGGGAAGTCTAAACATAACATTTATTAAATTAAGTTATAGTTACGTATTCTTGGGATCGGGAGTAACCAAAGATGTTAGGGTTATCACCAAAAGTGTTATGAAAAAACCCTAAATGTTATGCCTTACACCAACAACGTTATAATCCCGCACCAATGATGTTAGGGTTCCCACCAAGAATGGTAGGTTCATAACCAACCCTGTTAGGTTCCAAACCAACTTTGTTATAGATATTCCTCATAAACCCTTTAATGGCGCCGGTTTCGAAAGAGCTAAAACAATATAACTTTAAATATCTATAACGATATATGTTAAAACTATAAAACTATGTTCGACCTATCAAGTATCACTTACTAGATACCCTAACATTTTTGGTGTATTTGCAAACATATCGTATGTCCAACATATATCTGGTGTTGATTATTCAAACCTAACATATTTGGTGCAAACCTACAGATTTATATTTAATTAAGAAAGAAACAACTACTAAACCTAACACTTTTGGTGTTAATACATATCAGTTAATTCTAATTCGGCTATTAAAGGAGCAATGTGTGGTTAAACCTAACACTTTTGGTTCGAAAATTTATCCGTCGTTCTACAGACATATTAATCTCATTACTATAAACCTAACGTTTTTGGTTTCGGAGTTTATATAATGACCAAAAATGTTAGGTTTCGTTAGGTCTGAGATATCAACTGCAAGTTCTTGCACCAAATCTGTTAGGTTTATGTTTTATTAATTGAAAAGTTTGAGAGCGGGAATCTAATAAAGGAATACTGCTAATCTCCAGAAACCTATTTAGTGAAATACCTTTACATTTCGAAGGGGAGAGCAGACATGTACGAAAAGACCATTTTGTTTTTATTGACGCCCACTGCATTCATTTCACTATTAGTGATAGGGGCTGTTGTATACCTCTACATAAAAGATCGTAATCAAAGGCAACATGCCGTTATACGTACACATCCATTAATGGGTAGACTTCGTTACTTATTCGAATTTATCGGGAAGCCGTTTCGCCAGTATTTCTTCTTAAACGATAAAGAAGGTAAACCTTTTGATCGAGATACAGCAGAAACAATCGCTAAAGCTTCAAAGTACGGAAAGACAATAAAGGCTTTCGGTTCTGTAAGGGATTTTGATGAGCCTGGGTTTTATCTATCCAATACAATGTTTCCTAAAAACGTAGAAGAACTTGAAGTAGATAACGAGGAAGTAATTGAAACTTTCAAATATAAGATCATCAAAGAAGGCGAATTTAGTCGAAAAGAAAAAAGAGAATCCGCTACTACTAAGCCTTGGTACCTCACTAAAGAAAACGCTGTAGTTATAGGAGGAAATACTTTGAATCCCTTTCATGTTAAAGGATTAGTAGGCATAGGCGGGATGAGTTTTGGAGCCCTATCCAATCCTGCGATCCGCTCTTTAGCGCAGGGGGTAGCAATAGCTGGTGGTTCTTGGATGAATACGGGTGAAGGGAGTATATCTCCATACCATTTAAGTAAAATGTATACAGCTATTGGTGAGAAACCTACTGATAAAAGTAAGCTCAGGATTTATCACACGATTCAAAATGAGAGGTTACTATCTAACTTCGGATTAATAGAGAAATTTGGCGAAGAAGTGATGGATACAGTTATGGAAATGGTTGATGAAGGGCACTTACATGAAAAAGGAACGGATCTTATTTTTCAAATAGGTTCGGGCTTATTTGGGGCTAGAGATAAGCATGGGAACTTTTCAGATGAAATATTCCGTGATAACGCTACAAGACCTGAGGTAAAAGCCATAGAAATTAAGCTTATGCAAGGCGCAAAAACCAAGGGCGGTCACGTAGAAGGTTCGAAGGTTACGCCAGAAATAGCCAAAATTCGTGGTGTAGAAGTAGGTAAAACGATTGAATCCCCAAATCGGTTCAAAGAATTTGACGATGTACCATCACTATTCGAATTCATTCGTAAATTAAGGCGCTTATCAGAAAGACCAGTAGGAATTAAAATTGTAATCGGGAACGATAACTCATTGGAAGATATTGCGAAGTACATGGCATTAACCGGAGAAGGACCTGATTTTTTTACCGTAGATGGTGGAAATGGCGGAAGTGGAGCAACATATCAGGAAATGGCTGATTCTTTAGGATTACCTGTTTACAGTGCTGTGGCTATAGCACATGAAACGCTATCAAAATATGGTGTTCGTGACAGGGTAAAGATTATAGCGTCTGGAATGCTATCTACGAGTGATAAGATGGCAATAGCCCTTGGACTTGGAGCTGACTTAATTAATGTCGCTAGAGCCGCTATGACAAGTATAGGTTGCATTCATGCTCAATCCTGTCATTCGAATACGTGTCCAGTTGGGATAGCTACACACAAAAAGAACTTACAGAGAGGGTTAGTTGTGAGTGAAAAGAGGTTCCGAACTTCCAATTACCTTATTACAATGCGCCAAGGTCTTTATACACTAGCAGCCGCTTGTGGACTTCATTCACCCACTCAATTCACAAAAGAGCATGTAGTCTATAAATACCGTACCGGAGAGACCAAAAGAGCAGATAAATTATTCAACTAGTGCGCAATAATCTCATAACTAAGAAGACATCCAATATAAATGGATGTCTTTTTCATTACTTTCTAAAATTATTTACTAATCAACTCTATTTTCAAATCTAAAACTTCCACAATAATAAATACCGTTTCTAATGTTGGGGTAGGGTGGAGCTCGAAAAATCGACTAATGTTTGGTTGAGAATATCCAGTCCTTTCTGCAAGATCTTGTTGTGTTATGCCATCTTCTTGCATTTTGGAGCGGATTCGCTCAATGATCTTGGCATAGAATTTGATGTATCTGTCCCGTGATTGCGGTATAGAATCTAATTCTAATTCGTCCCATTTCCTCATATCTAATCACCTCTGTAGTTTTCATGATTCTACCACGTACTCGAACCTCGGTAAAATCTCATAGTTGATATAAAGACCTTATGCGCCGATTGATTGGTGGAAAGAAATAATTTCTCTCCAGAACTTTATGTTTTGTCTAAGTACATTTCTATTAAGCTCTAAATCCTCAAAAGTAGGTTGTTTAATGATTGTTGTCCCGCTCCCGTTTTGAATTACTTCATCTGGCTTTTGTTTGTAGTTATTTAGTTTTTCTAGGCTTTTCTGATCCTCTTTTAACCTTTCGTGTACTCGTTCGATCGTGAAGATTTCCATTGCTTCGATATATTTTTCTTCAGTCATACTGATCCTCTCCAATCATTTATTTTGTAATGTTTAAGCCGTGTATTTTTACTTATATAAGTTCAGGATGGTCTAAATAGAAATCTTCTTGATAATCTTCTAAGCAGTCATACGATGTAGCATAGGTTAGCGTCTCTTTTCTAAGCTTATGCATACCCGCTTGGCGACCTTCTCCTGTTTCAGGTGAATCCACCACACTATCTGACGAGCCTAAAAACTCATTGAATCGTTTTAACAATCCTCTGGCTACACCTTTTCTTTTCCAATCCTTATGCGTATTGATGTAGCGGATCACTAAATAGTTGTGTACCTCATCTCTATCCTGCTCTGGTACGTATTCATGTTCTTCTGTAGAATAACGTTTGAATTTGAGGACTCCGATGATCTCTTCTCCATCCACTGCAATAACAAACTGTGTTCCTATTTCATGTTCAGCAAAATCTTGAGGAGAGAAATAATAAAAGTCTCTATATACTGGTATGTTCATGCTTTCATCATCAACTGCAGCTCCTTTAACACGCTCTTCTAATACTTCTTTTGGCAAAATGCTGTACATTACCATTCGTTATCATCCCTTTTCTAAAATTGGTTATGAAATGCTCTAAACAACTTCCTATTAAGGTTCTGTAAGTTATCCTCCTTGTTTTAAAGAGTATAAGTCACCATTAGAGCACTAGTGAAAAAATTTCACTACTTTCACACAGCATCCAAAAGAAAACGGTTAGATAAATTCACTTTCCGAATGTTATGTGTATGATCCCTTCGAAAGGAGGGGTGTTGCTTGATTAACTTCGAAGAGCTTAACGAAACAACCGTAGTGTTTAGTATTGGGACAAAATTTAAGAAGGATAATATCTTAATTGATAAAGAAGACCAGCCTATCATAGAGCGTTATCCTGGGAAGTTCTTTGTTAAAAGGATAGATGGTGTCAGAAAGGTAGTTTCCTTTACCAGAGGAGGTTACTATATTGAGTTACCTAACATTCTGCAAAAGAGGTATTCTCAAGCAAGAGTTACCTACATAAATAATAATCCGCTTGATTGTAGGAAGAAGAACTTAGATTTTATGCTACCTGAAGGAATCTATAACACTACTGCACAGGAGTCCGATGTAGATTCAATGCTCGAACTCAATTACAAAATCTATCCCAAGCAATGGCACGTCTCGAAGAGTTTTGTGCTTAACGTTTTGAAGAAGAACCCAAAAGTTTATAACTTAATCAAGACTGAGAGTGGTGTTAAAGGGATATCTACCTTCATACCTTTAGAAAAAGAAGTTTATGATCAAGTGATGACTGGAAAGTTGGAAGAGGGCGAGTTATATAACCATGTATTACCTTACGATACAGAAGGGGACGTCTATCTATATTTAATCTCTATTATTGTAGATGTAACTGAAAGTGAATGTAAAAGGTACTCTAAACCTCTAATTCTCTCAATTCCTGAACAGTTAGATACGGTTGATAAGAGCGGTGGAACGATTAAAGAGATTGGGGCGGTCGCTATAAGCGATGATGGTCATAAAATTTTAAAGCGGATTGGCTTTGCGTATAGTGAGGATTTAATCGAAGGCGATCACCGTTATGGCGTGTATAAAGCAACATACGATTCTATAAGAACATCCATAATAGGGTAGTAAAATAAGTTGATCAGGACGATTCCAAAAATTTCTTTCTCAAAAAACGTCATAGATTCTGTTCTTAATCCGAATAAATGGTTAAGTTCAGTGTCATGAATTTCTTTGTCATTAAATCATTATGTATTTAAGGTTTTGAATTTGAGAATTAAAAGAAATTAAGAATATTATTTTGTTTATGTCACTTCAGCATAATAAATACACTTCTATAATAATTAATAACAAAGACCTCTCTAAAGATGAAGACCTTTATAGGATTCGCAATCCCTTGCTACCACTGGGTTTAAACTACTTTTACTCCTAAAAAAACGAACTTGTTTGAGATTAATCATAATAAAACCAACTAAAATAACTTTTGTACGCTATAAATCATAAAAAAACGGAGTGTATTCGATGCAGACTAATGAGTAATTAAACGACATTAAATACGCTCTTTTTATCCCCAAAATGAAGGTACTTACCCACTAAATACACATTGTCCATACTACTCACAATTTCTATTACGTTTTTTTATGAACAGAGAATGTCTCTGATCAATTCAAAGTGATACTTACCTTATAGATATTAAGGGTGCTAACAGTATTCACATTAAGTGTTATGTTTTTTTATGAATAGAGAATAAAAAAATAAGAGACCTTCGTTTTAACAAGGGCTCTGAAATGACATTTGAATAAAGATGTATGCTTTTTAAGCTGGCGTTTGGGATCAGGAAGCGTAAGTGAAGGACCAATATAAAAACGAGGGCAGCACGAATGCCCCCTCGTTTTTTGTATTTTTAACGAGAGGGTATTAAGCCATTTGTTTTTTAAAGTTTATAAGAAACTCTTCAAGCTTGAAGTCTTTAGTGATAGAAGGAGCTGTTTCAACAGTAGGGAGTTGTTCAATTGTGGTTAACAACCAATTTCCAACTTCTAATGCAGATGTACCTTCTTCTAATCGCGTTACTGCTGTTTCTTCAAGTGTTATGTAATCCTTAGGATTCTTCTTGTTTCGTAATGCTGTGCGACGAACTGCTGATAATGCTGGAATTTGGTGAAGAACAGTTTCCACCTTATCTTCTCCGTGGATGTAATCATCAATAGAATAATTGGAGTCTGCAGAGTGATAAGATTTCAGATATGGTACTGCAGCTCTAAATAATTTACGAAGCGTTCTTTCGCTAAAGAAACTCATGCGATTCGAGAATTCATATAGACGATACTTCTCATTAGAACCCCTTTTATTAGGTGCAATCCAACCGTAGATCCCTTCAGTGTGTGCAAGGTTCTCGATTTTCGCCTGAAGTTTAGTACGACTTTCTTCTTTGATAAAGGAAACGATATCAGGGTGGAATTGCTTTTTAGATTTAACGAATGCTGCCAAGCGACGAACTACATACCTGGTAACAGTCTTCCCCTTATCTTTTAAAGCGTAAAGCATGTCGTGGAAGATGTTCTCTTTCTCAACAGTCATAAACTCTGTGATCCCTTGCTCATCCAAAAGATTATGTAAGAAAGTGGAGAAGCGCTTGTATTTGGATTTAGGTTGAATAGGGAAGTGATAATGCTTTCCAGACTCATGTTTTAATACATAGTTACTGTTCAATACAAAATCAGCACGATAGAATTTCTTACCGCGACGAACAATCATATCTACAGAGTTACTCTTACAACCTAGTAATGGTTGACCCTCCATCATAGGTAATGATGCTAAATCAACCAAAATGCGCTTCACATCGGAGGATTGTTGCTTATGTGTGATTTGTTTTAACCCACGATAAAGAACATGAGCGTGTTGCTCATTGTCAAATTTACGTGTAATTACTTTGCCTTTATCTTTACCAGTTTGGAGGGCAGCAAGAAGGAAGACCTTCCAATGGGATACAGTAAGATCAGTAAATGCTTTGGTGAATACAACAGGGTGTACAACGACAAAGCGAGCCTTATCCTCTTCGTTCTTTTTTATGTAATTCAACTGAATATCGAAACGACCATTTAAACGTTCATTCGAATAAGAGATTAAACCTTTCTTATTCAATTTAGTCATTGAATTGATAAAGTCCTGAAGCGTGATTGGATCTTCGAACCATTGAGATAGTTCTTCATAAATGTTAGACAGCATAACGTTCTTAATATTATGTGTAGTTGCGTGACATACCGTATGTAGAATGATGGCAGTGTAAATGTCCGATCTCGTCACATGGTTAAGCTGGCGTGTGCGAACATTGCCACTCTTCTTTGTAATGACGAACGTTTCTTTATTAGAAGAGTAATCTTGCTCAATATCGAAAAGAGCTTCCATAAACCCATGAAATAAAACGATGGGTGGAGTTTCTTCATTTCTTTGTAGTGATTTGCCATTGGAAAGTACAATCATCTTGGTTTCCCTCCTTTCTATCTTAGCTACGATCTTTGCAGTCGAATACTCTAAAAGTAGGTCGACTCTAGGATGAAAATATTATAACAAAGTCATTTCCTGTGCACGGGCGCTCTTTAAGGGAATTATGCACGCGTGCACGGGCGGTTCAGCCCAGTCATATCAAGGGGTTTGGGAGTTGGTGAAATTTCCGAATTAGAACGATAGCGTCATTTTTTTGCACGAAGTGTGCACATTTCAGACATGTGCAGGTTTAAGTGTGCAAACAAAAAAGGTCGTCTAAACCCCGTCAATACAACATTTAGCACGATTTTATGCCATTCAAATTGCAACCGAATTGGAATGATAACGTCATTTTTATACGTAAATGAATTGGAATGATAACGTCATTTTTATGATCTATGTGCATCTTATTGGAACGATAGCGTCATTTCTTTACGTGCATTGCACGACTCAATTGGAACGATAGCGTCATTTTCAACGTTATAAAATGCACACCAATTGGAATGATAACGTCATTTTGTATATGTACATTGCACACTATTAGGAAATGGTCAGGTCAGTCTTTCGTTTTACCTATTTGACATGGGGTCATCAGGAAAAACGTGCCATGACAGGATTTGTAAAGGTTATGCCATGCGTTCAACAGAGGGAAAAATCTAACTCACCATATATTATATGACTGTGCAGAAGTTCTTGAATTGGAATGATAGCGTCATTTTCAACGTTATAAAATGCACACCAATTGGAATGATAACGTCATTTTTGAGTGCATTTTGTGTGCAATGAACTGGAACGATAACGTCAAAAATTTTTTTTAATTGGAATGATAGCGTCATTTTTGATTTTAGTAATTGGAACGATAACGTCATTTTTTTAGAGAAATGTGAACAGTAGCGTGGTGTTACCTACGACATTTTTCTGAATATTAAAACATGTTTTATTTAAAAACATTAATTTTTAATATATTTATCTTCAATATTAAATTATCGCTTTTAGAAGAAAAGATTTGTTTTATATAAAGATACGATAAAAAAGCATAAATTTCAAAAACCACTAGATATGGAATATTTTATGTGTGCATGTGCACTTTTGGTGTGTGCATGTGCATTTTAGTGTGCACATGTGCATCGTGCACACAGGTAAATAATGTGTAAATTTGAATACTTAGTGTGCACACCGGACAGTTAAAGTGTGCACAATATGATAAAAAGCGTGCAAACTGGTACAGTGCACGCGTGCATTGCACACAAACCCTATGATATTATTTCATTAATAGAAGTCGTGCAAAATAGTAGAGGTTGAGAGTTTAGTTGGGAGTGAGCGTTATGGCGTACAATAAAATTACAGCTGATAGAATGATTCTGGACGCAGTAAAGCCCTTATATAAAGATCAGAGCGTAGTGTTAGATACATGGGAGACTTATGTGACGAAAAGAGAGTCAGATCCAAATGATGCGTCTGCAACAAGCAGTTCGTTTACGGCGCTATCATTATATGTTTATAACTACTTGAGTGAGCAGGATAGAAATATTGAAGAAGTAGAAGATGTTGTGCAAATGTACAGTGATCAGCTACTTAATGATATGGAACAATTCATAAAACAAGAATTTGAGAATGCACGTAAGATTGTGAAGAAAACTCGTAACACTGCAAGTCGTAATAAAGAGAAGGTGCAAGAGATAATGAGTAAGGAACATATGAAAGTAGGTTCTCATTACTTGCATTACCAAATATCAGACATTATCAGTAAAGATTCTTTCATTGAAGATAATGGCATTAAGAGGAAAGAAGTCAGAAGAGGTCGTAACAGCAAAGAGATTATGGCTGTAATAGAAGTAGGCGGGAAAAGACAAAGAGATGGAGATATGTCAGCTGATGAATTGACCGTATGGGATAAAGTAACAGCAAATGCGGTTTCTTCAATGAACGATTTAACAGCAGATATTTTTGATATCATTACAGTTCTATGGATGGAAACTACTACTCAAAAAGATGACTGGTTACATTTCCATTCGGATGATGCACTTAATATGAGAGGTCTAAAAGGAAGAACGAATGAAGATGGATATCAAGTTGGCTATAGGAAGCAAGATCGAGACCGCGTTATGGAAAGTATGGCAGCGTTAGGAGCTATTAACGTTGTGATGAATCCTCAAAGGATTGAGTCGGATGATATTGAAACGGTTGATTTGTATCCATTATTCGATATCGGCGTTAGAAGAGTTGCTTACCGGAAGGGAGAGCCGATCGGGATATATGAGTGTATGATAAAACCTGGAGCATTCATGGCAAATAACCTCTTTGGTGCAAAGCAAGTCACATCATACTTCGCAAAGAAAGCTTTGCATTACGATCCCGTTAGAAAGAAATATGAAAAGCGTTTAACCCGATACCTAAGTTGGCAGTGGAAGATAAGATTGACGAACTCTACTAAAAATGACCTTGAAAGACCGTTTAGTGTTGGAGGGGAAAAGGGTCTTCTAAAGGTTATGGGGTTAGATGAGAGCGAAATGTTCCAGAAAAACAAAGGGAAAATCAGAAAGCGGTTTGAAGCAGCACTAGATACGTTAGTAGAAGATAAGATCATAGAAAATTGGGAGTACAATGAACCACTTGATGAAGACGAATTTGGTGTTGGAAAGAAAGGTAGCTTCGAAAAATTATGGATGAAAGCCAAAGTAATTATTACTCCGACAGAAGAATTACTTCGTTTATACAATTTAGATGTAAAAGACCTAGAAGGTAAAAACAATGATAAGGGAAAGGGTTCTGTAGAAGAACTCCCAAGCCCAGAAGTAATTTCTGAACCTTCGGATATGATGAAAAAAGAGCCTGTGGACCAAGAAGAACAACTGACTCTACTAATTGAACCCGATACAGAGACGATTACGCCTGAAGTGGTTCGTCAGGTAAGAGAGGTAAAGGGAGTAAGTAGAGCTGAAGCTGCAAAAGAAATTGGTATTTCTCGAAGCGGATTGTCACGATTCGAAAATAAAGTGACTTCTAAGCCTAATAAAGAAAATTTAAGAAAGATTGTTGAATGGGTCAAGAAAAATTCTGAAGTACAAGAAGTCTAACCGGGGATATCCCGGTTTTTTTATTACAATTCTTACTAAATTTCGGATAATACATCAAACGACAAAATCAGCAAACGATTTGTTATATTCTATAAGGAAAATATAGGAATGTATCGGAGGTCGAGACTTATATGTCAGAAAAGCAAAAAATAGAATTGGATCCTGATTGGGTGAGGTTAATTGTCGAAGCAAGAGGAATGGGGATTACAATCGAAGAAATTCGACATTTCCTATCAAATCGATAAGAGAGAATTTTGTGTTTGCCCAATTGGTCGATATTTAGCATTGGTTGTTAGATTATTATAGAAAATACACACAAAATAGTAAAAATGATTATAGTGGAGGTGTTAAACAAAAAGGAGTGATGCTATGGATTTAAGAAATAAGGTTACCGTCATTACGGGAGGTGCTAGCGGGATAGGAAGAGCTACTGCAATTAAATTTGCAAAGGAAGGTGCAAAGGTTGTTGTAGCAGACTTTGACTCGAAAGGGGGCAAAGAGACTGTCGACTTGATCGTTAAAGAAGGTGGAGAAGCAAAGTTTAAGCAAACAGATGTCACCAACTTTAAAGAAGTCGAAGCTCTTGTTGAATTTGCCGTAAGCACGTATGGTTCGTTGGATTCCATGTTCAATAATGCTGGGATCGGTGTGAACAAGCCATTATTAGAGCATGGTCCAGAGGACTATCATAAGGTAGTAGACGTTAATCAGCATGGTGTTTACTACGGAATCCTTGCAGCTGCACGGAGAATGAAAGAGCTCGGGGTGAATGGTTCCATTATTAATACAGCTTCGGTGTTCTCTTACATGGCTTCTAATGGTGTAATAGGATACCATGCCGCTAAAGGGGCTGTTCAGATGATGACCAAATCAGCCGCTCTTGAATTAGCACCTTATGGGATTCGAGTAGTAGGTGTCGCTCCAGGGGGAGTTGAGACTAAGATTGTGGAAGGTTATAAAGAACTGGGAATGTGGGATTATCTGGCGAAGCAACAGCTTACTAAGAAGATGATTCAACCGGAACAGATCGCGAATGTCGTAGCCTTCCTTGCCTCTGACGAAGCTAGCGTGGTGAACGGTAGTATCGTTATGGCGGACGACGGATATGCTAGTTTTAAATCTCATGTGAAGTAACCTTTCTTAACTCTCTCTCTTTGTATAAGAATAGTATGGTTACAATTTGATATAGATTAATAATTTAAAGAGCAGATGGCTATCAAGCTGTCTGCTCTTTTGTATTTTATTATCGTTACCTCTCTAATCGCGTTCTACCCATACCATAACTATAGACATAACTTCCTTCTCCCGCTTGAAGATATCAATAGGGTGATGGAGGTTCTTATAAATTCAGCAAAAGTTGATATAAAATTCCCCAAAATTAAAATCTCAATCTAGAATTGTAAAAAACAAAGAGGTGGTCCAACGATGCTATTTAAGTTAGACACATTCCACGAACAAATCCAACCATTTCGAAAAACTAATGACAAGGGTGATTCAGACAGAGGCTTTGCTAAAGCATTGGATTATGTAATAAATCTCTATCCGACAAAAGAAGTCGATTTTGACTCTTTCAGTTTGGACGATGCCTACAGAGCTTTTGACGCTGTTACTGAAATCGTTCCTATGTATGCTGAAGAAGATGAGGATGAAACCTTTACTTTGAGTTCAAAGCACCCGTATGCAGTGATTCATACTATGCAGTGCGCAATAACGAAACTCTATCAAGTCGAAAAAAGTTACGAGCTTGAAGATGACTTCATTTAAGGAGGTTCAATAATGCAATTCGATATTTATAAAAGATCAAGCTATGAAACAACGACGTCAAATTTCATCATGCTTAAGTTATTTCATGATGAAGGGGTTGATGTGAAAGGTTTTGAGGACTTCATGGAAGATGTTCATTACGATAACGGAAATAGGTTTAGGATATTAGAAGAAGGTTGTAATAAGTTATTTGATTCTGCAAATATCTTTTCCTATCACGATGCTGAAGCCAATGAAGAGTATGATGCTATAGTCGGAGAAAAAAGTCACGAACATATCATTGTGCTTAAAGACGCTTCTTTTAAAAAATTAATCGAAAGCCGATATGAAGAGAGATTGCGTCAGCGTTTAAAGACTATAGGATTTCAATGGACTGAAGCTGTTGTGAAAATCCTACCATCAAGAGATGGTGTGGTATTTTGTATCGATGATTATGCTTGGGCGTTGCACGAATTGTGCCAAGAAGTTGTTGGTCTACGTAGGGATGTCTTCCGTTATTTATTAGAAATCGATCAAGGAGATGAAAAAGGAAATGAAGTATCAAATCACGATAACCGACGAGTTGCGTAGGATCAATCAATGCGTTGATGTAATTCAGAAAAACGGAGATATCACTATAGGAGAGTACCAAATGGAACTCCAGGAGCTTGTGGAAGCTCTAGCAACGTCTATTGAAATGGATAAAATGGTCGAAACGCCAATGTTACCTAGGAACTGTATTAAGTACATTTCAAATAAGTACGAGAAAAAGGAAGAAGTATTTATTGAAATTCCTAAATGTAATTGGACGATTGATTACTTCGGAGACAAGTACAATGCTGGGTTTCCGAGATTAATTGCAAAATACGTGGTACAGGATGAAAAAGTGCTAGAAATGCACCTTGTATCTGTAAAGGGTTCAAGAAGGATGACTGGCGATACTCCATTGTATAAGTTCCCATACTCTCACGTAGATACGTCAGGGAAGGTGTGTATGGGATTAAATGCATTTCCACCAATTAAAGATATTGGTCAATTGGAATCCCTTCATCAGCTGTTTTTCGGGTCCCCATTCACTAATGATCACGGGACCATGACCAACACTGGTAAACAACTAAGAACGCTGTTTGCTGAAATGAATGATAATGAATTTGATGATAGCTACTTAGTATCTATGGATAAAACATTCGATGAATTTTTTGGACTAAATACTGAAATTAACTAAACAGGAGGAATTACTAATGGATATTAAAAACCAAACAGATATTTTCGATATGGGGATCACTGATGAATACGCGGCTAAACGAAAAAGAGAAGAGGAAGCACGATTGAAAGAACAAGAGGAAAATCGCAAGAAATGGGAAGAGGCTAAAAAAGAAGCAACTAATGGTGCAAATAACGGCGATAAGAAGCCCGAACCTCAAACTTCTAAAGCCACAACAAACAAAAAAGATGAGTTTGAAGTGGATGACGAAACGGTAATTCGTTATCACGCTCAGGACATCCCGATTACAGATTACTTCAGCACAGAAGAAATCCGTGAGGGGTTGCCAAGGAAACGAAAAGATGAAGTGAAATTCGAAAAGATCAATGCTGAAGATGTTAGAAAAAGACTTGAGAAGGATTTTGCAGAGTTGATTAAGAACCTTTGCCAGGTCGTTTATAACAAGAAGAAAAATATGATTATCCCAGTACCAACAGCAGGAAAAAAAGGCGCAGACACTCATACCAAAAAGGAGTCTTCATCATATGATGAAGGCTTATCCTTTATACAAAAGAAGATTCCGTATACCATTCTTTCAGACTTTATTGTAATGGCTAAATATTATGGGGATACATATGGCACAGAATTGTGTGCAGATATTTATTATTCATCGACAAATGGAGAATTTATATTAGATATTCCTGAACAAAACGCAAGTAGGTATGAAGTAGAACGAACAGAAGATCCAGCAGTTACAGCTATGAAGATCGTAGAGGGTGATTTGGAGAAAATAATGGAGATTCATTCGCATCATTCAATGGCTGCGAACCCTTCCGCTCAAGATAATCGTACCGAAAGGGCGCCATATCTTTACGCCATCATCGGAAGGACAGATGAACTTTTTCCTCAAATTACGGTCCGCACGTTTGATTTAAAAAGCCAAGAACATATCCCGTTGAATCCTGCTGATGTATTTGAAAGCCCTTATAATTCGGTAACAAAGCAATATAATCTATCTGTAGTGGAGGTATCATAATGAGCCAACCAATCGATCTACTCAAAAGCAACACAACAATACTTAACAGAAAGAAACTCTATCCATATATCCTACAAATAGGGTGCGGTGGAACCGGAGGATATCTCGTTCAACAAATTGCTCAAATGCTTTCGATTTTTAATACGAAAGGGCATTACCTTATCGCAGATCCCGATGTAATTGAAACCAAGAACTTAAACAATCAGTTATTTATTGAAAAAGACATAGGAAAGAAAAAAGCAGATGTACTTGCAAGACGCTATAGAGGAAGTTACCAGGTAGATATATCGAGTTACTCAGACGATTTTATTGAAACAATTGAGAAACTAGATAGCTTGTTGAATATTGACTATCAAAGGATTGGGTATAGCCAAGATGTTACATTCCTGCCCATTTTGATTTCATGTGTCGATAACAATTACACTAGAAAACTATTTAACCAATACTTCGAGGAATTCGATGGAAACTTAATGTATATCGATGTTGGTAATCATGCAGCAACAGTTCCAGATGATTACCCTCAAAGAGATAAAGACGAATGGACAAAAGAGGAACTAGAAATTTACAATGAAAGCGGTTGGTCTGGTCAAGTTGTGACTGGACTAAAGCTGAAAGGGAAGAAAATACTCGAACCTGCAGCGACAATGTTTCCAGACATTATAGAAGATGAAGAAATAGCTCCTTCAAAGGTAGCTTGTTCTGATATAGTAGCTAGCGATCCTCAGAGGTTGCTAACAAATAGAATGGCTGCAATGGGTGTTAGTGTGTATTTGAACGAACTGTTAGAGAGCGGGACTGTTAGCAATCACACAACATTCTTCCATGCTAAAAAAGGATATATGCGTTCGAACCCTGTACCCGAAATCGAGAGCGATTCATTCTAATTGATAAAGGGTTAGATAATTAGATAACAGCACTATAAAGTTATGTTAAAATTTCTATGAGAGACAAACCAAAATGAATATAAGATAGAAGTACAACACAGGAGGGTTTGCGTCATGATCGGTAAAGAATTAGTCATTAGAGGGGAAATACTAAAAGATTGGTATACTGCTAAGAAAGAAATTAGACAGATCAGAACTGTAAAGAAAGAACGTTTCTCAATTTTAGATTCATTAGATGACATTAATGACAACCGCTACTACATCATAGTAGAGCAAGATAATACATACGTTGTCATCAAAGAAGTTGAATTTGCTAATGAGAAAGAAACAATATCTAGCTGGTTTGAGCTAGAAGCTAACTGACGGCAATAGCCTGATTAAGAAACTAGATAATTTAGGTATAAGACCATACGGTTTTGTACCTTTTTTATTTCTTCTACTGAAAAAGACCAGTAAACGATCGTTACTGGTCTAATATTACCTTTCTTATTTAGAAGATACTTCTTGCCAAGCCCATACATGATTACCAATCGGATAAACATGGATCTCTTCCCCATTAACATGAATAGTTTCGCCTTTGTATACTTCAGGTTCACCGTCAGCATCATCTTGAAATAGAATATGCATTTCGTCTTTATTCACTTCATGCCAAGAATCCGTCACATCCTGGGTTACATCGCGTGAAATCTTAATTGCGACGTCCTTAGTGAAATAGGGGCATTGATAGCCGTTCCAAAAACGGTCTGTGGTATAGCCTTCGTAGACTTCACCCTCTGGATCAATAGAAAAAAGTGTCTTGCGGAACATAGAATAACCTCCATATTATTTCGCTTTTTACACCTATAGTGTAGCACTGGATTCTAAAAGTAGAAAAAAACCATCCTATATACGGATGGTTCGTGGTCAAATCTGATAGTTAAAGAGCTTCGGGAATATCCACAATGTGATACTTTTTTCTTTTCTGCTTGCTTAACTTATTATAGACGCCTTCTGCTTCCTCGAACGAATTACCCTGATACCAAACATGGTAGGCACCGTCACCATCTCGGTCAATTCTTCCATAGTTCGCAACGACACGGTATAACGCGTTATCTTGTTGGATCGTTAGGTCATAGAATTTGAATTGGTTTTTTTCTTCATTGATACAATGCATATGAGTCCGCTCAATTGTCTCCCAATTTTCCATATCTTCACCCCTGTTATTTTGATAGAAACAGTATGGACAAAATTGGAAATAAGAATACAAGGGTGAAATAAAACTTCTACTGAATCGCTTGTCTTCCATAGATTTCAGAAAACTTTTCCTCAAAATTTGAGAAAAGATATTATAATTAATAAAACTAAAAGGAGAATTTCAATGGAAACTATACTAGCAACAAAAGAAGTACCTAAGAATGCAACAATACTTATTGTAGACCTGCAAGAGCAAATTTTTGATGAGATTATGGAAGGTCACGAAGCTGAAGAACGAGCAGTGGTTAAACAACGCTATGAAGAAAAGCTAGAAAAAATGAAAGAGAAGTTATTACGTCTAAAGGAAAATGGTCATCGTATCTATGCAACTGTAGATAAGGAAGGGATCTATGAAGGTTTCGAATCTGTACCAGACGTCTTCCTTCCGAGTTGGGAAGAGTCAAAAGACAAAAGAGCAGGAGTTTTGATTAACCCAGCTATACCGGAAGAATTAAAAGGAGAAGGTCCTGTATTGGTTTGCGGTCTATGGTTAGAGTTATGTGAGCTGGAAGTTACCAGAGGGCTTACTAAAGCTGGCATAGAATGTTATTTGTCTTTAGATGAAGATCTAAGTTTAAAAAATAGTATTATGTGGACTGATGACGACGTTATTACTGTAAAGGATATTTGCGAAGAGGAAAACGTCCAAATTGACATAGGAAGGGAAGAATTAATGAACGAGCTGATGGGATTGATGGAGAAATATCAGTTAAACCAACCATCATTTATCCAAGCAGCTATTCGAAAGCACCTATCTGATATTATTATTGATGAGGAAGAACGCGAGTTATCAAATGTGAATGTCGATGAAGAGACGTTGGAAAAGCTAGCATCTGAATTAGACGATATATCTTGGAAATTTTAGTGATAAAAGCCCCGACACTTTGTCGGAGCTTTTTTTAATTAATCGCTCAAGTACAGTGAAAAACCACCCTAAAGAGAGCGGTTCTTATAGTCTTATATCTTATATTTTTACTAACCGGAACAATCAAATTTATCGTAGTGGTCGATCAAGATTCAACCAAGTAATAGGACATTTCGATGTTCAACCAGAATCATAGTCTTCACATTTTTTGTCTTAGTCAGTCTATTTATCAGTGAGAATGCTAAGTCCTCAAGCTCATCTGATTCCCAATCTTCTTGTGGACCTTCTACATCTAGATAATTACGAAGTTGTTCGTTTTCATTAATATGATGTTCAGAAAGAGTTAAGAAATCTCCTGAATCGAGCTCTCTAATAGCAAAAGAGAAATAGTCGAAACCGAACTTCTCTATAATTTCTTCTTCGATGTCACGTCTAACATATAGTTTTGCAAAATTGTATTCTTGTACAGCATTGATCATATTAATCTCTCCTATTTTTTAAATTTTATTTTTTCTAGTACAGGTTGTCTAACGATGCTTCTTCTTCAGAAGTTAATTCGTGATAGGATCTGTTAGTTCGATACATATGGATAGCAGTAAACAAATTGTCGAACTCAAAATCTTCGATGTGGCTCAAGTAAAACCCTTCATTATGGTGAAGAGTATCGAAAGGTTTCATTTTTGTTGGATAGAAATTAAGAAATTGTTTCAGAACTTGTTCACCTTCCTTAATTGTAGCTAATGTACCAATTGCAGGTTCAGTGTTTAATTCGAAATATTTCATTTCGAGAGTTACGTTTTTGTCTGGCATAGCAGCAACCTCCTTGATTTTCTACATTGTAATACGGTGTATGGAAAACGGGAAATATAAATAAAAAATTGTAAAAGAGGTAAGAATTATTTAAAATAATATATAAATCACGTCAGTAATTTGATTGGGGAGAAATATGAGCAATAGAACGAGTGCCATAAACCAATGCGTTCAGGAATTAGAAGAAGTTTTGGTAGAGATTGACCAACTTAAAGAAGAAAGAGTTAGAAAGATGAAGCGCGGAGAACGATTTCTCTTAATCCTTAACAGTGCTGCCATATTATCTAATATCATTTCATTTTTAACTATGGCAACATCGGGTTTCTACGAGAATTTTTGGATTAGTGGATTGGGAATAGGTTTGTGTCTTTTAGCATTGACCATGTATTTTTTTAATATCAAGCAGAGAAAAAACTTGGTAAAATGGTTCGAAAGTGAGAGACAGAGAGTAGAACGTTCCATTAAGAACCTAAACAAAGGAAAGATATAAGTTCTGAGAATCTACCAATTAGGTAGGTTCTTTTATTTCGTTTAGAGATAATATTTTTCCCGCTAACTGGAAATCCACTGTACAATTGTAAAAATGAATTAGGAGTGAGTTAAATGACAGAATTAAAAGCAACGTTTGAACGATACACAGTTACGATTATTGTAGATATTAAGTTCCCTGACTATCGTAAGGAGATCCATTTAGGGTTTATTTCAAAAGAGAGACCTAGTCTCCAAGAGGTTTGGGAACACATGCAAGAAGAACTAAAGGTGAAAAACATCCTTGAAGGAAGTTATGATGCTGGCGGTCGAGAGGTTTGTGAACACCTTAAGGGGCTATTTACCAAGCACAATTGGAAAGAATACATTTCTCAAGGATACTTAATAATCAAGAAAGAATACAACATTAACGACGGTGATGTATCGCTCACTGCTGTACAAAAAGGTTCAGAAGAGGAAGGGTGTTTCTACACTCCTCAAATGTTTGATTTAGAAAAATTTCAACAGCGTTTCCAATGGTATGAGAAGAGGGGAGCTTCCCTCGTAAAATAAAGGGAAATTATACTAAGAAAAGACCTCAATTTGGATAAGAGGTCTTTTTTTGTGGCTCAATGGTTTGTATGTAAGTGCTCATCACTTTACTAGTAGTGTGATGTGCACTTACTATCACAGATATACATATGTTAAGTGAAAAAATTCTCCAAAACAGCGGACCAGGTATTATCATAGATAATAAGCGAAGGTATAGGAGGGGTAGGATGTTTAAGGATCAAATTGAACAAATCGTCCAAACACATCTAAAGAAGGAAGCAGATAAGTTAGGAATGACATTAGAAGAATATAATCGGTATGCTGCAGAAGAGGAAGAGAAGAAAAGGGCAGAGAGGGAAAGGTATGAGAATTCAGACCAATTTAAAGAAGAACAAAGGGTAGAAAAGGAAAGAGTTGAGCGGGAGAAGTACGAAGAGTTAGTCAGGTTATTTCAACTACCTGTTGACGAAACGATCAGAGCGACAAAAACGAATCTAAGAAAGGTCATAAAATGGGGATCATCACGATATAACCATTGGAAGAAGGAAGATGTAGTGCGGTCAGTCCTAGGTGAAGTTGAATCGAAAGCAAACGGAATTTCAGAATATCGTTATGGTGCATACTCAGAAAGAGCTCATACAAGTTACGCTCCGAAAAATTACAGTACGCAGTATCTCCTATGTATTTTGAATAACGAAGTGAGATTGATACATGGCTATGGTGAAGAAGGACAAAAAGTATACCAACTTAAGACAAAATGAGATAAAAGAGGCGTTTGACTAACGTCTCTTTTTTTGGTTTTAAATAGTTTTTTTACTAAAATATATGATTTTATATTAAAATGGATAATGTGAAAAAAACATAATTATAAGGGGAGAACAGCATGAGAGTAGTAAAACAACTAATGTTTATGACAGTTATCTTATCGAGCCTAGTAGCTTGCTCAAATGGCGGAGGTATGTTCGATTCAAAAGGTGATGGGGTTATAAATCCAACGAAGCTCGCTTCAACAGACGACGAAGTACAATTCGCATTAAATGAAGAAGGGCAATTACATCTTAATAGGTATGGGTTTTATCCCTTCGAATTTAATGATATTGCTAGCGGAGTAAACAATATCGCTTCAATAGAGGGAGAGTTAAGTGGCGTCCTAAGTCTAATAACAAAAGATAGTAAGGTTCTCTATGGAAAAGGAGCTATCTGGGAAGAGGAAGAAGTAGAAGATATTGTAAAAGTTGAACTAAGCGACTTAGGGGCAGATCTTTTAGATAAAAAGGGTAATGTTTATCACCGAAGAGATTTTTATGATTTAGATTTCTCTGATTCAAAAATGTACGAATCTAACCTTATCGATGATGCAAAAGATATTGAATATATAGGGGGACATCATTTAATTGTCTTAAATGATGGTAATGAGCTATATCAAACAATGTTCTATCCAAGGGAAGATGAAGAAGACCTGGAAAAGATTGTTGCGAAGCCTACCAAATTACCTTTTAAAGCTAATAGAATGGAATTCATTGAGGAACAAGGTACATTGTATGTAATTGCAGAGAGTGGGGACTTATATTCAATTAATGTATCTTCGTTCTACCCTGAAGATGAAGATGAAGTCCAAGAAGTTTCGTTTGAAGAAGATGACCTGAAAAAAATTGAGGGACTAAAAAATGTAACAAAAGTAACAGCTTTTAGCGATCATCATAAGTTGGAAGGTGCTTCGTTGGTTGTTGCTGATGAAAAATTATATTATCTCTATGAAAGAACAGATATCGTTTCAGAAATTAAGGTCGATGAAGGTGTGTCTGTAGCGGATGTGGATGCTAGCTATAGTTATATTGGAGTATTAGCTAAAGATGGCACTCTCTATGATGTAAATGATATAGGTCCTTTTCAAGATAGCCAAAATCTAGATACAAGTCTTCTTACTTTTACAAAGAGGGAAGCTTTAGATGTAGAATACGCTGACCGTATTGCATTCTTGAATGGTCAAAAGGAACAAGATTTAGAATATGTAAAGTCGTTTGTAGACTTAGATAATGCGAGTAATGCTGAGGAGTTCGCCGAGAAAAACTTTAATGAAGATGTGCGAGACTTGTTCATTAAGAAGGTTGACAGGTTCTCTTACGGTTTCACAGATGAAGAACTTAATTCTATGGAATTATATGAACAGAGCTTAATGGTTTACGAAAACATTTACAGAATGGATGCTAATGAAGATTACTTTGAAATTATCATCTCATACAAACCTAACAAAAATGGTTCCGAGCCTGAACTAGAAAACATTCAGATACTTAATATTGATGAGTGGGATTTGGAACAATGGTGAAAATAATAGATAGAGACCGACATATTATTGTAACGGGTTCCGTTACTTATCACAAACAATGAAAATGCAGACTAAAATGCGCCACAAATTGCATAGCAATCTGTGGCTTTTTTTTATTTGATATATAAGGATTCAAATAAAAATCGAAACAAAATTTGCAGGTGAATTTGCATTCGAATTTGTAGCCTTACAATAGACAGTGTATGTTAACAAATTGACCTGCATTTAACCCTTCAATTTGTTAAGAGTAATTTAGTGAATTAGGCAGGTTCTCGACGACTTTCCTGCAATAATATTGGGCTAATATGCTAAAATTGTAGTTAGATACAACTTAGGAGTAATCCAACAATCGGAGCGTTGATCTAAGAAGGATAACGCCTCTATTTGTTTCATACATAAGAATTGGTTTCTCGAATAACTTTATATGCAAAACCATTACTTGTATGTAAGAGAGGGGGAAGCAATGAAAAAGGTTGTTTCAATATTGGGTGGTTTAATTATAGGCTTAGCAATATCGTATTTTACATTGAGTGACGGCTGGACAATACATAATGGAAAAAATATTGAAGTTGTTACATTAGTTGCTAATGAAGATGTAGAAAATAGTAATAACATTACAATTAATTTTAGTAAAGATGTAGAGAAAAAATTCGTAAATGATATTCAAAATAAGTTGAAGTTATATGAAAAAGAAAGCAAAAACTTCTTTACACTACAAAATCAACATCAACTTGAGGTCAATCTTTATACTAAAGAAGAGTTCCGAAAAAATGAAGCAGACCGCATTGGAATTAGCTCCTATTATGATTTAAAAAAACAATCATTGAATCTTCCTGTTCCAAATGAGGCTATTTCTCGTGAATTACCTCATGAATATATGCACTTTCTATTTATTATGTACTTAAATGAGAAAGGGATTGAAGATTCAGAAATTCCTGTATGGTTTCACGAAGGGGTATCGGATTATTTTGCTTTAAAAGATAATTTTGATGTGGATTATGAAGGGTATAATCGGATATTTAAATTTAATCAATTAAATACGCATGATGAGTGGGATGATGCATATGGTAAGCCTGCGATAGATAGGTATCATCAAGCTTACTTAGGAGTAAGAATGTTGGTGGAATTAAAGAGTATTGGTGTCATTGAAGATATAGTATATGATGTTTCGGAAGGTAACTCCTTTTATAGTGCATTGGAAAACAAAACTAATCTTCCTATTGAGAAATTCGAAAAAAAACTTCAGGAGTACATCCGAAATGATTATCAATTAAAACATTAATTAATAACCGATAGTTATACTTGATCCTCCATAAAAGGGAGCTTTAATTGAATGAGCCTTTTGAATAAAATAAAAGTCGCATCCTGATCCGTTAAGGATTAAGATGCGACTTTTATTTTAGTAAAAACCTATGCAATACTTAATGCAATTATCTATCATTTACATAATCATTTTCTTACGCAAATTGATGTTTTGCGATAGGTAACGGATTGATTTAGTGGGGGTTAAGCGCTAAGGTCTTATTTTCCTTGTTCTTCGATATATTTTTTAATCACTTCAATTGTTGCGCCACCTGTTGTTATAACCATGTAGCTTCGGCTCCAAAAATAAGGTTTCCAATAATATTTAGAGAGTTCCTTCGGGAACTCTTTTCTAATGTATCTCGAAGTAACGGTCTTATAACTATTTATGGTATTCGCTAAATTAATTTGTGGAGGTGCGTCAAATAAAATATGAATATGATCCTCTTCTCCATTCATTTCAATGACTTCACAATTCCATCTATCAAATAAAGCTTTTGTTACTTCACGTAACCGATTCATGATTTCTTCTGATATGCATGGATGCCTATATTTTGTAACAACAACTAAATGATAAGTTAGCTTATATTGTGCATGTCTATTCTTGTTTATACTGTTCATACAAGACCCCCTAATGATTTACAACTGAATCTAGTTTTGATACTATAAAACTATCACACAAAGAAAATATTGGAAAGGGGGATTTGATTATGAAGGTTGCGAAATCAGTTGTACATAAGATTACAAACAACGCCAGCATCTTCGATGCGACGTTGGAAATCTACAACGAAGCATTAAGTTTTATCATCGAGGTCATTAACGAAGAGTTTAAGGATGTCGAAGACATATCTACAAAATCAATTGTACCAGCTGTTGAAAAACTCATTCACACAACCAAATCAAACCCCCTTCCAAAATATCGAGAATTTAATCAACGTTTTTATAAATTCCCATCCTATTTTCGGAGAAGTGCTATTGCTTCGGCTTTTGGTAAGGTAAAGAGCTTTCGCTCTAACTTACGAAACTGGGAGGAAGAGCGTAAGGTCGCACGTTCCGAAGGGAAGAAATTCAAGAAGAACTCTCCGCGCTTACAAATGCAACACAAGGAGTTTCCTGTTTTTTATAAAGATAATATGTTCAAACGCACAGGGGACACCTCTGCCCAAATCAAGGTACTTAAAGCAAATGATTGGGTTTGGATCGATATTCAGTTCAAAGAACAAGACCTCTATAAGCGCGGAATCTGGGATTGGAAAGAACATAATCCTAAGCTTGTTAAACGAGGAAAGAAGTTCTTTCTCTCGATCTCTTATGAAAATAAAGTAAAACTAAGCAAAACGAAAATACAGGAACAAAAGGTTTGTGCAGTAGATTTAGGACTAACGAACTCTGCTGTTTGTTCGGTTATGGATTCAAAAGGCACTATCTTAGGACGGAGTTTTATAAATCAACCTAAAGAAAAAGACCGATTGCATGCATTGACGAACAAACTCCGCAAAGTCCAACGAGAAAGTGGTTGGGTCAGTGCTCCAAACTATTGGCGACAAATAAATGGTTATCAAAAACACATTGTTAATAACACCAGCCATGAAATCGTAAAATTCGCTCACGAATATGATTGCGACGTTATCGTGTTTGAGTACCTGGGAATAATGAAAACCCCTAAGGGGTTCTATGGCGCAAAGAAGCTTCGCTCCAAACTACACAGTTGGCGCAAGACAGGCATTCAGAACAAAGTCGAGGAAATGGTACATTATTTAGGTATGCGAATTTCTCGAATAAATCCACGAAATACAAGTGCATTGGCATTTGATGGCTCTGGAAAGGTCGAACGTAACCATAAAAAAGACCTTGCCATATTCACTACTGGAAAAGTCTATCACGCTGATCTATCAGCTGCTTATAATATCGGTTCTCGTTATTTTATACGAAGTTTCCAAAAAACCACTTCTGAAAAGAAATGGTTGTCTCTTCAGGCAAAAGTTCCTGAACTGGCAAAAAGAACATCTCAAACTTTGTCTACATTAATTAACCTCCATCTGGCACAATAGTTCCCGAAGGGAATTAGACAGCGAGAAGTTGTGTTGTATTTTAGATAAGGGGATGCTCCATCAAAATCTATTTGATTTAGTTGGAGAGGTTCACAAATCATGAGATTGAATACAAAGTCCACGGTAATGATATACAGTTTGTAGAAATAGAACTAGATCCGTCCGAAGCTGTTCTTGCAGAAGCGGGCAGTATGATGATGATGGAAGATGGCATAGGGTTAGAAACAATATTCGGAGATGGATCTGAAGAAGGAAATAGCGGACTGATTGGGAAGCTTAAAAGCGCTGGTAAAAAAGTCCTTACAGGCGAAGGTTTGTTTATGACTGTCTATACAAATGAGAGTTCAGATATAAGAAAGGTAGCATTCGCTGCTCCATAGGAGGGTAAAGGGTTCATGCTCGGTAATGCGTTCGTTTCAATTGGTGGAGGCTGATTTCACAAGGACCGTTCTATAGTTATTATTTTCTAGTACGAAAAAGTGCTCAGAGTCCAAAGGATTCTGAGCACTTTTATATTTTGTTGCTATCTTTTTATGAACTCTTCTTAACCCTTCTGTTTATTGGCATCTACCATAAGAAGAATTGCTGTAAGGATATGCATGGTCATTCCTACAAATGGGATGACAGCGATAAACGATGTAACAATACCTAGAATACTTCCGTGTTTTGATGTACCTTCCTGTTTTGAAAGGATAAGTGTAACAATATGTAACCCCAAAGCTATGAGTAGTGGGATATAGAAGAACCCCATCACAAGCGTCCCACCAAGTATTGGGATTCCTAACAACGCTTCAAACCCTCCACTAATCCACTTAAATAATTTAGATTTGCTCAAAGAAACAACACCTCCTATTACAAGATATACCTACTCTAAAGCAAAACCTTTAAATTGGTGAAAAAGTAGAACGTTTTGTTCCTATCACTACGAGAAATATTCCATTTTATTTTGAAAGAGTCTTATTAAACGAAATGAAATGATTAAATGGAAGGCTTTGTAATGGGGGTGAAACTATGTGGTTAGATTTTTCTGCTCCAATGTTCTGGATAATCATCGCAGTGTTCTTCTTAGCGATTGAGCTAATGGGGGCTGGTGCACTGTTTGCGATTATCTTTGCAATCGGATCAGTCGCCGCTTCAATTGCAGCTTTCTTTATCGATGATGTAACCTGGCTAATTTTCATCGCAATAGTTGTATCGATTGTATCCGTATTTACTCTTAAACCAGCGTTAGAAAGAATGTTGAAAAAGAGTGAGGAAGAGAGACCTTCAGCTGTCGATGCAATCGTCGGTAAGAAAGGGACTGTAATTAAAGAAATATCAGGGCTCGATAAGGGATACGTCAAAATAAACAATGAAGAATGGTATGCAGCATCAATAGATGAGAGCGAAATTGAAGTGGGGAAGACAGTAGAGGTAGAGCGCATAGAAGGCGCTACGGTTTATGTTAGGGTTCCGAAAGAGAGAGGGGAATAATACATATGTTTGAAATATTTTTAATAGGTTTAGGTATTGTACTGTTTCTATTAGCTATTTCTTCTATTAAGATTGTTCGTCAATCAGAAGTAAAGATGGTAGAACGTCTTGGTAAATATCACAAAAAGATGGAAGCTGGCTTTAATTGGATGATTCCATTTTTCGATAAGGTTGCATACACAGTGGACCTTCGTACACAAAGACTAGATAGTGATCCGCAACCAGTAATCACTGCAGATAACGTTTCTATGATGATTGATACTGTTACTTTTTATAAAAGAACAGATCCTTTCAAAACTGTATATGAAATTGATGATCTGAATGGCGCAATACAAGCTATTACAAATACTACGTTGCGTGATGTAATCGGTTCATTAGAACTAGATAAGACGTTAGCTTCGAGAGATGATATTAATAAGCGTCTAAGAGCAGAATTGGACAATGCGACAGATTCTTGGGGTGTGAAGGTTGAACGTGTAGAAGTGAAAAACATCGACCCACCTACTGATGTACGTAATGCAATGGAAGCCCAAATGCGTGCTGAAAGAGAAAAACGTGCGAACATCCTGGAAGCAGAAGGTCGTAAGAAATCTCAAATTCTTGATTCTGAGGGAGCTAAACAATCTCAGATTAATGAAGCAGACGGTGAAGCACAAGCTATCGAATTGCTTGCTAAAGCAGAGAAAGAACGTATTACGATTATCTACGGAGCATTGAAAGACGCGAAACTAGATGAAGCGATCCTTAATCTTGAATCCATAAATGCAATGAAAGAAATCGCTAAGTCTGATAATAAGATGGTTGTCCCATATGACTCACAGAAAATCATGGGAGCAATTGCTTCTATTAAAGATATCTCAGGCGAAGTAACAGGAAGATAACTTAAGAGGTAACGAGGAGGTTCAAAATCCTTTCGTTACCTTTTTTCTATTGAGAGTATTAGAGTTATATGAAATGGACATCAATATAGACGACTTGAATTTTAGGAGGGTACGTTAATGGATATCCAAAAAGTTATGAAGAGAGAAACGTATGCTTTTAAGAGAAAAAGGCTTAAAAAAACCTATTGATATTAATGGTGGCTATTGCAAAGAGCATACTAAGATTATTGCTAAGAAAGTACCTAATGCGGTCATCATCAATATTGATCAAGTTTATTCAATTCCAGAACTCTATGCTATTAATCCTAAAAGGTTAAAGAATATCGGGAAATGGGACAGAGCCGCGATAAAAAAGCTTAACAATGGTTCTGATGCTATTCCAAAGGTTTTCGAGAAGTTATTGGTGACACCGTTTCATCAGTGGATTTACTTCGAAGGGAAACACTATGATGCGGAAGCGTTCGAAGGAGTAGAGAATTTCTTCGATTTACCGTATTTTAAAGATTATGTATTAGCTGAAAACGACCCTAAAAATATCCTTATAGAAAGAACGAATCAGAGGGAGTTAATGAATATTATGGGAAATGGAGCGGAAATGCTAATTCTCTAGTTGGGATTAGAAAGAACGGGCAGAGGGGTTCCCCCCTTGCCCGTTCTTATTTCTTATTCAATGTAAAAGTTTGTAAAAGAAGGTATTCTAAGGTTTCCATTACTAGTGCGATTGCGGTATTTAATGGTACATCTGAGCTTAGGTTCGAAGTATATCATGTCTGCTGTTTCTTCTTTCCTCAATGCCTGTTTGAAACTATTAATTACTTTCCTAGCATGTGGTGGGACGAATTCTGTGATCCCAACAAAACTCATCCCTTTGTCCGTTTCTTCGCCTAGTAACAACCCATAAGTCCCTTTCCGCTGTCCGATAATGTAAAAGACTTCTTCTGTATAGTTAACCGCTTTTTTCCAAGCATGTGATCGCTTATTGGTTTCATAAACTGAGTTTATGCGTTTCATAACAACACCTTCTAGGTCTAGTTGTTTACACATCTCAAACAATTCTATTGCCTTCCCCACCTGGAATCTTACTTTTATAATTCTCTCAGTATCCTCAGGTAGAATCTCATTTAATAGGTCTTTTCGTTTAATTAAAGGAAGGTTCATAACAGGTTTATTTTGATAATACAAAATATCAAACGGTACAAACGTAACCGGTTCGGTTTTCGCTTTGTATTCTATCTTTGCCTGATTCGTAACGTGAAATCTCGACATTAATGACTCGAAATCTGGGTGTCCATTAATATCCGTTTGTATGAGTTCTCCATCCAATATGGTTCCACTAGGGATTCCGCTCGTTATTACTTCAGGAAATCTTCGAGTAATATTATTGTTATGCCTGGTGTATAGGTTGATCTTGTTATTGATGTGAGAGTATAAAAACCTAATTCCATCAGCTTTGAGTTCTGTTATGTAATTTTCATCATTAAAAGGAGAGCTGGGTTGGAGGAGCATTGGCTTTATGAAAATGACAATCACCTTTTCGTTATTTTAGGTTTTGCTTATATCAACTTCTCGCAATCAGTCGCTTTCATTAATTATTACTCTATTCTCTTAAATTACACTAAGTAGTATAGGCACTTACTATATTATCAATACTTGAACAAAGAAGACTCTAGTAACCCTTTGATTGAAATGATGAATAATTTTCTTCGAGAGGCACATACTAAATTTAATGATTTTTTCCTAAAAAATGAAAAGGGGTGGACAGGTGGAAAGTATAGATTGGAACATTGCAATGTGCGCGGAAATAGGTAACAAATTCTCAAAAGAAGTTCGAGATGAAATACCAAGGCTGGTAGTACAAAAAGTTATGGAAGACCTAGAGCTACAAGGCGGATTTATGGAATATAAAGGGGTACATATGGGTTTTGTGCGAGATGATACTACCATCCTCATCACCTCAATTGAAGAGGTCTTTGAGCAACTTAGAATGAACGATATACAAATAAAGTTTACCCTTTCGGATGTGGAAAGGGGTAAGTGGTCACAAGGTGGACCTATATTCCGATAATCACATAGAATAATTGTATTAGTTATCAGGCGCTTAACCGGCGTCTTTTTTAGTTGAAAAAAATCGTTTTCTTTTCTTACGTGTTGCTGAGATGGTGATATAATCTTAAAAAATTTAGGAGGCAACAATTATGAAAGAAATGATTACAAAGATTAAGGCAATCTACCTCAACAAGCGATACGGTTTTAATGATGGAGGGACTATTGTAGTTGGTCACTATTACAAAAACCACCGTCCAGTAAAAGGTATGAGTGATACCGTATTCTGCGAAAGATCTGCGTTTGTAGAAAATTATGCTATGGAATGTGGAATTAATCGAGAAGATCAATTACACACGTTAGAAGGTATGCAAGTGGGAGTCGAATTCGAAAATGAAAATATCGAAGGCAAACAAGCTTTTATAAAATGTCTAACTAGACCTTATAAGATTTCTTTAAAATTAGGGAAACCTCAACATGAATTTGTCCTTGGAATGTTCGACTCGTTCGTTGATGAGGAGGACATTGTGTAACCAAAAAATGAAGTGTGAGCAACTGAGGTAAATAGTAATTCTACAACATTGAACAGGTTAGCCTTTAAACAAATAGACTATATATGATGGAGTGATATTGAATGAACACTAAATTTACGGACACAACATTTATTCAAGAGGATAACGATACGTTCCTTGAATATAAAGACCTGAATGAATTAAAAATTGACCAAGGAATTGAGTCAGTGGATTTCTTAGTTGGATACTTTCCTAAGTCCAGTAATGTTACTTATGAGGAGTTCGATAAATACAGAAAAGAATGTGCCTGGACTGTGACGTACATGGTACCAGATGGTTCTGTAGACTATCATCATCTTAAGCATTTCAGTAGTACACTAGAGTTGAAAAGAAAGTTAAAGAATATAATTGAGGAAGCAAGAGGAGAAGAATATGTAACTCTATTCCGTAACGATTCTTTGGTTTATCTGTAAGTTTACCTATCATAAAATACTAACTTTACTTAAGGAGTCGGTCGTTCAAATGAATATTCAGGATAAAAGCATATATGTAAAAACTTATTTTAGAATCCATACTGAATCATATAGAAGAGGAGAACTTGGTTGGGATAATCAAGAAGATCGAGAAGAATTTGATAATGAAGCAATCAAACAACTAAACCAACTTGGTTTCGAAATTGAGCAATCCCGCTTTTCCGGTTCTGCTAAAAGGGGCTTCCGTGGAGCGGAAGGACTGTACTTTCATCCAGACCAAGTTTCTGGATACATTAAGAAAGAAAGCGTTGAAGAGATTGAGGAAAACCTAAAAAAGAGCAATATCTTTCGCTTACGTACAATTGATACCTACGATGAAGTGATGAACTATACAGAAGAGGAGTTTAAGGAATTATTAAATGAGCGAAAATTAGATATCGAATTCAATATCCTTTCTAAGTTTAAAACTAAGAAAAGCAATCTGTACAAGCCGGACAGCGCTTTGTATTCTGTTAGAACAGGTATTAACTCTTTAGATGGAAAGTTAAAAGAGGTTGAACAAGATTTTATATATAATCTATTCTTAAAACTTGTCGAGAACGATAAGATTATCAGCTTCGATAAGTCTGGTCAGAAAATATATAGAACGAACCTCGAAAAGGGGAAAGTTCGGAAGTCCAACAAATTTGATAAAGCGTATCAAATAAAAGGGATGCAAGGTCATTTCCTACTGCATTCTAAAAAGGAATGTACATTTGATAATAGTAAGGTCGAAGTGGAGTACCTAATGTATGACAATAAGTGGAGACAAGATCTATGCTACATGGACAAACAATTGTATCAAGATCTTCGAATTCATTTATAAGAAGCGATTTGCTACTGAAGATTAAATCGAGCAAGAAGATTAGAATAAACCAAAACTCTAGAGGAGGAATAACAATGAAATTCGTCGTATACGGAACAATCTATAATGATTTTAACATCGAGGTAGAGGCTAAAACAGAAGATGAGGCAGTTATGAAGATAGAAAATATGAGTAATGAAGAGATTCTCAAAAAAGGAGAAGTTACACAAATTACCGGAGACACCTTAGAGGCTCTGCAGAAAGCGGATGAAGATAAGCCGAAGTCTGTAGTGGAAAAATAGAAAGGGAAAATGTTCGAAAGTCCAATGTATCAAGTTTTAAAGATTCATATATAAGAAGCGATATTTTAGTATATAGCCGGATTAACCATCTGGCTTTTTTATTTTGCTGTGAATAAGGAAGTTCTTTACTATAAAGTGAAGAAGCATCATAATTAGGGTGAAGGAGTGTTGAAAATGATGAAACCCATTATCCTTACCATGGTCGCTTTGGCATTGGTTCCGATCGCAATGTTTCTACCTCCAGAACAAAGCGGCACATACACAGGTTTAATGACGTCAGCGTTGCTTCTAATGTTAATCGGCGCACTTATTAGTATTAAGCATATCGTGGACTCATATAAGAAAAAGAATGAGAAACTTACTATAAGTATTTTCGTAAAGAGACATAGCCCAATATTGGTTATGATACTCGCACTTATAATTTTTGGCATAAAGATTATATTTGAAGAGGCATTATCGGAAAACCTTTCAGGTTCTCTCCACCTATTCGTACTAGCCCTATTGTTTTTAAGTATTGGGTTAAGAAAAATGGGAGAGCAAAAGCGATAGACATTCTAAATTAAAAAACCTGTACACCGTTGAGTTATCTTTAGGTGGTACAGGTTTTGTTTATGATAAAGGCTGTGTTAGAAATCCAAAAGCTTTAAGCTACCTAAAAGGGGCGAGATATTAAAGAAGACTCTACGCACTTTGCGTAAAGTCTTCATTCGTCTTTAATATGGAACATCGATATATTCAGAGTTCTCGCTTACCGTGGATACCTTCTCTATCTTAGAGGGGATCTCACTGTCACTCCATTTTTGGAAGTAGTGTATTAAATCCTTAGTATCCTCAAAATCAGATCGTGAAAGTTGTGGGTACTGGTGCTTCTTACGGAAGATGTATATCTTATCTAGAGTAGCGTATATCTGATTGTCTCGCTGAGAGCCTAACTCTTTGATTGTGTCCGAATCACCATTGTTAGCAGCCTGTAATAAGGCTTGTCTGTATTTCTCGTATAACTCTGATAAGCGTTCGACGTCCTTTTGATTCAACTCTTTAATCTTTTGAATATAGTCTCCAGCAGCCATCGAAAATAAGCTTGATTCGTAATCGTTTTCCGTATAGGTGTAGGAAGAGTTTGCGTAATTATGTTGAATCCCCTTCACTATATATCCGCCTAAGTTTTTGATGTTGTTGTCGCCTTCTGTCATTCTGAGAGCATATGTAAGATTCTCCTCCAAATAATTCGGGTGATAATCTTTTACAAAGCTAGCAGCTGTCGTGCGTTTAATGCCGTATTTCATTAATCGATTCAGCAGGTTTCTTACATCAAAATCAACCGCTTCTTTTGTTTGGAACTTCCTGATGTTTTTCTCATTTCGGTAGATGTAAAAGATGTAAGAGTCGATCTTGCGCCCAACTTTTTTATAAGGCTCGTACTCGAAATAGACATCTGTTTTCTCTTTTAACTCTTTCCTCGCTCTTTCCAAAACAACTCGCTTCAAGTTCTTCGTTTCTGTAAGCTTGTCATCAGGGATATTCAATAAACGACGAAGCTCTGAAATGCGAATGATTCGCTTTTTCTGAAGAGGCTGTTTCTCCTTGAGGATTTCGTACATCCTCCATGAGTAGTCTGATCTCAACTGAAGAACGTTAAATAACTGGTATTTTGTAAATGAGGTCAGTTTCACAAGATGTTCTGCTAACGCATCAGAAAGCTTGATGCGAACTAAACCTTCACCTTTGAGGTATGTGGCTTGTTGGATCCAATTTATTTTATCGACTACTAGTAATTTTCCTTTGGGGCTTATTTTTTCGAGAACGAGGACCTTGCTTTGCAAGTTATCTACTGTCTTTTCGACACGGTCATAAAAGCTCTTTTCGGTAATCCCCACTAATTCTGCTAGTTCTCTGATGGGAAGTATGTATGTTTTCATCTCTTCATCTTCAGGCTGGACCAAGCTAATTAGAGAAAAAATAATTCTTCGCTCCGTAAGTGTCAAATCTTGTCTTGAGTTTATTAACTCGTTCGACTGGTTCACGACATAGTGCGGCTTGATCTCAGCTAATTCAGAGTCGAATGTTAATTGCTCTTGTTCAGTTTCTGTCGACATAGTGACACCCTTTCGTGAGAGATTCTACGTCAAATATAGTACAAAGAATGCTAGAAATCTAGACAATTTTTTCACCTCAAAACCCCTTAAGAAAAGGTTACCTAGAAGGGGTGAAGGGTAAAGATTAGGGACACTCAAAAGGGGTCTTGCAGATGGTGATGTAAAGGGATTTGTTTGCTATTAGCTACCTAAAAGGGGTGAAGAGGAAACTTAAAGGTTACTCAAAAGGGGTCAAAAAATTTTTTCTCGTATCGTTTCTGAAACTAAAGGCTACCTAAAGAGGGTAGAGACTTGGCTTCGATAGAGAATAGGTACCTAGAACAATATAGAAAGGTTACCTAAAGAGGGTCATGCCCAATAAAAAGCTTATCAAAAGGTAGAAAGCAGGGTCTTATAACCTTTCATTTATCGAATACCCCTTTTAGGTAGCCTATCACTATGGAAAAAATGGTTCAAAATAGACAGACCCTCCTTTTGTACACCTTTCACCCCGTTTAACTACACCCTTCACCCTTTATGACTAACCTTTTACCCTGTCTGAGTAGCGTATCACCCTCTTTAAGTAGCCATTAACCCTTTATACGTAGCTTTAAAACGCTCAAACCCTATCCATATCAATATATTTTCAAGCCTTAAACAAAGAAACACTGAAAGCAATAGAAACATATGTAACATGTAAACAGAGAGGAAGGGTTTATACTAGACCCTTTTTAGGTAGCTTATAGATGAGAGTTGAGTTCCAATACAAAATAGACAGTTCATAATAAACAAACCCCTTTGAGGTAGCCGAAGATACTGAGGTGTATTAATGATTATGGCAGTTACAACTATAAGGCTAGCCTTTATCTGCTATTGGTTGCCCTATGGTTTCATAAATTTAAATAATAAATAGAATTTCTCCCTCAAATTAAACCCTTGTGCTAGTATTTTAAAAATTATTGATCAGTGGAGAGGGGAGAGTATTAATGTTAAATCAATTGATTATTAGAGAAGGTAAAGAGTTAAATATAGGAGACGTTGTACATATATATTACAATCTGCATAAAGGTGGATATTCGATAAGAAAAAATGGGATTGTGGTTGCGTACGCTAAAGATGTACCCATACAGCTTAAAGATGCTGAGTTCCGTGTTCAACAAAAGCCGAGGTTGGAAATCATTAAAAAGCAACGTAAGGGCGTATGTGCCTATGTTAAAGGAACCTTTGTTGGGTGTGAGAAGGTAAATCCAGAGGATATGAGAGAAATATATTTTAACCCATATACAACAGAGCAGTTTTTACTTACAGATACCCAGGAACAAATTCTAGAAGCCAATTGGGTTCACTTTGAAAATAAGAGAGCGTACACAAGAAGATAGGTTCCTTACTCAGCAAATCATGCTGAGTTTTTTTATTTGGTAGCTTTGTTAAGAAAAAGCATGAGCCCATCATTGCTTTCCTACAGAATGTTTTGTTTACTGTATAAAAAGTAAGGGGGCTTTAACTTATGATTTGGGGTTTCTTTTTTATCGCTATGATTACCGTAAGTATTATTTGGTTGCGCAAGGATATTTCTAGCAAAAGGAATAAACAGCGGAACCGTCACTATTCGGTTAATCTAGAGAAAATGCCAATCGGCAATACGAACAAGTCGGTAGGACCGCACAACAGCTCTAACAGAAGGGGTTCGTACAATACAAATAGGTCTCATCAGCAACCTTATGAACAGAACTTAAATCACTTCTCATCTTGGGATAGCGAACATAACGAAACTGACAATCGACAAACAAGTTCTGGCTGGGGAGGAAGTTCTGGAGGAGCGGGAGCAAGTCGTTCTTTCGATTACTCATCAAGTGATTCATCTTCATCTTTTAGTGGTGGAGGTAGTAGTGGTGGAAGTTCTGATTCCGGTGGCGGAGGAATGGATTAATAAATGGAGGGTGATAGACCATGAGAAAAAAAGAAAGAATTGCACCGTTTCTAAAAGTTATTGAGCAGATCTGGGAACTGCAACCCGATACTCGATTCAATCAATTAGTACATAACTTGAAAATGGATTTCTATAATAAAAAAGGACTTGGCACTCCAAAGAAGACTTATGCATACAATGAGTTGTTGCATGAGTATGAGCAAACAGGGACGTATATCGACCTATACCATGTCGAGGACGAAGTCTTTTTCGAATTTCTAGAAGATACTTTGAGGCTTTTGCAAGATCCAGAGGAAAGAGAACGTCTTAGAATGCAGAGAATAGAAGCCTACAGAGAAGACTACGGTAGCATGGGTAAAGTCGTTAGAGCTGTGTTAGAAGGAGCAAACCCAATGCACGAAAGAAATGTTGTTAAAGATTACAAAGATCTAAAGAAAATCATTGATGATAAGAATGATTAGTGAGTAGTTGCGAGGAGATAATTTTGTGATATATCGCTTATACCCATAAGGGGGAATAAGCGAGGTGAGTAGATGGGGAAAAAGAAGAATTGTAAATATATATGCAGTGTTTGTGGACAAGATAAAAAAAGAAAGAGTTTTGAAGCTCTCGGTCAAAAGTACAAGAAAAAGGGTAAGAATAGAAGAAAAGGCATTTGTAGAGAATGCCATGCTAAAGGTGCTGAAGGAGCGAATAATTTAAACCAGGTTCGCTCCAATAGAAGTAAGCATTGGAAACAAAACAAAAGGGAAGTTAAGTAACTGCCCCATACTGTTCTTTTTAAATAAGCAGAGCTTTGCTCTGCTTATTTATATTAGTGAGAGTTTCTTAAAGAAATGTATGAGCGAGTCAACATCCCTTTTTGTCGTATCTTCATTTATCAGAAATGCGCCCATTTCTACACATTTGCAGTAATCACCGTCTCCATAATACTCATCCATGATCATTACTTCTAGCTGCAGGTTTTGAGAAATGGGTAGTAAGTGAACATCTGTAGAAGAGGATACCGGAAAGTCTAATGGGCGCCTCTCCATCGACTCCTTGATGTAAGTATTAAGTATGTCTAAAACCTCTTCAGCTTCGTCATCAGAATACATGCTTTTGAAGTTGGGAAATGATCTTCTAAAATAGAGACTAAGCTCGTCAGTTAATACGGTTCTCTCACGTCTTACGATGTTGGTAGTAGATGCCATCATTCCTGCACTTTCGGCTTCTTTTATCACCGTAAAGTCAGTCTTTTTTACCCTCATAGAAAAGTCCTCCTCCCATTAGCTTGAATCAAAATGATTTCTTTTTATGTTTCTTTTTGTTGAGTGGATTAGTCTTTCTCTTAGAAATCTTCTTCTTTGTTTTGGTCTCTTCTTCTGTATGATCCTTAACCATTTTGGGTGTTAGCTTACCTTTGTGAGTTAAAAAGGATATGTCCCAAGGCGTCTTAATATCATCAACAGACATATGAAGTGCGTGAGCAAGAGATTCCTTATTTAATTTTTCTTTAGTTGTGTATCTCTTTCTCATAATAGCGAATTCGCCATTAGGTAACTCATATACATATTCGTCAGTCCCCATCTTATCTAAGATATGTTCTGCATCTTCTTTGAACATCTTTACCTTCTCTTGCAGCTCTTGAATGATTTCTTTGTGTTTGTACATTTCTGATAGAGATTCTTGTAACGAAGCTTCGTGTTTGCTGTAATCTGGAATAATAGAATCCTTGAGGTTTTGAGTTTCTTGTTCTTGAATTTTTTCAGGTGCTAGTACCGACATCTTGAAACACTCCCTGTTTCCTGTAATTTGAATTGATATATTGGCGTCTTATGTATGGCGAGCGATTGTTAATTATTGAAAACAATATGTTAAAAAGAATTATATCATAGCAAAAGCAAGCAATTAAACTAATAATTTAATAAAACATATATTTTAATAATATTAATAAATGGTAAGGGTTGTACCAAGGCATTTTTTTAGAATTTATGTTGACTTGGGAGAAAGTCATTCTAAAATAGAAAAAACCTTGGAGGGAATAACATGACAATCCAACAGAAATTCAATAACATGATAACTGGTTTGGAATTGGTCAAAATGGGCGGATTTGAAGTTGTTGAAAGAAGAGATATGAATGTCGTGGCAAGAGTAAACGGTGTAGATGGAGTAGTATTATTAAAGGGTGAATCACTATATAATTCCAAAGTGGATGATCTTCTATATGTGTTAGAAGGCATAGGGGAATTCAACGGAAATAACCTTATCCAGTATCTAAGATCAAAGAACAGAAAATGATACCTCAAAGGATCGATTTCGCAATCGGTCTTTTTTTCGTGAAATGAGTATTCTATTTCTTACAAAAAGGAAGAAAGGAGAGGAGGTTTTGTCATGTACATATTATTTGCTTGGTGGTTAATTGTATTAGGTACTATTTACTTCTTGTATAAGAAAAAAGGGGAAGAAGAGAGATTCCTATATATCAAGTTATTCGGATATTATCTATTAGGTTCGTTCACCCTAACGCTTAATGTGGTTTATATACCTTTAGGTTTTTTAATCTCTCTACTATTAAAACCTAAGACGAATAAGAAGGTTAAGCGAATAGCGGCTGCGGTCGGACTAGTAAACTTTATTTTGGGGTGGCTACTTTAAAATACGCTTTAAAGGACTTGAAAAAGTTGATATAAGAAAAAGCTATGTCAAAACGTATTGTAGTAGTGGATTTCTATTAATTTGTAACTTTTTCAGTTTCATCTCGTTATATTTAATGGGAGGGTTATACATATGAAATTAAAACTACTCTATCTGATGCTTGGGTTATTGGTTGTCCTGACTGCTTGTAATACTGGCGGTGGCAGCTCTACTGAAAATGAACTAGTAAAGCTTGAAGAAAAATATCCAGAAGTGAAAACTGAATTAGAAAAACTCCCAGAGGAATTTAGGAATGAGATAACAGTTCCAAACATGGAAGTGATACCTCTTGATATATTAAAAGTTGAAGCGGTGACAGAAACGAAACTGGAACCTAACGGTGTTGACTTTTATTATGCAGAAGAAGAGAGACGTCTAAATTTATATATTAAAGACCAAAAAGGAATAGACGTATCTTTCCGGGAAGATTCGAATCTGGAACTCGATAACGAAATTAAAGCATTATACAGTGAAGGTGGGGGGATATCGAGACTGATGTGGTTGAGCGAAAATAAAAACGCTTTATATTCGATACAAAGCGTCGTCCCAGCTGAGCAAGATTCTCCTTTTAAACAGGAAGATATGGTGAAGATCGCTAACTCCATCATTCAGCAAAGAAACTAGTATTATATTTGTCTAAGGGTCGGGAACTGTTCCTAAATGGATACGTTCCCGATTCTTTTTTACAACAGTAGAGAACAGGATTCAGTCAAAGATTTTCCTGAGGTAAGATATCAATAGAGTTGTTAAACTGAGATAAGAAAAAAGTAACAGTACGTTACTTTTTTTCATCTTCATAACGAAGAGTTAAAGCATCTGCGTAGATAGTACCTACTGTTTCGGATTCCTCTGTTCCTAACTTAGCATAGTGGGAGAGGTAGACGGAAGTGTTCGCTTCAATCACATGCAATCCAGTCTCGGTTCTAAATATATCAACAGTACAAAATTTCAGCCCTAAAGCATTGGCAGCATTCACAGCAAGCTCTTCTATAGCTTTTAGATCCTCAACATTTATATCATTTACTATTTTTGCTCCGCCATTTCCTGATAAGTTATGCCTCCAAGAGCCGTACTTTTCTTTTGCAAAAGTTAGTCTCGGTTCCCCATTCAATACCGTAGTGCGGTACTCAAAAGGGGACTCTAAGTAAGGGGAAATGACTACTTTCTTTTCTAAAGCGTAAAAGTCATTCAAACATTCAGTGAGTTGTTCCATAGTTTTGATCCTATGTACATTCGAACCACCTCCGCCGTTATCAGGCTTTATGACTACATCTTTATATCGCTCGAAATATTGATTAGCTACATCATATGAAGATTCTGCAGTACGATTAGAAGTGGGGTTGGGAAGAAAGATGTGTTCGACCGCTGGTATATCCATTGAGTATAGAATAGAGTAGCACTGTGATTTGGACTTCGTTACCTTGAATGAAGAGGTTCTATTCAGACCTGGATCAACATCCTGCATGATAAAGGATGTTTTTCCTTTTTGGACCCGATAAACGTAATCAGGAATAACTGAGTAGAAACTAAAACCTCGTTTGAGAGAATGCTTCTGTATGAGAGAAAGAAACGGTCTACTTGTCAAAAGAACACCTCCTAGGCGCTCCTTTTTTAAGTGAAACAATGGAGTAAGTCAATGTTTTGCTACAAACTGCTCTGGAGTAAGTATTAATATATATAAAGGGGCGATAATGAGAGTAAAAGTTTAGGAGGGGAAACGGATGGGGAAAAAAGATGATTTTTTAATGAAAGAGATTAAGGACATGGCGTATAGACTTCAGACCCACGTAGATTCTGGCAGGGAGTACACATTTGAGTGGGGAGGAATCCAATTCACTTTTCTAAAAAATCGTATGATCGTCGTAGATACGCCAAACCATAAAGATATGGGTTTTGTTACAGCTAAAGGTGCTGCCGAATTTGTATTACTAAATGGTGTGAGGGACGTAATGGGGGTTAAATCGTAATCAGATTTAATTTCAAAAAAGTGTAATAAAACGGTCAGAGACTAATGTCTTTGACCGTTTTTTATATGACGTCTTTAATTTTTAACTTTGCTTTTATGCTATCTCATGCGTTCGAAGCATCTTTATAGCGAAAATGTTCTTTGATTGTCTCCAGCATTTCTTCGTAGTGCTTATCAAATCTAGGCTTCATATGATTTCGGTTCGCACTTGAAGTGTGAGGGAAGTTTTTAAGTATGGTTTGGTTAGAGAGGTAACCCTTCTCTTCTAAATAGGAAACGGCTTGGTTAGCAGCTCCACCTAGAGGAATAACTAATGGGTTTTGCATAGTATTTATTTCTCTAGGCAAGTGACTTACCACTTGATCCAATAAAAAGTCTTTATTAATAACATCTGTCTGTCTGCCGTTATAGTCTTCTCTTTTATCTTTTTTGTAATAGAAAACTGGATAAGGGAGAACTGATGTCGTGTGGACTAAGTCACAATGTTCATCAAAAAGGTCATTGGTTGTAGAAATGCCTAATTTTGTATGTAAACCTAATTCGTTTAACAGTTCTACTAAGGCTTTTCTCATTTGTCCCTCAAAACTAGATTGATTTTTAATTTCTTGTAGCATTTCTTCATCACTAAGGGATGCAGCCTTTAAAGAGGATAACGTTTCGTAGGTTTTTATCATTTGGCTTAATCCAGGAGTGATGCCAACAATCACAACTTTTGCTTTCTTGTTGAGGTGTTCGAATGGAGCATAGTATACTTTTATTTTTTGATCATCACTTTGTTTCATTAGAAATTTATCAGTTAATATAGTTTCCTTAGATACCTTATCTAAAGATAGAATTTCATTTTTATATGAAGAAAAATTTGAGTAACCTACAATAGCCAAGATATCATCTCCCATAAAGTTATTATGATATTATTTTACACCATAAAAAGAAAAGACACATTCATTAAGAATGTGTCTTTCATCGTTTCGATAGTTCTTAGTTAAATTGGAACCATCCCAACCCATCAGCATAATACCAATTCTGCCATTTCTGAGTTAGAGTTAACGTTCCTGTATCTTCCGTCTTTGAAGGAGTTTCCTTGAACGGAGTTTCATAGAACTCAATCTTAGTGTCAACGTCATAACTAGCAGTCATGTCTTCGACAAAATGGAATCCTGTCTCGTCACCAGGGATGAATAGGTCCCCTTTCCAAGTTTGGATTTTGTACCATACATCACCATTGTCTTTAATGACTAGATCTTTTAGATTAAGATCCTGCGCTGCAACGCCTCCGTTTGCATTAGGGGAGGAAGTATCTGCAGTATCGTATAGTTGATTGTAAACAAAGTTGTGAACCTGAGAAGCGTCTTGATTAAACCAAACATCGCTACCGTTAATGTCAGTCAAGTACCAGTTACCAATTTGCCCTTTAACAGTGACTTGTTGGTCTTTTTTCAGTACATCACCGCTCTTGTCAGAGTGATGGAAAGGACTAACATGACCAAAGCTATCTCTAGTAAGAGTTAATACTTGTTCATCTGTAATGATGTCGCCTTCGATAGCATTATCTCCATTGATCCATTTAGTATGACCAGGAGCAGTAATTACTTTATACCAACCATCTTTCTTTTCAACGTACTCATAAACTGTTTTCTTAGCATTGTCATTGAAAGTAGGGTTGTCATACATATTAGCATCATCGAATACTGTTACTAGGTTTGGTTCTGGAGTCGGCTCAGGAGCGGGTTCCGGTGTAGGTTCTGGTGTTGGCTCGGCATTTCCTTCAACTTTATAAACACGGTCGTATGTTGTTGCTAGAACACCACCATCTTTTAGAATTATGGGTTCCAATTCACTCCCACTTCCACTAGAAATATATCGTGCTAGCGGAAGTTCTTTACTGTAAACGACTCTGTTGAGATTCTGAGTAGAGTACGGTTTCAATACTGTTAAATGAATTTTCCCACCTACATTTTCATAAAGGACAATGTTACCATCTTTATCAATAATAGGAGATGAAACAAAATGGTTAGGGTACTCCCATTTTATATTACCATCACGTTTAAAGCTTACTAGCGAGTTGGGTTCTTTAGAAACAACAAGAACAGTGTCTTCACCTACGTTATATGTTGGTTCTAAGGTAGATTGTCCACCGGAGTCATTTTGAAAGATGTCCAATACATTTTTTTCTTTACCATCCCAGATTTTCAACAAGTAAGAGGACATCGCTACTTCGTTATTGGGTAATAAAGTATACCTTCCTCGGAATCCATTAGAATCAGTAGGTTTATCTTTTTCTTCGATTCGGTTATCTGCATTAAAGCCGAAGGTTTGTAGTCCACCTCCGTATTTGTAGATTGTTCCATTTGAACTTACTTGGAGGCTTTTAATATTGAAGGGGGACGAGGTGGGGCTGCTGACCTTATCTAATATGTGTCCACTTTTCGGATCAATAACTATTATTCCATAACCATTCAAAGCCAATAGGTTACCTTTATCATCTAGAATCGGACTGCCTACATATCCATGGGCATAAGACGATACATTATATTTATAATCTTCTTTCCAGATAATTTCTTTACCGTCAGTCAAACTGACTTTGTAAAGTTCACCAGAAGCGTTATAAATAAGACCATCTTCTTGAACTAACATGCCCTTAATAGAGTCTTCAGATTTTACTTGCCAGTTAATCTTTCCATTAGGGTCTAAAGAATACAAATCACGATTATTAGTTGATACGTATATGTTACCGTCTCCATCTATCACAGGATTAACTGAAATAGTGTCATCTTCTAGCTTTAACAATTCAATTGGTTCCCCCGTTAATGCCGTTGAGTAAGCGGAGTTTTTAGACCAACTCGCTGTAGTTGGATGGGGAGAAACTTCTAAATAGGACCCTTCTAAATGAGGACCGCTTATAGAAAAGGCTTCCGCTCCTTTGATTCCTGTTCCCATAATCATACTCATTAATAACATGAGCGATAAAAACACTTTTGCAAACTTTGCTGTCATAATGATTCCTCCGTTGTTAGTTATTATGCTGTATTCTTAATCAACACGAAAACCATTTTACAATTTAAAAACCTATTTGTGTTAAAAAATATGTTTTTTTATTAAAATGAGTATTATAATTTAATTATATTTAATTACATTTTTATAAAGTTGCGCATTTTGGATATCTGAAGGAATACTCCAACTAATTTTGATATTATATTGTTATAGATAGTCCCAAAGATATGTAACCTTTAGTGCGGATTAGCATATGTTAGTTAGTTTCATTAGGTTCAGGGAAATAAAAAAGACGTGTAGAGATAGTGGAAAGGAGATGTCATAGAGATGGGTTTGAAACATATAAATAACAAAATTGAAAATAGTAATTACGATTATCAAGCTCTAGGAATTGCATTGTCATCTATTCTAATTGCATTTGCTAGTAGTTATGCAGAAGGTCCCTACATAAAACTGTTGTTGCTATTGAATGCGATCATTTTTATATGGTTATTTATTCGGAGTGTAAGAAAACGTTCAAGAAAGCAACCTAATAAGTAGAGTTTATTCTTAACTTTAAGATAGGGAACGGCTGTTAAAGTTGTGTCTTGAATAATTGTAAAAAAGAACAAAGCTACGATATATTATCGTAGCTTTGTTCTGCTCTCATAAGGTTTGTTGTATTTACAACACTTGTACCATTGTCCTCATCTCAGGTTGCTCAAACTTTTCCAAAAGTACCTATCAATAACTTTTCACTACAAATTTCTTATCAATAGAGTATTTGTTCTTTAGATAATTCAATGCTTCCATAACCTTATCAAAATCAGATTCTCCAACACCATCAAGTGTTAAGTGAGCAGGGGTTTGATAACTGATCTTCCCGTCATAACTCATTAGAATAAAGATAGCCGGTTTTAGATTCTTACCGTTTTTTGCCCAATCGACTTTCCCGTAGCAAACGTGGTATTTCACTTTTCCATTAGGATTATGGTTAGCTGTGATAACGACTTCATCTATGATGTTATGTACTTTGTGCTCCATGAAATCACTCCTTAAATAGTATAAGGGAGAGTTTCGATGCGGAAGTGCGATTCACCTGCTAAAAACGGTTAAACAAACGTTTGATTGAGGCGCTATCCCTTAGTATCTATTAATTCCAAACCATTCTCACCATATTTATCAATCGTATCAAAGAATTTCAAATTGTTTACCTCGAACATAGCAAAGCCTTCGTAGGTTAACTGATACTTTTCAAGTCTATATATTTGATGGCGTAGCATTAATTCCGATAGTACATTCACAACCCCGCCAACTTTATCTGTATTATGGATCTCTTGTTGGAGGGTGCCGTTAATATATAAACCTATACTGTCGTTGTCACCTTGGACAATTAACTGTAGTTTTTCTTTCATAATCTCTGCCTCCAATGCTAAACAGGGGAATACTTCTAGTATATATGACTACGTTTTCGTACACCAAGGGAAAATGTTTTGTATGCAAAGGGAAATCAATAGAATTATAATCTGTAATCTTCATTTGATGATATAATCTAAAAAAATTTTGGAGGTTATCATATGTATAACAATCAAGCAGTAGAACATCTTTTAACTGGAGCAATGCTAAAAGAAGCACTGGAGTTAAAGATGAAGGCAGTTAATGAAAAGTTGTGTAAAGAGAAGAATTTTACATTCGAAGAGGTTGAAACAGTTGATGGGCGCAATAAGTATATCTTGTTGCATAGTTCTAAAAATACGAAAGACACCCTTGTCTTCTCAAATCACCTACAACTCAAAAAGCATTTATACAAAGATAAGGATGAGAAATATAGAGAACAATTTAGAGAACGATTGGTCAGACAAAATATAACTTTAGCCACTGAAATGGGGTGGACAATAAAGGAATCTGAGGGACGAGTAAGTGTCGATACAGGTAATGGTAGAACTTATTGGTTTTTAAGTCATTCGTCAGTGAGTAGATTTCTATTTAGATCGAAACCTTCCAAATAAATTAGAAAATGAATTATAACGGCTTATCCTTTTTAGGATGAGCCTTTTTACATGAATGCAGTCTCCATATGTGGACCACACATCATATGTGTACCACATATCCCGATGCTGCACGATGCAGTAGCGGGTTATAAAGAGAAATTGCTCTGTTTCTGATTTGGAGGATTGGCTTTTATTGCTAGTATTCTTGTTTGGTACTCTACCATTATCAAAAATAGCGATAATGCATTATAATAAAGGAAGATAGTTAAAGGTTGGTGTTTATCATTAGAAGAGTATACAAAATTAGTTTTTGGGAATTCATGTTTTTCAGTTCAAGTGCACTAGCATATATCATTTTGATGGACGATGCATTTTTAAGCTTCTTATTACCATGTATCCTTATGATGCTTTTTGCTAAAAAAATCGTAGATTTAAAGTTGGTTAAGCTGAAGAAGGAGATTTTGCAAGATGTTTCTAGAAGGCTTGAAGAAATAGAACAGTCTGAAGTAAATCCTCACGAAATAGAAAGAAAATCCATGAAGATTTTTGAGGAGCACAAGAAGCGGATCGTTAACGAATTCAAGTCAACTTTTCCTAAGTTTATCTTTACCACTTTGTTGCCCGCAGCATTTATTGTGAGTGTGGTTCCGTTAGTTAACAATGAGACATTTAGTATTTTGTTCACTACTACTATAATTTTTATATTTGCAAAGATTGATATTAAAGTTAACGCAATAAAGGAATTAGAACTGCCAAAAATTAAATAATACCAGATGAAAAAGCGAGAAAAACTCTCGCTTTTTTGTTGTTAACGGTGTAGATGTTGGAGCAATTCTCCATAATCAGAAATGTGGATGTCAGCCTCAACATTTCTATTGTTGTACAAACAAGTTTTGATTCCTAAAGGTCTAGCTGGCATTAAATCTAGTTCTCGGTCGCCAATAACTAAATCAATGTTATATCTTCCGTGAACATATTCATATGAGCTTGGGTCCGGCTTTTTAGGAAATTGATCATCTGCACAAATAACTTCAGCAAATAAATCTGTTAAATTCCAAAACTTTAGGATTTTTACTGTTGAGGAACATTCTCTGTTCGTAACTAAAACATTGAGCTCACTCTTCATTAATACATCTTTAACCCCATTAAATAGGGGAAGCTCGTTAATAGGTATACTTCGATTTATTTTACGAAATTGCTCAATGCTTTCGTCAGTTTGTTTGATGGAATAATAACTGAAAAGCTCCTTAGAATTTATTTTGGTCAGTCGCTCAACCACCTTTCGATCAGCTTGGATGTCATAATGTTTTTCAGCAAATATGCAGAATGTATCTATTAAACTAGGAACAGTATTAACAATGGTTCCATCTAAGTCCCACAAAATTCTAATACGCATCACCACCTTGTAAAAGTTATAGTCCAATTACTAGGAAAGTCAACTTGGTTGAGCGAACGTAAAAAAGCAGCAGAAGCGTTCTGCTGCTTTTTGTATAGAATATATCTATCTTTATTTGACTTTGACTAATCGTCTAATTTAATCGTATAACATTGACTCAAATCGAATTTGTATACAAACCATGTTAATTTCTTAACAAAGTCATCTTCATTTTTGTATTCTTCGATGGCTTCTGAAAGCTCATGTAAAGCAGGTGATGGGTCCGTACCTTCTTTATGTAGAAGGCGTATTGGAACATTCATCATCTTTGCCCAAACCAATTCGATTCCTAATTCGGTCGAATTAGAAGATACGTCTGCAATAAACAAGTCGTATTGTCGCAAATCCTTTTTAGAAGCATTGCGACGAACGGAATTTTCGTACGGGAAGATAAAAGTGAACATGTCGTAGATAGCACAATTCCTGATAGGTTCATAAATCTCTTTTTCATAATCCATGTCCCTTGAATGACCAATAAAAATCTTCATCGGCATTTCCCCCGTTCATAGGATTATTTATTACTGCGATAGAAAATTCTAGATAATGCTATTCCTACTAACCCAAGACCTACAAATAAGAGAGCTCTTACAGATATTGATACGACAGGTAAATCAACGAAGATCAGTTTAATTAATGTGAAAAACATCATACCAATGCCCACTAAACGCAACTTCTTATTATTTCTAAGGATTCCATATCCTACTATCATTATCGCATAAAGCGTCCAGGAAAGTGAAAGGAAGAGGTGTTGAGCGTTATAAGACATTGAGCCTGTTACTACCATGCTAAGCTTCGAAATGAAGATTAAAAGGCTAACCAATATACAACTTCCCATTACGTTTACCAATGCAGAAACCACTTCTTTTCTTTCATAGTCCTTTCCAATTTTCATGATCATAAATTGAGTAATGATTAACATAATCCATGAGAGTGTTTCGTAGGAGAGGAATTGAGAGATATTTAGGTTTAGTGTGATAAGTGCTGCAATACTATAGATAGCCAAACCGGAATAAAGTTGTAAATTAGCCTTTAAAGAATAGCCTAAAAATATACTAATGACACCGTGTATCAGCAATAGTGTGGTAACTTCTTCAATAGAAAATAGTCTTAATAAACAAATCATAAACGTGAGCGAGCTGATGGATAAAACAATACCTGCTTTCATAGAAGCATGGTCTTTCATTGTAAAGATAACGGATAGAATTCCATAAACCATTACAGAAACAAGCAATGTGAGGTCGAATTGTTCACTATTCAGTATTGAATAACTCCATAATAATGTCAGTCCCAAACTAGGATATAGCGCCCTCATCGCAGGTTTACTATATCGTGCTTTAGGAATGAAGAGCGTCAAAATTGCAATGTGTTGTATCAAAATACCTATTAGCAAAATTACATCATTATTATTAGGTGCAAGCAGGTTAAATACTGCATATGTAATGTGAAGTAATCCAAATGCCACGTAAAATAGAACAGTGTGGTCTTTCCATCTAGCTAAACATATGACTGCCAAAGATAGGATTAGTTCGTATCCTGCAAATACATAAATGTTTGGTTCAGGACTATCGATAAGGAACGGAACTAAGTACCCTCCAATTGTGATGAAGACTGCCAATGCTTGAGAGTTCTTCTTTAATGCAGTTACTACACCTAAGGCGATCCAGATTACGTTTAAAAGAAATGCTGGTGTAGGCGAAATATAATCATAAATAAAATGGACTGCAAACGTTGTTAGCATTAGAAGACTGATTGATCCTCCTAGTAAAACAATACCTAATGCTCGCCTATCTTTATGAACCTCGCGTCCACCTAGCCAATAGAGGAGTCCTGCAACTGAAAATCCTAGAATACACTTAACAGAATCAGTGATCACTCCCATATCAGTTGCTGCTTTGAATCCCCAGACAACCCCTAGTAAGAGAACAAATAGGAAGATTCTCGGTAACCATACCTGTCCTATGTGCCTTTCCCAATCTACAGGTTCTTTTTTGACTGATTTCTGTAAATCGTTGCTGTTAGCTGTCTGAGTGGAAACCTTATTTGTGTGCGGTTTTGAGCTATCGCTAATTTGTTCTGAAGTTTTCAAGTGCAGTGAGGATTTTAGTTCTTCTACTTCTTTTTCAAGCACATTTACTTTTTTCTTCAACTGTTCAAACTCTAGTTCTTTCATTTATTCACTCCTTCCGTTGAAAAGACTTTTCTTTGAATAATTCATTAATTATAGTATTTTCCATTTATTATTTAGCCTTAAAAGGCTAATAGTTATCTATCATGGTACTAAAAACCCATTTGTTCTGAAAATTCAGTAAAATAATTCTATACTTCAGTCAGTAAGATTATAATTGAGCTGAACTCCAATATATGAAGGGTGGCGTTACTTCAATATGATGATATATGTAAAGTTAGTGATATGGTTCTTTTTCTTCATGATAATGTCTATGATTTCACCTTCTCTCTATGTGGTGTGGTTGGTAATACCGTTGGTCGCAGAGTTAAGCTATAGGACCTTTATTTATGTTCGAGCAAAAATACATATTAACAGAAGGGAGAAACGCCTACCTTTTAACAGAGAGTACATTGATGTTTGGTGGAGGAAGAAAGATAAGAAGATATCGAAAAAGAATCAAAAAGAGTTTGATAAGAGGTCGGAAAAGGATAGGAAATATAAAGAAGAAATGCTTAAGCGTTATGGCGTGAAAAAGAGTGATGAATTGCCTGAAACTACCCCAATAACCTCACAAGATGATTATAAAACTAGGGCATACTACGCAAAATTGCGAAAGATTGCTTTCTTTGGTTCTATGTTTTTAGCTACCGTAATATGTGGTTTTATCCTTAAAGATCCAGGAGCAATAGTGATAGCTGCCGCTCCCATTTTTATCATTTGGGCACTAGGATTGTTCATTAGTGCAAGTTTCATTACTATTCGAGGCAACCGTCACCGAAAAAGGAAAAAGAAAGGTCTTTCGTATAACCAAAAGTATATTGACATCCAAGATGATAGGGAAGAATTTTGGCTTGAAGACTATGGGGGCGATAGTTCGAATAGTTATGTTGTTTCGGGAGAGGTTCAAAGAGATAGTTGGAGAGAAGAGTATGAAAGGAAAAAGGAATTAGAACAAAAAGCAATCGATATGAGAGCTTGGGGTCACCCTGGTCAATACGATATTGAACTGGATGAAATCGATTTTGAGCTGGGAAGAAGTCAGTTACAAAGGGAATTCGAAGATGAAATTTACGATTACGAAAGAGAGGATGATCGTATATGATAGGAGAGAGTATCAAGTTAATATACCTCTATGGGTTTAGTTGAGGGAAAGGTGCTAATATAGCATCTTTTTTTAATGCTGCTGAGAGTAATTGTCTATTAATGGTGCCTTTGCAAAAAATCTTCTAAATATGTTTTCACCACTTTTTCTACACGGTGATATTATTAGGAAAATAAAATCATTAGATTTAGAAGGAGACTAATAAACATGACAATGACACAAACTTATCGCGCATTAACAAAAAAGCAACTTGAGGAATCGGAGAAATTTCCTATGGTGTTCGCCTTCAGTAATGAACAATTTGAGTCAGCCATGAAAAAGCTTGGGCTAACCAAAAATGATACTAACAAGATCTACTCAGTTGGTGGAGGAGGTTTTATAAGACGAACAGATGCTGAAGCACTCAGCGAAATGCGTTCTAGACATGATAATGAAATGAATGAAGCCATTGAAGGAGATCTTACAGGAGAAGGGTTCATTAAGGAGATGTTTTCCTATGAGCTTGCAAATCATGAATACAGTTATACAGGAGATATCGAACCTGCATTGGATGCGCTTGGTCTAACAGTTGATAAGGTTAATGCAGATAAAAGACTATTGAGAGGACTCAAAATGGCTATTAATGAGCAAAGGTAAATTAGATAGACAATTAATAGAAAAAGCAGATGGACATTGTGACCATCTGCTTTTTTATATACTTTATTAGGAATACTGCATACTTCTTCGCTGTTTATTCACTTCAGTTAGAATGGTTTCTTTATGTTGTCTCCAGGTATATTCGGCAGCGTCTTGCTCCATGATTTTCATGAATTCTTCAACCGAGGTTTCTTTTATGATGAATTCTGGCAAGCTATCGATTTTGGCAACTTTATTTTTAGGACGATACTTCTTCACGATGTTATCAATAGCATTCTGAATGGGATCGATATGTTCATTAGTAGAAGTTGAATTTACCGCCCCTTCAGCATCCGCTTGCCTTGATAACACCGTAGTGATATATCCAATTGGATTTGCGATATCGTCTTTATATCTAACGGTCTCCAACAACTTCAGGATGTTCTCCTTTGGGTGCGATAGCCATTGATTAATTACTTTATCGGTTAATTTGATTCCAATCTCTAATGCGATTTGACGTATTTCATCTTTGTCAGTATCGGTCCGGTCTTTCTCATTACTCGTTCTATGGTCACTTAATGATGAGTCGGTGCTGTCGGTGTCTATTTGACGGATAGCCTTCTTATTACTAGTGATGATGAACTCAATACTTGTTACCTTTCTTACAGTTTTGATTTCATTGAATTCGAATCGGATATCAGTTTTTTGATTAATTTCATTTTGAGCAACCAGGAGGACTTTATTTTTAAAATGCCCATATTGCTTATACTTGTTCTGCTCAATACCTAGCAACGATCTCAAGTCTGCCATTGTTAATTGGCGTTTCTTAATCTTTTCATATTGCTTCAGAAGCTCGTATATCCTTATAGAGTATACAGAATTAAGCCTCACAACGTTCTCTAGTTGATATGTAGTAAACTTCTCTTTGAGTTCTAAGAATAGGTCTTTAAGGTCTGGGTGAAATTGGAGTGTTATGTAACCTTCATTAGCTTCGTATATCGAAGTTATGACCCAACTATAATCGCGCTCTTGCCCATCTTTCCTGATGGTTAGGACTTTGGTTTGTAGACCTTTAACTATCTCTTTTAAGTGTGAATAAAATCCAGTCCCCTTCTTGTTTCCAATGATTTCGATAAAATCCCTAGCCGCGAAACTGTATGTCTTCAGCGTTTCATCACTAGGCTGAACCTTAGATGCCATAACTAGTAATATCCTTTGTTCCTGCAGAGATAGTTTATATGTACTTTCTATTAAATCGTTAGATTTTGTCACCCAGTTTTTTATATCTATTTTTTGTAATTCGTTACCTGTTCGACTATTTAGTCCGCTCATAAATGTCGCCCCCCAAATTAACTATCACTAAACTACCATAAGGGTGATAGTATGTAAATGACAATTACTCAACATGCTGTGTAAATAATGAAAGCTATGTTTATAAACGCAAAAAAGGTGATAGTTAGCGCAAAATAAGTGATAGTTAGTTGCGAAAGTATCCAAAAGCTTAAAGGGTGATAGTTAGTTTATAGCAAAAGAGACGCAAAAAAGGTGATAGTTAAGAGTGAAGAGGGGAAAACGCGCAAAATAAGTGATAGTTAACGCAAAATAAGTGATAGTTAGCGTCTTCCTGTTAAGCACAAAGAGTTAACGTTCATACTCTACAAATGGAAAATGCAAAAAGTGATAGTTAGTTGCAAGAAGTGTATAAAAGTACAAAGAGTGATAGTTAGTTTATAGCGAAAGTGACGCAAAAAAGGTGATAGTTAAGAGAAAAGAGGGTAAAACACGCAAAAAAGGTGATAGTTAACGCAAAATAAGTGATAATTGGCGCAAAATAAGTGATAGTTAAGGAGAAATGGATATAGAATGACGCAAAATAAGTGATAGTTAAGATGCGGTTTTAGCTAACGCAAAAAAGGTGATCGTTTATATAGCTGGGAGATGACAAGAAAAATATGAAAGTGAAAACACAAAAAAAGTGATACTTGGATAAAGACAGGAGCTAACGCAAAAAAGGTGATAGTTAATGTCCTTACCTTCCTCAAACGCAAAAAAAGTGATACTTAGCGCAAAAAAGGTGATATAACGGCGCAAAAAAGGTGAGCGTTAAAAGCAAAATAAGTGTTAGATAGAGCAAAAAAAGTGATAGTTAACGCAAAAAAGGTGATCGATTGCGCAAAAAAAGTGATAGTTAGAAGTCCTGAACATCTGGTATGAGTGCGTTTCTCGACTCTTTAAAACAATAAACAAGAAAAACATCTAAAACAATAAAAAACAATATAAAACAAACAAACATGGATGTTGCTCATATTATATTTACCTTAGTTTTTTCGTATCTACAGATTTTAATATAACAAGCAGCGTAATGCACGAAGGTCTGCATAATAAAAGTAAAAAACCTTGCTATAAATCTATAGCAAGGTTTTTTGTGTTAGTTAGAGATTAATATCAGGAATTTCAATAAGGATTAGCAGGATGGTAGTTGAATAAAAAGAGAGTGTCTTTGGTGTGAACGAAAGGATGAATCATTTGGAAAAGAAAACTCATGTTTTTAGCAAAGGAGAAGAGATAGCTAATTCCATTACACATGGAATTGGCGTCCTCGTTAGTATAGCCGCTCTAGTTCTTCTTATTGTATATGCATCTCTAGAAGGGACAGCTTGGCATATAGTAAGCTTTACAATCTTTGGAGTTACGATGACGTTATTGTATACATCATCAACGATGTTACACAGTTTACCTAAGGGAAAAGCAAAGAACGTATTTGAGATTATGGATCACTCATCGATCTATTTCTTTATTGCAGGGACTTACACACCATTCCTGTTTATTGCAGTAGAGGGTCCACTGAAATGGACGTTATTTGGAATTGTGTGGGGTCTAGCCATAGGCGGTACGGTGTTCAAAGTCTTTTTTGTGAGGAAGTATCTTTTCATCTCTACTTTGATGTACGTCATTATGGGATGGATGATTACGTTAGCCTGGAGCCAGTTAAAGTTAAATATGCCGGACCAGGGGATAGATTTTCTGGTCATAGGAGGAGTTCTCTATACATTGGGAGCTGTGTTTTATATGTGGCGTGTCTTTAAATATCATCATGCCGTGTGGCACCTATTTGTATTGGCTGGTACAATCTTTCATTTCTTCGCTGTGATACTCTATCTATTGCCTTAGGACGAATATCATGTTCATTTGGAAGTTTGTTAACATAATTGGGACAAAAGACCACCTCCTCTGGTAAAATATAACCAGAGGAGGTGTAATTTGTAAGAGAATGTATTTTAAGGAAAAATAGAGTTTTTTACATGGGAACAGCCTTAAAGCAATTCCAAACTCTAGTTAGAGGTAATCAATTGTTTTTCATCTTTACCGTGTTTGCTTTCTCCAACAGGGGAGAGAAAGTAAGGGAATTAAAGAAAAACACTAACTTCTCTTGCTCGAAATAAAGTTTCATTTTATAAAGTGAATGGAATTGAGGTGAGTAGACAACATGTTAAAAAACTCTGCGTTTAGAAAACTCCTCTCAGCTAAGTTTTTCTCAACACTGTCATTGGGCTTTCTAATCATACCGTTATTAAAGTGGATTGAACTATCAACCAACCAGACAGAACATCTATCGTTATTTTTCTTCTTTAATGCATTGCCTTTCTTATTACTATCGATCCCAGTCGGAACATGGACACAGAACCGTTCAACAAAGAAGATTTTATTATACACAAGCCTAGCTATGGTCGCTTTCGGAACTATCTTTATGCTGAATATGAATGACCTTTCATATCATTGGGGTTATGTTTTCATTATGTTAGACGCAATAGCTGTACTATTTTTATCACCAGCTGAAAAATCGATGATCCCTAAAATAGTTGAAGATAAGAAGTTAATCCATGCTAATAGTTATTTTAGTTTTGTAGAGACCATTCCTTTGGTCATATCGAATATCATAGTCGTCATTCTCATTCAAAACGGCGTACCGCTTACATATTTAATTGGAATCTCGACATTATGTTGGTTCATATCAGCGATTTTCATTTTTAGAATGAAATCAGAAGAAAGTACGAGTAGTGTGATGAGGAGCGAAGCGAAGGAGAAATTCATCAGTAAGATGAGTAAAGATGTTATAACTCTCTTTCGAAATAAGACTACATTGATGTTGTTTACGTTCTTCTGTTTATTCCTTATAATAAGCACACCTGCGGAAGATCTCTTGATAGTTAATTACTTAGTCGAGGTGTTAAAGGACGGAACTGAAAACTTAGGCTATTTTAATGCAGCATTTATCCTTGGAAAGGTAATTGTACTGCCATTTATACCATATTTATATAAGAAGTTTGAGAGAAAGATTTTTGTCATACTTCCGTTCTTCATTTACTCTATTTATTTACTAGCGATGCATGCAGAATCTCCATTATTAACGGTCATTATTTTGAGTATGATCTTTGGAAGTGCCAGGAATATCTTCTTCGTTTCATTGGTCAATTACATACAAGAAGAAGTCCCTAAAGATATTCACGGAAGCGCATTCGGATTGCACGTTTTTTTAAGTAGGGGACTAAAAGCACCTGTGATGTTGGTAGTGACATTAGTTATTAGCAGCAGTGGAATCCTTAGTACCTCCTGGTATCTGGCTATCCTTTGTACATTCCTAATGGTCTTAGGGATATTCTTCTTCCCTAGCATAGGAAAAGGAGACAAGGAAGAGGTAGGTATAGAAGAGGTTGATCACGGAATAGAAAGTGATAGAGACGTTTCAGCTTCGTAATTGAGTATACTTTGAGCACATTGATATTTATGATGCATTTTGGTAAAGTTAGAAACTACTAATATAACAACATAAGAAAAAGTCCTAGTGATAGAGCGAATGCCTACCTAGGACTTTTTCTTGTTTATGGAAATCGCCCCTGACTTTTTTTGTTATTTCGTGGTATAATTAGAACGAGCGTTCTACCGTGAAGGATGTGTTCTGATTGGAAAATGAACCTGAATACTTCAAGAAACGTACCCAAGAACAATTTCCTCATTTGACTGAAGCGATGCGTATATTGCGCCAGGCACTAAAAGAAGATGAAGCTGAACTCCAAAGATTAAAAGAACGGAAAGATAAACAAGGTTAACCTCTCTTTTTTTATTGTTTTGTCGAACTGTTGTTCTTAATCGAGTCCCATAACGTTCTTCATGGAGGTAAGCGATGAATAAAGAAGAAAAAGAAAAGAAGAAAAAAGCATTGATTGAACATTATAAGAGTTTTTCTGATAAGCCTATTCCGAAGGTTGAACCGCATCCGTTGATTAAAGAATGGAAGAAAAGGAGAAGGGAAAATGAGAGGCGCTAAAAACCGTCGTAACGCTCTTATTAAAGAAATACGAATGGCTAAAGATAAACCTATCGTGTTGGATAAGGTCGAACTAACGAATGATCCCGTATTCAAACGTCTTGAATGTTTAAAGAGAGAGCTAAAAGGAAAATTATGTGGATGGTTTTGAATTTGGATAGAAAGTTTTTTGGCTCGATGAACTCGTAAAAAAGAACGGTGAAGAAGCGGGAAGAGAAGTAGTGGATACTGAAATTGAACTTCGTTATGAAGAGGTGCAATTCCTACCAATACCCGTCCGATTCACAGAACAGATATACCATGCACCCCCTATATTCTATCGACCTGTACGCCATGTTATCGCAGTAGATATACGGCGGGCTATCGTGTGTGCGTATAGCCTCGCCCAACCCCGCGACCCTCTGCTACACACATTCCTATTGGACGGATGGGTACGACGAGTAGTCACTATCAACATGTTTTTCGCTCAAATCAGAGGGCAGTTTCTATTTCCCTCTACGTACCTCGCTAACGATCTGTTCCAACATATCATCACTCATTAGACGATTTGCTAACCGAACAGAACGTTCAATAGTTTGCATGTTCCTACCAAAGATAGCCAACAAAAATTCACTGAATTCCTCACTTGTTAACAGGGAAGCTTTTTGCATGGCAGCCAAAGCCACGACTATCTCATAGTCTTTTGCACTTCCGCTCATGTACCTTTTGCGAAACTTATTAATTGTCTCCTGTTTGGTAAAGTTGTTCAAACCAATCACTCCTTTTATTTGTCTATTACCTTATACGATTGCTCTTCTGGAGAGTTAAGTAAGAAAATTAAAAAGTTTATACGATTTTTTTAGATCCTCATTTCTTTTGGCGAGAGGATAAGCAAATGATAAAATTATCTATAATAAGCCTTTTGGTTGTGTAACCTGAAAACCAAACTTTAATATGGGGTGTTATAGATGGGTATTTTCAAAAACTGTGAGAGGTGTAATGGAGACTTTTTGAATCTTTTAAGAGTGAAGAAAGAAGATGACTATATTCATGTATGTGAAGGGTGCAGAGAGGGAGAAGCAGTTGAGACAAGGGATTCTATGATGGGTCTATTCGGTCCTATTTATATGGTTAAAGAAGTGGAATACGATAACGAAAAATATGTCACGTTGGTCAATAACGATGGAGACCTTATGGAGCAGAAAGACTTGTTGATTTTATCAGAAAAAATAAAAGAGTTTGCTAGTATCAGAAATATAGGAGAGGCTATAGAAAGGGATAGGAACTCACGATTCTTGAGTGACCAATTAGGCTTGAAACAGAATGAGGATGGTCTGTTTGTATTCCCAAATAATTTTGTAAGAGTAGACCGTCGAGAATTCGATTCAAGCAAACGCGCATGGTCTTTTAAGTGTGGAAATTGTAATGATAAAATCGGTACTAAGACACATCGGTATTACTTCGTGATTAACATGAGTCATCATGGCGCAATGATGTCTGGTTTAGATCGTGCCTGTAGTCCTGAATGTGCTAGAGTAGTAGCAAAAGATATGATACAACGAGAATTGCCAAAAAGATACACGGATCTAATTAAGCCGTTAGATGATTTCCAAATAGATGTGAAAACATGAAAAAAGAAGAACTCATTTGTGCCTTTTGAAGTCGAATAAGTTGTTGTTTTATTATACTAATTCCGAGTTGACATTTAGGTATGGGAAAGAGATAGTTGTAATGTCCCTTTTGTATTCTTTGGAAATGTTATCAATGAGAATCTATTATACAAACGAAAAAAGAAAGATGATTCCCTGTGTTTAGTCCCTAAAATGTTTAGGATGGAAATAAGGAGCTCTTACGAGAACGGGCTGACAACAATCAGAGAAAGGGTAGATAAGATATGTCTCAAAGACTAGTAGAACTCGCTAGAAATTTATACAAAGAAGCCGGAGTTGATCCAGATTTAAATTTACTAATGCCAGCGTTTCATCGCTTAGAGGGTGAAAAAGGCGAAACTACGTACATGGCTATGAATTTATGTATGTTAATTAGTGAGTACAACAACGGTGAGAAACTATACAAAGACGTAAACGGTGAAATGTGGGCAAAAGCAGAAGATATTTTGATGCCGACTAAAGAGGAAGATCAAAAGAACGCAGCAGTAATGTCGGGGTACTTCATTTCATCAGCAGAAAAGTACGGGTATTGTGAAACAACACTTGATATAGTTATCGATGAAATGATAGAAGATTTTGACGGAGAACCTATGAATGATAGCATCAGCGCGTTCTTTATTAAGCCAACAGAGAAAATTTTCGACATCGAGCTTTATAAAAGCATGACAGAAGAAGAAAGAGAAGAACTCATGAAAGAGTTCGAAGAAGGGGATATTTGAATCTGAGCTTTATATCCTAATGTTCGAAACACCTAAAAAAAGACCTCGTCTAATTGACGAAGTCTTTTTGTTATTTTTCCTTAAAATACATCGGGTGTTCAAACTCTTTAAAGAAGACAGGTTCATAATGTTCTTCCCCCATGTCTTTCCACTCCTTTAAATCCCATTTCCCCGTTTTCGTTTTAACGGTTAACTGGTTATACGGATACGTCTCTGTCCCAGGTAACAACTCTAATTGAATCGCATATTCCGTATCTACTCGACCATTCTTCGTAGAGCCGATAATTGCGTTAGGGTACCAATTCATAAATCCTTTTCCGTTTGATCCACCCTTATGCCGGATTGGATAAAAGGATCGGGTTCTTACAGATACATTAACTGCATGTTCTTTCGCTTCTTCTGGTGTATCGAAAGGATCTGTATCAATTACTTTATCGATGAAGTATTCCGATTCAGATTCGATTACATCTTCCCAATCTTCATAGTTTGCATAAATCTCTTTAATTTGCTCATCTACCATATGATCAAATTCATCCTGATATTCACTAACTACTTCCTGCAAGTCTATAATTTTAACTGCCTCTCTAACCCCGACTAGCCCCTCAGCTAATTCTTTAAAACGTCTTAATATACTAAGCGTTTTATATGCCACATCTGTGTCACTGCCCGATACGAAATGATGTAGGACTCCTTCATAGGCAATAACGAAGTGGAAGCCGTTATTGTAGATTTCACGAATGTGTTTCGCTATCAAGGTTAAGTGGATAATTGATAAGAATTCACCCATGTCAGGATATACTTGCCCGTTGGTGATTTCTTTCCTTCTTGGCTTTGGATTGATTGTTTCCATAAAGATCTCAACGGGTTTCCCTGTTAATGTCTTCTCCCTAATCATTTCTATGTATCTCTGTTCGGTTTCTTTTGAAACAGAGAGAGTGTTTGCATGGTCACTTTTAATGAAGCCTGGTTTGGATGTTAAGTAGTCATAAATAAACTCACTCAGAGTAGAATCATCGCTTGAAAAGTGGTCGTATTTTTTTAAGTTCTCAGCAGGGATAAAATCTGTAAGTTTTAAATCTTTAATGCTATTGCTCATCTAAGTCACCTCACTGTGTATAACGAATCATTAAAAATTTACTGGATTTTAGTCCAATGTCAATGTATCAGATTCGTTTTTCGTAGATATCAGAGCAAGGTTTCAAGAACAGTTTGCAATCCGAGCAAAGCAAAACTTCCACCAATTTGCCAAAATAGGATGGCTACTAATGGAGAAAGGTCAATCATTCCCAAAGGAGGAATGAACCTTCGAAAAAGATTCAGGTAGGGATTAACTAGTGTGCCAATCCCTTGTACAAAAGAGCTCTGGTGGAAGGATGGGATCCACGATGAGATAATAAATATCAACATGCCCCAGTAATATGCGTTATGAGAAAAAACTGCAAAAGACATTATATTTTCTACCAATTATATTCACCTCTTGTTTTCATTTAGTGGCATTTCCATAAATCCTAAAAGATTTAATTTCTTTTCGCACAAATCCTTATTCCATTCTATAATCGTAAAAAATACAGCTGCGATGCTATTATGATTAAAAATTCGTAGCAAATAACAATAGGGAGAGATTTTAATGAGAAACGAAAAACTAATCAACGAGTACAAGAATCCATCTAAAGAAAGAGGTTTTGAAGTAATCCTTCAAAATGGTGGAGATTCAGTATATGTAAGTGAAGATTTGTCATTTAACGATTTTGATAGATTAGGTCTATGTAATGATGGAGCGGAACGGACCGAAACATTGAAGAATCATTATAATCATGATTTTATTAATAAATATGAGATTGAGATTGAAAATGATGGCGTTATTTACCGTGCTCCGCTTAAAGATTTGGTAGAGGGCTATCCATTGTACAATTACGCTAAAAAGCATAATTGGGGGTAAGTAATCTGAGATAGTAAAGACCAAAAAAGAGTCGTAATTGAATTACAGACTCTTTTTTAGTGCATATTTTTAGGTTTCTTAAATTGACCACCTCTGACATCATGTACATGACCAATAGCGATAAATGCATTGGGGTCTATTGCCTGGATGGTAGTTCGTAAAGTCGCTTCTTCAAGACGAGTACAGATTGAGAAGATAATCTTTTTGTCTTCCCCTGTGTATCCTCCTTCGCCTTTTAAGAATGTCACTCCGCGCCCAAGTTGTTTTGATATTGCATCTGCAATAATTTCTGAATGGTCGCTAATAATCCAAAACGATCTGGTTTCTTCTAACCCTTCTATAACAAGGTCGATGACTTTGACTGCTACGTAATATGCTAGAAGTGAATACATCGCACGGTCCCAACCGTAAACAAATCCCGCTCCAGATAGGATGAAAAGGTTCATAAACATAACGATCTCTCCAACAGAGTAAGAGATTTTTTTATTTATGAGTATTGCTGTGATTTCAGTGCCATCAAGAGAACCGCCGTTTTTAATAACCATACCAACACCTATACCTAAGGTTATGCCTCCGAAGATAGCAGCTAATAACGGGTCGTGAGTAAATGGGTCGTGGTGATGAAGGATAGTCGTGAAGATTGCTGTTGAAACGATCGCGTATAGCGTAGAAAAGGCAAATCGTTTCCCGATATGTTTAAAGCCCATGACGATGAATGGGATATTGAGAACAACAAGCACTATTCCTAATTTTAAGCTAGGGAACAGGTGAGATATGATGATAGAGATTCCGACGATCCCTCCATCGATGACCTGGTTAGGTACTAAAAAGAGCTCAATTCCTACAGAGAAAAGTAAGGCTCCTAACGTAATAAAGAGTATTTTTTGAACGTTTTTTATTGTCAAAAGGACACGCCTCCCTCTATACATATCTTCATGGAAAAATAGGGAAACCCTTGTACGATTCCATTGAAAAAGGCGATCATAGTCGCCTTGAGGGAGTAGGGAACAAATCAAACAAACGTTTGATTGATAAACTAATTTTAAAGCTGATTATGCTTTTTGATCTTTGATATGTACCCATTATAAACTATCACTTGGAAAGTAGGAGAAACTAAATCAATATATTAAGGGACTCAATATGTGACATAGATATTAGATTAGGGTCCAGCAATTATTGACCAATTCAAATTCGAAGTATATATCCCACTTTCTACATCTCGTAGAGTGGATATGATGAATCCTTTATCTTGGAATTCAAATTCATAAATGCCCATGCCATCACCATGTTTAGAGGTCATGATCGATGCGTGATTTTCAGTATCTAAGATCCATGGTGCCGTGTGTAAGGTAGGCTGAGGGGAGTCGGTCTCATTTGAAATTACTCTATTAGGATGTTGTAACTCAATCATTCCTCTAGGCAACACGGTACCTTCGTTTGAAAAAGGGGTTGCTGTTGCTGAAATACGCCAACTAGTTTCTAGACCTAACGCATTCGTAGTCGCCATTGAAGTGAGAGGGATAAGTAATTTGGTTGCGGAGACCTTATCCGTCGATACAACATACTGGTTAGTAGAAGAGGGGAATATGAGGGATATGTTACCTCTTTCGATACTAGCCATAGCTGCGTGTGCCTCAGACATCATATTGAACCAACTTTTATTGTTTGCGCTCTCAGCTTGAACATCATTAAAAGGGAATAAGAGAAGGGATAATAACAATACATATTTCATGCGCCATCACTCCTTTCCGTCAATATACATTTGAATTTTAAAAAATCAACAAAATAATATTGCACGAAAAAAAGCACTGAATATCAGTGCTTTAAATGTACGAACCCTCATCGTAAAGATTTCTGTTTTCTATATTGTTTGCAGTTACTTTATTACGTCCGTTCTTTTTGGAGAGATACAGAAGATTATCCGCCACTACCTGAGCTTCCCCTAGAGTGAATTTATCCCCTTCTTCAATATAATAAAGACCGAAGCTAGCAGTGTAGTCTATTTCAACCTTTTGCCCATTATAACTTACGATAGAAGTAGATGTTTCGATGTCTTGTCGAATCTTTTCAGCTAACTCTTTAACTTCATCAAAAGAGCGGTTCTTGAAGATAACAGTGAACTCTTCTCCTCCGTACCTTGCGAAGATGTCATTGTAGGATAGGTGGTTCTGAATGACTTTTACAAAATGCTTTAACACCTGGTCCCCTACATTGTGATTATATGAATCGTTTACGGTTTTAAATTTATCTATATCGATCATAGCAATCGCTAAATTATCTTTCGCTAGCTCCAACTCGTTCATTTGAATGTTTAGGTGGCGTTTATTGTGAATGCCTGTAAGTTCATCTACATATGCAATTTGCTTATACCCTTCTAATTCAAGCTCCGTTTGGTAACTCTCCTCAAATGTATTCAAGTAGTCGAAGAACCTACGAATCGTCACATATGGTACAAACCCCATAAGGAGAGTGATACATACACCGAACAACACCATAGGATCTTGCATAACAACGAAAAAGATTAAAAGCTTGGTCAGTATCGTACCAGAAACAATCCAGAAGAAGCGCTTGTTTACAAAGATTGGGGAGAACAAGATGACAATGATCTCAAACAAGTGAGCGGTGAAGTAAGGCATTTGGTCTGAAGAATATATGATGGCTTCATGAATAGAGTAGACGGTAATAAAGCCGTAAAATAAAATGTACTTTACTGGTCTAGGTTTGTTGATTTTGAGGAAATAAATGCTGATTGGAAGTAGCAAGGTATAAGCAACGAAAAGCCAAATACCCAACCCTTGGTTAAGAATATCCGATTTCTGATGGGAAGTGATGACGTTTATTACCTCGTAACCGATGATGGAGATATAAAATAAAATAATAAAAGTTCGGGCGGCTTTCTGTTCCTGCTCTCCGAATACAGCTGAAAATCTGTCCTTATAACCAGCCAAGTAATCACCCCCTAGCACTAGAAGTTATACCTCCGTTTTCATTAAAGTCAACGATAATTAACAAATAAACCGGTTCCCCTAAAAAGAGCTCAACAAAAAAAGGTGTCGTTTAACGACACCAAAATGGATGGGACAAAGACCACAAGTGGTACATCACATGGTACGAACACACAAACAAACCTGACTTAATTAATTTGAGGAGGGGCAGTAGTGATTAATAGTCCCGCCATGGAGTGCCACTTGTGACCTTACTACTATCCTAATGGGCAAGGGGCAAAAGTATTACCCAAACTTTATTTAAAGCTGAATCTAAACTTAAGTATTTCTGCGCGTTCTAATGTGGATAGAACGATGATTACTGCAGGTCCAATTATCATTCCTATGATTCCTACTAACGAAAAGCCTATGTACATACTTATCAATGTAATAAGAGGCGTTATGCCTAATGATTTACCTATCAATTTAGGTTCCAATGCCCTTCTTACGATAGTGATAATGACAAATAGAATGATTAAGCCAATTGCATGGTGTATTTCTCCTGCTAAGAATAAGTACGAAGCCCAAGGAATTAATGCTGCTCCTGTTCCGAGTATCGGTAGAAGGTCGATTATAACAACCACTAATGCTGAAAATAACACGTATTCTATTCCAATAATCTTAAGCGCTACCGCTGTAATAACAAATGTAAGAGTGCTGAGGATGACTTGCGCCTGTAAGAAACCTATGACAGCATCCTTTAATTTATTTATCACGATCTCCATACTCTGTCTGCTGTCTCCCTCTTTAAAGAAACGTAAGAATGAAGTCTTTAGTTTAGGATATTCGATACCCATAATATAAACGGAAATCATGAACACGATAAACGCCACAAAATAACCTGTAAATTGAGTAGCTATCGAAAATAGATTACCAGCTAGTGTAGATAAGATATCGTTTAACTTTAAAGTAAGTGTAGAACTCGTTTCTTTTAAATACTCCTTGCTGCTAGGTGATAAGCTATTGTAAAACTGGAACCAATCATTGGTTTGAGAGCTGAATTTATCTATTGTTTCAGGTAACTTTCTTAAGAGTTCGACTGTTTCGCTTATGATCTTTACAAGTAGAAAGTACATAGAAGAAAAGATGAAAAAGAAAAAGATTGTATAGCTAATTAGGACAGTGTAAGCGCGTCCTATCCCCATTCGATTAACAAAAAAACTGACGATGGGCTCCAACATTGTAACCACAATCAAAGCCAAGATGAACGGCAAGAAATAAGGGAATATAAAATAACAAATACCGATAAGTAGTGAAAAATAAACAAACTTCGCTAACCTCTCCATGGTAGCCTCCTTCCGCATCTTCTCTTTAAACCGAATCAAATCCAATATAACCACATAATCCAAAAGGTCAAGCACAAAGAAACGCCAGTGATAAGGATTTATACGATTTTTCAGATTTTCGTTTTAAGGACTCTTATCGTTTTTAGAAAAGATAGATTATGACCTACTATTCATGAGGGGGAATAATCTTGAGGAAAATTTTCGTGATTGATACGAATGTAATTTTAGAAGATCCATATTGCATTTATAAATTTGGTAAGGACAACAAAGTAATTATCCCAGCGTTAGTGTTGGAAGAAATAGATGGTAAGAAGAGAGAACAAGCCGAAATTGGACTCCATGCTAGGAAGTTCTCCAATGAACTTGATAAATTGATTGTGGAATATGGTGGAGGGTTACATAAAGGGATTCAGTTAGAAAACGGTGGAGAGCTTCAGGTAGAGATGAATCACATTTCTTTCTCTAAGTTATCTGATCACTTTTCAGAAGATGTAAAGGATAATCGTATTCTTGCTGTGGGACTAAATCTACAAAATGAATCTGAGGATGCCCAGGTCATCATTGTTTCAAAAGACACACTAGTACGGGTAAAGGCAGATGCAATTGGGTTGAAGGCAGAACAATATGAGAACGATAGACCTCTACAAGATGCAACTGACATTCATAAGGGCTACCATACATTGATGGTGGAGCCAGAATTAATTGATGACTTTTACGGGAGTGGTCGTTTCCCTATCAATGTAATAGCGGAGCACTTAAAAGGTGTGGAATATTACCCTCAAGACTTTGTCGTGCTCAAGGACATTTATGGGTCTAATAAGTCCGGTGTAGGGAGATTAATAGAAGAACAAGGCGTCTTATATCTCAATGATCTTTACTATGGCAATGAAACAATTTACAAGAGTGTAAAAGGAAAGAATGTACAGCAAAAGATGTTCATTGAACTATTGATGGATCGTGACGTTCCTCTAGTTTGTGCTACAGGGAGGGCTGGTACGGGGAAAACCTTAATCGCCTTAGCTTCAGCATTACAACAAACTGAAGAAGGGGTTTACGTTAAAGCCATCACTGGTCGACCTATTATATCAATGGGAAAAGACCTTGGAGCATTGCCAGGAGAGCTTGAAGATAAACTTCGACCTTGGATGCAACCGATTTACGACAATCTAGAATACCTATTCAAAATAGATAAAGAATCAAAGAGCGGTTCCGGTTCAGAGCGAAACTCTCGTGTAGAAGAAGAATTGAGTAGAGTGAACCTGGAAGTCGAACCTCTTATGTATATTAGAGGTAGAAGTATCCCTAAACAGATCATTATCATCGATGAGGCGCAAAACCTGTCAAAGCATGAAGTCAAAACCATTATTACTAGAGCGGGTGTAGATGCGAAGATCGTATTAATAGGCGATCCTGATCAAATCGACCATCCTTACTTAGATAGTGTTAACAACGGTTTAACTTATGCGATAGAAAAAATGAAACCTGAACATGATGTAGGGATCATTCACCTAGCGAAGTCTGAGCGTTCACCGTTAGCGGAGAAAGCTGCAGAGTTATTGAGATAGAGTGCAAGAAGGCGACAGTGAGAAGCTGTTGCCTTTTTTATTTAGGAAAAATAGAAGATTTTATAAATGTATGTTTGAAAAGGTTAATGAAAGGAGGGAGATTTATGTACGAAAAGCCAGCTGGTTTTTGGATTCGTTTCGGAGCTTCTTTGATTGATACCATACTACTAGCCATTGTAGGAACGATTATCGGTCTAATCAGTATTTTTGGTTGGTCTTCGGGTGAAGGGTTCCGATTGGACCAAATTCTAATAGACGGAGTGAACGCTTTTTATTATATCTTACTGCCAGTTGTTTGGTACGGATACACTGTCGGGAAACGAGCGACAGATATTCGAATTGTTAAGAAAGATGGCACAGACGTTACATTCTGGACGATGATTAAAAGACATCTCTTGGCAGGTTTAATTTATGCTTCACCACTGATCATCGGTATGATTATTGGACTATTTGGTGTTGGTAAAGAATTTGTAGGTCTTTTTGTTCTAGGTGAAGAGATCAATGTGGCAGGTAAAGAAGAGGCTATCACCATTGCAAGTATTGCAATAGTCGCCGGAGCTGTTGGAACAATTCTTGTAACACTTGCTAGTGGGATTATGGTAGGCGTTAGAAAAGACAAGCGGTCTATTCACGATTTCATAGCAGGTACTTATGTAACGTGTAAACCTGCATTTAAAAAGGCAGATAGTGAGACAAACGATGATGGAAGTGAAATAGAAGGAAATGAAGTTCCAAAAGAAGATAACGATGGAAAAGGCGATAAAGAAAGTGAAACGGGCGAGAAGTAGTTCGTCCGTTTTTTTCATAGTGAAAGTGTTTTGAGCGATGTATTCATTTAACGGTTGGAAAGAACGTTTTTTGAAAACAGATAGTGAAACAAATCAGGCTTTTTTGTAGTTTTTTTACTTGAAAAAGCTTTTTTTTGTTGTATAAATTCAGCAAATACAATCAATGAAGGAAGGAAGATTAGAATGCGATTACTAAAAGCTAAGATCTTAATGACATCTTTTCTAGTTATCTCCGTAGTAACGATTTTAGTAGGGATTTATATCGGTTATGTTCTTTTTGGTAAGGAAACCGTAGCCAAGACAGAGGGGGAAATTGTTGAGGCGACTAACCAGGAATTGATCGAGGCTAAAACAGTGGTCAATGTAGAAAATGTAGCATTCGGAGAATCAAAGCAAATTTCAAAGTTATTTGGATATGAAAACGACGACTTTGAGTTTTTGTATACAGCGGATGAGACTCCAGAAGCTGTAAGGAAATCTGAAAATGATAATATCTTTGAAAATATGTACAAGGCAACAGGTCGAGCTTTTGTTGGCAAAACCTATGAAATTAAGATGGAATCTTTCTTGATGTTTGGTTATGACATGACTCAAGTCACAAATGAATCATTTGTTTTTGATGAAGAATCAGGGGTTCTGACAATCTATTCTCCTAGATTGGAGATGGTATTCGTTCCTCAGTTCGAATCAACTGAGTTTGAGTCATTCGTAGGCATGCTTCGAAAGTTCTTCGATGAAGACAAACGTAAAGCTATTATTGCAGACGCGATTAATCAAGGTTCGATGAAAGCTCTTGAAACCAAAAGCGAAGTTGAACTCGGTCATCAAATGACAGAAAAGGCGCTCCGCAAATTATATTTACAGAACGAAGATATCAAGGAAAATGTAACGGAAATTGAGTTTGTAAGAAATGAACAGAAACCTAAATTAACAACACAAGAAGATACCAATAACCTAAACAATACCAAGGGGGAAAATAATAATGTTCAGTAAAATCAATGCAATTAAGGATGCGGTAAAAGAAGCAGTAAAAGTAGGTGCTCAGAAATATGATCAGGTTAAGTCGGACGAAAAACTACAAGAACTGAAGAAACAACATACGGAGCTTATGGAAATAGAACGTGACATGGAAAAGACTAAGGAATCTATCAATCGAAAATATCGTTGGATTTCACAATTACGTGTCGATAGAACAGAGATAAAAGAACGAGTTGAAAAGCTAGAATTCGTAAATGCTACAAAATTTATTGAAGAAAGAACGAAGTTGGAAGTTGTAGAGGCATCCATCCAAGAAACTGAAAGTCAGATCCAAACGGAAGAAGAAAAATTGCAACACAGCAAAAAGGAACTTGCTAAGAAAGGGTTGCTATATAAGAAAGAAATGAAGTTACTAAAAGAAAAAATGGTAGCTGAAGGTTATGATCCAAAGCTTTCTGTTCCTGAAATCAAAGAAGAAAAAACGCATCACATTTCAAGAGTTCAAGGACTTCAGTATGAAAAGGATCTTGTTCCAGCCCTAAACTACTTGATGGACCATCTTGAAGAAGAAGTTCGCATTACAAGTTACAACCAAAACACATCTGTTGTTAAAAAAGATTGTGAAATTGCGGTAAAAACGAGTAATTACTTCCTTCTATTAAGTAAGTCTGAAGGTTATGTAGAAGTAGGCGATGAGAGAAAAGAACCTTATACAATTGCTAAATCTATTGATTTTACAATCGTGGATTTTGATGCTGTTCACTTGAATGTTTTGGTGTGGGATATCTCAGATGATGAAAAGGATGAAGTTTTAGAAGTTTTCGAAGGCATGTATAAAGATATCTTAGCGATTACAGATGAAAAACTAAATCAAAAGCAAGCAATATAAAACTAATTATTAAGGGAGAGCTGAATAATGGATTTCAAAAAAGTAGCCAAAGAAATAGATATGGATTGGACTTTCCACGGTAGATTGACTAAGCAAGAGTTAAGAGAGTTCGACAAATCAAGGAAGACGAAAGAGGCAGCTGCAAAAGCGGTTGTCGGTACAACGATATTGGCATCTACAATTGGGACAAGCTACACAGTGAACAAGGGGAATTTGTTTAATACTGACCAATCAAAAAATATTATAACCCAGTCAATTGAAGGAACAAAAGAGACAATCCAAAACATAACACCGAATACCAAAGTGGCATCTGAACAGGCTTATGGACCGGAAACAATAGATTTTCAGGGCAAAACCGAAAACGGAAATGACCTTGTAGGGATATTGGATGAAGAAGAAGCTTCTGAAACCAAGGATTCTATGCTTAGACCTGTTCAAAAACAAGATGTTGAAGTTATACATACATCTAGCGTCAAAGAAGACAAAGATGGCAATAAAGAGTTTGAGCCCTTCGTGACTTATAATACGTCGGTTGGAGCTGAAGTATTTGCTCCAGGGGATGGAGAAGTGATTGAGATAAACGATGTCTTGGTCATTTCACATAAAAAAGATGGAAAAGAAACATTTTCCGTTATCAAAGGTCTCAAAGATTTCGAGGTCAAAAAAGGCGACAAAGTGAAGAAAGCGCAATTCATCGGTAAAGTAAAAAGTTCTGTAGGTTTTGCAGTGGCTAAAGGATTTTCAGATGGAGAGGCTTTTAATTTCATCCATCCTAATATGTTTGTTGATATTGAGAAATCTGATTCGTTTAAGTACGGAACCTATAAATACTACAGTAAACCTGCTGTTAAAGCAGCATCTTCTGCTGTTGGGACAGAGGTAGAAAAGGAAGTAGAAGAAGCGCCAGAAGTAGCGAAAGAGTCAGAAGTTCTTGATGGTGTGGAAATCGAAAACAAGCAACAAGCCGAATTGCTAAAGGTAGATGATGAGGTATTCTACAGTAATGAAATACTACCTGTAGAAGTTATAAAGAATGGTAAGGCAAATGTATCTAAGCAAGTTCGTGCGCTTGAACCTTTAATCAGAGCAGAAGCTAAAAAACAAGGCGTAGAAGACATGACTGAATTTTTACTTGCATTGTTACAACACGAAAGTGGCGGCATTCAAAGCGTTTTGGATACTGATCCTATGCAAGCTAGTCAATCGTATAATGGAAAAATCGGTTCAATTAAAGCTCAGGAACTTTCAATCGAACATGGTGTGAAGGTGTTTGTTGAGCGCTTAAAGGAAAGTAAGATGTTCAAACCTTTAGAGAATGGTGATGTTCGAATTGCTATTCAGTCTTATAACTTTGGACCTGGACTGAGCAGAGAAGCTGACAAGGATAACGTAGGTTACTCTGTTAGTTACATCCAAGAGAAAGCGAAAGAGTTTTACGAGGATGCTCAGGAAAGAGGTATCCAACTATCTCAGTTACCTAATGAGTGGAGAGGAGAATTCACTTATGGTGACTTCACTTATGTTGCTAAAATTTTTCAATATTTCGATGTAGATAAAGATTGGAAAAAAAACGCACTTGCTGCAGAGAAATCTGTAAGAAATGCAATAGAAGCTGAAGAACAGAAAGCAAAAGAAAAAGTAGAAGCAGAAAAGGAAAACGAGAAAGTTAAGGATGCTCCAAAAGAAAAAGATAAGGATAAGGATCAGGAAGAGAGTAAGGATAAAGAACTGAAAAAAGATGAAAAAAAGGATGAGAATAAGCTTTCTAAGGAAGATCGAATTATCAAGGATGCTTATGAAACAGCGAGCGAAAAGATTAATAAGATTAAGGGCATACAGAAGCCACTCGTTGAAGCATTACCTGATAGTGATGTGATGGAAGGAAAAGTTATCGTAATAGATGCTGGTCATGGCGGTCATGATTCTGGAGCGATGGGAGTGGATGACGATCATACAACTGAAGCGGAATTAAACTTGGCACTTGCTAAGAATGCTGCTAAAAAGTTGGAAGCTCAAGGAGCAACAGTCATTATGACTAGAACCGATGACACTTTCCTCTCGTTGGGGGAAAGAGCAAAGATATCTAACGACAATAATGCTGATGCTTTCGTAAGTTTCCATAATAACTCGACTGGAGTGTCTGAAAATTTGGCATCCGGTTCTGAGACGTTATACCAAAAAGGGAGTAACGAAGGAAAAGCTTTAGCTGAGCATATTCAAAAATATCAAAAAGTAGCAATGAAGGGAACTCCGAATAGAGGGGTTGTTCCAAGAAACTTACATGTTTTAAGGGAAAATGAAAGACCTTCAGTGTTGCTAGAGTCCGGTTTCTTAATCGATCCATATAGTCTAGAACTATTAAAAAGTGATGTTATCCAGGACGGGATTACCAATGCGGTTGTCCGCGGATTGGTGGACTACCTAGAATTGGATTCGGAGACTGACGGAGATACAGAACAAAATCACGAAGAACAGGATTCAGAAGAGGAGCAAGGAAATTCAGAAGACGCTGAGGGAGACAAGGAAGCGAAAGAAAAGAAAGAAGAAGAAGAAGAAGAAGAAGAAGAAGTTGAAAAGGAATCACCGAAAGAAGTTGAGGAAGAAGAAGAAGAAGAAGAAGAAGAGGTTGAAAAAGAAGAAGAAGAAGAAGAAAGTGAAAAGAGTGCTAGGGATACAATATTAAATATTTTAGGGATCGGTGATAAAGACAAAAAAGAAGAAAATCAGAAAAAGGAAGAAACTGAAGGTGAATCCAAAAGTTCTATCTTCAGTATCTTAGGGTAAAAGTAACTAAAGATATTAAATAATGCTATCAAACTATCGATGGCATAGAAAGCGTAGAGAAAATTATCTCTACGCTTTTTTTAGTATGGACCGATCATAATTTAAACAATAATTATAAAAATGGTGCGAGATCATTCTGATTTACTACTGAGTTTAATAGAATAATAGAGCGCAAAATAGAATAAACGTGTTGATAATGGCAATCATGGAATATGAGGAGGGTGTATCATATGAATATCATTTCAAAACAAAAGGATATAGAGGGATTTTGGGAATGGTTTTGTTTCCACGAAGGTCTTTTTTTGGAAGACGACGTAGATGAAGATAATCTAGAACTGCTCGTAGCTCAACTGGAACGAATAAACCCTTTCCTATTAGCTGAAGTGAATAAATCTAGTGACGGATACAAAGCTGAGCTTACAATAAGTGCAGGAGGTTCTTTAGGGGCATTGAATGATGCATTCCTTACAGTGGATGCTGCAACTAATTACAACCTCAGCAATTGGGTTGTAATTCCCCTCAAACAACCGTTAACTATGAATCAATTAGAACATTATCGACTGAAGCACAATGAAATCATATTAACTCCATTTAATGTGTTGTGTCGTACTGAGGAATCGGAAAATAAGATTAATATAACGCTATATATTGAAGACTTTAAAGATGAAATGATTGGATCTGCATTTCACCTAATGGATAGAGTCCTTGGAGAGTATAAAGTCGTAACAAGCATAGGAAAAGTGGATTATAAGGTATTAACTTCGAGTGATACAGGACTAGAACCACTTATCAGTTTAAGAGACAAATTAGAGATGAAGAGCGGGGCTTAGAAGTACAAGCTTCGCTTTTTTTGTTTCTTATAAACCTCGTACCAATCGCTAATTCTAAAAAAACTTAAGAAGAGCCTTTATTTTGAAATTAGTATTGTTTAAACTATTGCAAGATTAATAATTAGCTTTCTTAGGAGGAATTATTATGAGCGGTATAGCTAATATGACGACCGGCGAAAAGAGAAGTATGACCTCATCTATGAATAAGTTGGTTGTTCCATATATGGAAGACAATAAACGGTTTAGCACTAAAGAAGAGTTGTTTTCTGACTTCTTTCGATTCTGGTTAAGTAAATCACTAGCAGCAAAATATTCCTGGTGTTCCGAAAAAGATGGAAGTGAGAAAAGTTATGTACGCTCCAAAACGTTTAAGGATGAGGCGATTGAGAAGATTGCCATTTCACTTTTCGAGGAATTAAAGACTTTCTATAATCCTCAAAGCAGAATCTCCAAAAAAGTGAAGCTTCGCAGAGAGAAAAACAAATTAGGCAGGAATGACTTGTGCCCTTGCGGAAGCGGGAAGAAGTTGAAAAGGTGCTGTACTGAAGCAAAAGCGCTACAACTAGCAACCGGTCAATCAAACCAGTTTTAATAGGTCACTAAGAAAATTACGTGCCAAGACAGTCACCAGTTAAGGGTGGCTGTTTTCTTTATATGCAAAAAGATACAAAAATTTCAGACCACATCTTTGAAACCACTCTATAATATGAAAAATAATAAAACACCAAGGAGGAATTACAATGTGCGCAGATGGTTGCGGATGTATAAATTGTAGTCCAGAATCACATCTATCAAAAGAGGAGCTGAACGAAATGGGAGTTTCAAGAATGATTTATTATGTAGAAATGGAAGATGTAGAAAATGAAGATGGAATGTCAAATAAAGTTGATATTTATGGTTATCGTGATCAGGTCAAATTTTTAGCATTTGGTGCACCTGGACATTACTACGATGTAAACAATGAAGAAGAAGCTAAAAACCTTATTGAAGAGAAAGTGAAAAAATTAGAAGACCACAAATTTAAAATTATTGCTACTAAGGGTCTAGAAATTGGCGGAGAAGACGTCTTCAGACACGAATCACTATAAACACTATAGAACAGGAGAGGTTGTAATGTTAGCTAGAATTACTGAAGAATTGGATAATGGATTGTTCAAAGTTGTTGACGAAGACAATGCGATTTCAGTATTAACGAAAAGTGTTCGAGACAATACGTTGAAAAGCAATGACTATATCGTAGGCAACCTACTGAACGACGAGCACGATGAGGATGATTTTTATTTTGAGTTTGAACGAAAAGCAACACCTGAAGAAGTTGAAAATAAGTGGATAAACCGTGAATGGTATCAACACTTATTCGTTTAAGAAAATATAATCAAGAAGCGATCTGATTAATTTCAGTATCGCTTTTTTAATGGGTATAGAACTAGATATTACTTATCGTTACGCTTTTATTCGAAAGTATTTTTTTGTAAAATTACAAAGATACAATATATCAATGTAGATTGGTGTGGTGATAGGGATGAGTATTAAAAGATATAATGTTGCTGTAGTCGGTGCAACTGGTGCAGTAGGAAGAAAAATGGTTGAAACGCTTGTTAAAAGAGACTTTCCAATTGGACAGTTAAGGTTGTTATCATCCAAGCGTTCAGCAGGTACGATGGTTCCATACAGAGAAAACGAGATGATTGAGGTGGAAGAAGCTACGCCTGAATCTTTCGAAGGTATTGATATTGCTTTATTTAGTGCTGGCGGTTCTGTTTCTGAGGTATTAGCACCTGAAGCTGTTAAACGCGGGGCGTTAGTAATTGATAATACAAGCCACTTTAGAATGGATAAGGACGTTCCATTGGTGATACCAGAGGTGAATCCTGAAGATATTTATACGAATAAAGGGATTATTGCCAATCCCAATTGTTCAACTATACAGATGATGGTAGCCCTGAAGCCAATTAAAGATGTTTATGGACTTAAACGTTTAGTAGTCTCTACCTATCAAGCTGTATCTGGTACTGGTTTGAATGCGATCGAAGAGTTAGAAAAACAATCGCATGAGATCCTAAGTAACCAGGAGATTAATCCTACCGTTTATCCAAAGCAAATTGCTTTCAATGCCATTCCTCATATAGACGATTTTCTGGATAATGGCTATACCAAAGAAGAAATGAAGATGATAAATGAATCCAAAAAAATCCTTCATGACGATAGTATAGAAGTAAATGCCACCTGTGTAAGACTTCCTGTTTTTCATGGACACTCTGAATCGGTTTATATCGAAACAAACCAACCGTTAAATGTTAATGAGGTTAAAAAGCGGTTAACCAATTCAGAAGGGATAAAGGTAATAGATAATCCATCCAATTTAGAGTATCCTACTGCAGCTGAGGCTGAAGGAAAAGATGCCACATATGTTGGGAGAATAAGAGCGGACTTAAACAAAGATAATGCTTTGAGCATGTGGATTGTGGCGGACAATTTGCTTAAAGGTGCAGCTCTAAATTCAGTCCAAATTGCAGAAAGATGGATTCAAAGAGAAAAGTGAGGCACAGTGAAGTAAGTCTATTAGGTTTTCGATAGAGCATGGAAAAATACGACCTCCTTAAAGAGTTATACGAACGATAAATTAGAATGGAAATCAGCAAAGAAAAAGCTCACTTAATTATTAAGTGAGCTTTTTGATATTCATCTAAGTTATATACATACTGTATCAATCTCGTAGTCTTCAGAGTCATCTGCTTCTCCAGTTGCACAGGTAAAACACATGTACACGCCAGTGATGCCACTGCCAATAGCCCAGATTGGCTCATCACATTGCATGCAGGTTGCGCCGTTTTTTTTAGATTCTACTGCGGAAATTATATTGCTTCTAGTTTGTTTAATATCTTCGTCTTTATTGTTCTTTTGGTAGCTTGCCAAAAATTCTTCAAGAGAGATTGGGACCATATATTTCACCTTCCTCATTAAGTGTTAGAACTAATGCCTATCATTTCTATTATAACAACTAGAAATCATTATAGTGGGAGCAAACGGGAGATATCTATGGTTAGGCTTTTTTCTAGATTTATTCCACTAAACGAATATCGTGCTATTATTTTAAAAAACCAAAGGGTGAATGAACTTGAAGCAACGTATTGCACTAATTACAGAATCTTCTACTAGGCAGGATAATTCAATGAAAGCCAAAGAGTTCTTTAGAGGACCAAGAAGTAGATGGGTTAATCACATTATGGACTACATGGAAGAGAGGAATTTCATTCAAGAAAATATCTACTTCTTAAGCTTTTATAATGAGCGTATTATTCCCTACAATGAAACATTGGAAAAATACCCTCTTACAAACAAAAGATTTACGTTGAAAGAAAGAAAATCGTTTGCTTTGAAAATTTCCGAATTCCTTTCAAACTTCGATGATCCATTTGTAGAGATTCACACTGGCAAGAATATCTCAGACCCTTTAAAAGAGATATTAGACGATGCTGGTATTCCTTATAGAATTTACGCTGATGGAGTACCGTTAGGAAAAAAGCATCAAGTGTATGAAAATCTAATTGAAGAAGAAAGGCAAAAGAGGAAGTTAAAAGAGATCAAACGGGATAAATTTTTTATAACTAGCGAAATAGAATATCGAAATCCGATAGAGGCTAGAAACTTATTGAGGGAATACGAATCTAAGGCAAATGTTTACGGGGTAGAAGATATTTTTCTAGAGTTAAAACACCTTCTAACTAAACATTATAAGAAGCAGAAAGATGCAATTAAAGCCAGGAACCAATTCGAAGAATTAATATCTAACATGGCGGGAGCATACGATTTAAAAGAATTTGTATCTCAGAAGAAAAGTATATCCTCCATCTTTAAAAACGTGAGTGAATATGAATTATTGAAAAGAAATTATGGTAAAGAGTTAGCGAAATACACGCGCTATCTTATCAAAAGAGATTATGTTTTACAGGCAGAGAATAAAATCAGTGAATGTTTGTTGAAATTGCAGATCACTTTACTGAAAAACGCAGCATAAAAAACATTAGGAGTTAGATAACATGATGAAATATAAAACTGTTCACATAAGGAAACCTCTTTAAAACAGGTGCGAAAGAGGAATGGTATGCAAAGGAGAATATGGGTATCCTTTGGTTATGTATCATTTGAGTCCAGTGAGACCACCTCTTGCTGATCTCCCTATAAGGGAAGAGTAGCAGCCGGCACATCCCAATTATCATGTGTAGGCAAGAACAACAATAGAGTTCTACCTTATCCGATCCAAAAAATCGGATTGAGGAGAGATTCCTATGTTGAACACAATTAAATTTAATGAAGATAAAGTACACTCACCTGTCAGATGGTTTGGCGGAAAACACAATTTGTCGAAAAATATCATGCCACTTTTGCCGAAACATCATTGTTATGTGGAGCCTTTTGGCGGAGGAGGTCACGTTTTGACGAGAAAAGAGCCGTCAAAAGTCGAAGTTTGGAATGATATTGACGAGGAGCTAATAAACTTCTTAATGCAACTTCGTAATGATAAAGATCGTATGGTAAAAGCTCTAATGACTCTTCCGACAAGTCGCGCACTTTGCGAAAAGTGGCAAAAGGAAGCAGACCCAGAAGATGACTTCGAAAGAGCAGTTCGCTGGTTCTATATCTTAAGGCAAACTATTGTCCCGGCGAACAATCATGACAGTGGTTGGCGTTCTGGTAAGGTGAAAAATACAGCCTTTGACTTCCAGAATGCTGTGAATAGGCTGAATGAGTTCCAAGAACGGATTTCAAAAGTAATGATAGAATGTCTAGACTTTAAAGAAATTATAAGAAGATATGATTCTGAAGAAACGTTGTTTCTAATTGATCCTCCGTATGTTGGTCGAGAGAACTTATACAAAGGTGGATTCACTAAACAGGACCATATCGAGTTAGCCAAACTACTCAATTCAATAAAAGGCAAAGCATTAGTTACTTATTATGATGATACTCTTATTAATGACTTGTATCAAGGTTGGACTAGAGTAGAGGTTGCTGCAATAGCAGGGACTGGAGTGACGAAGGCTGAATTAGGTCAAAAGAAGAAAAGAGCAACAGAAGTATTCTTCATGAATTATGACGAGAATGGTGACAAAATAAATAGAGATCAGAAAGAAATCACTTTTGTACCTAAGTCCAAACAAGAACAGTTAGCTCTATTTTAAGAGTGTGAAGGCGATGTTACGCAGGGTTACCATTAACGCAGAATTAAAATTTAGATATATAATTTAGGAGAGCCTATTTCAGGCTCTTTTTATAATAGCTTTTTAACTGAAATGTACTTGGCAAGTTATGAGTTTTTTTGCTTATGCGGCAACTTTATGGTTCATATTTGGCAACCTTATGGTTCAAAATAAAAACTCGTGGCAACCTTATGGTTCATATTTTGCACACTTAGGCAAACTTATGGTTCGCAAAATAACTCTTGGCAGATATATGAGTTATAGTTGTACTATAGGCAAATATATGGTTATTCGAAAGAGAAAGAGAGTGATTTAATTGGACAAAGATGAACGATTAGACAAAATACAGAAGTGGTTCGACTCCGAAGAAGGGAAGAAAAGTGTTGCAGAAACCTTAGAGGAGATGGAAAAAGAAGAAGCAAAATCAAAAAGGATAGAAGATAACAGTATTCTAGTCTATAGAGACGGACAAAAGGTCAAAAGAGGAGACATTTATATTGATCTAGACTCGAAGGAAATGGAAAATCTAGAACCGTCACCATGGGGGCATCATAGATATGTTTACAGAATTAATGAGGACGGTACAATAGATTTCTGTTTAGGGTGCTCGATTACAGCAAAAATGAATGGTCATAAATTCGAGTCCCAGAGAGCTGTTCTCGTAGAAAGAAATGGAGAATTGCATAATCCTCTTAATGATTTATTCGAAAGTATGGAGAATTAACTACAGGTCGCCCAGAGCGACCTTTTTTATTTTTCGTAAAAAGGAAAATTAATTGTAGCCCAAATAGATTTATAAGGAGGGAGTCATGAAAAAATCAAAATTAACAATGGACGAATTTGAAGAGAAACTGAAGAAATTAGATTCTAATTTATACCATGAACTTGATGTATTTGAAAGGGAGTTGGGGGGAGCCGAGTATTACGAGTTACTGCCATATTCATCAACCGCAATATCCCATGAAGGTTATTGCGTAATAAGATTTAAAGATGGCTTTTGCTATGCGATGTATCAAAAAAGTGGCTTTGATATCATCGTCTTTAATACTCTCAAGAGATTTAAAGAACATCATATTTCCTACTTAAACGATATGGAAGATCAGTATGCAAAGAATATAGAAGTGATTAAAGATATCAAAAAAGGGGACCGTATTAGAAAAATCTTAGGTCCTGAAGAAAAAGAAGGTATGTAGCCCAGTGAAAATACAATTATTAAAGAGCTAATATATATTAGCTCTTTTTCTAATCCCAACCTATTCTGTTACTTATACCTTTTGGGATATAGATGTGATTGGTTCCAGCGTGGTTCTTATTGATTTCTATTGGGCAATCTTTTCTCATTTTTAATATCCTTTTATTAGTTAAGATCCTCTTTTTTTCCTTAAGTAGCTTTTCATATAAGTAATGGTTTGTTCCCTCTCTGAAGTATTCCTCTATGCTGGTATATTCCATGAGAAGATGAATGACTTGGTTTTTGTGGAGACCTTTTACTCCTTTGATATTATCGTTCCTATCCCCTTGCAAGGCTTTAAAATCGAACAGCCGAGATGCTGGGACGGAAAAGTAGTGATGAAAGTTATCTGTATTAATTTCTTTGACGTCGTAGTTCCGTTCTAACAAAAGAGTCACTCTATCAGAAACTAGCGCGGCTAGGTCTTTGTCCCCCGTGTAAACATTTATTCTATCTTCTTTATTTTGAGAGATATAACTCGCTATCAGGTCGTCACCCTCTACATTTTCAGCTATCTGATATGAAAAGTTGTGCTCTTCCAAGAAAGAGTATATTTCATTCTTAACTTCAAGAATATCATGTGGCTTTTCAGGTCGATTAGCTTTATACGACTCCATAATTTTATGCCTGTAATTATCCCCTAAGCAATCAAATACGATGAATAAGGACGAGAGATCGTAGTTCGACAACAAGGTAGATATCGTACTTAAGAATTTATTTCTAACTACTTTGTTTAAATGGCTTTGATTTTCGATAACATCACGTTCTCTGAGGTTATTAGCGCTATAGTAGCTTTTATAAATTAGAAATGTGCCGTCAACTAGTAACATTTTTTCCACCTCCACTAAGTTAATTACTCAAGTAAGGTTCTTTTCATTTAATTTCAAGGATTGGGGCAGTGAGAAAGAAACCAATGAAATGAAGAGGCGGAGGTGTTAGGAATTAGAATAAATAGATTGATGGAAGTCAGGGATGTATTACTAGAAGAATTTCAAATGTTAAATAAACTTAGATTAATTGGAGATGATGCAGAAGTATTTCTACATGTTTTTCCTTGCGATCCACAGGATGATGTAAATGCATTTTCGTTTTATAAAGAAGCTGAAAATGGACTAGTCTTTGATATCTTCATGTTTATAAAAGAAGAAGATTTGGATGAATATAGCTTACATTTCAAAGATTTTAAGGGCTTTAAGAACTGTATTGAGTGGTTTTCTTGGATTCTCTATCATGAATATAATCATGTAGTTGATATTTATAATTTTTACATTGAGGGCGGTATGGACTATGTAGAAAAGATAATGGGAGAATACGGAGGGAAAGTTAAAGAACTGGAACTCCAGAAAAAGAATAAGGAGTTCTCTCCAGAAGTAATAAGAAGTCTATATCGTAATCTTCCTCTTGAAAAGAAGGCTGATCAGTTTGCTGACCAGATATTTGATCAGAGAATAAGAAACCTATAAGTTTTTGTTTGAGGAGATGAGAAAGCCATTAGTTAAGCACTTAGCAGGCAAATTATTGTCTGCTTTGTTTATTGTTTGAATGGCGCTTTTATCATCGAATAAAACGTGTAGATGATATTTGTTATGGTCGAAGATTTATAGACAAAAAACATGATTTAAACCTTTACATTATACCCAAATCTCATTATAGGGAGCGGGATAGGTAAAGGGAGGGATTGTATTGAACCAACTAGATGAATTTTTGTATCAGATGATTGAATTGAACGCGAGTGACTTGCATATGAACCATAATACGAAAGTCGCTTATCGTATAGACGGTAAGATACAAAAAGTGGGACCTTACACAAAAGGTGATGATATTTTTGGGCTCTTATTAAATGCCAGAGCACTTACAGAAGCGCAACAATCCAAATTTCATACTACCGGTGCTTGTGATTTTGCATACCAAATTGAAGATGGTACGAGGTTCAGGGGGAACTTAGTAAAGGCAAGGGGCGAGTATGGGTGTGTTATGCGAAAAATACCTTCTGAGATAGTGCCTTTTGATGATCTGGGTGTTCCTAGCGTAATCAGAAGTCTTTGTGATTTGCCTTGGGGAATCGTATTGGTTACTGGACCGACTGGTTCAGGGAAAACAACAACACTAGCTTCAATGATTGACTTAATTAACGAGAACAATCCCCATCATATTGCTACAGTTGAGGAACCTGTAGAATACGTCCATCCTCAGAAAAAATCTCTAGTGACGCAACGAGAGGTAGGTAAAGATACACCAACCTTCGCAGAAAGCGTCAGAGACGTACTGCGTCGAGATCCAGATGTAATATTAATTGGGGAGCTGCGTGATTATGAAACGATTTCGTCTGCTATCACTGCATCCCGAACAGGACATACAGTGTATGCTACTCTACATACAAACACTGCAGCTCACACAATTAATAGAATCGTAGGGGAGTATCCGATTGGAGAGCAGGATAGGATACGTAATCAATTAGCAGAGAATTTAAAAGGTGTAATTAATCAAAGACTCTTCCCTAAGCCTGGAGGGGGAAGGACAGGCTGTTACGAGGTAATGATCACAAACGACGAAATGAGGGAGCATATACGCAAAGGAGAATTAAACATGCTGGAAAAGGCGATGGAAAAAGCTAGAGGGAAGGGAAACATCCTTATGAGGGACTCGATTAATCAAGCGAAGCAAAAAGGTTTAATTGAAAACCATATTTCATGGGACTAAAAAAGAGAAGGGGTTATTCCCCTTCTCTTTTACACTGATATGACATCTTTATGAAAGTCTTTGAGTTCTTGTTTCATGCGAACTTCGAAATCCTTTAGAGCTACAATCTTATTTCCGCCTTTGATTTGTGAGAACTCACGGAATAAATGTTCTATATTTTCGAGTTTGTTCACTAAACCCTTTATAGTTTCTTGATATTCTTGTAGCTCGTTTTCCATTTCATCAATTTTCTCATCTTTATTTTCAACTGTTGTTAGGAGTTCAAGCCTTTTTTCTTCTTCTTTCTGATTTTGCACAGCTAGATTCGACAACTGGGCAAGACCTTGGAAAAGTTTGTTCACATCGAATCCTTGAATCTGGTCCGTTGTTTGAATGAATGAAGAGATGGAATTTAATACATCATCATCCTGTGATTCTTCATCAGAGGTAGGAAGGTCGTTTCTGTAAACTAGAGTTCCTTCTTCTTCTTCTTCTTCTTCTTCTTCTTCTTTATCGTGGTGAGTGTGATATGTCCCATAAGACGTATCTTCATCTGTGCCGATTTGAGATACCGTATATGATGTAATATCATCTTGAGCGTCTTCTGATGGAGTAGTTGTTTTGTTTTGTTCTGTTTCTGGCGTGATAGCCTCTTCTTCAGAGACCGCAATGGAAAGGCTTCCGCCTGCCGTCAATACTGGTCGGATAGCTTTATAATACTGTGCTGTCGTAGACGATTGTGTACGATTTTTAAGCACCCTTGAAATCTCTTCCGTCGCCTTTTTAATTGTAGTTGTCTCATCTGTATCATCGATATATTCGGCTACTAATAGATTTTCAGAGTCTAGCCAATCCGTCTTTTTCCTAGTAGGGCTTTCTTTATCGAATTCTTTCTTATAAAGGAATAAGTAGTTGAAGTATTTGATCAGAAGATCTTTGTCAGTTGAATTATCTTCAGCTAACTGTTGGATTACCTGTTCAAGTTCATCTTTCCGATAAAGCTCCCTTAACTCTCTAGTGTAGGTATCGTTTTTCTTGAGACGGTCACCAAAGATAATTGATTTTAAAATCTGAATTGAATTTATTAGACTCATAATATGGTATACGCTCCTTATTTTTGTATCTTTCACAATCTTACCACGGTTAACAGACTAGGAAAAAGTTAAGTTTTTCCTATAATACTTATTTTTTGATGTACAATCATAGAAAATATAGGTTGCAAATAAGTAAATGGAGAGTGAAAACATGTTTAACCTTAAAAAACCTTGCGCTGATTGCCCATTTATTAAAGGTGGGGTAATGAACGAATCTTTAAGTGAAGGACGAATGGAAGTGATCGTTGAAGATTTATACAAGAATCACACCTTTCATTGTCATAAAACGATAGACTATGATAACGACTTTGCGGAGGATGAACACGGTAACTCTGAATTTAATCCAAGTGGGAGTAATCAGTTCTGCGCTGGAGCAATGTTGTATCTGGAGAGAGAAGGTAGAGAAACGCAAATGATGCAAGTAGCCGAAAGACTTGGTTTCAGAAAAAGGTTAAATGAAAAATACTATGATCAGATAATAGATAGATTAGAAGTGAAAATACGATATTAATCACTTAGCATTTGGTAAATTGCTTACCGGATGCTTTTTTTAAGGAATAAATTTAACTTTGTAAAAATTGACTTTTATCTCCCTCGAATTATATTGCCTTCGATGGGAGGTGTTCTATTGAGTAACAAGAATGAAGTTCTCGAAAATTTATATGCAGAATTCGAGAAATTAAAAACTGAAGCCAAAGAAAGACAAGATAGAGCAAGAGAGATAAAGAAAGAAATGATTGGTTATATGGAGGAACAAGGATATGATGAGGTATTGATTAGTGGTCTGGATGATAGTGTAGTCCAACTTTCGCTTACATATCCTGAAAGAGAAGTCTTAAATAAGAAAGGCTTATCCGAAGCGTTAAATATGACTCAAAAGGATTTAAGTAAACCCTACGTTATGATTAAACTAACAGAGGAAGGGAAAATATCGAGCGAGTTAATTGAAAAGTTCACAGAGATAGAAGAACGACAGCAGTTCAGTGCGAAGGAATACCAAGAAGACCAGGATGATTAATTTTCATCTTTATATTTAATGTAGGAGAGGGAGGGGGTTAACATGAGCCCTCTCTTTTTCAAATCTGAAAATAAGAGTTGATGGTGTTAAGAAGTGGTTAGATGGATTAGAAAAGGTTTTTTCGAAAAAAGCAAAAACTCTAATTGAAAGTACAATTGGAGGTTCGATTAAATGCCAAGTAAAAAACAAATTTTAAAATTAGCGGAAGAACAAAATATTAGTTTTATTCGTTTGCAGTTCACTGATATGTCAGGTGAGTTTAAAAACGTAGAAATACCAGTATCTCAATTAAAAAATGCGCTTGAAAACGAGGTTATGTTTGATGGTTCTTCTATTGAAGGGTTTAGTCGGATTCAAGAAAGTGATATGTATCTATATCCTGACTTAGATACGTGGATCGTTCTACCTTCTTCAGTAGACAGTTCTCAAAGGGATTGCGCAAAAGTTCAAGTAGCTCGACTAATTTGCGATGTTTATACTGCAGATAGGAAACCATTTGAAGGTGATCCAAGAGGTGCACTAAAAAGAGTCCTAAACGAAGCTAAAGAATTAGGGTTCTCGGGGATGAATGCCGGACCGGAACCAGAGTTTTTCTTATTTAAGAAGGATGGGGTAGGGAATCCTACTACTGAATTAAACGATCATGCAGGATATTTCGACCTGTCTCCTTTAGATTCAGGAGAAAATTGTAGACGAGAGATTGTGCTGGCTCTAGAAAAAATGGGGATGGAAGCGGAGGCTGCTCACCACGAAGTAGCTCCTGGACAACATGAAGTGAATTTTAAGTATGCAGACGCGGTGCAAACAGCTGACAATATCCAAACCTTTAAGATGGCTGTTCGAAACGTAGCTTCTAAGAATAATATGCATGCTACATTTATGCCAAAACCGGCGTTTGGTATTAATGGTTCAGGGATGCACTGTAACCTATCGTTGTTTGACGGGGTTAAGAATGCATTCTATGAAGAGGGAGCTGAGGGACAACTTTCTAAAGTAGCCCATCACTTTATTGCTGGCTTGCTTAAACATGCTCGTGCAAATGCTGCTATTACAAACCCTACTGTTAATTCATATAAACGCTTAGTTCCTGGGTATGAGGCGCCAGTATACTGCGCATGGAGCTCCTCAAATCGTACGTGCATGATTAGAATACCAGCAACTAGGGGAGCAGGAACTAGGGTAGAAGTGAGACATCCTGATCCAACAGCAAATCCATATCTAGCATTGGCAGTATTATTGAAAGCTGGGCTAGAAGGAGTAAGAGAGAAACTCAACGCTCCTAAAGAAAATAGAGAAGACCTTTTCGAAATGTCTCAAAGTGATAGGGTTGAGCAAGGTATACAAACTCTTCCTCAAACACTAAACGAAGCATTGGATTGCCTTAAGAAAGATGAAGTGGTTCAGAGTGCTCTAGGTCACCATATATATTCTCAATTCCTAAGTAAGAAGGAATCAGAGTGGGAGTCATATCAATTACAAGTGTCTAATTGGGAAAGAGAACAGTATTTTAAAATGTGATGTTACGCCAAAACACCCTAATGTACTTTAGATACATTAGGGTGTTTTATTAAGCGTCGCACTCTTTAAGCCATTCATAAACTGGCTCTAGCTCCTTTTGTTTATCAAAAGGAATTTGGTCAAACAGTTCATGCAACAGAACTTTATATTTCTCAACATTCCCATTAGCAATTCGTCTAGGTTTGCTATTGGAAGAGAACAAAATGTATCCATCGCAGATTTCAGTTAAAAGTTTTAGAACACTAAGGTACTCGCTCATCTCAGAGGGGCATAATTCTGGAAAGTTAGGCTCATTATCAATAGAAGTGATCTCTAAGCAATTTATTGAGACGTTTCCATCAAGAATAAAGCGGTGTTCCTTACCAAAATTATCGCGGAACCAAAGGTGAAGGCTAAACCGGTCTCCAGTAATTTTCACTTGAGGAATGCGCTTGTCTGCGTTGTGTAAATGTCTAACACGATGCCTTTTGTAATAACGCGTATAATTCCATTCAGCAAAACTCTGGAGTTTCTGTAGATCAGTTTTCAACCAACACTTGCCGATCGAGAATGTTTTCATACTCATATCAGATCTCCCCTTTTCTTATTGCAGTCTTCGATAAAGCATAAAGACACAACAATCAATGTACTTATTTTTTACCCTTTTACCATCTATTCGTTGAAAGTGGAAGAAAAAAACGAAAAAAGACAGAAAATTTTGCTGAGCTCAAAATAAAAAAGATTTGGGAGGCATCCCAAATCAAAACTCTTAATACTTTCCGGTAGTAAGCATGTATGGGTTTTCTATGTAACCCAGTAACTTCTTTACGTTATCCCATTGCTTGTTTTTAAGGACAGATTTAGCTTTTTGTCGCATAGCCTTATTGAGCAAATCTTCTAACCTATGTATGTTTTCCTTTTTTAGTTCGGCACGAACCGATTCACCTATACCATCAATAGCAATAAAGTCTAACTGATATAAGAAATTGCCTAACAAAGAAGGTATCAGCTTTAGTTTATCTGCCTTTAACATAGATGCATTACCCTTACCGTTTTGAGGTTTCCACCAGTCAGCTTCAATCCACCCAGCCCGAATCTTGCATATACATGAGTATGGTAAGAAGTTGACGCATAAATAATATCCGTTCGGATCGCAGTAACTACTCGAAGAAGTGTATCGATTACCGGATATTTGAGTAGGATTTGTTCTTGTTTTTATCTGCAGTTGGATTCCTGATTCATGAACGACATCAGCCTCTTTATTTTGCTTACCAGTTCTCCACCCATCTAAGAGAGAAAGTTTATTTACTATTAATTCATGAAATATACCGCATATTACTTGAGATTGCAGCTCGACAGACTGTATTGGTATATTTCCAAACTTAGCTTCATTTAAAGAAAGAAAAGCTTCTTGAACGACATCTACTATTTTAGTTTTTGGTAGGATTTCAAATAATCGACTATTTTTATCTATGTCCATAGTATCCACTTGTAAAAGTGTAAATCCCCCTCCATAATATTAATAAATAATATGTTTTATATAATTTTCAGCAGTATAGCAATTTGATTATATAAATTGAATAGAGAGGGAAGAAAATTTTTAAGCTTTAATCAAATTTCAATCAGGAAGGGTGCTAGATGTGGGAATGACATCTGAGAAACTATTAGATTTAGCTGAAAGCGTCATCAAGGAGTTGCGTCATGTTACTAATGGCGGCTACAAGGAGTTATTGATTAATGGTAGGGGTTATGACCATATACTTATTAGGGCAATCGTGGACGGGGCAGAGGAGCAGTTAGAGATTGGTCAAGAAGATGAAAAACTAAGAGTGTTGGTCAGAAATGGGAAAATCTTAACAAAGGAAAATTTGCATTATATTGAACCATTGTTAGACACCCTAATATTAGGAGCTCGGAAGATTGTAGAAACTGCACCATTAAAGGATTTACAAGACTTAAATCCTCCATTGATTCCTATGAAGAAAAGAAAAAAGAGTGTACAAGAAGAGAAGTTGCAAATGGATCGACTACTTGATCGCATTAACTATTTCGAGAAGCTGTACAAAATGACGGGTTCTGAGATTTATCATAGGAAGAAGAAGAGGTTAATTCGATGGTTAGTTAATAGAGGATAAGTTCAATCACTCATTAAGGATGAGGGTTCATACAAAGTACCGTCTGTTAGTGAGGGCACTTTGACAATTGCTTGGGTGCGGATGGCTCATATACAATCCGGTATAGAAAGGCATTTTCGGTCATCAAAAAATCTTATTGCTTTATCACAATTTCCTGATATATTGATTCCAGCATTTCTAGAAGTTCTAATTTGGAATGCATTCTTTCACACAAGGGAGTGATTGTGAGTGACTATAAAACATACTACAGATGCTAGTTATGTTAGTGATACTGAGAAAGGCACCGTTCTAGTAGATTTTTATGCACCTTGGTGCGGACCGTGTAAAGTAATAGGTCCGATCTTGGAGGAGGTCTCTGAAGAAATTGGAGACAAAATTGATGTAGTAAAAATTAACATAGATGAAAATCCGAAAACCCCAAGCGAATTAAGTGTAATGGGGATTCCATCACTATTTCTATATAAAGAGGGAGAAATAGTTGAGCAGCACACCGGAATGGCTCCAAAAGAGTTACTAGTACAAATGATTAACAAGCATACATGAGAAGGCTAAATGCCTTCTTTTTTTGTGTTATGGAGGGTTTTTATTATGAGCTGTGGAATATCCTATTTAACCTAGTGAAGAGGGGGGAGATTGTGAGTATTAACCTTTTGAACACGGATATTGGAAAAGAGTTTTCGGTTTTGCAAAGTCAAACGAATAGTTCAATATACATAATGTCTCCGTTCATAAGTTATCAAACAGCTAACCAACTTTCTTCGTGGCTCGATAAACCTGAAAACAAAAACGTTATCGATTGTAAAATCATTACTCGTTTTAATCGAGAAGAGTTTGTCCAAGGAGCAAGTAGTATACAAGGTCTGAAAAGACTTAAAGAAGCAGGGGCGAGCTTATACGCCTTACAGCATTTGCATACTAAGCTATATATTTTTGATGGGGAAAATACCATTATGGGTTCAGCTAACTTTACTATCAGTGGCTTCTTTAAAAATCATGAATTAGGCATCATCGTTAAGGAAGAACCTGACTTCAATAAGAAATGTGTAGACTACTTTTCTGACATACTATATAAAATTCATGAATATGAGATAGATATGAATCGAATATTAGAGGAACAAAGTTCAATAACCGAGGCGACATCTTGTCTTGGGGAGTTAAGAAAGTCCAAACAGCCAAATAAAAAACAAGCTCGTTGGGGAGCGGTCATAGATAAAGAGGAAAATGATCGTCAAAAATCCTCAAATTATAGTTACAGTAAGCATTTCGATATCCTAAATGAAACCACATACGATGAAGATTCTGGTGTCGACGCTAGGATTAAATTTGAAGGTTCTAGTAAGCAACGCGTGCCTAACGACGAAGTATATTTGGAAAGGAAGAAACTCCACTATGATACCCTCAATAGAGCCTTCTTCTCAAGGAGACCGATCAGCTTCAAAGACGGTGACCGCATTTTTCTAGCTGTATTGAGTAAAGATAAGAAAGGTAAAAAAACCTCTATAATTGTTGGGTACGCAACTGCACTTGCATATAAAGAGGGGAACATTGTTCGCAAAGGGGATTCAAATTTTAAAGAATGGAATGAAAACTACCCCTATTATATCGAGTATAAAGATGGAAGGTTTCTCAAAGGTCCTATTGGAGAGGGAATCACTATGACAGAACTATGTACCAATGTGGGTAACAAAACGTATCCATCTACAAATATGAATCCTCAGACAAACATATTAAAATTACTGAGGAATCATCATACAAAACCACACATTAGAATTACCTCACATGCTTCAAGGTACTTAACTGCTAGATTAGAAGAACTCTTTGAAGAATTTGGGTATGACAAAATATAATTATTAGATTGAGCTCCGGACACGGTGGCTCTTTTTTTGTTATTAATGATTTGTATATTTTTGAGGCTTTTCCCACAAACAAACCTTTTCGATTAGAATGTGAAGGTGTTTGGCTTTGAGGGGAGTGATTAATTGAGTAAAAAGAAGTTAATCGATAAGTCCAATCCTGAAAATTTAAGGATAGAAAAAGAATTATGGACTGAAGGGTATGGTTTAGTGGCAGGTGTAGATGAGTGTGGTAGAGGTACATTTAGTGGTCCTGTAGTAGCTGGAGCAGCTGTAATGCCCGTCGACTTTAGAATCGAAAGGCTGACAGATTCAAAGGATCTAGCCAAGAAGGAACATAAGTATTTTTCAGATTTAGTGAAAGAAAAAGCAATTTCTTGGTCGGTGGCAGAAGCGTCCGTAGAAGAGATTGATTCTAAGGGTATTGAGGTGGCTACAAAATTAGCCATGACTAGAGCTATTGAAAAGTTAAATTGCGTACCTACGTACATATTAGTAGATGGGAGAGAAAGTGTTTATCTACCTATCCCACAAAAGTCGGTTATTAAAGGGGATCACTACTCTCATAGTATTGCTGCAGGTTCTATCCTTGCCAAAACATATAGAGATGAATTGATGGCAAATTTAGATGAGGAATATGGAAATGTATACGGATGGGCAAAGAATGCAGGGTATCAAACTAAAGCGCACGTTGAAGCATGCCATAAACATGGGCTAACCCCTCATCATAGAAGGTCTTGGAAGACTATTAACCTTTTTAAGTGAAAAGCGTCCTCCTAATTTAGGAGGACGCTTTTTTGCGTACTGGAAATGAGATAAAGTTTTCGAGATTGGGGCTGGGAATGAGGTTAATCACAATGTCCAACTTGCAGGTCATGTTCTAATTCATTCGATAAAGTAATAAGTATATGCCTATATTTTTCGCCTATTATAGAAAATATAAAATATAATATTTATGGAATAATGTAAATAAATGCAAAAATAAAAAGTATTAAGGAGTGGAGAAATGAATAGTGGAATTAGTAGCGAACTTAGAAAGAAAATTAGAGAGGAAAATAAATATTATCTATTATTAATCGGAAATCCAAGATACAAACCACAGGGTGGATGTCCCAAAAGAAACAAACGAATAGTAGGAATAATAGAAGGGGATCCAAAAAAATATAAACGAGAGCTACACCATCTTAACTTCCAATACTTTGACTCTTGGAAAGAAGCTTATATCCAATTACCAAAGTTAGAAGAAATTAGATAATAAATTATTAACGCAAGCCAAAATGTTTTGGCTTGCGTTTTTTGTGTATTTATCACTTGATGGTATCGATTGTAGTAACATCATCATAATTCTTAATCTCTGAATATGTGATGACAAACGTGTCTATGCTATAGCGGTCTAATGCCCTTGAGAGAGCAAATCTTAAGGGACTGCTTTTAACTACAATGACTGGGAAGTGCCCTTTATCTTGCTCCTTATCTACTTTACTTTGAACCTTTGCTAGAAACTTTTGAAATTCTGCAGAGTGTTCATCAAGTTGATAACCATAAAGGGTATGTGTGATTTTGAACTTTTCCGTGTATTTAGGAGTGACTTCAATTAAGCGAATTTCATTATCATTAAAGTCTTGATATCTAGAAAGAATCTCCCTGCTAATTCTCTCGCGAACGTGTCCAGTCAAATCGTCAGCGTTCCTATGTACTTTCGAAGCGTCTATTAGAGCTTCTAAAATTGTTGGAGCCTGATTTATAGAAATATGGTCGAAAAGCAAATTCTTTAATACTAGTTGAATAGTAGATAATGTTATCCCTGTTTGCTTCAATTCATTTATCAAAACTGGATGACTTTCTTCAATACTTTTAAGAAAATCATTTACGTCTTGTCTTGAAACATATTCGTGACCATATCTAAAAATCATCTCTTTAATATGCGTGATCATTACAGTCGGAGAGTCAAGAACTTCAAAGCCTTTTGACATTGCAGCTTCTACTTGATCTTCTTCGATCCAAATTGCCTCCATTTTGAAGACTGGATCAATGACAACCTCACCATTAAAAGCACTAACATCTTCATTCTCATGGAAGGCTAGGTACTTATTTGGTGAGATAACGCCTGATTCCAATAGATAACCATTCGATAAAATGGAATAGTGGTTCTTTTCTAAGGAAGAGTTATCTCGAATAGTAATGGCGGGCGGTTTAAAGCCTAACTCCTTTTTAACTGAATTGTGTAATTTGGTCATTCGGTCTTTAAAGCGCACTTGATCATCTGCAAACAAAGAGATTAAGTTAAAGCTAACTTCCATTATGATTTCCGGATTGCTATTATTCGCCCTCATAGAAAGGACTGGGTTATCTGGATTTTTAGTATTATCAACTAAAAGTTTAATGTGATTCGTTTCTTTATCAGCCATGGTATCAGCTCCAAAAAAAGTTTCTTACAGTATACGAAAAGAAAAAATATATTAATAGGTTTTAAGTATTGTTATACTATAACTAAAAGAATTTATATTTTTTTATGATTTTATGAATTTATATTATAATAATTTTGCGTTAAAATATGGTTTAGGAGAGATATTATATGAAAAAGAATAATAAATTATTACTTATTGATGGTTCATCTGTTTTATCAACTAGTTTTTATGGGTTACTACCTAAAGAATATAGATTTGCTAAAAGCAGTGAAGAAAAAGAAAAGTGGCTACACAAAATCATGCAAACATCTGACGGTACATACACTAACGGAGTTTACACGATGACGAAGACGTTATTGAAACTAGCAAACAAACACGGTTTTACTCATATTTGTGTCGCATGGGATGTAAGTCGAAATACTTTTCGTAAAAAAGCGTTTGAAGGATATAAATCTCACAGGAAAGAAACAAAACCTGAGCTCGCTTCTCAGTTCCAGGTAATGCAGGATCTGCTAGAGGAAATGAACATTCCACAATTTAAATATGACGAATATGAAGCAGATGACATCATTGGAACACTGGTTAAAAAATTCGAAGGCGAGATGCCTACGTACGTTTATACAAAAGATAGAGACGCTCTTCAATTGATTAGTGAAAAGACAAGAGTTTGGTTAGTTACAGATAAATCGAAGGATCTCTTGAAAGAATATGACATCGACCAAGAATTATTCAATCTTCCACATGGAATTTTTGAATATACACCAGAGTTATTCAGAGCAATACACGAACTAGAGCCTATTCAAATCATTGATCAAAAAGCTCTAGAAGGTGATAAGTCAGACTTTATTCCAGGCTGTCCCGGAGTAGGAGCTAAGAAGGTATTACCCTTACTAAAAGAGTTCGGAACAGTTGAGGGTATATATGAAGCGATTGAGGGATTAGATAAGAAAGAAGAAGCAGTGATGAAAAAATTCTTTAAAGAAGAATTAGGGATTGCTTCACCGATTAACCAGCTCTTAAAAGTGGATAAGGATGACGAAGATGCGTTAGTCGGAAAGAAAGCTTCTATGCTAAGCAAAATGTTAGCGACCATTAAATGCGATATTGAAGAATTACAAGATGTGAAGAGTGAAGATTTACTAATAAATATTAATGACCAAAAAATGAATAAGAAATTTGTCGAGTTGGAATTCAACAGTCTTTTAAAGTAAGAAATTACAGAAAAGAGAGGGAATATAACATTCCCTTTTTTTACACAAATTGGCTTGTTCCGACTAAAATTAGGAAAAATAAAAGGTAAAACCTTTTAAAGCCAAGGAGATGTAATAATTGAACCAAACAATTAACAAAAAAGACTTAGAATTCTTGAAACAAGTTAGAGAGAGATTAGATCGCGAAGTAGAAAAAATGTATATAAAATTCACAAAAGAGTACGGAGAAAGCTTAAAGGAAATACCTCAAGAAAAAATGAGAAAGATTGAAATATCCTTAAAACATATAGAAAAGCTTAATGCAGTTATTGAGACTGTTCGCAAAGAGAATAAGTGCAGCTGGGATATTTTAATTAAAGCAGTATAAAGGCGTAATTTTACGTCTTTTTTTTATGGGTAATATTAGAACATCCATAAGAAACAAAATAAGAAGACAGGGAAGCAACTACAATCATAGACACCATCACGAAAACTTGGTATTTTGCTGCGTTTAGTCCACTCACGTCGCCTGCTAGGAGCATCCCTGTCATCAGACCAGGAATTGTAACAAGTCCTGCTGTCCTCATATGTTCTATAGTCGGAACCATAGCGACTCGAATTGTTTCTTCTGGTGTATTTACTCCCTTCTCTTTTTTATTCTTATGCATTTTTAATACAACAGTAGAAGCAATCATGCTAGCTCCACAAAACATGCCACTCGTAGGAATAATATATCTAGCTTGGAGAGGGATGATGGAGAAGGAAAGCCAAAGAATCATTACCACACCAACTGAAATTATCATTCCAAAAAGAACTATAAAAAATAATTCCTTATTCTCACTTTGCTTAGCTGCATTATAAGAAGCTACAATAGCCATCAGAAATACATAAGTTATTATCCAATACAAGTTAGTTATTGAAAACAAAAAATAGATGATTGAACCTAGACCAATCAATTGGACAAATCCTCGGAAGCTAGCTACTAAGATATCCTTCTCTAATCCCAATCGTTTTTTGTAAGAGATACAGATCGGAATCATTAACAGAATTAATAGGCAAAATATCGCACTATTACTTATTTCATTCATACTCTGACACACCACCTTCTATATGACTGAAAAACAATATCCTATTAGAAAGCAATCGTCCATTTAATTACTAGAAAAAAGATGAATTTCATTTACAAAGTTATAAAACGAGATAAAATGCTTTTCAAGTAGGTGGTGGCTATGAAAAAGAAGGTTTTGATTCTAATGACAATTGTTCTAATCGCACTTTTAGTTTTATCAATTTTTAATAAAGAAGATAGTGAATGGTTTCCAGCTGAGATAGATGATATGAGAGGGGGAGTATTAGCATGAAGTCAGATGTAGTTAATGAGGTCTTAGATTCTTTATCAGAAAGTATAGGTGGAATCGATAAAGACGGTGCAAAACCTGATTATAAAAATCATTTATATACAGATAAACACCATCAACTTATTTATATTTTTGATGGTGATGTAGACGGAATAATTGGATTTGGGTTTGACGATGAGCTTGCAGATAAGGAAGAACTAATTGTTAAAGCGATGGATTCTATTCCTCATAAGTCAGTACACCAAAAATATGAGAAGGGGAAAATGCCCATCTTTAAGGACAATGAAGTATTTGTGGTGAAGATGAAGTTGGAAGAAGGGGAACTTGAAGTAAACTTTTCAATTAAAAAATAAGCCTATTCAAGGCTTATTTTCATCTAGAAATTGAATGATGTACAAGCGGTCTTTGCTAAATATTCTGAGCAGCTTTTCAATATGGTCAATCTCGATCTTATCGATACCTTTAATAGTGTAGTAATCGTGTTTGTGGTGAAGGTAAAGAAGATTTGATTCAGTAGTGACATCAGTAATATAGATTTTGTTTTTTAATATCGATACCTTTTTACCAATAAGCACTTCTCTAAGTTGTTCAGCCATTTCTTCATCGGTTAATGAACGAATAATACCGTTAACTATAAAAGTCATTATTTATTCTCCTTAAATATATATTTTTTATTTTATTCAATCATTTTACGAATTTCCATTTTTGTTTCCATAAGTATAGTTATTAGAAGGGGGCTAGGTCTAATGTTAGATATAAATCGAATCATAGAAAAATTTGAGCTTACTAAGGTAAGCGGAGAGAAAGGTTTAAAGAAATTCCTCCTTGCATCATAGTAACCAGAGGTCTTGATGCTCCTGTTGAATTGCAAGAGCTATGTGATCAATACGAAGTGCCTCTAATGCGCACACCAAACAAGACGACAGACTTCATAAGTGAACTAAATAATTTTCTTCAGAAAGAGTTGGCGGAAGAGATTGGTTTACATGGTGTATGTGTGAATGTGTATGGAGTAGGAATACTACTGAGAGGTTCAAGCGGTATAGGTAAAAGCGAAGTAGCTCTATCCCTGATTGAAAGAGGACATCGTCTCATTGCTGATGATTTGGTGCTTCTTAGGAAGATTGGACCTAGGGCATTAATTGGGACACACAACGGCTATAACAAGGGCTTCTTGGCGTTAAGAGGCATTGGATTAATAAACGTATTAAGGATGTACGGTTCTGGTTCGTTTCAAGAGGAGACAAAGGTAAACTTAGATATCAAATTGGAACATTGGGATGAAAACAGGAGTTATGACGCAATAGGTGTGGAGACTCATCACAGTGAATATCTAGGGCGAAGTGTAGAGAGGTTAGAAATTCCTATAAGACCTGGAAGAGACGTAGGTTCATTAATCGAAGTTGCTGCCAAGAGTTGGAGGTTAAGAGAACAAAATTATAACGCCCTAGAAGATTTCACAAAAGGTCTTGATAACTAACACCTTTGTTTTCTGACCTATATCCTAAATAGCTAGTATGATATTGGAGATTGGAATGCAACGTTCTAAAAACACAATTACGGAAGGGATGAACGTTATGGAATCTCTGTATCATGTTACGCCGGTTTCAAAGTATAGAGGGATTATGGAAAAAGGCTTAATTCCACAGCTTGGAGAAAGAGCACTTAAGCTAGAAAAAGAAAAAGCAGGAGTCTTTATGTTTCCGAACTATGAGGAGTGTGAAAATGCACTTATGAATTGGTTGGGAGATGAATTTGAAGGTTCCGAAGAAGAATTAATCACTTTAAAAGTAGATTTACCTGAAAACTTTCCATTGGTTCAAGAAGTGGAATGGGAGTTGATATCAAGATCATTAATCGAACCACAGTATATAACTTTTCACAACAATGAAGGATAAATAACACGTTTACCTTTTGCTAGGTGAATGAGAGAATGGAGAGGTGTCTTTTCGTTCAGGAATATTGTTATTTAATATCTTTATCAATAAAACATTAAACTAATTCGTTGTATAGAGAAAAAAGGGGTGCCATTATGGAAAAGTTCGATTGGATAAAATCAAAAACACTATTAATTACGGCAGGAGTAATCCTGGGAATTGCCATTTCTTATACCATTGGTCATACAAAAGGTGAACAAGGTGTTCTCGTTAAAGCAGCTGGGGTTAACCTGGAGTATGAGAAGTTATTGGAAAGCGTAGATTTCGAAAAAGAACAATTAAAGAAAAGAGAAGACATGCTTTCCAAAGTTGAAAGTGATTTAGAGGATGTAGAGAGCTCTCTTGAGGGAAAAGAAAAAACCCTTGAAAGACTAAATACGTTTGAAGAGAATGAGAAGAATATTAATAAAGAACTAGAAGAGAAAAAATCAGAATTAGTTAAACTAAAAAGCGATCTAGAAACAAAGCAAAACAAGCTTGATTCGTTAACTGGTCAAATTCAAAAAGCTACAGGTTCACCTGTTACATTAGGTGCAGGGTATTACGTAGTTGGTAAGGATCTAAAAACGGGAAGGTATGAACTTACTCCAGCACAAGGTTCTGGTAATGTCTTTATTGATGATGCGAATGGAAGAAGCAAGCTATCAGAGACATTTGGACAGGACAAAGAGTATCACTTGCAAAGTTTTGTTATGTGGGCAGAAGAAGGAGATGTAATGGAGTTAAATACTCCTATTACGTTCACTCCAGTAGAATAAACAATAATAGATTATTAAAGTGCGATCATATTATTGATCGCACTTTTTTTACATAGGAACGTTTTGAAAGGATAAAAACATGTTAACACCTAACCTTTCAGGAAACTAAATTAGAGACAGAGCCAATATCCCGACAATAAAACAGTAAAATGAGAAATAAATCAAGTTACCATTCTTCATTACATTTATAAGCCATTTTAAAGCGAAATACGAAGAGATAAACGCAATAACAAAAGCTGCACAATATGATAAGAGTAGGGTGGAATCTTCTTTTGCGATAAGTAAATTATTGTACTCCATTATAATTCCACCAACACTTACTGGTATGTAGAGGAAAAAAGAAAATCGAAGAGCGGTTGATTGTTTCATACCAAGTAACATTGCACCTACAATAGTAGCTCCACTTCTTGAGATTCCAGGAATTAAAGCTATGGACTGCGCCAATCCCACTATACAAGAGTCCTTTGCAGAAACGTCCTTATCTATTTTTCTTCCGTCTAAATTTCGTATAATCCATAAAGCTATACCCGTAATGATTAAAGTCACTCCTACAGTTGAAGGAGAGGTGAGGTGTTTGGTTATCTCATCAGAGAACATTAACCCAATAATAGCAGCGGGGAAAGTAGCTAAAAGCAAGTAAATTACAAATAAGAAGTCTCCCTTATATTCGATGTTTCTTGTTACTAAGTACATGGTAAAACTCTTACAATATTGAATTAAGTCTCTTTTATATATAAATAAGATTGCTAGTAAAGAAGCTGTATTCATTAAGACTTCGAAACTCAAATTGTTCGATTCTATATTAAGTACATTCTGGACTAACACAAGGTGACCACTTGATGAAATCGGCAGAGGTTCTGTCAATCCTTGTAGGAGACCTAAAAAACAAATTTTAATAAACAAAAGAAGCTCCATTAATTACACCCTTTCTGACTACACATCTTAAATGTTTTGAAAGGGATAAAAGACCTTAAAAAAAGTAAGGATTATCAAACTTTCCTTACTTTTTCTCATCTGGACGCTGTACTTTAAAAGGCTGATCTAACTTACTGAGTTCTGTTTCTTTCTTTTTATTAATTTTAATAACTTCGTTTATGTACTCTTCTTCCGAAAGGGTGCCTTTGTCCTTGTCTTCTATGAGTAACTTGACCTTTTCGTGGAACTCTTTCTCAACTTCCTTACTTTTCTCTAAAAGGTATGAGTTGATAGAAACATTCCTAAGTTCATATAAGAGGTCATACATTTCCTTTGACGACTCACTGCCGCCATACTCGATACTTAATTCAGAGTGGCGCTTTGCTAACTTATACTTATCTTGTAGTTCTAGATTCTCATATGAAAAATGTTTATTTAAGGAATTATGTTGTTTTATATAGAATTTAACACCTTTAACTTTATCCTTGTATTCCTTCGATTCAAGAAAACGTTCGTCCAATAGATTGAGGGAATAGTTCTCCTTTAAGGAAGGTATTATGAATAATTTTAGTCCTATGTTCTCTAACGCCACTTCCTTGTCATAAAAATCATGTTCGGGAGAATACTTGTCGTTTAAAGTGAAAATATACAAACCACTTAGAAGTAACATTGAAATTGCTAGTATAGATATTATTGAAATAAGCAATATTTTTTTAAAAATAATCACCCCCCTGGTTATGTTTTTATATCAAATACTGAAAAATAATCAAGTTATATAATACACAAAAAACAAGGACATAACACATGTCCTTGTTTTAGAAATTATTTGGAACGGCTATTCTACCGTTACCTGATAGGTCAGGTATCGAACTCCAATTATAGTAACTTCTCTTCATTTGATAGTATGCATGTAAATTTGATTCATTTCCGTTTAAGTACCTATTACTATAACTTGCAACTTCTGCATCGCTACGAGCATCGTTCCAGACTCGATATTCATTAAGTTTTCCTTTGAAGTAATCATTATATTTAGTACCTACAAAATTTCCGCTACCATCAAAATCGCCATCTATATCTTTTCCGACTATCCATTTTTCTCCCGATTCGTATGGATTACGATCGTATAAAGGGATAGTGTCCACTTTAGTGCCGTCTACATAGTATCGTAGCTGGTTTGCAGAAGAATCTACAACCCAAGTTAGCAGAGTGTAGCGGTTTAAAGGTATAATATTGTTCGAAGTAATATCACTATGTTTATTTGTTCGGTTTGGGTAATCCTTATAGTTAGATCCCATGGCACCCTTTCCACCTTGGAATAGTGAGAATTTCTCATTTCCATCATCTGCTGTTCTTTCAATTAGTGGAGATCCACCACCATAACCTGTAATGTTAATTCTTGCCTCTAGAGTCATTGAATTATTTCTTTCACCTAGATCCCCATACTTTCTAAGATCTAGGAAGTCGTTAACGCCATCAAATTCTATAAAGGCTCGATTTACAGTAAGATCGTATGTTGCGACTTTACAAGGTTTACTAGGAAAATCGGCATCGCATACAGTAGATGTAATTGTGTAATTACCAGGAAGGTAAGTAATACCACTGCTATAAGTGTTATTGAATGTACTTCCGTAACCTTGATAACCTGACCAGGAAATGTCGTAGTTCTTACTACCTTTTGAAGCAATGACTTTAAATCCAACATTTTGGTCTTCGAATACTGTATCCCCATCAGAGGAAACAATATAGGCTTCTATAGGCTCATAGATAGAATCCATAGTTTCGTTGAAAACCTTACAATTAAATGAGTTTAATGAGTCACAAACCTGAACTTGTATTCCATAACGCCCTTCTGGGTATTTTTGATAACTTCCATATTTGTTAACATCGTTAATCCCATTGTATTTATTCCAACTTGATACTGTATAGTTCCCAGTACCGTTAATTGCAGTAACTTTGAATCTAACTTCATCGTGAATGGTAATGGAGTCAATGTTTGATAAGTCTGTACTGGTCCCTTTTACGTTCGCAATTATATCTGCAGAGACTCTAAATGTTACTTCAAACGTTTTAGATACTGTCATACAGTTGCTTGGATTATTCGTATCACATATTTCTGCTGATACCGTTTGATTAGGTGTAGGAGAGTATCGAGTGGTAGCAGCATACGTGTTCTCTGAACTAGAACCTGAATAACCAGACCAGTTACGAACAACATAGCTTCCTGTCCCTCCAGAACCATCAACCTTAAAGCGAATATCTTCTTCGTAAGTAATGTAATCCTTATTTGGGTCCATTATTAGATTAGCGCTTATAGGTGTAGATACATTAAATGATTTTGATACAGTCTTACAATTCGTAGAGTTATTGGCGTCACATACCGTTGCAGTAATCGTTTTGTTTCCTGTTGTAAATTTCTTTGTTCCTCCATATGTGTTTTCTGAGCTAGATCCAGAGTATCCTCCTGACCAGTTCTTTACGATGTAAGGACCAGAACCTCCTGAAGCATCAACTTTGAATCTTATAGATTCATTAGTAGTAACATAAGGTTTGTTAGGGTTCATAATCATTGAAGCAGTAACAACAGATGTTACTGAAAAGGTTCTAGAGTCTGTAACACATGGTTGCGAAGTAACAATCGCGTCACAGGCAGTTACATCTACAGTTTGATTTCCTATTGGATATTTTAGAGCGGTTCCCCACTTGCCTTCAGATGAATTCCCATTGGAGAAGTTGTTCCATGTTAGTGTATAACTTCCTGAACCACCAGTTACATTACCTCTGTGATTGATATTTTCTTGATCAGTGTAATGAGATTTAGATGGTGAAGATTCAATGTTAGGGACTATTGGTTTATAATCTTTTACTTTGAAATTGTAGTTTTTAGTCGTACATAAGGAGTTTGGTGCTGCTTCATCACAAACTCTGAATGTTACAGTTTGGTCTCCTATAGGATAATTTACATCTGTTCCCCAATTACCTGGAGTATTGTTTGCTCCAGAGTAATTCGTCCAGAACGTTTTGTAATAGCCTGAACCTCCTGAGACATCGGCTTTAAATCGAATTCGTTCTACGTCATAAATATCTCTAGTAATACTAGGTGTAATCGTTACATTGAGTGGGTCATAATTTACAACATCAAATGTATAGGTCTGAGTTCCACAATTTCCACCTGTATCACAAGCTTGAGCTGTGATCTGGTGGTTACCTTGCGTATACTTTCTTGTACTTCCCCATGTATCAGAAGAATTGGATCCACTATAGTTAGTCCAAGTGATGTTATAAGAACCGTTTCCTCCAGTAGCGATTGCTTTGAATCTGATATCCTCATAGTCGAAGTAACGAGAGCGACCAGGGTCAGCCATAACAGAAACTTGAACTGGATTGAAGGAAGACGGTGATGAGTTGACCGTTAGATTGAATGTATCTGTAGCACATGTAAGCGAAGGCTTATTATTGTCACAAACTGTTACTTTTATAGCTTTTGAACCAGTGTTGTAGGTTTCTTGGGGTCCAAAAGAATCGTTATTTGGTGAGCCGTTATAACTATTCCAAGAGATGTTGTAGTTCCCGCTACCTCCTGAAGCATTTACTTTAAATCGAATAGGAGTCGAGTCATTAATTGTATTAGACTTATCTGTCTGGATATTTGCTTGAATAGGAGCATCTCCTACAGCAAATGTTTGAGCTTTAGTATCACAAAGTCCATTAGAGTCACACATCTTAACAGACACATTAACTACTTTTGGATCACTGTAATTTACACTTACACCTGAACAGTCACTATTACCTGAATAATCTCCTGTCCAAGTACACGAAACAGTTCCTGAAGATGAAGATGGAATTGCTTCGAATTTTATTGGCTGATTAATGTCATAAGGCGGACTATAAGCTGAACCGTCTGACTTCTTAGCAACGATATTAAAATCGATACTATTTTTAACATTGACCACAACGTCATCAGACGTAACCTCATTCCCGTTGGCATCTTTAACGGTTACTGAGACAGCTTGATTCCCCGCTGCGTATTTTTCATAATCTCCAAATTCTCCATCGGATTGCCCTCCGTTATAGTTTGTCCATGTAAATTGATAAGGAGGAGCACCACCATAAGTGGAAGCACTAAATTGGAACTCTGTTGCTGTTGTATAAGGACCATTGCTAGGGAACATATTTATTATTGGTTTGGCTAATGGTTCTTGTGTGTTACCAGAAACAACAGGGGTTAATTCGTCTTCACTTAAAGCTTGGTTGAATTGACCATTCGTCGTACCTTCCCATAGTGTGGATTGTTGCATTAATTTAGGGACGACTACAGTAGCAATTGCACCAATGGAGGCGAGTATGATTACCCATTCTAGGATAAAGGCACCCGAACGTTCGTTAATAAACTTTTTAAACATTACAAATCACCTCCTGAAAATTCTGTTAGATAATAAACGATTTTGATTAAAATACAAGGAAATACTGGAAAAAGACGGGGTGTTTAAATAAAAGGAAGAAATAGAGTTAAAAGAATTAAATAGGAGGGGTGATAAGAACAGACATTTTGTAAGAAATGAATTGGTAATTGTGGATGGTGTGAAGGACTGGGGGTGTTGCAGTGAGTGGTTTTTTATATCTTGCTTTAGCGTTGGGAGTTGTCGGTTTTGCCTTCAACCTAACAAATAGAAGAAAGTATTCTTTCGATAAGGAATATAGCAAGTGTGAAAGTCCTATCGAACAGAAGATGATGAAAATACTTAAAGAGGCTGGATATCGTCCATATACTCAGGTTAAAAGTGGATTCTATCGAATAGACATCGCGCTTTATAAAGGGAAGAGGAAATTCGCGATCGAATGTGATGGCAAAGCCTATCATACCTCTAAAGAACAACGGGCTCACGACAGGAAGAAAAACGTATTTTTAAAGAAGAAGAAATGGCATGTGATTCGACTTGAGGGGACACACATTCATAGTAGTCCAGAGTATAGCCTAGAAGTCATTCGTAACAGAGTAAAATAGAAAAGCCTACAAGGTAGGCTTTTTACATAATTTCTTTATCTGTCACATTTTTTAGGAACCCTAATACAAAATACGGTGCTGAAGAAAACAGTAATGCTGTAGAGAAATTACCCACAGCCCAAATGATGATGAAAAACATTGAAGAGATTAACACCGTTACTGCAGGAGTGTAGGCGTTAAATAGTTTTTTCCATTCACCATCCATTAGAAACGCACTTCCGAAAAAGTACATGATAGATGCTATAGCACTAATTAATACATGTGCAAAGAAAGAAGTAGTGTCGTTAATCTTCATGTTATTAAACATAAAAATGATAAAAGTGATCAATGCAGGAGTGAGACACTTAACAAAGAACACAACATCATGTTTAAATTCCGCACTTTCTTCTTTTTTAGCTAAAACTTCTTTTTCTCTTCTTTTTGCTTCGTTCATTTTGTCTAAGATTGTAGCCATAATGATTCATCCCTTCGGTATAGTTTAGTAGTTTGTTCTTTTATAATATGGATTTGTCGGATTGGTAGAAAAATATAGAATTTGTTGGTATATTTAACTAAAACGATAAATGAGGGGATTAGCTTGGATATAGCAAAATCCAGCGCTATTTTATATAAACAGGAAAGAATTGCACGTCACATTATTTACTGCTATTGCTTATATGTGAATTTTGTATGCCTTTCATATGTATTTATGCCTGCATTTCTAGAAGCGAAAGTGTTATATGTGCCTATTCACATACCGATCTTTGTTCTCTTCGGGATCGCTTTGGTGAATTTGACCAAACAACAAATGGGTGATCTATTAGAAAGAAGAGAATGGGAACGAAAAAAAGAGAGAGATGAGTATAGAAAAGCACATTGGATATTAAAACATATTGGAGCGGGATTACTTAGTTTTATATTTCAGTTTTGTGTACTAGTTCATCTCATGCTGTCTACGCCAATACTGAAGTGGGAGTATAGTCATTTAATCAGCCCTATAGGGATTCCGTTGATCACTGCAAACTGTTTTCTAACTATACTTTTCTACCGAAAATACATATTTAAGAGATAAAAAAAGAAGTGCTCGAAGTGAGCACTCAATGGTCCAGGAGACCTGATCGTTGACTTTCTATTTTTATCCATGATAAATTGTTATTAGACAAAACAAGATAATTCATAAATTGGTTGCACGCCAATGCAATCAATTACAGGGCGAGGATCTACAATCCTATGAAGCCATAAATACTTTTTTCAACTTCATAAACAGTGAAGGGTTTGTGTTAGAAGCGATTGACCGATCGATTCTACTGTTCTTCATTTGTTCCGGAGTTGCTACTCGTTCATTCAATACTAGTTTTTGCAAATTGCATTACCCCCTAGAATTATTGTTCCGCTTTTGCCGAAGCGGTTCAACACAATTATAAGGGAATTTAAAGTGAATAGTGAAAAGAAAAAGACGCTTCCAGCCAAGGAGCGTCTTTTTTATACTTCGAATTCAAATCCACCTTCTTTATTGTAGGGCTTTTTATCAGATTCGTTATGTTGGTTCTCGTCTTGGTCTTTATTATTCTTACTATCCTGTTGAGTTCCGTTTCTGTGTCTCTGTTTTTCTTGGTTGTCTACTTTGTCACCTCGCCTTACTATAGGCATCCGTTTCGTTGGTTCAATCGGAAAATCCATTTGATCACCCCGTTTTCGAATATAATCGAAAGTTAAGAGTTAGCAAGTAAGTTTTGGTTTCTTATGAACCTTCGGCTGCATCTCTTTCTCCAATTGGAAATGCAAAGTTAATTATATTGTTATCCCGCTCGATGACAATTGAAATATTTTGACCAGGTTCGTATGTTCTAATGATTTCAGGCAGTTCTTTAGCAGCTCCAAGCGACTTACCTTGGGCGGATAAAATTATATCTCCCTCTTGTATGCCTACCTCACTAGCAGGACTCCCCTCGATAACACTTGCAACTTCAATACCTCGGTCTGAATTGATAATTTCAATCCCTATAAAACCATGTGGTTCGTTATCCTTCTGAGTTGTTTCTTCGACATTCATCGGAGACTCTATCATTTTCTGTATTTCAGGTTTTATATGTTCGATAGGGATAGCAAGACCAATACCTTGAGAGTTCTTCATAATGGCTGCAATCATCCCAACGATATTTCCATCACTATCAACTACTGGACCTCCAGAATTACCAGGGTTGACCGGCGCGTCTACTTGAATCAAACCAGGATAGTCGTAAGTTTTGAAAGAGAGGTCTCGGTGTTTAGCAGAAATGATTCCTTTCGTCATTGAATGATTCATACCTAATGGGTTTCCGAATACAAAAATTTCAGTACCCTCATCAATACTTGAAGAGTTCCCTAATGGCACTCCCGCTGCTTCTTCATTTTGAGAATCAAAACTCAGTAATCCAAGGTCTTTCTTTTCATTCACTCCGACCAATGATAGGTCAAAAAACTCACCATGATATAACTTCCCTTTAATCGATTTCACACCATCAACTACATGATGGCTGGTTACTATGTATTTTTCATCTTTGTGAAGTATGACAAATCCAGATCCATATGCCTTGTTGCCATCTTCTTGAATCATTTGAAGATTGACTACGTTGTTTTTAAATTCCTCATAAACATCTCCTCTACTTTCACCTGACCTTTGTACGCTCCCTTTCTCATTATCTACGTTAACCCCTAGGTATGCGAAACCAATGATCAATAGAAAAGAGGATAAAGCCAGTATTCTTAACACTCTATATAACAAGTGCAAAAGAGCACCTCCTTCCATCGTGCTCATATTAAACGCAAAACTAGATTAATGGAATTATTAGGACAGAATATTTCATGTTTCTGTCTCTATGGAGAAAACAAGGGAGATATCTATGAAAAAAATAATGTTGATATTGATCATTATAGGAATTGTTTATTTATCAAACACGCCAGGATTAAGAGTTTCGGAACTACATACTTGGTTTAATGAACCTAGGTTCGAGACCAACATTGAGATAAGTCAGTTTTTCGATACGACAAGTGATTTCTATTTGCCATGGGAAGATTTCTTATATAAAGAATTCATATTACATAAATTAGGGCACATCGGAGCATATGGGTTACTTTCTGTATTTATCTATCTAAATTTAAAGAGTAAAAGCTTTCGTTTAACAAGAGTTTGGTTGCTGACAACTGCCTTTGCTATCACGGATGAAGTACATCAATATTATATTTACGGTAGGAGCGGTAGAGTAATAGATATCGCTTTTGATTCTCTTATATGCTTGATAACAATTGTGCTCATCTACTTGTCTAATCGTAAAAAGGAAAAGATACTAGCTAACCACCAAGAGGTTGCCTAATCGTTTACAAAACTAAGAAAAGACCCGCTCTAGTGAGTGGGTCTTTAACATTTTAATATCTTTTATATAGCAAAAGCTAATTGACCAATTTCGCTATCCTCATGAGGGATAACCTTTTTAATCGAATTTGTAAGGAAGGAATGAAGTTTGTAAGCAATTCTTTTGAATATTGTATAGCACACACTTTGCCCAATGCACTCAACCTTCATCTTATTACTGTCTCCTAAGTTTAAATGTTGAGGGATGCCTTGCAAAAGACGAATATGTTCCGCTTTTAAGTAGGCATACGTATCTTCCTTTGTGGGGTGTTTAATCCAGTTTTCAGGCTGTTTTTTATGGTGACTTTTCGTAATAGTTCCGATATAAGCGTCCTTAGTTATATCGAAAACCGTCATTTTGTGGTTGTGAGACATCTTACCTTTCTGCCTATCTAAGAAGTAAAAGAGCGTCTTGTCCGTTTCTGGTGTAACCCATTCTAAGTCATCGATCGCTAGGTTGCCATCAGCTATGATTGGACTAATATTTTTACCTGTAGGAAGAGGGAATGTGAACCCTTCAAACAGAGTAGCTAAAAAGAAGAATCGTTTGCGTTGGGTTCTGCTTCCATAATCTAAGCTATTTAATTGTGCTTTCGAAACGTAGAACCCTTCCTCTTTAAAACACAATTCAAGAGAGTTTCCCGCTACTTTTTCAAACTCAGGCACATTCTCGATAAGAATAGCGTTGGGACGTTCTAATTTTGGCTTTTCCCAAAACAGTCTCATTAAGTGCATGAATAAGTGCATTGTATGAAGCTGTTTATTTGTACCATTCGAAGATTTCGAGTAATCGGTGCAGTCCAAAGTAGCTAACCAAACATCCGCATAAGGTAAGTGCTCTGACTTTACTTGCTCCATAGGGACATTGAAGATCATACTATTAGGATTATTGGACGAATACAAATCAGCAAATTTACTTTCATTACCTTCTTTTGGGTTCCATTCAATTGCAGCTACCTCATCAAAACCTGCTAATTTCATCGCTTCTGTAGAAATACCGCTACCTGCACAAAAGGTAATCGATTTTAGATTTGTATCGAATTCTTGATTTTGCATTTTTGAGGTTTTTGTATTCTTTTCACCTTTTACGATTATGTGATACTCACCATTAGTCTCTACGATGAATATGAGGATTTGATCACACCCTTCCAAAGCTGAGCGAATATCTTCACTAGCTTTATCAATTACAGGGATAATGTTGCCTTTTTTCACCTTTTTAGAAATCTTATTGGTGCCATTTTCATCTAACTTGAATGTAACCTCGTTAGTAGCTGGATTAGTTTCTGTTGTAATGCGACTTCCGAATTCAAATCCGAATTTAGAGAACATAACCCAGTCAATGTACAGTCGTGTCCCTTTGTAAGTCATTTTTCTATTTAATTGAGATACGATATTCATTTGCAATCACTCCAAGTTTTTAAAAGTCTATCACGGTTTGATTCTGATGGATGTATTTTCACAAACAAAAAAGCATCGATCCCTAAATTTAGGTATCAATACTTTGGATTATATTTTCAGATTTAGGTTGAGAGCATTTGCAAGATCGAAAGATAACTAAAGTATAGTGCTTGAACAAAAAATGCTACTCCCCATATCATTGTAGGGATAAACGTTTTCCTTGCTAGGTTTGAAGCGTCGCCCGTATTTTTTCGATCTTTAAGACTCAACTTCAGAATTGTAAAAGAAGAGTATAGGCTTTCAATCAAGATTACAGATATAAAAAATAGCAAAACGTATGGAGTAAATGTGGCATCTATATTGATATATAAGAAATAAAGAATACCTCCAAAGGTAAGTAACCAAAAAGCGCCATACAAATTACGTACCCATAAAAGCAGATTTACTAATACAAATCCCATTAATATATATAGGATCCAATTCACTTCTCCGCTAGCATAGAGGTAGAAGAGGAGAAAAGACACAGCAGATGAAAAAGGGTAACCTGCCATCGTTGTGAGGACCCCACCAGACCAAGATGAGTCATCGGTCTCTGCAGCTCCAGACTTGTCATAGAATATCCTAATTGAGCGAACTTTGCCGCTAGTTAATAGAGACATCAAAGCATGACCAGATTCATGGATGAGAGTCTCTAAACAGTAAATGTACTTTCCGATTACACGAATTCTCGAAATAGAAAAAGCGATTATGATCATTATTAAATAGAGCATGAAGACCTCCTTAAGTATTTAGTAAATTATAATGAATTATTGAGGAAATGGTGTAAAATCAAAAACGATTTATAAAAAGAGCTTGGAAAGACAATTGTCTCCAAGCTCTTTTTATTTTATAGCCTTATACACCAGGTTCTTGTTTGCTTTCTTCTTTATCAGTATCCTCAGTTACATATTTAATCCTCTTATGATTAGCGTTGAAGATGTATTCTGTGAACTCTTCAATACATATCTCAATGTCTTTTACGGTTAACTCACAATCTCTCAAATCGCCAGCGTCCATTTTTTTACGTATCAACTGTCGGATCGCTACTTTAAGTTCTTCTTTAGGTTTCCCATTTAGTGTTTTGGAATATGCCTCTACAGAATCAGCTAAAAGAAGGATACCTTCTTCTTTAGTATGAGGAGTAGGGGTCTGGTACCTAAAGTCTTCTTTATCAACTTCGTGACCTCTCTTCTTGGCTTCATAATAGAAGTGTTCTAATAAAGAGTCGCTATGGTGACATTCAATTAATTTAATGATTGGTTCAGGGATCTTATGTTTACCTTTTTGTGCTCTGCATAGTCTCACACTTTCAAGTGGATGGCTCCTAATAATTTGAGCGCTTTCTCTTGGCTCGATAAAATCATGAGGGTTATAGCCGGGCTCTGTATTCTCAATAAAATACGATGGATTCTCCATTTTCCCTACATCGTGGAACAAAGCACCGATCCTCAGGAACAAACCGTTTGCTCCTATCTTTGAAGCGGCTCGCTCAGCTAGCAACCCTACCGCCTGACTGTGACTATGTGTACCATTAGCCTTTTGAACTAGTTCATCTATTAGAGGGTGACTAGTTCCGTTTAACTCTTGTAGCTTTACAGTAGTGATAATGCCGGTGAAATTCTCTACAGTTGAGAGGCTACCAAGAGCAATGATGGACGCGATTACTCCCGCCACGATCATAGGAAGGGCAAATTTCACCTGTAATAACTGGTCAAATGAGTATGCAAGTATGATGTGAGAAATGGCAAGCACTATACCAACAACTAGACCAGTTTTGGCAATGTCAGAACGTGTTTTCATCTCTACAAAGTAAGTAGCCAATATGATTCCCGCTATGATGGATAATGACAATACAATATAGTCATTACCGCTCAATAAGAAGCCTAATAGGATAGATGTAAAAATAACAAATTGCCTTCCCCAAAAGACTACGAAAATCATCAATGCCGTTAATAATGGGATAAACGTACCTAAAGTGCCTTGGAAGAACCTAGAGCATAGTAACACCAGCATAATTAGTCCTAAGACAAAAGCGTAGTTCCTAATGCTAGAAAACGTTTTTGAAAAGAATCGAGTGCAATAAAGGTGAAATAGGACGGTCGTTAATAATATGTATGGGAGTTGTTTCAATATATCTTGTAGATGGTAACCGGTCTTTACAAGTCCCAATTGTTTCAAAGCCTCATATTGCTCTTCGGAAATTTTATCGCCCTCTCGAACGATGTATTGCCCTTTTGCAATCTTCGTATAAACAGGGGAGACTTCTTCAAGTGCAGCTTCCTTTAGTTCATTCGTTCTTTCTTTATTTATCGTTAAGTTTGGTTCGAGCCGTTCTTTCAGTTTATCTACCAGCGCATCCCTTACATCCTTTGTGAAGAAGTAAAAGTTTGTGTTACCTTCAAACTCATCTTTCGTAGCTTGTAAATTTTCTATCGTTATCCCAGAAGAGAAGACTTTCTCAAGCTCTTTAGAAAAGATATCGTTCATTCGGATAAGTTCGGATTCAGGAACATTAACAAACATTTGGATTTCTTTATTGGAATACGAAAGTGGATTCATAATGATATCTTTTTGTTCTACTTTCTTTTCCGCCTTAATTTTATTTTTATAAGTAATGACAGACTTGATGAATTTATCTAATTCACCTGCAGTTTCTTGGTAAACGGATTTATCTAAGTCATACTGGGTTTGTACTTGGGATAGTACGGCATCTTTTTTGTCTTCAGTAGCCGGCTGATCAATATATGTAATAGATTTTGGAGCTTCCACTTTATAATCATATGATTCTCCTACTTTGAAATCTTTGTAAAAGAAATAGGAGGGTTGAAGGATAAAGGTAGTCATGAGAATGAATACACCTAATAACAAGTAATGTTTTATTGTGAACATCTTATTCATCGAGTTTCTCACTCCTTTCCATAGTGAAACACTTGGTTAAAGACAAATATAATGCTTTTTAGAAAGAATGACAATAATTAATAAAAAATATCTTTTAATGATATTAAAGACCCGACCAATGTAGATCGGGTCAATTTTTGTTTAATTGTAAGTATCAAATGATACGTTATCGTCAATCACTTGAACCCAAGTTTTGCCTGAAGATAGGTTTACTGTGTAGCCGTTAGCAGTATAAAATTCAATAGATGAATCTTTTTCTTTTTTCCAGTACCCTTCAATCATTGTTCCTTCTGTGAAGTAAACCGCAAGCCCTTTCCCTTCAAGCTCAATATTTATACGACCTTTATCATCGTTTAAGCTATTATGTTCAGCAGACATTACAATTACATTTGATGTCGTTATCGCTCGGTCGTTTTCTTTGTCTATTTGTTTCTTTCCTTCAAGTGAACGTTCATAGCCATTTATCTCTGAATTGTAATCGTAACGAACTGTAGTAAAGGCATTGTACTCAATTTCAAGAGAAGAAGCCTTGGGTTTTTGGTCATAGTTCATATCTTCGAAATCAAAACCTAGATTAGAAAAGTCATAATCAAATCTTGGTAGTGTTGAAGTTTTCAAATATGCATTATGTGGAGCATACCTTTCTTGATCTCGATAAAAATATTTACCATCCTTAAGCCCGTCTATGTGAGGGATAGAAGTGGTTTTTAATTCTTTATAGGCTTGTGGACTCCCTCCATAATGTAAGTAAGGAATCTTGTAACTCTCTGCCATTGGTATGAAGTAATGTCTGGAACTTCTTATGGGTCCAACTGTTGCGGGTGTCTCATCATGAAACAGAGCTAGATATCGAGTGATGTTTCCCTCGACCTTCATTTCATACACGATGTCGGCAGAAGACAACCCTGATTGAGGTCGAGCTGCTTGGGAGTTTTCAATCATAACAGAGAAAGCATTGGGTTCTGGCTCTAGAAGTGACAGCCCCGTAGCTGGCGATTTAACACCTGGTTCTTCGTGTGTATCATTAATCGTTTCGTGGTCGATGATTTCATCCTCAACAAGGTTCTCTGGAGGTGACTGTTCTAGTTCATTTTTATCCCCACCACAAGCAACTAAAAATACAGTTAATAATATTAAGAGTGCGCCTTTGTTCATGCTACACCTACCTTTCTAATTAAATCCATTAATTGTTTTTTGGGTTTAATCCGATTTGTCCTTGAGAAGGTTTTTGATAGATAACACTAAAATTGTAGGTGAGGGGGGTGTTGAGCTTGAAAGTGTTTTCAAAAAAGATTAGTTTTCTTGAAGTGTGTATAGGTGGATTACTCACAGCGATTTCTTTTTCTTACTTACTAAATTTGCTACTACTTCCGACCTTATATAATAAGTTTGGATTGATGTATGAGGATGTGAAGTTGATTGGGATTTCCACTGGATTGATAACAGGGATCTATATGTTTGGTCGGAGTGAATTTAGAAAAGTAGATGAAATGAGTTTTGAGGAAATGGAAAAGGAAGATATCTTAAATACTAAAAAGAACATAGTTGCAAATTATTCGGAAGCCGCTCAAATGTTAAGAAAGAGCGGATATTAATGAAGGATAAGTTGGTAAAACTGAAGGAATTGCTAGGGGCTGCAAAGAGGGTAACGGTTCTCACTGGGGCAGGTATTAGCACCAGCTCTGGGTTACCGGACTTCAGGGGAGAAAATGGGTTCTACTTAAACGAATATGATGTAGAAAGCGTAATCTCTAAGTCTTTCTTTCAGGGCAATCCGAAGGTTTTTTGGAAGGCATTCAAAGAAATCTTTCAACTGAAGTTAGAAGAAGACCTACTCCCTAACTACGGTCATTACTTTTTGAGGGAATTAGAACGTTCAGGGAAAGAGGTCTCCGTTTTCACACAGAATGTTGATGGTTTACATTATAAAGCTAGAAGTAGCAAAGTATTTGAAATGCACGGAAACGTCAGAATGGCAAAATGCCCAAAGTGCAAAGTGGAGTATGATATCGAATACATAAATAGTTATGATATCCCTAGGTGTATTCGTCAGAATAGCAAAGGGGTAACTTGCAACTTTATCCTGAAACCTAACGTTGTATTATTTGGAGAAAAAGTACATCATTACAACGAAGCTATCGAGTCAATTTATGACAGTGACCTATTATTGGTGATAGGAACATCATTAGAGGTGTATCCTGTAAACCAAATTCCAAATATATTTAAAAACGCTCCATTAATAAATAAGGTACTCATCACAAACGAAAGAACACAGTACGATAATCTTTTCGATCTTGTGATTAACGACGATATTAACCGTACTTTAAGTGAAATAGATTTGTATTGAAGGATGCAACCAATCAAATTCACGAAATTCCATCTTTTTTTCGCGCAAAACTCCTATATGTGATTAAATATTAAAAATCACTCAGGAGGTCATATGATTATGACAATTAAAGCGAAAGTAAAATTCGATGAAAGACCTGAACATTTAAAGAAAGTAATACGTGAAGCTGTAAGCAGGTTGCCAAAACCTAAAAACCTATATGTATACTATGAAGGCTTCAGTAATGCGTCTTTGGAGGCTTACTATCACAAAGAGTTGAAAAGACAAATTGTGAAATATGCTATATACCAAGACTGCGGATTGGATACAGGAGTAGAATTAGAGAGTGACGAGCAACTTGAGTTAGTAATTTAGATCGTAGAAACTTAATTCTAGAAAATGGACAACTCGTCCATTTTTTCTTAGGAGGATAAGCATGATATATATCGTTGAAGGGGACTTATTAGAAAGCGACTCAACTATTATTTGTCACCAAGCGAACTGTCAGAGTACAATGGGGCGCGGAATAGCAGAGGTTATAAAAGATAAATTTCCTGAAGCATATAGGGCAGATTTAAAGTTCAGAGTAGATGGAAAAATTGCAACGCCCGAACAAAGGCTAGGTAAGTTCTCATCTACCTTTTCAAAAGACGGTTCGAAGGTGATAGTTAATTTATACGGACAACTTAACTATGGTCGGGAAAGAGTATTATATACCAACTACAACGCTCTTTTAGAAGCTTTGGACAGTATGATGGGTAAAATACCTATTTTAGAAGAAAAAGGGTTTAATAAAGTGAAAATAGGGCTCCCTTATGGCATGGGTTGTGTAAGGGCTGGAGGGGATTGGAACAAGGTAATGGATATTTTAAAAGATCTTTCTGATAAGCATGATAGGGATCTTTATGTATACAAAAAATAAAAAACCGAGATTGCTCTCGGCTAAAGACCTAATAGGTCGGGGATTGGGTTTATAATCAATTCTCGGCATTAATCGAGAAAACTTTAGAAACTATTATAGGGCGCTATGCCCTTTTCGAATTTGACTTTTATAAAGAAAGTGGTAAAAATACAAAGCTTGGAAGGAGCTGATAGGTTTGAGTAATAAGATATATGATGTTGTTGTAGTAGGTGCAGGTCCGGCTGGTATGACAGCTGCTCTCTACGCTTCAAGAGCGAATCTCAACACTTTGATGATTGAGAAGGGGTTGCCTGGAGGACAGATGGCGAATACGGAGGACGTTGAAAACTTCCCAGGATTTGACCTTGTGACGGGACCTGAATTATCTCAAAAAATGTTTGATCACAGTCAAAAATTCGGTGCTCAGCATTTGATGGGAGAAGTGACAGAGGTAGAGGAAGAGGGTCCGTATAAAGTCGTTTCAACAAAAAATGGTGAAAGACATAAAACCAAAACAGTTATTATCGCTACAGGAGCTTCTTATAGAAATCTAGGAGTACCTGGTGAAAGGGAGTTTGGGGGCAGAGGTGTAAGTTATTGCGCAGTCTGTGATGGAGCATTTTTTAGAAACAAAGAAGTGATTGTGGTAGGAGGAGGAGATTCAGCAGTAGAGGAAGGTGTGTTTTTAACTCGATTCGCCAAAAAAGTTACTTTGGTTCATAGAAGAGACAAGCTAAAGGCTCAAAAAATACTTCAAGAAAGAGCTTTTAAAAACGATAAAATGGAATTCCTATGGAACAAGGAAGTGAAAGAGATTAAAGGGGATTCTAAAGTAGCTTCTGTTGTTATGGAAGATACTCAAAGTAAAGAGCTGTCCGAAATTAGTACCGATGGGGTGTTCATCTATATCGGTATGGATCCTCTAACAAAACCATTTATGAATTTATCTATAACGAATCAAAATGGATACTTATTATCGAACGGAGATATGGAAACAGGGTTAGAAGGTGTCTTTGTTGCTGGCGATTCACGCGAAAAGGAATTGAGGCAAATCGTAACAGCTACTGGGGATGGAAGTATTGCTGCACAGTCTGCACAGAGTTACATAGAAAGTTTTGATGAAACGTATAGTTAGTCAAGCTTAGGTAGGCGAAACGAATCAATTCCATTCCATACGGGATTATAAATAGGAAAAGCACCCATTGGGTGCTTTTTAAATAGCTTTTTTAATTTCTCTTCGTTGCACAACAAAATCTTCAAGTTCTTTTACAGTGTGAATTGCTTTCTTCTCAGACTCAAAGTCATAAAGGATTTCAAAGAATTCCTTATTACTAACGTCTTTTATTAAATGCTGTAAAACCTCTTCTTTGGTTTGGTGTTGATAGGTGAAATCTAGATTTGTAATTGTGGAGAGTTTCTGAAGTTTATTATTTTTTGCATCCACAATATACGCATAATGCCCTTTGTTATCGTTAGAAACATCTCCAACGTTTGCTTTTACCGCTAATAGATAATCTTGCTGCAATTCCATCGTTTCTTTGAAACAAGAATCTAATTTAACAAGGTAAGTGCCACAATCATGTACATACCACAGTAACCTTCCATGATACTCACTCATTGTGTAAAGATCGTGTACAAAGAAATCTGACCTGTAATTTCTTACATACTTGTCAACAATCTTCAGCATACGTTGTATTAACTTTGAATCTGAATGGATGATGTTATTTTTAATTTCATTAAGTACAGATTCTTTTTCATTGTCCTCTAGTTTGTAATATTTGTTCGGGTTAATTGTTCTCAACTAAACCACTCCTTGATTTTTCAACATAGTAACATGAAAATTCGGAAGTGGAACTAAATAATGAATTCTGTTAATGACGACGAGTGCATAAGTCGCACCCTTTCATTTTTAAATATCGGTTGCCCTAACAGAAAATGGACCATCCTTATTAAAAGAGGTTTTGGGAGTGACTCTCCAACTCTTTTGACTGCATATTCACACGAACTCTTGAAGTCAGATATAAAAGAGTCGTCGATGATCCACTCGAAGAATAATGAGATCATATCAAAATGGAGAAGGTCTTCTTCCTTTAGAGGGAAATCCGCTATCCATGAATGTTTTGGAGGTAAAGTGTCCACACTGCTTATGGGGGCATAATGATAAACTCGCATATCGTAAGATTCTAATTGTAGTTTTTCTAACCAATTTAATTTACCAATAGATTTTAACCACAAGTACGAAAGGTCTCTAACTGCGAAAAAGTGCTCGTTGGTTTCTTTCAAAATTCTCATTGGTGTATCAACATAATAGTGCTCATGGTGGATTTTTGCTCTTATATTCAATTTATCACCTTCTTATTTTTTTCTGGTGCCGTGGAGCGAAAAGAAATCTGTTATACCCCCGTGAAGAAATTCATATATTTAAGTAACAACTAAGAGGGCGGTGTACAGATGAAATTCGAGAACGTTCATATCGTGTCGCATACCATTGAAAATAGTTACGAAAGAATGGAGATTAGGTATACCAATGCTAAGGAACCTGAAATTTATGCCCATCAACAACTTACTCTAAGACGAAAATTAGGAGAAGTGGATTGGCATGTGCAGGGAGCATCAGTATATAATTTAAAAACCGAAATTTACGAAAGTATAAACAGTTTGTGGTCAAGACCACTTAAGAACTGGATTAGAGATGAAGTTATGGCGATTCTAGAACAAAAAGAAAGAAAAGTTATTTAACGGAACCTCATTAAGAGGTTTTTTTATATTCCCAAAGCATTTATGTTAAATTAATAAACTGAGGTGTCTTATTTGGAACATGAAGGTAACTTTGCAATAGGAATGTTTTGGGGACTTTTGTTTAGCGGAATTCTTTGGATCTCGCTATTTGGTTGGCTCAAACTAATAAACAATTTTCTATAAAAGGTAGTTAGATGATTATCTAACTACCTTTTTTGTTATTTCTGTTTTGTATCTTCATTAACAAATTCAAGGTGTATTTCTTGGTCTTCTTGATTTAGGTAGAGAACTCGAAATTTCACATGCTTTCCATCTAGGGGAAGAGAAACGATTGTTCTACCTTCAATGTGGAAGTAAAGTGGAGTTTCTATATTGTGAGAAATATCGCGCTTAGTGATTAATATTGTATTTGAATTTACATAGCCATTAAATATAAATTCTTTATTAGAAGGAGTATTGGTACTCTCGAACTTGGCAGGTATAGCCTCGAAAAGTACATCCCCTGTTCTAAAGGATGTTTGATAATAAGTAGGAATATTTACGCCTTGTGACTTGCCATCTTTTATATCTGAAACAACTTTGTATTCGCCTTTATTAGAAACGACGTCTCCGCTATTGTTATTTTCATGATTTGTCTTAGTATCTGTTGATTCATCGAGTGAAAGAGAGAAGCTAATGGTAATAGCTAAACCTATAATACACAGTGTCATATAAATTGTTTTCATGATTATCCCCCTTAATATGCTGACGCTAAAACACTATGTAATAGAAATTTTTTAACTCCTCTCAAAATCATTACAAAAAAAGAGTGCTGAGCACTCTTCATCACTATTAAATGGCTGTTCTCATTTTTTCACTAAATGTTAGTCCCCAAAATCCTCTACGAACTGGATAAAATTCATCTCCTCTTTGTAGAGTTTGGCGTACTTTAGCTTGCCAATTCTGGTTGTTTTTAGCTTTTTTAGTCCCTCCGATAATATGGTATAACTCATGGAGGTTTGCTTTGCCTCCGAGGTCTTCCATTGCAGATTGTACGATATCTCTCCAAGAAGGAAGTGTTGAATCTTTCAAACTTTGTTCAACCTTTCTTGTTACAGCTACAGGGATTGACCAAACATCGTTCTTTTTAAATACAAGTAGATGCTCATGATCGATTCGAATTAGCTTGTTATTCCCATATGATTTGTTTCCTGTACGAGTGTTGTGTTGGACCTTAACAATGTGCGATTCTACGTCCCCTACCCAGTTCATATCTTTAATAATAGAAAAATATTCTCCTTTTCTACGAACATCTCCGACTAAAATGGCATGCTTCCCACCGTTTCGAAGACTTGAATAGATCTTAGCATTAATGTGATCAAGTTTTTTCACGAATTCTTCATAAGAACCACAACGACTGAGATCATCAGGATGAGGTTCATTTCCCCAAGCGTTACCTGAATAAGTAATGATATCGTGGTAAGCAGGGTGCGAAAACACAAAATCACTACCCACTGGCATATCGTCTTTTAAAGCATTCCAACCTCCGTATTTAGGATTCAAATCTAAATGAAGGCTATTATCCATTCCAAGTGATTGAGCTACGTCAACTCCAGTACCTCCACCCGCAAAAACTTCAACAAATTTCTTTGGCTGATAGTGTTTAAGGAGTTCTAGGATTACATAACCGCTGCAATTACCTGGATAACGATTGTTTCCGTACTTACCTTAGTTTGGAAAATTCATAATACTACTGTTCATAATTGTTTCCTCCTTAGGAATGTATTGATTGTTTCAAAAATAGTACCACGGAAAAAAGAGAGGGTATAAAAAAACACAAAAAAATACAGGCTTATAGCCTGTATTAGAAGTTCATAAAGCCTTTGTAACGGCGTTTCACTTTATGTTGTTTGATGTGCTTTGCAATATCTAAAGCTACTCCTACTACGATAATTAATGTAGGTCCTCCGATCATTAGTTGCTGAGGCATTGATGTAATAGAAGTGATAATCAAAGGCAAAATCGATACACCCGTCAAGAATAGTGCGCCGACAAACGTTATATGTTTTAAAACATGAGTAATAAACTTTCTTGTCTTTTCGCCTGGTCGTACTCCTGGGATGTAACCAGAGTTCTTATGCATGTCATCAGCCATTTTCTTAGGATTCACTTGTACAAATGCATAGAAGAAAGCAAAAGCCATTATCAAGATGGAATAAATGGTCATTCCGATTGGTTGGGTGTAGTTTAGATTGTTGGAAATCCAAATCGCTATATTGTTATGAGGGAAAAACCGAGCTATTGTAACTGGAGACATCATAATAGCGACTGCAAAAATAACAGGGATTACCCCAGCAGTGTTAATCTTGATTGGAATGAAAGTCGCTTCCGCAGTAGAAAACGTATCGGCTGTGCTGCGTTTAGAGTAGTGAATAGGAATTCTTCTATAAGACTCCTGAATATAGATGATCACAAGAGTCATCAATAGTATGATGAGCACAATAATTATTAACTTTGCGATAGGATAAAATGTTCCATCATTTAAATTTTGGAACTCAAGTGAGTAGAATTGTTGTAATGCATTAGGGAAGCCGGCTAGGATTCCTGCAAAAATAATTACTGAGATTCCGTTACCTAACCCTTTATTCGTTATTAGTTCGCCCATTACTAGTAAGATACCAGTACCTAAAGTCAAGGTTATAGCTATTAATGCGTAAGTTCCTAGGGAAGGGTCAGGTATCAATCCAGGGAACATGTTGTTAAAGCCAAAAGAGAGGGCGATAGACTGAATCAAAGCGATTCCTAAAGCTGCAACTCTAGTAATATTCTTAATTTTCTCTTGTCCTTTTGCACCTTGTTCAGATAGTTCTTTCAAGGTAGGGGATAGGTTAAGTTGAAGAAGTTGGATTATGATAGATGCTGTTATGTAAGGCATTATTCCTACTGCAAATATTGAAAAGTTCTGGAGAGATCCTCCAGAAAATGTGTTCATAAAACCGAATAGGTCGTTATTGCCTAATGAAGATTGTAAAACGTGACTATTTACACCTGGTACAGGTATAAAGCTACCAACTCGATATAAAAACAATAAGCTTAAAGTAAAAATAATTTTCTTCTTTAGATTCCCAGACTGGTTTTGAGAAATCATTAAACATCATCCCTTCTAAAGCGTAAAAAGTCGCAATAGCGACCCATTAGAACCATTTCAAAATATAACGAATTGAGTTGGAGATAAGATAATCGCTAAAAGCAAAGAACAGTGTCATTAGCAATACAGTGACTCCTACTGTCAATGCATACGAAACTAGTTCTTGTTTTGTTGTCCATCTTACTTTTTTCAATTCATCACGAACATTCTGCAAAAATAGCATAGGTTTCTTAATCATGACATTCACCTCATTAGAAAATGGTGAGATAAGTTTAAAAATCCTCTATATATAAGTAAATTTGTAAACAATAATTTGACTTAGTTGCCTATATAACAAAACAGGTACGGATTGTGGAATGTGTATCCACAAAACCGTACCTGTTTATTTTAAATAGTTAAGGTAAGTTACTTAAATTCAATGTATTTAATTACGTCGCCGACTGTTGCCATTTTTTCTGCATCTTCGTCAGCGATTTCAGTATCGAATTCATCTTCAAGCTCCATAACAAGTTCAACTACGTCAAGCGAATCTGCACCAAGGTCATCCTTAAAAGAAGCTTCAGGTTTTACCTCTTCCTCAGAAACTCCCAATCTGTCTACGACTACTTTTTTAATAATATCAAGTGTATTTGACATTGCTAATTCCTCCTTTATTAATTTCCTTTGAAGTATAACCGCTCAAAATATGAAAAGGAAGGTTATACAGACACGTTTATTTATATATTAATTTTTTTAGCTTATTACCAAGTTTTATTAATGGTTTGTGATTCTCAGATAACATCCCTAATAATTCTGCAATCAGTTGAAATACAAGCAAGTAAAATATTAGAACAATTACAGAAACCCAAAACGCTAATTTCGTAAGAATAATGGCTAATAATGCAAAAATCATGCTAAATCCATAAATAATAAATACTGTCTGTTTCTGAGAGAATCCAATTTCAAGCAGCCTGTGGTGAAGGTGTTGTTTATCTGGTTGTGATATTGGCTCTCCTGCAAGTTTCCTTCTAATTATTGCATAGAGGGTATCAGAGATAGGGATTCCTAAAATTAATATAGGTACTAGGAATGATAGGACCGCCACTTGCTTGAGCTCTAACAGAGATAGTGTTGCAAGGCAAAAGCCTAAGAACAAAGAACCTGTATCGCCCATAAATATTTTGGCAGGGTGGAAGTTATATCTTAAGAAACCTAGTACGGATCCGAATAAAATTAATGCAAGGAGGGACACGATAGAATTCCCCATTAGTAAGGAAACTAGGAATAATGAAAATGACGCAATGCCACTGACTCCCGCTGCCAAACCGTCCATCCCATCGATTAAGTTAATTGCATTTGTAATACCAACAACCCAAAGGATGGTGATGGGGATACTAAGATAATGAAGTTCGAACTGCCCTTCATAAAATGGGATATGTATTGATTGAATCTGAATATCAAAACTTATTAATACTGCAGCTCCTAGGACCTGTCCAAATAACTTCAACAAAGGTGTGAGCTGAATAACATCATCAATAATACCCGTCAAAACAACGATCGTACTTCCAATTAATAACCCCATTACTATATTGCTTGTAATCGGGTCATATATGATTTCTACCAATAAGTAAGTTGTTATAAAGCTTACATATATGGCAAAACCCCCAAGACGAGGAGTGGGAATTGTATGTACTCTACGCTTGTTAGGATTATCAACTATTCCCGCTTTCAGAGCAATTAATTTAATCAAAGGTGTTAAGATAACACTTACTAAAATGGCTAAGGATAAACCAACTATGTATTCATTCATATTTCACCTAACCTAAAAGATATTTATCAAATTTCGATTTAAATAATGTTTTTCTATACCGGTCTGATAAAAGAAGAACTGAGAAATATATGCTGATAGTATTGATAAAGCTTGTTGCCAAAAAAATATAATAAGTCCTGTTTCTTAACATAAAAAAGCCCACTAAGAAGTGGACTAAATATCACTATTTTGAGTGGAACGAGTTCGATTTGCCCGTTCATTTTTAGATAGTAGGTATGTTATTGTTTTTTTCGAGGAATTGGTTAAGCATTTTAACGCTAATCTCATATTCCTTTTCCTTATAGATTACTTTAGCTGTATCTTCATTTTGTTTCCCAATGATTTTTATGCTATTCGAGGAGATTGTATAATCGCCTTCGTCATTAACCGTGTATGTAGCACTTTGTATTTCTTTATCAATAATCGGTTCAATCGTTTTCGTGTACAATTCGTTCGCTCCATTTAAAGTGTATTCGCTGGCGTCTTTGCCTATATTAAGCACCTCTTTTGGTGAGAAATTGAAAACGAATATTAACGTGGCAGCAACAATACCTAAAATAATTGCGATTCGGAATGCGACCTTAAGTAAAAAAGTGAAAACTATAAATCCAATTAGAAATAAGAGGATTGTGCCTATATTACTCGATAAAAATTCAGCCATAATATCCCTCCCTTATAATTTTTCTGAATTATAACCGAAATAGATAAACTGTTAATAAATTATGTGTATCTTTTTTTATGGTTTTTTCAGTTAAACCTCAAACAAAAACAAGGAAGAGAATATTATTCTCTTCCTTGTGCACCCTTATTGGTCTATTTGAACACCGTACCACTGCGGAGAAGACCATACATCATTATCTGTCCAATGTTGATAACGATACTCTTGTCTTTCATATGCTGATAGTTCAAAAGTGTGTTTACCAGAGTTTAGGAATGGTATCTTCGTATCAGTGATCTGATTGGTTCTATAATTTATGCTGTCACTAGTATAGTCTACTGGTCTGTCTTGCATATTTTCTTCGGTGTTAGGTAAGAAGAATGTAATTTCATCACAACCTTTTTTATGTTCTATATCTAAGTTTGCTTGGTCGTAACAACTATTTGGTATCGTATAACTAATTTGTCCAATAGCTACAGTTGATGGCACTTCCGTACCGTCTTCTTTGGTGTTTATCGACTTGATATCGAAACTAAATGATGCTGACGTAGGGAACATTCTTCCTCGGTAAGTATAATGTCCATCATCTACATAAGGACCTGGTAAATCTTTTAAATTGTGTGTCGGGCTAGAAGTCTTCTTAGGACTTGTAGGATAGAATAGATAAGAATTATGTTCACTTATAGAGTTGTTGTCTTCTAATAACGTTAAGCTCTGATCATCGTTGCCTAGATTGTCGACACTGTATTTAGGCATAGGAAGTGGGAAGAACCTGTATTTAGCAAAGAAGTACGTCCCCATTCCACCTTCAGCATATGTGGATGGGAATTTAGGGTACTTCCCGATACACATTTTATGAAGGTCGCTGGTTCCAGTGGCTATAACGTCGTATGTTGACGGAGCATCACGACATGTATCAAATGCAAGCAATGGCGGTTTTACAACAAAGAAGTCGTCGTCTTGATTATCTGCATACATGCTACTCCCATTAAAATCAACTTCGTCCATGTAGTAAGGCAAAGTAGTGTCTACTCTATATTTAATGAATCTCTGTGGATCCGTAATGCTACTACCAAGCTTGTTTTTTATATCCGTAGATACTTCCAACGTTTGATGACCGCTATAAGGGTCAACTGCATTTACATTAGAGAAGCTTAGAGGCTCATCATAGACCTTAACATCATCTGAAGTAGTCGAAGTCCACTTGGTATCGTAAACTTGGACTCTAGCTTGAGTAGGGTTGCCACTACCTAAACAAACTTCGTGACTTGCGCTAGTAGCAGGGCACGTTGAATTGATTCTTTTTATCATATTATTGTGAACATGTACTTCGATATTGTCTTTATCATGAGCTTTCACAAACACTTTAGCGTTAGGGTTATTAACTTGTACATTCCATTGGGAAGAGTTATTTGCCGTATTCGTTTCATCTATGGGATTTGTATTAGTTGGATTGATCTCAGCTTTAAATGGAACGTTTGAAGTTCTTTTATTCGTTTTATGGTACTTAAGTGGCTCTGTGTTTGATGTATTGCTACATGTTTTTTGTCCTGTTGTTAAGTTGATGATTTTCGAAGCGCTATATTCATCGATATCGAATGTTGTGCAATATTCGGTACCATTAAAACCGTAATGCAATTCTACATCTTCCTCTGTAGTCATTCCGTTATTTAAAATTCTAATAGAGATAGAGCTTATTGGTTTGTTGGTATGCTCTGGGGCGGTAGGGTTTATTGAGAAGTATGTAGGGTCAATCGCTAAATCTCGATCTAGCATAGGGTTTTTATGAGCTGGAATTGTATAGTTAGTATATCGATATACACCATCTGGAGCATGTGAGTACATCGTAAAGATACCTGGCGAATATTTGGTTGGGAATAAATAAGCACTCGCATAATTGTTTAGGTTGTTACCAGTAAGTGTTACACCCTCCTGCGAATTCGGAGCAAGTGTGAAGTAACCTCGTGGGTTGCTACTACCTGAAGCATTATGTTTTACATAAAACCTATCTACTGCTCTGTTTAATTCATCGATACGTGAAAATCCAGGGTATGTTGGCGATGCATAGCTTGGTGCTCTTGGTGGAGGAGTTTCGTATTCAGCTCGGCTACCTTTATATTGAGCCATTTGGCTGGCGTAAGTATCTGTACTTGTGTCCCATGGTCGGTATGTCCAATCGGCATCCCTTGTCCAAGTCTCATAATCATATGTATCAGGGAATCTCCAATTATTATATAAAATACCGTTTTCGGTGTAACCCGAATAAACAGGTTGTAGTTCACCGTTTGAATCGTATTTCCACTGCTGTTGCTTGTTACTTGTTGCATTAACATCGTATGGTGTACCATAAACGATTTCACAATAATTTAGAAACTGTTGTTTATTTGCTTTTAGCGTTTTTCCGCTAACGTTTATACTTGCAGGCATGCCCATTTTAGATAAATGAGACTGCCAATTGTTTTCTATCCTATAATAATCTGTTTCAGCTAAAGAAGGACTACATGATATTAGTCTGTCTAATGAATCTGTTGAGTTATCAGCCTTTGTTAAAAGTTGAGGAGATAAAAGGACGGTCATCACAGTGACAAAACCAAAATAAACAATTTTTCTCATCAATTAAATCACCTCCTTGATTTTTTTATATACAAGACAAGAAAACCTATCATTATTAAAAGTATAATTCCGAAATACAAAAAGTTATTAGAAATCTCATGTTTTCCATCATCAAATGTGTGGGGGTTAAAATTATCTACATAATCTTTAACTGATTTGAAACTAACCTCGTTAATTTCATCGAAGTTTGGAATACGATCAGAGAAGTTTCCAAATGTCTTTTCATCAAGAGCAAATTTTATGGGTTCCTCAATATTTTTATCGATATAAGAGTAAATTTCATTTTCATCTTCATTGAAGGATTTCTTTATTTCATCAGAGATACCAGGATTCGCATTGTAGGGTAGGATATAATCATTCATTAACTCGGAAAGTCTCTCGTTGAAATCGTGTTGGACATATGCCAGTGCAAGAACCTTCTTAGCTTCTAATAATGAGTTATCGCTTGAAGAAATTGTTTTGATACTCTTTTCTGGGACCGGTAAGAAGAGATAATATTGTTTCTCATCTTCATTAATATATGTTCGAGAAATACCTGCACCATCCCATACTTCATCGGTCAGTGTCCAAACGTCTTCTTCAGGATCTGCAGCATAAGAAAACTGGGGAACAATTAATATGGTAGAAATTAAAATAAGGAATATCTTTTTCATTTTTAATCACCTCGTCGATATACTAATAGAAAATACCGAAATATCAAGTTTTTTTTGGAACTTAACTACACGGTTTCTCTAGGTTTGAGAGGCTTGTTTGACTTAGGGAAAAGTAAACTAAATACGATCACAAAACAATAGAAAGAGATAGTGAATACTCGAAATTATATAGTGTAATGGTGAAAGGGAGAAAGTGTACGGTGCAAAGGTGAAAGTCTAAAGTCAATTGGAGGTTTTATTAGTAGGCTCTGGAATTCGTGTGCGGAACAAAAAAAGCCCTCTCTGGATATTATTTGAGAGGGCAAAAATGTTATGCTACCCGAGATTAGGGTACGTTAATTGTACCATAAGATTCGCAAAAAAAATAAGAACCCACAAAAGGAAATGGTCCTTTGTGGGTTCTTGTTGGTCTGTAAGCTAAATATTGATTTTAGTTAAAGCAAAGATGAAAGAATAGTTATATCTTCCTTTTGCAAAGCGAGTAAGGAGGACCTTAGTCCTGATGTCTGTTCTGTAGATGTTACGAATGTTTTATTAATGATATCTTCAAATTTCTTCTTATTATTATCGTGAATCAAGACCAAAATATTACCTCGATTTAAGATATATCCTGCATCCATAGCCCCTAAAGTTCCTTTCACAATGTCTGACCATTGTTCCAAATATGAAATGAGAGAACTGTCGTCAGCATTCTCCTTACCGAAGAACTCCCCAATCACTAAATATGAGGTATATTCTTTTCTTTGGGAACTAACTTTAATCATATCTTTCATACTATTCTCATCATAAAACAATGTACTCACTCCTTATACCTGATTCGTTAAGTTTCTTTTAGTGGTCTGCCTTAGGGAGGATTCAGTAAGATCCATGATAATCTCCGTAACGCCCAATTCTAATAGCAAATCCACTTGTTGTGTATCTACATCCTTACCAGGATGGACGACAACAGGAAGTCCAAAATTCTTTTTTATGTATTTCAACACTAACCACTCAGAGTCCTCAAATGTTTTCATCTCATACAAGATTAGCCTAGGTTTGTCATTACTAATTGCAGAAGAAATCCGGTGTGCCAAGGTTTCTCCAAATGAAAAATTATACTTATTTGTTAGAGCACCTGATGATACTAATTTAGTTTGAAATAGTTCTTTTGTTTGTTGGATAAAATGCGCCTCATTCGACATGCCCTCATTCTGGTATCTGACATTTAGAAGGCTGTAAGAAAATGCGCTACTTAAAAATTTTTGAGATAAAACAGTGAAAAAATTACTATTCGTAATGATTAATATGTGTTTCTCCATAATTATGGCTCCTTTACAAAAGAAAAAACGATTCATGAAAGAACCTCCTATAGGGAGGGATGGATTTGATAGAAACATTATTCAAATATTTAATGGAAACATATAACTCATTTACTGCATTTTTAGAACCTGTAATCGGTTGGTATGGAATTGTATTAATCTTTTCTTTAATTTATATAGTGGTCGAATACACAGTAGATAGATATAGAAAGTTCGAGAAGGTAAAGAGGGAAGCAATATTAAGTGATATGGAAGTGATTATTGAAAAGCACCAGAAAGAAGATGAAAAGATCGAGAATGATAACAAACCAACAGTAACAAGATTTATGAATTTCACTAAAACCTTCTCTAAATTAAATAGTGCGCAGCTTCAAGAGGTTAGGGAAAAAGGTTTAGCCTCTGTAAAAAAACATAAAGGGCGTCCTTGGGCTGGCTTATTAGCACTCTTTATAAAAATATTTATTTTTATCTCATTCTGGTGGTATCTGATGGATATTAATGCTGTGGAATTCGTTTTTTATATCCCATTAATTTCAGCTAGTCTATCATTTATCACATATATGACAAGAAAAACCGTCATGTTTCATCTTGTTCTTGCGGTATTTCTTTGTTGGATATACTCACATTTGTCTGGTGCAGCAAATGCATTTATTTTGCTGGTCATAATCTGGAGGTTTATCAAGAAGAAAAGCTCGAAATTTAAATTAAGGCTTATAAAACCGTGATATAATCCTAAAAAATTCAAGGAGAGATTCTAAATGGACTTTCAAACACCCTTTAAAATTGAATGGAGAGCACTGCAAAATATTAGGATTGCAAATTTCATTAATAATTTCCAATTGGCTGAAGTGACCATAGGTGATATATCTATGCAGAGTTGTTTATCGAAAATAGAAATAAATGATAACTCAAAAGTAGATTATGGATTCAAGTATACAGAAGGCATGCTTACTGAAGAAATAGTAGTACCGACAACCAATAAGCTCTCAAGCGAAAAAATGGTGATCTCAGTGAAAAGCGAAGTTGCTGTTTTGGAATTTGAAAAGTTTGCTCAAAGAACATTCTACGATTTAGGCATTGTAACTTGGGGTGAAATTCCAAAGCAAATGCAATCAAATAAGCTTACCGTTAGGCAGGAAATAGAACTAAGACTTTCTGAACAAGGGTTGATAGTAGATAACGTATTGATCAGTACCAGGAATAGAGAGTCACTTATACTAATTACAAATGAAAAAACCGGAGAATATTATGTAGGGGTTGATTGGGGCATTTCCAAAAGCGAAAAAGATATAAAGCATATTCGTTTTAAATATGAAGAAAAAAAGAAGTTGGTGGAAATGGTCAGTACACTAATAAGAAAAGATAATAAAGTATTAAAAGGGGCATAAAATGCCTCTTTTTTCACGCTCTCAAAAATATTAAACTTTTATATTAAAAAATAATATTTTGTATTACAATGAGAAAAAGAGAAAATTTAAGGAGAGTGTTATTATGTTAAATCGAGTTATTTTAGTTGGGCGTTTAACAAAAGACCCAGAATTGCGTTACACGCCAAATGGGGTAGCAGTTGCTAACTTCACTTTGGCGGTGAATAGACCATTTACAAATCAGCAAGGTGATCGCGAAGCAGACTTTATCAATATAGTTGTTTGGCGAAGACAGGCTGAAAATGCTGCAAACTTCTTGAAAAAAGGAAGTCTGGCAGGTGTAGATGGACGAGTTCAAACGCGTTCGTATGATAACAGCCAAGGGCAAAGAGTTTTTGTTACAGAAGTGATGGCAGAAAGTGTGCAGTTCCTTGAACCTAAAGGTTCAAAGAATGGTCAGGGTAACGGTAATGGTAATGGTAATGGTGGAGGAGCAAGCGGTTCATCTTACCAAGGAGGACAAAGGAACTCTGGCAAACCACAAGGTCAAAATAATGGTCAAAATCAAAATAACAAGAACCACTCAAACTTTGGAGATGACCCATTCGCATCTGATAATCAACCAATAGACATATCTGATGATGACCTTCCTTTCTAAAAGTAAAGCGTTAAAGAATTAACTAACTAAAGTAAATAAGTACAAACCACAATATCTATTGTGGTTTTTTTCTACAGAAGAGTTGAAGGGGGTTTTAAGTTGGAGAAATATCTAGTTGCGGGATTCACAGGACACAGACCAAAACTCCTATTTGGAACATACTCATGGGAGGATTCAGAAGTAAAGAAATGCTGCAAGGTATTGTCAAAGCGTATTGGAGAATTGATAAAGGATTATAAAGTTCGAACCTTTATATCGGGAGGAGCTCTAGGAATAGATCAATTAGCATATGTGCTAGTCCATCAGTACAAGATGAAGTACCCTGAGCTTGATATCAAGAACATTTTGGCGGTTCCTTTTAGTGACCAAGATAAGAAATGGAACCCTAAAGACAGGCAAAGGTATAAACATATAGTGAATACAGCTGATCAAGTTGTTTACACTGATACTCTAAGTGAATACAAATGTGTAAATGCTAAAGTAAGTGAAATTGGTAAGTACAAAAAAGAGAAGATGCAGAAGAGAAATGAATACATAGTAGATCATATTGATATTTTGTTAGGAGTATATAATGGAAGCAAAAGTGGCACCAAGAATTGTATCGATTATGCGAAAAAAGAGAAGAGGGAATTAATTATTTTAGATCCTTACAATAATTATGAAAGAAAGGGAGCAATCTAAAAAATTGGTGAAGTTTAATCACCAATTTTTTTAATACTTATGGTTTCTTGAATTGATTCAGGAGGAATTGTGGTACTTAACCAAACACCATTATTTGCATGAGTGAAGGTTACTCCAAATGTTATGGCTAACTTTGTATTGATTACTAAAACTATTGGATTCTTTCTTCTTGATGCGGCTTCACATGCAAAATCCCATTCTTCTGAAAGGTGAACACTTTGCCGATTCATAGGTTTAATCCCTTCTCGTTTTCCAATAATGGATTGAACCGATTTATCGTTAGAACCATGATACAGTGTTTGGGGTAATTCTTTATGTGAATCGGTTTGCTTAACAGGAAACGAATGACCGTAATTAGCTTTTATTAGTTCTCCTGTAATTGTATATCTACCTTTATCACATTTTTTTACTACTTCATATATATCTTCTACCTTAAGTCCGCTCCAATAGGTTTGGTTTTTCATCGATGAAACAAGTGAAGGGATTGAGGTATAGCCAAATTCATCTACAGAAACTCCAAATTTTGTGGGCTCGTGGCGGAGTATTCTAGTCATAAAGGTGCTAAGTTTACGTACATCTCTCTTACTATTTGTCATTGGGCGTAGCTGAAGCTCCTTGTTGTAAAAATTGAAGTTCTTGTTTGTATCCGTCATACTTTTCTTGATTGAATCGCTTCTCAATTGTTAATATATGTACCTCTTGGTTGGATAGAGTGCCAGATTGGATCTGTTCATCTAGTTCATCGATTCTTCCGTCTAAAGCAGTTAGAATGCTTTTAAGAGTTTCACTGCGCTCATACTCTAAAAGAGTTCTATCCGTCTCAAGGGGCTTTCTTTCAATTTGGTAGTCCTTTGAAGGTAGTGCAGAATACAATTTTTCTTCGGAGGCAACTGAGACACCGGTCAGACTAGATACGGTTATTCCTAACAAAAATACGGCTGTAATAAAAAGAAATTTATTAAACACAAATTGTTCCCCCAATTAAATAAAAACATATATTTAATTATAATTTTAGATCACCTATATGTATATTTCAATTAAAGATTTATTTTTTTCAAATCGACTTCTATGGTCTCTCCAGACTCCAAAGCTTTTTTCAATACTGAGAATAAATCTTGTCTTTCTTTAATTTTATCGATGGAAAGATTAATGCTCTCCAATTCTTTAATTAGAGGAGATCTTATTGGATTCTGCAAAGAGACTTTCTTATACCAGGGGGCTTTATTATAGAAAGACAATTCTTTTGTGTAAATTCCAGTTTTGACTCTTAACTCTTCATAATTATTTCTGAGGTCATCGTCAATTTCTACAAGAGAGTTCTCGATCAAAGATACATGCTTTAAATTTAAGAGTGTTTTCATGGAATAATCCCCATTTCGTAAATTTGGTTTATATAGTATAGACATTATTTTTTCTTAATTGAAGTTTCTGTGAAGTGCAAACAGGAATAATAGAAAATCTTAGTTATGCTGTTTAAGCTAGTATGCTAATGTATTGATTGTGATACACATTCTGAGTTGCAATTATATAAAAATAGGTTATAAATAATAGAAAAAGAGGGAGCGTTAGCTATGGGATTATGGAACATTGCTAAATACACTATGGAATATAAAAAGAATGAGAGGTTGGAAAAGAAAAAGGAAAGAGAAGAAAGATTAGAGTTTCAAAAATCCTTCGAAAATCAGAGTGAGCCTGAGAATAAAGAGTCTTCTGAGTTTGTAGAGGTAACTGAAAAGACCGAAGTATCAGATAAAGAAATAAAATTAAATAAGAAAGAAGCTGCAACTTCAACTGAAGAGGTTCGATCTCCCAAACAAACAGAAGTAGAAACTTCTTCAAAAAAAGACATCTTTCAAAGCAATATGAAAAGAAGGTCTTTCAAAGAAAAAATAAGAAACTATGTAAACAATTAGAGGCGCTAATTTGCGTCTTTTTTCTTTCTAAGGAATCTCTAATAATAATCGTAATAAACGTAAGAGGTGGAAACGTGGATCTAAAAACTAATAGCTTTATTGTATTCGTACACAGTGTAATCTATCTATATATCGCTACATATGCATTTATTTATCAAAACCCTTATGTATTTATGGGAGATTCATTCCCTTATTATTATCACTTTCCCATGTTAATTGTAGGTTTGTTACTTCTCCTGTGCTCGTTCTTCATATTATTTAAGTCTAGGTGGAGTATGTTCTTATTAGGAATAATATATGGGACCCTTACTATCGTGGAGATTGGGAAGTTTCTCTTCTTTATTCCAAAGACAGATGGTGGTTTTTTATTTATCATCGCAATTAAGTCTGTGTTTCTAATATTGCTATTTGGTGCAATTGCAAAAGAATCATTAAAATATGTGTTCATAAATGGTAATTTGGATGTTCGGGGAAACTCAGAAAAATTATGTAGAAGCAGAGCATGAAAAAAAACGAGGTGATAGACATCGCACTCGTTTTTTTAAATTATTTTCTCATATGTAGGTATTTCATGTGCTTCTTTACCATAATCTTGAGTCCAGTATAAAGCTCTTACACTGTGTATAGAATACAACACCTCTAATTCTTTTCTTTTGCCGTAATTTTCAGCGATAGTTCGCGCTTTTTGTATAGCATCAAACTGGTTTTTAGCGATAATTTCTTCTTCCCATAAATCATGAATTGAGGCGAAGCTCGCTTTGAATTTCATTATCACACCTCACTTAGTTCAAACTAAGTAAATTATAACAAAAACATATGTTTTTACAATATTTAGTTTTATTGTAGGTGTGAAGTTCTATTCTCAATTTGAGTCGTTCGAATGATGCCATCGAATTTATATGATAAAAAGCTCCTTAGGGAATCATCATTGTGAGCATAGTAAACCTTTCTCTGGTAGATTACAAAGGGAATCTCTTCATCATTATAATGTATACAACCTTCATTACCGTTGGTTATTATCTCGCACGAAATACCATCCAGTTCAATTTCAGTTCTTCTAATATTCGATTTCTTTCTATGTCCAAGCATTTAAGTCCTCCCCTAGTTGCAACTACAGATCACTTTTTAGTCATAACCGTTTTTCAATACCAGTCCCTTTATAAATGCCGAAGGATATCAACTTCAGTGATATCTCTCTCAATCTATTTCTGAATCCCGATGCAGTGATGAGTTCGATTTTCATTATATGTTTTCCAGGTGTCTTTCTTAATTTAGAACCTTCAAATGCGCTAAAGTAGATAAGATATATACTGAGAAAGAAAATTACTACCAATGTTAATGTAATAGGTTGGACAACGTAATCACCTGGTATCTCTTCAAATGGTGGGAATGATTTTGAGATTTGTATGTAAAATATGAAAGTCGTAAAAGTGAGTACATACATATCTAACACAAATGCAATGAATCTCCTCAAAAACATAAAATGCCTCCTTCGTATATTTCTTACTCACTATCAAATGTTGTTATTTACTGTTGAGGCTCAGGAGGGTACTTTGATAGTTGGTTTTCAAGATATTTAATTCTTTTCAGTAACTTCTCCTCTTGTTCGTACCTTTCGTTAATCTCACGAAGGTGTGGTTCTATCTCCGTTTTAGCTTGGAACCAGAATGAAGCATATCGAACATATCTCTTTCTGCACTTCTTAAAAAAGGGAAAGAAGTACATTTCAGTTTCCATAGCATAACGCTTTTTCTTTTCAACGCTCGCATCTTTTAGCGTCCCGAAATTATGGATTCTATCAGCGGTTTTAATAAGAGCTGCTCCCACGTTCTCATATATTAGGTCTAAGTAATTGGTCAATTCTTTCTTATTTTTTTTATAATCGACGTCTGGCTTTTTAGTTAGTAAGTCGACCATATGCGCTATGTTCTTGTTGAATTCTTTTTCAATCCAAGAAATGCTGTATTTTTCAACATCTTCTACAAGGTCATGCATTAATGCTGCCGCAATGATCTCTTCATCATTTATACCTTCATTAATGAGCTTTTGCGCAACGTCAATTAAATGGTAATAGTAATGAGTTCCGTTGTGTCTTGTATAACCTTTCTCTGCGCACATTTCATCTATGACTAAATCGAATGCCTTCAAACCATACCGACTATACCCCAATACAGATAGCGTGTGCTCTAGGTGTTTTGTTCTGCTACTTAACAATAAATCGGTCACTCCTTTTTTATTTAATAACAATCTTTTTAATGCGCTTTCCCGACCTAATAAAAAACCTTTTTGCTAAATAATACTTTTTTAACCCTCTTTCAATTTGCTCGACGGATTCGTCTGTTTGGTCAGTGAATATTATCGTCTTTTTCATATCAAACTTGTTAATTTCCGATCCTGAATAATAAACGGTTAGTGCCACCAATAATCTATAAATTGAGATATATGGATGACGAAATGTTGAGTAATGAACATTGAAAGTCTTCTGGCTGTACTCTGAGGAAAGGGTAATTAATAAAGTTAAGTTATAGTTCGAGTTAACATTCGGAGAGATTTTAAAGTCTAATAGTTTCGCTTTAACTCTCTTGGTCGTCAAGGACTTGTCATTCTTAAAGTCGTGTAAACCAGTATTAATTAATTCTTCAATGAATAGATTAAAGTTTCGGATCTTAACTTCTTCAAGTTCCATGTAAGAGTTTGATAGTAGTGAGTGTTGTTCGTTCAAATTAATCACCTAATTCCCCTCATAATTTTTAGCAGTATACGAATTGAGGAGTGAAAAGGGAAGGGCGGAGGAGTATAAAAAAACACCTCAAATTGAGAGGTGTTACTTATACCGTGATAAATTACCGGTTTTTTCGTCTTTGCAACTTGTGTATAACATATAGATTTGGCGCTCGTTATGGCGCATTAACTCTTTAAAATCCATTTGATAAATATCGCTAAGCTCTTTGCACATCTCTTCTTTTGTTTTCATTTTTCACCTCTACATCAATTGTTTAAAATAATTTGTTAATGCCCTGCAAAAAAAGAGAATAGAAAACTATTCTCCTTCTTTTTCAGAATCAGGCATGTCATTGTTAAGATCTTTGGAGACTGCATTAAAATCAAATTTTAACTCCTGTGTTTGCGCTAGCCTATTAAGAGATTTTATATAAGCTGTCTGTTGTTTGCTAATTGAATTTAGGTATCTATCTAGGGAGTCTACCTTGAAGTCGGCGCCAGGTTTAGACATGTTGTAAAGGCTCAGCGAGTCACTCTGCAAATCTTCTAACTTAACAATTAATGAAGAGTGGGTGTCAGTTAGTTCCTGATTAATCTCGAATGCTTTCTTTTCAGCTGCCCTTACCATCTCAGTGGAGCTGTTTAAAAACTCCTTTGCTTTCGAATGGACGTCAGATTGACCAAGGGTTCCTAAATTGGTTTTCTGGTGTAGAGTTGTCCAATCGTCATTTATTTTTATAGCCTGTTCAAGAATAGGTTTATACCACTTAGCGTAATCTAGTATGATTTTATATTCGCTATACTTCTTTTGTGCTTTTTCATGAGTGGATTTTAGCAAAGGATCTTCATCAGAAATTTTGAGTGCTCTTTCATACGATTTGACTGCTAATTCGTAATCCCAGTTTTTCATACCTTTTGCTCCTTTATCTAGAAGGTAAGCATAATAGGTATTATTTGTTGAATCGATCTTTTGAAGTGGTAAAGGTTCTCCAGGCTTTAATTCCTTAGCCTGTTGGAAGCTATCCAAAGCCTTTTCATAGTCCTCGTTTAACACTGCTTGCTCACCGCTATCTATCGCTTTTTCATATTCATTCTTTTCGCACCCGACCAAGATTAAAGAAAGTGAGAAGCCGATTATAAATATTTTTTTCATCTATATCACCTCTTTATAAGTAATTGCTAACCTTATAAAGCAAAAATAAAGATAATACAACAAAACTACTATTTTTATTTTTGATAAATCGAATACAAAGAACCCATGGCATCAATTGAAGAATTGGCGACATGGGTTTCTAACTTTACTTTCATAGGTTCAAGGTAGTTTCATTAGTTGTTCGCATCGTTTTCATCTGAGTGTTTTTTCTTCTCTTCTAGCGTAAGAACTATACCTTCTAATGAATTAATCTCCTTTAATGCTTCATCTAACATCCCAGCCTTAATTAAGTATTCTACCGCTGTCAGATTCTCATTAATCTTAGCTGCCTCTTCAGAGAAAATATCATTTTTCATTTTATCCTGCAAAGTTGAGATTTTATGTGTTACTTCTGTCTGTTTTTCGTAGTGTTCATTGGCAACTTCTGAAAATTCATCAATTAATGTCTTTAGGTTCTCTTGTTTGCGCGATACAACTAACAAATCAAATGGCTTTTGTAGTTCTGCTTGTTGTAACTCAGAGAATTCTAGTTGGATTGATTCCAACAGTTCCCTAAGACGGTCATTATTTTCTAGCAGATTATGGTGTTTTCCAATCGTCTGCTCAAAATCTTTTGAGATAGTTTTAGATTCATTTCTGCGCTCTTCTAATTTAGAGTTCAGAGTATGAGAAAGATTTAATGCTTCATCTAAATCACTCTGAACTGACTCCAATTGCTCTTGTATGCTAGTGATGATCTCATTAACTTGGACAAAGTTTAATTCTTTACTTTGCTTTTGTTGTTTCAATTTGTGGAATTGGTATTTGAGTTTTGCTAATTTCTCTTTAGATTCTTCAAATAACTCGATTACGTATTCCCAATGAATTGAACTAAAAGAATCGTGCAGCTCTTGTAAGTTACTTTGGAAGAGTTCATCGATGTTCTGGTGGTTATTAATCTGGTATTCAACTTTGAAGATTAGCTCCTCGTTATTTGAATCCATTGTTTTTATCTGAGCAGCTTCCTCTGAGATATTGCCAATCATATCGCCGATTTTCTGCAATAGCTCTTGAGAAGCCTCAAGAGAGCCACTAGAAAGGTGCTTATAAACATTTGTAATTGTTTCCTCTATCTCAGAAAACTTGTTATAGATCCCTAAGTCTCTAGGGTCCACTTCGTACCCTTTAAACAATTGTTCTAAGCCTTTTTTATGAGTGTCCAATAATGAAGGGAGGTTTGTAGCAACCACCAATTGTTCTTCTACACTAACAAGAGTGTAATCTAAGTCTTCAAGAGAATTTAATACGACGGAATAAGCTTCACCTTTATTTGCTGCGTCTTCCTCGTTGGATACGATTCCTTTATAATGCTCATAGATTTCGGTTAAACGCTGACCGTAGACATCTTCATTAAAAGTATGTAAACCATGCTCCTCTTTGAGAGAAGCGACTGAAGAGAGGAGAGTTCCTACTTTATTGAGACTTTTTTCAATATTGGTCAATAGCTCTTCATTATTACTCTGAACACCTTCTATATCGCGAACTAAATTATCGACGGAAGGTATGTCTAGTTTGCAATTTTTAATTTTCTTGCGGTATTCCGAAAATAGAATGGATACGGATTCGTAGTTAGAAATCGGGAGCTTGATATTACTTAATTCGACTTCAGTAAGACGACTTTCCTCAAGTAATTCGTCCATTTGAGCTAGAGAAGACTCAATATGTTTCTCAAAACCTTCCGTGTCTCTATTTTTAAGTGTTTCTATAGAGTTAAGTAGGTTGGAAATGTTGCTTTGGTTAGAGTTAAGGAGATTACGTTTTTCTTGGTTAAATGACTTACTTTTGATATTACGAAATATAATCATTGTGATAAAAAATATCCCCAAACATAGGGATAGAAACATAGCTGCGCTTGTAAATAAATCTCCTATATTGCCAACTGAGATACCCAAGTTAATGTTCTTAGCATTGTTAAGGAAGTTTTCTGTACTGCTTAGAAGAATATTCAATGGTTTTCATCCTCTCTACATAAATAGTAGAGACAGTATACATATTTCAAATGTCGTTTGGAATATCGAGCGCTTGCAAAATAAAAAGACCGTTAGGTCTTTTTTTAAACGCGTTTCCATTTGTTTATTTATACCCTAGTGGGAGTATGTATGAATAGATCAGTTGTTCTAACAACTTAGTATCTTCAAATTTCAAGGATATTTTAAAGGTGTTATCTTCGATGTTGTCCTTGAAAGGGTATCTCTTATCTTTAAGAAAATTTATTAACCCTTCATAGAGGAGAGGGTCTGCCTGTTTCCTCAGACTGATATCAACTTCCAACTTAACACTCCCAGCCCCATTATAGACAAAGATAATCTCTGAAATATTCCGGTAGATCCTTACCTGAATATCACCATCATTTATATTGTTTTTGACCGCTTTCCAATCACCGGATTTTACATTATCAATATCTTCGCTGAAATCTACTAAGAAGTGGCTGAGTTCTCTAGCGAAATGAATTAATTGGCTCTCATCCATGATTCTCCCTCCTGTCGCAATTGAAAAAAGAATACCACTTAATGAAAAAAGTTTGAACAAAAAGGGGAATTTTTTTATATAGAAAAAGAATAGGATAATGGCTTAAATTCAACTGTAGTAAAAAGGAGCGAAAATATGGACGGACATCAATCGTTAACATCCCTAATGATCGTTGTAAGCGTGGCATTCTTAGTGCCCATTATGTTACATAAATTGAAATTGAATATTATACCTTTGGTAGTGGCTGAAATCATAGCAGGTATTATCATAGGTAAGAGTGGATTGAATATCGTTCATGACGATCCTTGGCTAAGCTTGCTATCTGTATTAGGTTTTATATATTTAATGTTCTTAAGTGGCTTGGAAATTGATTTTAGTAGTTTTGATAAAAGAAAGTTGGGAGGGAAAAAAGGTCCCCAGCCTTTTAAGATTGCTGTCATAGTGTTCTCAGGGATCTTACTCTTATCATTTCTTTTTTCTTACGGGCTTGTAATGTTAGATTTGGTTCAAGATGTCTTCATTACAACATTAATAGTATCGACCATATCATTAGGGGTCGTCGTTCCAGTATTGAAGGAAAAAGATTTATTGGATACAACAATAGGACAAACAGTTCTTTTGATAGCTGTGATATCAGACTTCATGACGATGATCCTGCTAGCCTTCTATGTTATGGCTAAATCCGAAAATATCTTAAATTCATTATCATTGCTTTTACTATTTGTAATAGTCTTTGTATCGTACCGCTTTATCAAACGTTTCTTCAGAGTGAAGGTATTTGATTCATTGTTGAGTGGGACGGTCCAACTAGGTACTAGAGGGGTATTCGCTCTTATTCTTTTATTTGTGGGACTTTCTGAAACATTAGGTGCGGAGAATATACTTGGAGCGTTTTTGGCAGGGGTGATCATTTCTTTGTTAGCTCCTAAAAAGGAATTTGTTCATCAACTAGACTCATTTGGGTATGGCTTCTTAATACCTATTTTCTTTGTAATGGTTGGTGTAGAAATTGAAATACAATCTTTATTAAAAAATCCTAAAATAGTAATGTTGATACCTATATTACTTGTCTTGCTATACCTTTCTAAGATTGTTCCTTCGCTCATACTTAAGAGGTGGTTTTCTTGGAAAGAAGTATTTAGTTCAGGATTGCTACTAACTTCTACTTTGAGCCTCGTTATTGCTGCTGCTAAAGTTGGGGTAGATTTAGGGGTTATGGACGAAGAACTTAGCAATGCATTTATATTAGTAGCTGTTATTACATGCTTTGTTTCGCCTATTATTTTCACAAAGATGATACCTAAAATAGATAAGGAAAAAAAGAAGGTATCAATTATTGGGGCAAATAGATTAACACTTCCCGTATCACTAGACCTAGAAAAGGATTTCACTGTTAATGTTTATAGCGCTAAACAAACCAAACTTACTGTAGGAGACCTTTCCGAAAAAGATCATCATTTTCCTTTAGTTGAACTTCCTGAGTTGAATTCAATGTTGTTAGAGAAGTCGTCAGCATTTGATGTCGACAGCATAATAATTGGGACAGGGAATGATGCTAGAAATATAGAAATTGCAAGGAAGGCTAAAGAATACGGAGTGAAACAAGTGCTTGTGCGAGTCGAAGCAAATGAAAAATACGAAGAATTAATAGAAGAGGGGTATGGTGTTTTCTCTACGTTGAATTCAACGAGAGTATTGGTTCGTTCCATGATCGCTAGCCCTTCGTTAATTAGATTACTTAATAATAGTGGGGAAAGCATAAAAGAAGTCAGGATGAAAAATACGAAATACGAGGGAATCCAATTGAGGCATGTTCCATTTTTAGGAGATACACTGATTCTACAAATATATCGTAATGGTTCAGCAGTCATCCCTCATGGAGATACAAGTTTGGAATGCGGTGATAAGATATTGCTCAGCGGAAGTGAAGAGCATATTCAAAATATGAAGAAAGAATTAGAAGGATAGGAAAATTAACCGCATGATAAATTAACAAAGAGAGAGAAGGGGAACCCTTCTTTTTCTTTTTTTATACACCGAAGGTTGGAAATTGTACTATGATATTATCACTACGAGTCCATAGGAGGATTACAATGAGAAAACCAAACTACGTGTCATATGAATTCAATAGTGTTGAATTAGAAAAGGAATTTGAAAGGGTCATCCTTGAGGATACAGGTGTACAAGTAAAGATGGAAGTTCGCTTCGATGATGAAACTTTTGCAATTTACACTAAAATGTCTGAGGAGTGCGAAGAAAAAATTTCAGATGAAGAGCACGAAAAAGTCTTTAAGAAGTACAACATGGAAGAATGGTATGATGTGTCAAAGCAATTAGCTGCAAGAATCATAACAAAAGATCCTGGCTTGGAAATTCGTTCTTTTCATACTTTTGAAGATGATTTGAGGAAGGAAAACTTTTTAGCGGAAATAGAAATAGAATATACTGAATATGAAAAAAATGAAGAAGAGAGTAAGAACATCACAACAGAGGTAAATAATGAAGAAAAGTTACCTGTGTGGTTCCGAATGGGAGCTCAGATGAACCTTACGAAAGAAGAAGTTATTAAGCTGAAAGAAGACCCTGATAAGTTTGTAACTAAAAAATTAGAGAAAGGTGAAGTTCAAGCAAATGGAGATTCATACTTTCCTGAGGACCAAGAATCAGGAATAACAGATATTGATGATTTCGACATAGGCATTTTTAATATTTATAAAAAAGCTAATCAAGGAAGTGATGCAACACCATATGATGAAATAAATGAATTGATTGACAATATGAAAACAGCAAAAGAAACACTAGAGCATACAGATGTGGAATTTTTCAGTGAAGCGCAATTGGAAATTTTATTAAACACTTATAAAAATTTTAATTTAGTTGTACGTGAAGTTTTAACGGCAATTAAAGAAAATAAATGAGAAAAAAGAGCTACTTCCATAAGTAGCTCTTTTTTTATGTTAAAAAAATAAGTGGTGCTCCGGTGGTATAATACCTAAATTCATAAAGGATATCACCTAAAAAATAGATGATGCGTGGCATCATCTATTCGTTAACTTTATTTTTTTATTCTTTACTCCAACAGTGATTTGAGTAATAACTTCTTCGCTATCGATCAACATATCTGATAAAGGATCTTCTACATATTCTTGAATTGTTCTTCTCAAGGGTCTTGCTCCAAACTCCTTGTGGTAGCCCAATTCTGAAAGTAATTCTTTTGCTTTATCTGTGATACTTAATGTGATGTTGCGGTCACGCAGTTTCTCGGATAACGGTTTAAACATTAAGTCTACGATACTTTTTGTATCCTCTAAACTTAAGTGATTAAACTCGACTAAAGAGTCGAATCGATTTAGAAATTCAGGAGTGAAATGTCTTTTTAATTTTCTTTCCAAGTCGTAAGCCGAATGATTCCCTTCGTTAAAACCTACTACTTTTTGGTCAGGATCGGTAGAACCTGCGTTACTTGTCATGATAATAATTGTATCCTCGAAGCTAACTGAACGACCTTGATTATCCGTGATAGCGCCATTATCTAGAGCTTGCAAAAACAAGTTTTGGACTTCCGGATGAGCTTTTTCAATTTCGTCCATAAGGACAATACTATAAGGATTTCTTCTTACTTTTTCCGTTAGTTGACCAGATTGCTCAAAACCAACATACCCTGGAGGAGAGCCTATTAGTTTTGATACAGAATGTTTCTCCATATACTCGCTCATATCAAAGCGCAGAATGGAGTCAGACTCACCCAAGACCGACTCAGCTAAGCGTTTAGCCAATTCTGTCTTACCCACACCTGTTGGACCGACAAATAAGAAGGAAGCGATCGGTCTATTGTCTGGCTGGATCCCTGCATAACTCCTACGTACAGCTTTAGAAACTTTTGAGACCGCTTCATCCTGTCCTACAATTACTTTTAACAGGTTCTCTTGTAAGTTCTTCATTTTATTTTTTTCAGATTCCTCAAGCTTAGAGACCGGAACACCTGTCTTTTGCTGAATCAAATTCTGAATATCCTTGATGTTGATTTCAATGTGAGGAAACATTTCGATTTCACTTTGGATTTGTTTTTGTAATTCTTTCTCCTGATCTCGATAGGACGCGGCTAATTCATAGTTTTCATCAAGAGTCGCTTGGTCTTTTTTAGAAAGTATATCCTTTAGTTTGTGATGCAAATTATGATGATTAGACATTCTTAAGTTTGCATCGGCACCAGCTTCATCAATTAAGTCAAAAGCTTTATCAGGTAAGTGACGGTTCTTGATGTACCTATCTGAAAGTTTAGCTACAGCCTCAATGGTTTCGTTTGGAATCCGAACGTGATGATATTTCTCATAAATGAATCGATTCCCCTTGATCATTTCGATTGTCATTTCGATAGAAGGCTCATTAATGTGAACTGGCTGGAAACGCCTTTCGAGAGCTGCATCCTTTTCAATCGTCCTATATTCCTCTAATGTAGTTGCTCCGATTAACTGTAAATCCCCATTAGCAAGAGCGGGTTTGAGGATATTACTTACGTCCATCGAGTCTCGGTTCGAAGCACCTGAACCAACAATCATATGGAGCTCATCAATAAATAAAATAAGATTGTCTCTTTTCTTTACCTCTTGGATGATTGACTTTAATCTACCTTCCAATTGTCCTTTTATACCTGTACCTGCTATTAAAGAGTTGATATCTAACAAATACAATTCAGAATTAATTAATTTAGATGGAACCTTCTCCTCAACGATCAGTTGAGCTAGACCTTCAGCTATAGCTGTCTTACCCACACCTGGCTCACCAATCAATACAGGATTGTTTTTATTTCTTCGATTAAGGATGCGTACTGTTTCCCAGACCTCTTTATCTCGACCAATAATGGGGTCGATCAGACCGTCTTTTGCTTGTTTGGTCTTATTAATGCCGTATTTGTCTAGAAAGCTTACTTTTTTAGGCGACTCTTTCTTCTTATGGGGTGAGTCGGTAGCCTGTTTAGTGCCCTCATTATTCGTGCCATCCGAAAGTTCGCTTTCTATATAGGAGCTTAATTTTTTCACCATTTCTTCAGGGGAGGAGTTGATGCCTCCACATTCTTCACAAATGCTAATTTCTTTTTGATCTCCGCCTAAAGGGGATACAGCTATAACTTTTCCAACTGCTTCTTTTTCTTTGCAAATTTCACATATTCCGTTCAAGATTATTCCTCCTGGGGTATGGATTTAAGTCTAAATTTAAATTTCTATTCACATGATTATATGGAATTATATGTTTTTATTATATCAGTTGCTCAATTGGTTTGGAAAGAAAATAGGTTCTATCTATAAGCCTGAGTTTGTTGTAGTTACAAGAAGGAAGGGTCACGTATTATGTCGTTATTAACTTATTTAAAAAGCTTTGTCTATGCCTTTCAAGTAGACGTTCATACTAGCCTTTGCAAAAGCGAAAAGGATAGTTAGCCATATGATTGACTACTATCCTACAAGGTATAATCTTGATTTATTTTTCTTGTTCCTCTTTAAATGTGACAGTCATGAGCCTTTCCCTTAAATAACGATTTGAGCAATATTCAACTCCATATTTATAACCGCGTCTTTTTAAGGTTTTAGCCTTATTCGGGTCGATTAGAATCCTTTTAATCTCAGGAAATTCATAGCTTATTTTTTCTGCTACATTATCTCCGGCTTCGTCAGGGTCTGTTAAAATATATACTTCTTCGCAGATTGACAGAGCTTTTTTGATCTCCAACCGTTCTGCGTGGTGGAATCTTACCCCATTTAAAACAACAAAGTAGCAGTTCTCCAAAACTTGCTGCACTTTTTTAACGTCATTTTTTCCTTCTACAATGTATCCCTTCATAATAGGTCCTCCAAGACAAGTTATGTATAAATGAATGCTAATAAAATATGAAAAAACCTATATGGGTTTTCACGTTGTTCCAGTTGGTCTGTATAGAGGGGATAAGGTACTTGAAGGACATGTGAGAGATAGAGGTTCGAGAGCGTAGTTATTGTTATAGCTGTGTTAGAGCAAGAGCAAACCCTAATAGCAACCCAATGATAAAGAATACAAACATTGATATGAGTAACTTTTTCATAGTAGCCTCCTTCATTTTTTAATCTTTTCTTGAAGACAAGGGAAAACCTCGTAACTCAACAATAAAAAAGTATTAGAATTAATCGGTCAATGAGATTTAAAACTAACCCTCTAATAAAAAAGGATGATTGAAATGGAACTCAGAAGGCTACTAGATGCATTAGTTTTTAAGAAAGTTCATGGTATGAATAATAAAGAAGTATCGGATATACAAATGGATTCTAGAAAAGTAGTGGATAGTAGAACTCTATTCATTTGTGTTAAAGGTCATAATGTAGATGGGCATCAGTATATACCTCAATTGATTGAGCGGGGAGTGTCTGCGTTTCTTGTAGAGGAAATGCCGGCTGAACAAAGAGATGGCGTGACTTACATCGAAGTACCTGATACAAAGAAAGCAATGGCTATTGTCGCTTCAACATTTTTTGAATTTCCGAGCAAGAAGATTAAGGTTATCGGAATCACAGGTACCAACGGGAAAACAACAGTTTCAACTATGATTAAAGGCATTTTAGATGATATGGGGCACAAGACCGGACTAATCGGAACCATGCACATAAAGATTGGGGATCGTGTGATGGAAACTAAAAACACAACTCCTGAATCTATAGAGTTGCAGCGAGTATTGCACGAAATGGTAAATGAAAGTGTTCAGTATGTAATTATGGAAGTGTCTTCTCACGCGTTGGAGTTAGGAAGGGTGAATGGTATTGAATTTGATCATTGTATCTTTACCAACCTTTCTCAAGATCACTTGGATTTTCACGAAACGATGGAAGAATACCGAAAGGCGAAGGGATTACTATTTGAGAGGATGGGTAATTCTATCGGAAAGGATAAGAAGTCGGTTATCCTGAACAAAGATGATAAAAGTTTTAATTATTATAACGGGCTGTCTATTCACGAATCGATTACATATGGTTTAGATGATGAATCTAAAATAAAAGGATCAGAAATTAAAACTTCTCCACAAGGTACAAGCTTTAAGCTTACTGTTGAAGGTGATTGTTTTGAAGTCAAAACGAAGTTGTTGGGGATTTTTAATGTTTACAACACACTTGCGACTATTTCATTGCTTTGGTCTTTAGACTATGAGTTAAATGACATTATTAAATCACTTGAAGACTTTGAAGGAGTACAAGGAAGAATGGAATCAGTTTATAAGGAGCAAGATTATAGCGTCATCGTCGATTACGCTCATACGCCTGATGCTCTTGAAAATGTATTGAAAACTGCACGGTCATTTACGGAAGGAAAAGTTATTTGTGTCGTTGGATGCGGTGGAGATAGAGACAAAAGTAAGCGTTCTGGTATGGGGGGAGTGGCAAAAAAGTATTCTGACATGGTCGTATTCACTTCTGATAACCCAAGGACTGAAAGCCCTTCTACAATAATTGAAGACATGCTAAAGGGAGTAGATTCTTTAGAAGGCGTATTTCCCCTTGTGAATAGGAAGAGTGCAATCGAGTACGCTGTGAAGAAGGCGTCTAAGGGGGATTGTGTATTAATCGCTGGAAAAGGACATGAAACATACCAAATAGTCGGGGAACACACATTTAATTTCGATGACAGGGAGATAGCTAAGGAGTTTATCATAGAATATTCCCACTAAAAAGAAGCGCTGTTTAAGCGCTTCTTTCTAATAAGGCTTGTTGCATGTCTTCGATAGTTACAGAAGTTAAATCTTCTTTCTCTCCAGATGTTACAATTCTAACTCCCTGGGTCATCTTAACATTATCAACCATGTTTCTGATCCAGCGACCGTCCCCATCTATATAGCCTTCACCTTCCATTAGTTTCATCAATTCTTCCTCGAAGAAAGTGATAGCTTCTTCAGTAGGGACTAAATTGTTCGATTTCATCTCAAGCATTAGTAGCTCTAGAAGTTCATCCTTAGAGTAGTGAGGGAACTCTAGATGTGTTCTAAACCTTTGAGGTAAACCAGGGTTAGACTCGAATAGTTTATGAATTTGTTCCTTATAACCTCCGAAAATAACTAAAAGGTCATCCTTGTTATTCTCCATTTCGGCTACAAGAGTGTCGATAGCTTCGATTCCGAAAGTGTCTCGCTCATTTTGCACTAATGAATAAGCTTCATCGATAAATAAGATTCCTCCAAGTGATTGCTGGACGACTCTCTTTACGTTTTTTGCAGTGTGACCTTGGTACTCTTCAACAAGATCTGCACGACCAGCTTCGGTGAAAGTGCCATTAGTTAGAAGTCCAGCGCCCTTGAAAAGCCTTCCCACAATACGGGCAACAGTTGTCTTACCAGTTCCGGGAGGACCCATAAACAACATGTGCATAGATGGTTTTTGAGTCGTTAATCCGCTTTCTAATTTCATTTCTTCCGCTTGGAGGTAGTAAAGAGTATTTCTAACTTTTTCTTTTAAATTGTTCAAACCGATCATCGTGTTAAGGTTCTCCAATGCCTCTTTTTTAATGAGTTCTAAACCTTCCTCATCAGTTTGATTATTTTTCTTTGTTGCATACTTGATATCTTCTTCAACTAATACAGGTACAATATTCTCGTCTGCCTCTTTATCAATACGGATTAGGAATTGTTTGTTAATGGCTTCAGATAAGTTCCTTGCAGTTCTAGCATTTCCATCAACAACGCCATTCTTTGTCTTTGTTCTGAGAGCGACTTCGATTGCTTTGTTTACATTTGAACAATCGTACCCATACGATTCTAAAGATTTGATGATAATACCCTTAACTTCATTTGGCGTGTAGTCAGGGAAATGGAAACGGTTTGGAATTCTGGAACTAAACCCGATGTTCTCATTTAACATTTCATCCATGTCTGTTCCGTAACCTGCCATTATGAGGACGAAGTCGTTTTTTCTTTTTTCAACCTCGTTCACGAGTTCCGTAATCGTCTCAATACCGTTCTTACCGTTTCTTAATGCGTATGCCTCATCAATAAAAAACACTCCGCCCATAGCAAGGTCTAAATGCTTTCTAGTTTCAGTTGCGGACATATTATTATAACCAGATACCAGATCAGCTGCAGATACTTCGTGGCATTTTCTTTCTGGTATATAACCGAGTCCGTAATAAATATCTGCCATGATTCTTGCAACAACGGTTTTACCTGTTCCAGGATTACCTGTAAATATTGAATGCAAGGATTCTTGCGGGGGAGTGACATTGCCACTCTTTTGGATTTTTTTCAATCCGCGCAACCTTCCAATTAACTCTTTTACCTCTGTCTTTATAGGTCTTAGACCTACCATTCCTTCTAGCTGTTTTAGAGCTGAGTCCAATATTTCTTGGCGTTCCGTTTCTTCGCTGTCTGTATTTATGTTTGTGCTATCAATATCAATATCTGCCTTTTTATTCTTCTTAGGTTTATCAACTTTGTCCTGAATCTTAGGAGAAGGTTCAGGCTTTTGTGTGGAATTTGTGCCGCCAAATTCAGGAGCATTGTTAAGAACCAAATTAACTGTTGGTTTGGGAGGGTTCTTTCCGTCTAACAAAGAATTTTTTAATAACTTTAGATACTCTTTTAGAGGCTCGTTTTTTATTAAATTCTCCAATGCGTTTTTATCTTCCCAGTTAACAAGATCATAGTGATCAATAATAGAGATAATTGTTTCTACTTGTTCAAGCGTATGCATGCCATGAGTTACTACGGTACCACTAGGTATATGGTCAATTGTCCAACCGCTTTTTTCATGGTGACTAGCAACACCTAAACCTAAATAGGTTCCTCTAACATGTTTTTTATCGCCAGAGTCGTCTAAAATTGCATAAAGTACAGTCTGTCTTTTGGCATTGTACGTTTCTAAGTAATTAAAATTGATAGGTTGTTCTGCTATTTGAAAATCTTTAATTACTTCGTATGCTGATTTATACTGGTCTTCGCTTTGTTCATACATCTTTTCTAGAACTTTCTCTTCTTTGCTCCAATCCATAATAGTATCCAATTTATCGCGCGCTTCAAATGCTTGTTCCTTACTCCTTGTGGTTAATATCAGGTTATCGGATCTATTGTGTTTTAATTTAACGTAGCCTTCAGAATGGATTTGGATACTCCAAGTGCGTTGTTGTGTTGGTTCCATTTATTGTCCTCCTCATACGTTTTTCTTACGATAAATTATATCGCATTTCGACCTATTATTAGAAAAAAGATAAAATTAGTTAGTTTTTCACAAAAAAAGTGGACTTTAATTATAATTTTTGAAAAGGAACCAAATACACAATACAAAAAGGGGATGTACCTATGACCAAGGTGACGAGTGTAAGGAAAGAAGAAATTAGAAGAGAAGTGTTTTTACAAAAAAAGATGCCAGAAAAACTTTCTAACATGAAGCTTTCTTATGATGAGTCGAAGAGTGGGTTAGAACTCTATAAGAAAATGGTGAATGACGTAAAAAGAGGGATAAGAAAGTTTACTAAAAGTGCTACCTTTGAGGAAATTATTGATTTCGTAGATGAATTATCAGATGACAATTACTCTATTAGAATCGATAAGTTGTCAAACAAAGAAGAGGATTATGGAAACGTTATGAGGTTATTAAAAGTAGTCTACGATAGTCATAAAAAATCTGACGATGACTTCATTGAAAAATTATTACCAATGAGAGTGACATGTATCCAGGGCGATTCGCAGGTCGTTGGATATACAACGCAGGTAGAGCTAAAAAACAAGAAGAAGCATGGTACAAGAAGGCGAGTAGGGAGTATGGAGGCTAAATACATTTTCGATATCGTCACATTATTATCTAATGCACTTGTAAACAGTGGTTTGAGAGAGTTTAGGTCTAATCATATGGACGAACTTCAAATGGTGGTGGTAGAGGAGCTATTTAATTCGAAAAAATCCTTATTAAAACTTCCAAGAGACAAGAGCTTTAAAGAAGATGTATTAAGTATTGCAAAAAAATATTATTCTGAATTCGAAACCAAGTACGATCAATTTGCTGATGAATATAAAAACTTCTTTTATGGGATGTCTTCCGTTACTAGTCCATATTCACTTGAATTTTTAGTTCCGTTCTTTCTTGAAAAGCATAAAAGTGCAGAAAAGAATGCGGAGACAAAAGCTTCGAAAGAAGGTTTGAAAAAGGCAAAAGCATTTCAAACAAAACAATATATAACAAATGAAAAACTGAAGGTAATGGCAGATAATGCGTTCAAGTCCAAATATTCTTACGTAGAACTTGATAACGACGTTAGTATTTCAAAGTTTGAATTACTAGAAGAAGAATTTCTGAAATTCATTGAACACGTACCGGTTCCATACTGCAAAGGCAATTCATTCCGAATAAAGAAGCTGGGTCTCCATCGTGCTGCGGGAATATATTTTCCCGGTCATACAATAATTGACTTGGATCATCCGGATTCTTACGGTCATGAACTTGCTCACCAACTAAGTGATTATTACAGTCAGGATGGTCAATTGTTAAGCGAGATGCTTAATTTCAGACGAATAAGGCAGGAATATAAAAAGAAGGTTAGAGAGAATGTTATGTCGCTATCATCTGACGATTCATTCAGAGAGCAATGGGAGGGGAAAACGAAATACAATGCTTCATATTACTTTCAGGAAGACGAAATATTTGCAAGGTCTTTCGAGTTGTATTTGAATAATAAGAATTTCGAAACATCATTAATAAAAAACAATTACAATGATTTACCTGAGTATCCTACTGATGACGAATTTGTAGGTCTGATAACAAATTATTTTGATGAGTTTTTATCAAATATAGAGACATTAGAAAAAGCTAGTTAAGATCGGCATTTAGCCGATCTTTTTTTAGTCGACAAAAAAGCGTCTAACTCTGTCTCTAAACATCAATTTCTGCTTAGCTTCCTCTAATAAACCTTGAAACCAGTGAGGTAATTCATCATAGGAGATTATAGATTCAAAATCCATGCTCTCAAATTCATGAAAATCTTCATAGAACGGCTTCATTATCGTGTAAGACCATGTTAGCTCACAGTGAGAAGATAAAGGGACGTTGATTCGCGCATAAAAATCTAGACCTTCATAAAAAAATTGCATTCTTTTTTCTGCAGAATTATATAAGTGAGGCTTTGTACTGGAGAAATAACCGCTTTTCTTTAAAAAATCAAAACCATTTAATTTTACATTATCCATATAATCATCCTTCCGCTTTTTTAATACATTCCAAGAGGAGGCTTCATTCCCTCACCATAAATTGCACTTTTAATTGAATTGTTCTAAGAAAGAAAGACTAGCTTAGTTGTAACGAAACGACTAATAGTAAGTAAAGGAGGCGGTTAAACAATGGTTTACAAAAGAATTGAACAGTTTGAATTGGAGTTTGACCATTATAAAAAAATCTTGAAAAGGAAAGGTCCGTATCCTACCCCTGTTCTAAGCTATAAAACCAGTAAAGATGCGTGGATACGAGTGGATGCAATTTCAAGAAAGAAGTGGCTTGTCTCAGTATCAATAAATCAAAAGGGGGTTGAGCGTAACAACTTCGAAAACTTTGATACTGCTTATGAATATGTAGTTCATACAATCATGAGCAATAGGATAAGGATGATGTTGTCCTCGTAGTGGTTCTATTGTTTGTTAACTTTGGAACGAAGGATATTCGCGGTAAAACGTAAATATAGTTTTGGTGATATAAATGACAAAAGTGATAGAGAAATTGAAACCAGACTATTTTTTAGCGCATTATTCAGATATAACCGTAACCTGGTTGAAAGAAAGAGATATACAAACCATTATTTCTGATTTGGACGGAACTTTGGCTAAGGATAATGAAGCGGGGGATGAGGAATTCATCCAGTGGTTACAAGAAATGAATGACGCAGAAATAAACATCATCATAGCTTCTAATAACAAAGATGAAAGAGTATCGACATTCAGTCGTTCTCATCATTTGGTAGGGTATGGTGAGTGTCAAAAGCCTTTTGGAAAGAAAATACATAAAGAATTACTGTATAAAGGATTAGATCAAGGAACGACTATGTTTCTAGGCGATCAAATCTTCACGGATGTGTTGTATGGAAAGAGATTGGGTTTAAGAACATGTTTAGTGACTCCGATACCATGCCAACAGCCATTAAGGACTAAATGCAAAAGAGGTATAGAAAAACTATTGTTAAGAAAGTGGAGGATGGCACAATGAGTCATATATTTGGAAACGTAAACTGCCCAGAATGCGAACTTGAAACTCGTTTTCTGGCTCACATAAATGATAATAACGAAGAGTTCTTGCTATTAGGTAACGAGGTAAACTTAACTGAAGAGCAATTGTGTCAGGCTGTAGAATGTGATTATTGCAATAGAGAAATTATAGTCAAACCAAAGTTAGTCGAAGGGGTAATCTCTGCATTTTTAAATACTCATGAGTTTGAGAAATTACAGAATGGCTCTAGAAGTATTAGTAAGGCTGAAGATGGAGAAGGGCTTAAAAGGGAATATCAAGGGAACCTGAGGCAATTTAATCATTACAAAACGGTCGATTTTCAAAAACAACCTTACGCTATAGGCTCGAAAGTTGATGTAAGTGGTCAGTCTTGGGAAGTTATTTCTGCTTATAGGAAAGAAGGAATCGAGAAAGATCCTGTTAAAAGGATTCATGATACGAATCCACTTGAGTATTGGTATGAGGTTCAAGTCACTGGAGACATCAAGGAAACGAGATGGCTTATTGTGTACGAAGGTGAGATGAATAATTCAGTTTTAACTCAAGAAAGACCAAGAAAAAAAGAAACTGAGAAGGTCTATGACGTTTCAGAGTCTATGTTTAAGACCATGAAGGTGTTTACTCGGGAGCATGGAGAAAGTTATCAAGTGACCGGTTATAAATACATTTCAGGGTACCGAGTATTATTGATGGATAAAGAGGGATCTGTTGAAATGGATGTATTTGCCGAAACTATTGAAGAGGCAATGAAATCATTGGAAGACTGCTTGGCAATCCAAAAATAATTTTTTCACTGACTTTGGAATTCCTATGCTACTATATAGTCGTCATAGGAGGTGGTACCTTATGAGATATATTAAACCAAAAGATGTAGGGGAGACTTTGCATTTATCACCTGAGCGGATCTCTTTGTTAGCGAACCACTTAGAAGATGCGGGTTTATTATCGTTTAAGAGAACAGCGCTCGGTTCATACTTATTTGAAGAGAAGGATGTCGAAGTCTTATTAAAGTATCACGATACTTTGCGTTTTTTTAATAGAAAAAGTATCGCTTTAGAGACATTCGAAGAAACTCTGTTTAAAAAAGAAAGTAAGACTGAAAGGAACAGCCCTACTTGGATTAATACATTTTCTAATGCTTATATTGTTTGAGAAGTCGACTGCCATCGGCTTCTTTTTGTATATACTTGATCTTGAGAAATTTGCAACTAAAACTTGGTTTTATACTCACTTAAAAAATTAAGAATATCTTCGGTCAAATCTTCTTCAGTTTCTTCTTCTGTTTTATTTCCTTGATAAAAAAGCGGAATCTTCTTTTCAACAACTTTCGAATAGCCAAACCCAAATACTTTAAATGTAAATTCGGCTCCATCTGAATGTAAAACTGGAATTGGAACAACAGAATCTAACTTTTCCCCAGTTTTCATAACATTAACATCGTCCGAAAAGAACAGAACTGTTTTGTTCTCATCAATATATGAACGTAGCATTTCCCTTCTATCATCAGAAATTTCCACATTATCATGAACTAATATGAATCGAATTGAATCATTAGCCCTTTCATTCCAAGTTAGACTCTCCACTTTGACTTTTGAATTCGACTTTAAATGGTCTCCATACTGAGCGATTAGTAATCTCTCTTCTTTAATGGTTTGTTTTTTTGATACTGTGGTTTGCAACCCTATAAACAACAAGGAAGCTACGATCCCACAAAAAAGTATAATTAATATTATTCTCTTCATTTTCTCACCCCTTTGCCTAATCAATGTTTGTAGTTTAGTCCTTGTAAAGAAATCCGCAAGAAAAAAGCCGACATTTTCAGGTCGACTTTCTTGATAAAATTATTTTTCAACGGAATTTTGGAATAGGTCCTTTTCAATTTGACACTTAATACAAAACACTTTTTTATACCCGACAAACTTTTTATTTTGGTCCCATCCGCCGTTCCCTCTTGCGTAAGCATTTATTTTCTCATAGAGCTCTCTCTGTATTTTTCTATTACATCCGTCACACTTATACGTCTTTTCAGCCTTACTACCTTTCTTATTGTATTTTTTTCTATTCAAACTCTTATGATCAGGCTTTTTAATATCAGTTAATGCTTCCACAAGTTTTTCTCGCCTTATGTACCCCATCGCTTTTTTCTCATGGTATTTCTGCCATGCGACTTTTATCGCCTCTTCGAAAGGATTTTTATCATGCTCGATACGAATTATACTTTCTCTACCTTTGTTATCACCCTTACCAGAAGAAGAAATAACTTGCATTTTATTGTAGCCAACCGATAAAACTTCGATATTATAGTAGCGTATGTCGACTTTATCCTTATCTTTTTCGAGGTCAATGTAGACTAGTCTTTTTTTGAAAATACTCTTCATAGGCAAACACCCCCTGATTGCAGATTATTATAGTTGGAAAGTAGGATATTGGTAAGAAAACGCAAATTTTTATTTGAGGAGGTGGCTAAATGGATAACGCTAGAGAGTTTTACAGGCTGGACTTATTTAATTTACCTATTAGGATCGAAACTCAGGTCGATAGTTATAGAGGTCAAATAAGAGATATAAGCAAAAATGGAATGGCTTTTTACACAGAAGATGTATTCAACTTTAAAAGGTGCAAGGGCTTTTTTGAATTAGAGGAGGAAGAGTTTGAAATAGAAATGGAATTTATTCGCAAAGGGAAGGGGAATGTAGGTAGAGACTTATTTGCTTGTAAATTTGTAGATCCAGAAAGCAAAGCTGCCGCCAAGTTATTTAGTATCTTGCTTAGGATAGATGCTATGAGGCGGAATAATTTGAGAGATGATAGGTAAAAGAGCTAGTAACAAAGGATGGTTAGACCTCATTATGGGCTGACCATCCTTTGTCTATTGGCATTTTTGATCGGTATTTTTTATCCAAACAACGCCTTGATACTATCGTGTACGGTACGAACCGGTATTAGTTTAATATTTTCTACCTTCCCTTTGACTCTTTCGTAATCTTTTGTAGGAAGAATGCATGTCGAGAATCCGACTCTTTCTATTTCAGTTACTAGAGATTCCACTTTTCCTACTGGACGAACTTCGCCAACAAGCCCGACTTCTCCTAAGATCACTGTCTTAGAGTCGATGGGTTTATTTTTGCTAGTTGAGTAAAGGGACATGGCGACTCCAAGGTCTGCGCTAGGCTCAGAGACCTTCATACCGCCTGTTATCTTAACGTAGATGTCTTTGTAAGATAAATCTGTTAGGCTACACTTGTTTTCTAGAACTGCTGTGATAATCCCTAAACTATCTCTTTGAAATCCGACACTTGTTCTTTTAGGGAATGCGTTTTGGACAATTTGGTTTGTAGCAAGTGCCTGAACCTCAATTAGCAACGGTCTAGTATCGCTTATACATATAACTGCAGAACCACTAGCACCTTCCATACGGTCATCTAAAAGAAACTCTGATGGATTTGGGACTTCCACCATGCCTTCTTCTCGCATTTGAAAAACTCCAAGTTCGCTATCAGAACCAAATCGGTTCTTGTTACACCTCAACAATCTTAGGTCATTGTATTTATCACCCTCTAGGTAGATGACAGTATCAACCATGTGTTCAAGATTCTTAGGACCAGCAATACCCTTTTCTTTAGTCACCTGACCGACAACAAAAGTTGTTATACCGAGGGTTTTACTAATTTTCATTAATCGTGCTGTACATCCCTTCACTTGAGAAACAGAACCCATGTCGCCATTAGAAGAGGGATCGTATATGGTTTGGATGGAATCTACGATTAATAAAACAGGTTTATGTTCTTCAACAGCATCTTCTAGGTCCAGTACAGATTCTGTGTGCAATGCAAGGATGTTTTTTCCCGATAGTTTCATTCTACCTTTGAATCGCTTTCTTAATTGTCCCTCAGATTCCTCACCTGATACATACAAAACAGGTCCGTATTTTTCTGCCACATTATCTGAAATTTGAGAGAGAAGGGTGCTCTTGCCTTGTCCAGGATCACCACTAATAAGGGTTAAACTCCCTTTGGTAATTTGACCACCTAAAACTCGGTCGAACTCCCCCATACCTGAAGAAAATCCTTCATAGAGGATGTCCTCAGCGTCATTAAGATTGATAGCTTTTCGTTGTTTTACCGGTTGACCATTTTTTTTACTTGAATCTACACCGGTAAAATAATTGTCTTCTTCCATAGTGTTCCATTGATGGCAGCCTGGACATTTGCCAAGCCACTTAACAGTTTCATGACCACACTCTTTACAAGTGAATTTTGTTTTAATCTTCCCCATTTTCAAACTCCTTATTATATCTTTTATATATTTTAGAATAATTTCCAATTTTATTTTAGGTTTTGAGCTTACTATTTATAAATATTAGATATAAAAATATGATAAAATGAAAGGCAACTGTTTTTAGAGCGCAATATTAGTAAGGGGTAGGAGTTATATGAATTTATTAAATAAAATATTGTCCATTTTCTCTGCAAAGAGGAGACAAAAGAGGGCAAGCGAGCTAAGTGCGTTAGTAAAGAAGCATGGAAAGTCGATAAGTATTTTCACGCCGTTACATGAAGGACCAACTCCAGTTGGAACGGATTTAGGTGAGGGGTATTTCTTAGCGGTGATCACAGATATAAAAGAAGACACTCAGAATAATATTGAAGGGTTTAGCACGTATGGAGTGATGTTAAAAGAGGAGGTATGGAATGAAAGTAATAGTAGGGGTGAACTTCAAAGGAGAGCCCTCTAAAATAAATCAGCTAGTTGAGGATGATTTGGTCCTTGAAGATGTAGTTGTGGAAGGTGAGTTAGTGGAAGTAGCTGACCCCTTCCAAATGAAAAAGGGCGGGTATATCCATAAAGGCATTATCTTTGATGGCACGATGTCTATAGCATACAAGATATTCGCTGAAGAAATTATTAAATTGACAGAAGGCATGAGCGTTAAGGTTCATGCAAGTACAGATAAGCATGAAGTGTGGACCAAAGGCGACTTAGAGCTAACGATCAAAAATATGATGGAAGTCGAATTGGATAAAAGCCCTCCAAGAATCGATAAAGCAGATAAAAAAAGAGTAGAGCTTCAAACACATACCTTAATGAGCGAAAAGGCACCGATAAGTGCAGGAGAATACATAAAAAGAGCAAAAGAACTCGGACATAATACGATTGCAATAACTGATGTAAGTTCGGTACAAGCCTATCCAGAAGCTTACGCTGCAGCTCTTAAAGAAGAAATGAAAGTCATCTATGGGCTGACAGGTAGATTAGTGGACGAGAATGCAGATGTTGTATCCGATGCTGATGATCGAAATATCTATAATACCGATTATGTTGTATTTGACGTTGAGACTACCGGTTTCTCAGTAATACACGATCATTTAATCGAAATAGGGGCTTCAAAATTTACCCCTCACTTTATTTGTAAAACTTGTAACAAGTTCAAAGTATGCATGGATGGCTACATAGAAGGGGAAGTACATTGTCCTAATTGTGATACAGACAATGACTTAATTAAAGAGCACGTACTAACCGAAAACTTTAATTACATAATTAAATCGCCTAAAAGGATACCACCTCACATTATCGAGTTAACAGGGATAACGAATGAGATGATGGAAGAGGAAGGCGTTTCACTATCGAAAACTATGGTTGAGTTTCAAAAATTCATGGGAGATGCCGTACTTGTCGCCCACAATGCAATATTCGATAGAGACCACATTAACATGGCTTTTGAACGGGTAGGCATACCTGTACCAGAATATAGCTTGTTAGATACGCTCAATCTATCAAGGCTAATTAATAATGATATGAAAATACATAATTTAAAAAGATTGTCTGGAAAGTATAAGGTCAAACTAGATAGTCATCACAGAGCCTATGAAGATGCGGAAGCAACTGGTTATATCTTGTTAGGTATGTTAAAACAACTTGAGGAAATAGGGGTTAATACATTTAAAGAACTTAATGCAGAAATGCCTGAAGACTTCTTTAAATTCTTGTTTCCAAGTGATTTTAGCGTGTTAGCAAGAAATAAAGAAGGATTGAAGAACCTTTATAAATTAGTTTCATACTCCCATACGGATTACTTAGCAAAGTCTCCGGTCATGACCAAACAACTAGTTAATCAGAATAGAAAAGGTCTATTAATCGGAAGCGGTGGACATACGGGGAAGTTATTCCAAAATGCTTTGGAAAAACCGAGGCACATGGTACTGGAAGAGGCGAAATTCTATGATTATATAGAAATTCAACCTTCAGAAATAGCGAGTCATTTAGCTAAAGGGAAAAGCCCTAATACAGATTCAATCGATAACATAACTGAAGCATGGAAAACGGTTTATAGCGTAGCAAGGGAGCTAAATAAACCGATTGTAGCAACTGGTCATGTTAATTACTTTAATCCAGAAGATAGATTGGGTCATAACATACTTTATTACAATGAGGTCCCCATGAAACAAAGGGCTCATGAGAAGAGAAAAGGAAAAATAGATAGTCTGCAAGGGGATTGCTACTTCCGCACGACTCAAGAAATGATTGAAGCGTTTGATTGGTTATCAGATGAGGAAGCGTACGAAATTGTTGTAACAAATTCTAATCGATTAGCGGATCTTACTGAAGATATCTCTCCTTTACCAGACCAATTGTACCAGCCAAAAATTGAGGGCATAGATGACGAGTTTCGTAACATGGCAACGGATAAAGCAAAGTCCATATATGGTTCTCCAATACCACAAAATGTAGAACAACGATTGAACAAAGAACTCGACTCAATCATAGGAAATGGCTATTCGGTGATCTACATGATTTCACAGAAACTTGTTAAGAAATCGATTGAGGACGGGTATCTTGTTGGTTCTCGTGGTTCTGTAGGTTCTTCATTCGCCGCTACAATGACTGGAATAACAGAAGTAAACCCTTTGAAACCGCACTATGTTTGCCCAAGTTGCAAATGGAGTATATTTATTAATCACGAAGAGCTGGGTTCCGGTTATGATCTCCCAACTTCGTTTAGCGACCTATTGGATGAGAATACCTTTTCCTCTTCGGCAATAAATTACTTTATTTCTATTTTTGAAGATGTATACGGAGACAATACTCGTACAAAAATGTCGAATCATGATCCTTCAACATGCCCTAAGTGTCATACGGAAGGGTTAAAAATGGATGGGCAGGACATACCATTTGAAACGTTCCTCGGCTTTAATGGAGACAAGGTACCAGATATTGATTTGAATTTTTCAGGTGTTTATCAACCAGAAGCTCATCGGTACACTGGTGAATTGTTCGGGATGGATAAAGTGTTAAGAGCGGGGACGATAGGAACTGTAGCCGACAAAACCGCATTCGGATATGTAAAGAACTACGTAGAATTTAACGAGTTAAAATGGACTAATGCTGAGGTACAAAGATGGGCAGGGAAAATTGCTGGCGCGAAGAAGAACTCCGGGCAACACCCAGGAGGAATGCTAGTAATACCTGATTACATAGATGTGCTAGACATCACTCCGTATCAGTATCCTGCCAATGATGTCAGTGCAGAATTCCGAACTAGTCATTTCGATTTCCATGCAATCCACGATAACATCCTAAAACTTGATATCCTTGGTCACGAGGCTCCTACAGTATTGAGACTTTTGCATGACTTCACTGGGATCGATCCTAGAACCGTGCCAAGCGCTGATGAAAAAGTATTAAAACTTTTTTATGACATAGAAGGGTCTCTAGGGGTAACGGCTAAACAAATCATGTCTAAGACAGGGACATTGGGAATTCCTGAAATGGGGACCAAGTTTGTTCAGGACATGTTAGTGGAGACTAAACCCAAAAGCTTTCAAGAACTTGTTAAAATTTCAGGTCTCTCACATGGGACCGATGTATGGATAGGAAATGCTCAGGAGAATGTTGCCAGAGGTAATTGTGAGTTTAAAGAAGTTATTGGTTGTCGTGATGATATCATGGTGAACTTGCAACAAAAGGGACTTGAAGATTCTCTAGCCTTTACTATTATGGAATTTGTACGAAAAGGTAAAGGTTTAAAAGACGATTGGGAAGAAACCATGTTATCTCATGGTGTGCCTGAATGGTATATTGAATCATGCAAAAAAATTAAGTACATGTTCCCTAAAGCCCACGCATCCGCTTACGTTCTAGACGCTACTCGTATCGGTTGGTATAAGGTCTATAAACCTGTGGAATATTATGCAGCACTTTTCAGTTCTAGGTATTCACAAGAGGATATTTTAGAAATCATTAAGCCGGCTGACGAAGTTAGAACAAGACTGGATGAATTAAAGCAGGAAATATCGAATCTAAAATCAAGTGGAGAAGGCAATAGCGCAAACAAGAAAGCCAAGCTCCGCGCTGCTCTTAACTTAGCATTAGAAGCTAAAGAAAGAGGCATAAAGTTCGGAAACGTGAGGATGTACGAATCTCATGAGAAGAACTATATTATTGATATGGATACGAATGAATTAATACCGCCTTTTTCCTCAATTGTAGGCATAGGGGAGACTGCTGCAATTAAGCTAGCGAACGAAAGGAAGAACGGGGCGTTCAGAGGAGTTGCGGATTTGCAACAAAGAACGGGAGTAACAAAAACGAACTTACAAGTGCTTAAAGGTTTTGGGTGTTTGGACCAGATTGAGGAAAGACAATATAGGTTCTTCTAATAACCAATCCTTTAAGTTAGAAAATGACATGGGCTGACATAATATAGATATGTCAGCCCATTGTGTTGCAAAAACGAGGTACATGTTTATAGATGTACCTCGTTTTTTGTAATTCAGCAAAAAGTGTATAGTTTATCCTCGATATAAAAATTAGTCGTGTAAGTTTCTATATCGATCTCAACTATAGAAGCTAGGGGATGGACTTTTAAATTTTCTTTTACGTGTTTCTTTTCTAGTTTTATTAGCGGGTTGTTTAGTTGGTTAAGTAAATCTGTTTTTGTAGATTCTACTAAATAGCTACACATGTGAGCGTCGGAAAACAAAAATGAGATTTTATAAATAGACAATAATATCGCTCCCTTCATAGAAGAAATTATTTGATAAAAAAAGAAGCCCTCTAAAATGGCTTCTTTGATAAAGGCTTTTGTAGTTTTTTAAGATCCTTCTTGTCTCCAACAACAACAATGAAATCGCCCTTTTCAAGTACCTCATCCGCTCCTGGAGATATAATAGCGTCTTGTTCAGTCTTCCTACTAATCACTAAGACCGTAGCTTCATATTTCCTTCTAAATTGCAGCTCGGACAATGATTTTCCTACAAACTCATCTGGGACTTCCATTTCGATTCCGCTAAAATGTTGGTTGATTTCGATGAATTCCCTCATCCCTGGATATGCTTGTTGCCTTGCAAGCCTAAAACCAGATTCTTCTTCGGGATAAATGATTTGGTTCGCTCCACATCGCGAAATGATACCACCTTTAGTGTGGTTGTTCGCTTTTGCGATGATGTTTTTGCAACCTAATTCTGAAAGCTTTGTAACTGTTAGCGCACAAGCTTCAAAATTATCCCCAATGGACACAATGATTGAATCGAATTCAAGAACATTTAATTCCTCTAACAGATGGTCATCTGTTGAGTCACCTTCTACCACATAGGTACAAAAGTCATCAATCTCCTCTAGCGTTTTTGGTTCAAGATCGCACCCTACAACGGTATAGCCTAGTTGATGTAACTCTTTTAAAACACTTCTTCCAAACCGTCCTATTCCTATTACTAAAAACTTACGAGTCAAAAAACCGCCCCTTTCTTTAACCTACAATTACATGTTCCTTTATATATTTAGCTTTTGTTTTCTTGGGTTTAACGATTGAGTATATTAAAACGATAACTCCGATCCTACCTATAATCATAAGAACGCTAAGCCAAAATTTAGATAGTACAGATAATGTGCTTGTTATACCAGTAGATAACCCAGTCGTAGTTAGTGCTGACATAACTTCAAAAGAGATGTCTCTTAATGGCATATCTTCGACAAAGGATAGTGATAAAGTTGAAAAGAAAAACAAACAGAAATACACAAAAAAGATTAAAAACGCCTTCTGAACGTCTTGGTGATGGAGGGACTTTTTAAAGATCACCACTTCGTCCCTTCCTTTCACAACAGAAAGGGCATTGGCGACTAAAACACCAAATGTTGTTGTCTTTATTCCTCCTCCGCAGCTACTTGCAGAAGAACCAATAAACATTAAGAGCATCAAGAGGAAAAGTGAGCTTTGAGTAAGAGTCCCAACATCTAAAGTAGTCAATCCACCGTTACGGCTAGTAACCGATAGAAACAGCGCATTTGTTAACTTGTCCAGAAGGCTCATGCTATTAAAGCTATTGGAGGATTCGAACAGAAGAAATACGGAAAACCCCAACGCAAGTAAAGCTCCATGTACAGATAGGTTTACTTTGGTGAATAAACTCTTTTTAGCATTATTTGAAAAGAACAATTCAAGGATTGTAGGGAAGCCAATGATTCCAAAAAGAATTAACGAGGCTGTAGCTAGAACAAATACAGGATCGCTAGCAAAAGAAATAAGGCTATTTCCGAATAAGTCAAAACCTGAATTTGTAAATGAAGCAATTGCGTGAAATGTAGACTGAAATAAGGCTTCAGAAAGATCACCATGTCTAAAATATAAAATAGGTGTGAAGATTAGAATACCGATTAATTCTAGAGTGATTGCGAAAAGGAAGATAAAAATCATTAATTTATTGATAGATTTAAGACTTCTCTGGTTTTGGTCAAAAGACATGAGCGTCTGATTCGATAGAGAAACACCTCTTCGAAAAATAACTAAGAGGCTGCCTAGGACAGCCATTATACCGATTCCGCCAATTTGGAATTGGATCATTAATAACGATTGACCTAAAGTCGTTAATTTTTCGCTAACATTGACAGTGGATAGACCAGTAACAGACATACCACTTGTCGAAAGAAACCAAGCGTCAATTAAGGATAATTCCCCATTATGAGCTGAAGGTAGTAAGTATAGAAAAGTGAACATTGCTATAAAAAGTAAATATAGACTAGCGATTAATTTAAATGGGGAATTTTTAAAATGAATGTTTAACATGTATAATCCACCTCGAAAGGTATCCTAGCAAAGTTTCGCTATAAACAAAGCTTTTGGATAAATAATTTCGTCGAACAGTTGTTAATCTAGGAATTCATCAACTACGTTTGATAGCAGGATCTTAATCCTTTGGTCTGTTTCTTGTTGATTATGAAGAATGAAATGTATTAATTTTTTCATAGTAGCTTTATCAACGAAATACTTAGTAGCACTTATTGCATTCTCTAAGCGTAGGTGGAGAGGTTTATTCCTATGATAGTAAAAGTGCTCGAAGAAATTAGCGACCTTCCTAAACTCCTCTATGTTGCTTTCACTTATTTCCCAATCTAACAGCCATTCATCAAAGTAAGAAGCGGGGAAGGAGGCGTCAATTAGAGATCTATAATTCTTTTCAACAGGGATTAAGTCAGCCATATTTATTAGTTCTAATTTGTTTACTTTATCTAGCCATTCAACAGCGATCGGTTCAATAACGTACCAATTATTCTCATCTTCTTTAACAAGGTAAGCAGGGAAAAATACATCATTAAACATATTTGTATATTTTACTTTTCTCAAAAAGACACTTCCTTTAGCAGTTGATTGATTTTGTTATCAAGCATGATTCTCACGCGATGTTTCTTTGAATCTTCGCAATCAATGATATACTCAATGACTTTTGAAAGTATCCTCTTGGGCATTCTTGGTCCGTAAGTAGAAATAATAATTGATAACTTTCTTCGAGGAGTAAATATCCACTTTTGATATGTCATTAGGGATTGAACGATCTCATCTAAATACTTTATGTCTTCATCACATACTGGGAAAGAAGAATAGAAAGGGTCAACTATCTGAATTGAATTTGATACAGTACGCCAATTACAATAGTTTTTATTTATAACTTGGCATTGAATATCATTTAATGAATCCAACTTATCGTGCATTTTAAGTAACTCGTAAGTCTCTGGTCTAATAAGAAAGCAGTATGTTTGTTCCTCTGTAAGGTCTTTATAACTTTCCGTATGTGTTTCCTCTTTAATCAAATAGGCGAACAATTTGTTACCTGGGTGCGTTGGTGCAAATTCGTCATATTCTATATACATAGTTACATCCGCCTCCTTTAGTTTTTAACAGTCTATGAAAAATAGAAAACTAATAAAAGAGAAGAATGAAATTTTTTTGTAATTTATGACTGAATTACAATAAAATAAATTATAATAGTAAAAAAACAGTGCCGAGGGAGGCGAGTAGAGTTGCAATTATCTAATATTGAGGATCAATTAGTAAAAACAATAAAAGAAAAATACGAGCAATTCTCTCATATATCACTACAATTTTCTTGTTTCAATACAGAGAGTTTGGATTGTTATGCTTTTGAAGGTAGAAAACCGGTAAGATTAAAAATTACAAATGAAGAAGAGAGCATTATACTTAAGAAAAAAGAAAATGATAATTGGTCTACGCTGGGTTATTTATAGTAAAACGAAGAATTCATAATGCAAAGCGCCTATATAAGGCGCTTTTTATATAGGAAATTCTTTAACTTTTTCTTCATCATAATGAGGAAGTTCGAACAATGATGTTTCATCTACTACAGATATATAAACCTCGATTTTTTCTTCATCCTTACTGTGTACTGGTATCCACCTTTGAGTACCATTTGTTATGTATTTATCATTTTTAATAACCCCAGGAGAGATCTCCTCAAAGCGATATTTTGGCTTACCTTTATCGTTTAAAGTAGGCTCGCCATTTTCAATAACAGCGACTTTCTTTTTAAGAGGCTCAAAGCAATCTGCAAGTGCTTTAAAAAGGTTATCGAGGTCTCCTTTAGTCGTAGGAACTAATAAACCATCATTGTCTCTTTTGTATGTAGTGAAATGGTACATATCAAATTTCAAATGACCTCTTATAGGGCGCATTTCAATAGGGAAAGAATGAGCAAGTATTCTCCTCACATGATTTTCAAAGTTTTTAACATGCTTTGGTTTCACTAAGCGGTTATTCGAGATAATAAGCTGAGTTTTTACCTTTCCAGTGAATGGGAAAGTGAATTTAAAAATTTTGTCCAAAATTAATCTCCTTTCTGTTAAATATATGTTTTTATGATATTTAATTAATTATAAAAATACTATATGTTATAATTGAAAAGTGTTTTTTACAAAAGAGGTGATTTCGTGCGAGTTTATAAAAAAGCCTTAAAGGATGTCCTTGATATTTCTAAAAGGGTGCTTAAAAGTAAGGATAAAAAAGGCGAGTTGATTCTCCAGTGTATTGATGGAGAAAAAATAATAGCCGGCACTAAAAATGAAAATTCCTTAGTCGCATTAAGCGAAATAACTAATTTGGATGGCGAAACATTTTCATTTGTAGTAAACCCATATGATTTAGAGGCTTCGGTTGCAGGTAAGAAAGGTGATAAATCTACAGAGCGCCATTACGCAATTGAAGGTGAATTCATTATAGAAAAAGACCACAAGAAGAAATTGCAAATAAACCAATATAAACAAAGAATAAAGGTCCCTTATGGAGATTTTCAGGAATTCAAAGATAAGGAGACGTTCATAAAAGTATTAAAAGAGTCGGAATCTCTACTAAGCAAAACAGAAAAATACTGTAGTGCATTCTTAAAAATGGATTCAAAAAAGGCTATGGTCCTCGAACCTAAGAGTATGAATTACTTTAGATTAGATGAGGATTTCCCTTTTGATGAAGCTGTCCTACATATGGAAGATATAAAAGTTCTAAAACCGTCTCTTAAAGGGGAGTTAACTTTATCTGCCTATAAAGGTTATATGGTTTTGAAAAGCGATATCCTCCCTAAAGGAAAAGGGAAGGAAAAGGCAGGAGTTACACATCATTTTCAAGTGAAGATAGATCATGTCGTGCCATTTCCTGATCTAACGAAACTGCAGCAAACAAAGCCGATTGGACTATTTACAATAAATGCTGACGAAATGAATTCCTCACTAAAGGAAATTAAGGCGAAGAGTAAACGTGTCGAACTACATAAAGAGGAAAACGGGGAATTTATTGATTCATCAGGTTCCGTATTCGGTGAAGTTAAAACAAATATCTTAATCGATCCATTACATACTGAGTACAATGAGCAAAGAGTAGGGATATTGAGTTTAGAAGGAGAGTTTCCTGGAGCTAAATTTGACACAAGCGCATTTAAGAACCTATTTATGGGTTTTAGAGGCGATGTTGAAGTCCAATACAAAAAGTTCAGGAATGCTTCTCAAGAAGTCGGAGAGATGTGGAGAATATCAAATCCATATAAATCATCTACAGTAGCAGGGATTTCTCAACATGATTACGACAAAATCGATGTTGAAATAGAAGATAAGATGAAAAGGCGAATGGACTTTGAAAACAGGCATTTATAACACCTGGGAGGTAATTAGATATGAACATCGTTTTAACTGGCGGAGGGACGGCTGGGCATGTGTTCCCCGCAATAATCGTAGGTATGTATCTTAAGGAAAAGTATGATGCAGACCTTTCTTTTATAGGAAATAAAAATCACATAGAGGCAGATCTAGCACGCAAATATAAAATCCCTTTTTATCATGTACCTTCACAAGGGTTTGAAGGCAAGAATGCTATTGAGAAGTTTCTCGGCTTCGGTCATAAGAACATATCAGGTGTTAAAAAGGCAAGCTCTATATTAAAAGGGATCGCACCAGATTACATATTTGCAACAGGAGGGTTTGCAACCGCGCCCGTCTTAGCGGCTGCCAATCTACATCGTATTCCATATGCTATTCATGAGCAGAACTCGGTTATGGGAAAAGTGAACAAGTTGTTTTCAAAAGGCGCACAACAGGTTTTTCATTCTTTTCCTGTAATCGAGAAAAGGAAAGATGTTTATAGCGGAATTCCAGTAAGGTATACAGAAAAACTTCCTTACTCAGGAGAGGAGCTGTTATTCCTAGGCGGGAGCGGAGGTTCTCTTGCTTTAAACGAATTTGCAGTGAAATTCGCGCGTAATAATTCACACATCCCTTGTGTCCTAGTGTGCGGTAGGTCATATTACGAGAAGATGATAGAAGAAGAGAAACCTCAGAATTTAAAACTGATCGATTTCGAAGATGATATGTCATCATTATATAAACGTGCAAAGTTGGTAGTAGCTCGTTCAGGAGCAGGGACTATATTCGAACTGGGAAACTTATCAATCCCTTCTATATTTGTACCTCTGCCGACTTCAGCAGAAAATCATCAGCTTAAAAACGCGGATTTCTTTGCCCAAGAGAGAGCTGCAGTGTTGGTGGAACAAACAGATGATTTTGAAGAAAAGCTGAGCCACCACATCCTTGATTTATGGGGCGACGATTTTAAAAGAGAGAATATGAAGAAAAAGATGGATACTTTAGTTACAGACACTAGGGAAAGTCAAAAAAATATAGCCGAAGTGATCCTAAACAACCTTTCTAATAATTGATTTGAGATTTACAAAGATCAAGCCTAGAAAGGAAACGCTGTATATAACGGAATAAAAAAAGACCTTTGAGTAAAAAGGGACATCTTCTTTATCGTAATCCGCTATCCTTTCATTGTGGAGATATAGAGTGAGGGAGGGGTCTCTTTTTATTTCATGTTTTTTCAATACCGCTCTCAACGACTCTAATGGTGATAGTTTAGACTCATAAGGAGAGAAGGGTTTGTTACACTCGCCTAGCTCTTTTCGAGCTCTGTGCTTACAAAAATGACATAGGGAGTCTCCATTAATAACTTCACCTTTATGCATGAGGTCCCCTCGACCAAAATACCTTTTGTCAGTTCCACAAGTCCTCTTTAATTTATATACACCGTATTCTTCTGTTACTAGTAAATACGATATTTCGTCTTTAATCATTGTAAAAGCTTTTTTGTTTAATATGATGCTTTCGTTTTCTTGTATATCATATTTTGGTTTCAACGATAATAGCTCCTTCCTAATCTTTCCTACACATATATACATATATAGTTTCAAAAAACCTGTTATAAAGGTTTTCTACAAGATTAGGGGAACTGAAAATGAAAGGGAGGTTGTATATGGAATTTCTTGATGGTTTAACAGATATATATTTAATCAAACTAAGTATCCTTGCAATTGTTCTTTCTGCAGCATTTGCATTTATTAATAAATTGGTAGATGTATTCTTCAAAAGAGTGAATATCATAAGCGAGGAGAAAGAGAAGACGATACAAAGTATCATTCGCTCCTTATTAAATTATGCATTGATTGTTATTCTGATCATTTATGCAATAAGTCCATTTGTTGACGTATCTGGGATTCTAGCCGGAGCAGGAGTAATTGGACTGGTTTTAGGATTTGCAATACAAAATGTGGTCAAGGATATATTAATTGGTGGATTCCGTATATACGAGAAGCAATTTCAAGCAGGAGATTTTGTGAAATTGAATGGGAAGTACACTGGAACAATAGATGATGTAGGAATAAGGTATATCCAAATTAGAGACTGGGAACAGCGCGTCATTACAATTGCGCATGGGGATGTAAAAGAAATACATAACTATAATAAAAGTAAAATGAGGATAGTAGAAAAAGTGGTGGTGAGTCACAGGGAAGATCCAGAAAAGATTATGGTTATTTTAAATTCAGTCTGTGAGAAACTAAATAATGATGACTCCGATCTTTTGATTCATTCAAACGAAGTTCCTATTGAGGCATTTGACCTATATGGATTGACTTCGTTGAATTCCAATCACCATGGATATGAATACACTATAGTAGGGATGGTTAAGGACAAAGAGTATTGGAATGCATCCAAAAAAGTTAGATTAGAGATTGCCAAAGCTATGTACAAAAATGGTGTGATTATAGGCGAAACTAATGTTTATCATCGAACCAGACTTACAACGAAAGTGTGACAAGTCGATTGAACAGGACAAATTATAGTTCTGTAGGGAATACAAAAAAGCCTAGTTCATTAAGAACCAGGCTTTTTCCTTATATAGTTCGTTTCCCTCCCAGAATAGAATCGTCACAATTCATCAACAGAAAGCGGAAGAAAGAAACGCTTATTAACAGATTGGTGGACCTTGTAGGACTCGAACCTACGACCGGACGGTTATGAGCCGTCTGCTCTGACCAACTGAGCTAAAGGTCCAAAATGACTGAGTAAAAAGATGCTTTTTCAGAAGATTGGTGGACCTTGTAGGATTTGAACCTACGACCTGACGGTAAAGCCATCTGCTCTAACCAACTGAGCTAAAAGTCCAAATAAATGGCGGAGAAGGAGGGATTCGAACCCTCGCACCGCTTACGCGATCTACACCCTTAGCAGGGGCGCCCCTTCAGCCACTTGGGTACTTCTCCATAGAGCCCGCCACAGACTCTTGAACCAAGATAAAAGACAACAAACGAATTAATAGAAAATAGGAGGGAATTCAGCATAAATGGCTCCACAGGTAGGATTCGAACCTACGACCGATCGGTTAACAGCCGATTGCTCTACCTCTGAGCTACTGTGGAAAGATAGTGGTAACGTCCAGTTACCATGAAAGATTCGCTCAGGCGCGCCACGAAGTTTGACCTTAAGAACTTCGAAGGTGAAGGGCATTAGCCCGTCTAGCGTAAAGAAAAATATATAAAACTCCTACACACCAAAACCTTGGTTACACCAAATTTGGTCCTTTGCGGATGCCAATCCGCTCCCTAAAACTGTCAAGGTGGCAACCTTTAATCAAACCTTATCGGTTGCAACTACTAAGTATGTGTTTATTAGTGAGTTCAAGAAACTCGACTATAAATACTATTACTTAGCGATAAGGCTGACAGTCTCACCCTCAGAGTTGCTTTAGCTATTGCAATAGTAGCTAGTAGCGATACTGTGTATATGTATATCGTTTCTAGTAGTTGGCGTCCCGAGTAGGATTCGAACCTACGACCCACAGCTTAGAAGGCTGTTGCTCTATCCTGCTGAGCTATCGGGACTTAATAAGGGAGACCACATATCTAATTACAGTTATGTGATCTAATTACTGCAAGTTGAAAAGAGTGAAAAGAAAATCAAGTTGTTAACTTGTTATTTGTAGTATATCTTTATTACATATGAAATGTAAATACCTTTTATTAATTTTTTATATATTTTTTTATAAATAACTATAAAAACCGATTTTCATTTATAAAATCATTTATATTCGAATAAATATTGATATTTAATTTAGTCGTTTTTCGTATCATTTCTTTATTTTGAGAAGATAAAACAACAATAGTAGGAGAATCAAAGTCGATGGATTGTAGCCGTAAGAAAGATATGAATTCTTTGGAAGTTAAAAAACCTTCGTGAACTTCCCATTTTCGTCTCCACCCATTTGAAGATAGGTAGCTTCTCTGATATTCCAAAAAATAAGGGTGCCCATTTAATACAAAGAAAGCATCAGGACAGTATTTTAGTTTCTTTTGCAAAGTAGGAGAGAAAAAGACTTCTCTTAATTCACACCGGAATCTAGACACATTTTCGAGATTGTTTAATGCAAAATATACATCCCCAATCCCTAAGAGGTGTTGGATGTTGCGGTCGGTAAGTGGGACAGGTCTTCGTTTTATACCAAATAAGTCTCGCCCTTTTTTAGTTAAGCGCCAAATTTTAGATTCTCCTATTGCTCTTTCTTTACCTTCGATCAAGCAATCTTCTTTAGCCAACCGGACAAGGTATTCAGAAGTTCGTTTTTGCGGTGAGTTGCAGTCCTCAAAAAAAACAGAAGCTTGTTTTGTGGAGATGACTGGCATGATGGTCATAGCTTCAAGAATGAGCTTTTTCCTTTCTGTCGATCTCATGTTGTGACCTCCTCATTTATTATCCTATGTACGTTCATAAAAGATATTGATAAAAACTTAGCAATAAGGAGAAGTCCAGTTTGGACAAAAATAAAGATACGTGTGATTAAGGAAGGGGAGTTTAAATTGGATTCACCATTAGCTTATAGAATGAGACCTGTAAATGTTAATGAAGTATCCGGTCAACAGCATTTGTTAGGTGAAGGTAAATTACTTAGGAGGATGATTGATACAGGGAGTTTGCGTTCAATGATTTTATACGGTCCTCCAGGAACGGGTAAAACGACTATAGCAGAAGTGATCTCTACTCTATCAAATAAAAAATTCATAAAATTAAACGCTACTTCAGCTTCAGTAAAGGACATACGAAAAGTCGTTGAAGAATCAAAAGAAGATAATGGCGTCATCTTACTTTTAGATGAAATCCATGCTTTTAAGAAAAATCAGCAAGATGCGTTATTAAGCGATACAGAATCAAATAATCTAACACTTATTGGCTCCACTACAGAAAATCCATATATAGAAGTTAATCCAGCAATAAGGTCGAGATGCCAAATTTTTCAGTTAAAATCAAATGATGTTAATGATATAAAAGTCGTTTTAGAAAGAGCTCTAAAAGATAAGAGTAGGGGAATGGGAGATTATAATGTCACTATAGAAGACGAATCGCTAGAAATGATTGCAATTGGAACCAATGGAGATATTCGTGCAGCACTAAATGCACTAGAGTTATCAATAATGACAACCAAAGAAATAGATGGAACGAGAGTCATAACAAACGAGGTTATTAAGGAATGCATTCAAGAAAAGGGCTTTAGTCATGACAAAAATGGAAATGAAAAGTTCAACATTCTCTCATCTTTCCAAAAATCAATTAGGGGGTCTGACGTAAACGCCGCATTGTTTTATTTAGCTGCATTACTCAAAGCGGGAGAGTTAAAAGTAGCATGTCGTAGATTACTTGTTACAGCCTATGAAGATGTAGGTTTAGCATCTCCTGAAGTATGCTCGAATACCCTTGCTGCTGTTCAATCAGCTGAGAGGTTAGGGTTGCCTGAGGCAAGGATTCCATTATCCGTAGCAGTAATTGAGATCTGCCTGAGCGCAAAATCAAATTCTGCATACAAAGCACTTGATTGTGCAGCTGCGGATGTGAGTAAAGGAGGGTTCGATGTACCGGACCACTTAAAAGATGCTCATTATAAAGGTGCTAAAGACTTAGGTAGCGGTATTGGATATAAATACCCTCATGATGATATTAGAGGGTGGGTAAAACAACAATATCTGCCGGACAATGTTTTAGGCACTGAGTATTATTCTCCTATTGAGAGAGGAAAAGAGCGCGAGTTTGCAGCAAAATACAGAAAAATAAACAGCAGTAAATGATAAAGCATAAATCTAAGAAGAGTTGCCCAGGGCAACTCTTTTTTTATTGGAGTATATAAGGTTTTTTATTATTTCTCAAAAAGAGAGGAGGAGATAAAACGAATAAAGGGTGGATTGTAATTGAGAAGTAACCTTTCTATATTGAGCGGGAAGCTAGCTAAAAATGCCAGCCAAATAATCGGTAAAAATGGAACTAATATACCTGGAGTGGTAGCAAGGAAGATAGATAGAAACTTGTTGAAGAAATTATCTCATCAAGTTGATAAGACAATTTTGATCACTGGTACAAATGGAAAGACCACGACCGCTAACTTACTAGCGAACATATTACAAAATACCGGTAAGAAAGTTCTGCATAATACAGAAGGAGCTAATCTTATAACCGGTATAACAGCAACATACTTAAATGAAGCAAGTTTAATGGGCAAATTAAAGTACGACTATGCTGTCATAGAAGTTGATGAATTGACACTACCTAGAATCGTTAAAGAAATTAATCCCGACATGGTAGTTGTGACTAACTTCTTCAGGGATCAATTAGACCGTATGGGTGAGATTGATATATTAATAAATAAAATGATGGAAGCGCTGAAGGGTACTGATACAAAACTTATCTTAAATGGGGATGATCCATTTGTATTTCGATTAAGTGCGTTAAAGAAAGATAACATCTTTTTTGGACTACACAAGGACGCCTTCGAATTTGTGCAGCATGAAATGAGTGAATCTAAGTTTTGTCCGCGACCGAAATGTATTAAGAAAAAACGCGAACTGAAATATAGTCATGTTCATTATAGTCAGCTAGGGTATTACCGTTGTAAATGCGGTTTTAAAAGACCAAAGATGAAATACGAAGTTACGAAGATAAATAATGAAGAAGTATTAAGTTTCAATTTAAATAAAACTAAGTACAAGATGGGGATTTCGGGAGTATTTAACGTTTATAACGCATTACCTTCTGTAGTCATTGCAAAAGAACTAGGTATGACTGATGAACAGATTAATAATGGTTTGTTAGGGTATCAAGCAGAAAATGGTAGGATGCAGAAATTTATAATCAAGGACAAGCCAAGTTATTTAAATCTTGTTAAAAACCCCGCTGGCGTAAATACAACAATATCTGAAGTGTTATATAAAGAGGATGTTGAACAATTAGTTTTCTTTCTTAACGATTTAGAATATGACGGGTTAGATGTGTCTTGGATATGGGATGCAGACTACGAAAGGGTAGTGAACGATAAAATTAAAAAAATCGTCTGTTCTGGGACGAGAGCCTACGATATGGCAGTTCGATTGAAATATGCAGGAGTAAAAGAAGAAAACATCCAGGTGTTCGAAGACAAGCAAGAAGCTATTAATTATGCAGTTAGCAACGAAAAGGAGACGTATTACATCCCAAACTATACAGCCCTTGATCCGGTTAGGAAATATCTAGAGAAACGGAGCGAAGAGTCTTGAAACTAAAATTAATTCATCCCTACCATGATAAATTGAATCTTTACGGAGACAAAGGGAATGTAATAGCCCTAAAAAAAAGAGCGGAGTGGAGGGGAATTGAAGTCGAAGTGCAAGAAACTTCCTATGCTAAAGGAATCGACTTATCCCAAGCAGATATAATATTTATAGGTGGGGGAAGCGATAGAGAACAAGCTCTTGCTACAAACGATCTATTCTCCATTAAAGACGAGTTTAAATCCGCAATAGATGATGGAGTTTGCGCGCTAACAATATGCGGTGGATATCAATTTCTAGGGGATTACTATCAATTACCAGACGGGACGAAATTGAGCGGATTAGGTATTCTTGATTTTTACACTGTTTCAAGTAGCGATAGGCTTAAAGGGAACATCCTCCTTGATACTGAAGAAGTAGGAAGTATCGTAGGTTTTGAGAATCATGGGGGCAGGACTTATCACGATTACGAGCCACTAGGAAACGTTATTAGTGGTCATGGTAATAATGGAAAAGACGGAAAAGAAGGTTTGCGATATAAAAACCTTGTTGGAACGTATTTGCACGGTCCTATTCTTCCTAAAAACCCTGATTTAACTGATCACATCTTATCTAAAGCATTAGAGAGAAGGTACGGTTATAAAGGGCTTAAAAAACTCGATAATGAGTTGGAGAATAAGGCTCAGGGATCAATAGTTAGAAAGATTAAATGATGAAAAGACTCTAAATCATAGAGAAAACACGGTCCTACCTTAATCGTCTGTACGATTCGGGTGGAACCGTGTTTTTTCTCGGTTAAAGTCGAATGACTGAAGTGCCGATATTAGTACAAATAATAGATGGATGGGGGGGTTAAGTTTGGGTGTTAGGGAAACAAAACTTGCGTTAGACAAATTAAAGATGGGGACACAGTGGTTAAATGAAGCGATCGAACTAGTTAAAGAGGGGACGCTGGATTCTTTATTGGAATATTATCAAACAGGTTATATAGACAACAGCATTCATGTTCCGAGTGTAGTATTAATTGATAATACAGTAAATGAGATGGTTGCTGAAAAGATAACTGAAAAGATAAGAGAATATGGTTTTTACATAGAAGTAATCCATACTGAAGGTAAAGATGAATTCTATTTTTATTATCAGAATGAAAAGAACAAGTGCAAAGTAGGTTACATCGATCCGTTCCACAAAAACATTTCGTTTTATTTTGATTTCGATGAAATAGAACGAGAGCGACAATATAAGGTAGACCTTTTGGAAGCCAGAAGGAACGAAGTTTTAGAACGATATAGAGATATAAAACAATATTTGAGTAAGAATGATAATGCAATAAAAAAGCTGACCAATAAAAAAATGATTGAAGAAATGATTAAAGCCAGAAATAATCTTCCTGAAGAAATAGAAGATATAGAAAAGGAAGTTAGAACCTTATTAGCTGAAGGAAAACTGATGAGTGAAATAAGAGAGGAAGTGCCAAATCTCAAAAAAGTCTTCTACAGGATGGGTTTTGACTTTTTGGAGAAGGAAGAAAATCGCACTTGAGAGGCACGTATATATAATAATTTATAACTAAAAAGTAGAGGGTTCCGATGGGAGCCTCTACTTTTTTCATCATTCATATAAAAACTTAACTAACTCCGCTGAAGAATAACCTTTGGAATATAAATTCCATTCATTAGAGAAGTTGCTTATCTCGTCATGAGGGTATTCATCCTGTCGGATTAGCTTAATAATATTCCCTGTATCGAATGCCACAGGACCTGCAGTTAGTGTTTTGTAATCATACCATAGACCCTTATTTTCCTTGTATTCCTCCAAGTCGTAAGGAAAATAGATGATAGGTCTATTAAAAAGAGAAAACTCCATTGGAATAGAAGAATAATCTGTGATCAAAATGTCGGTTACAGCTAGAAGTTGATTGATTGCAAGACTAGAAACGTTATAAGCGAAACCTGGGATTTGAAAATTGAGGTTATTATTAATAGAAGGGTGCAACCTTAACAATAAAATATATTCATCAGTCAGTTCCTCTTCCATTTTTTTAATATCTATTCTCAATTTGTTTGGACAAGGGTCGCCATCTCTAAAAGTGGGTGCATATAGTAACACTCTTTTCTTTTGAATGTCTGGTACAACGGAAGCGATCCTTCTTTGAGAATCCGCTAATGCAACATCGTTATAAAAAAAGTCTGTTCTAGGAATACCAGTTCTTAACAGCTTAGCTTCGTCTATTCCGAAACTCTTTTTAAAGATAGTGCCCATTCTTTCAGATCCAATTACCACATGGTCAAACCTGTTATAAACTCTTTTAAAACGCTTTACAGCTTTTTTAGTTCTGTTCTTATTACCATTATCTTGCAACCCAAATTTTTTCACCGCTCCAGCTGCATGCCACAACTGAACACATTTCACATTCTGTGAGAAGTTAGTTACAGCTAAAAATCCAAAATAATTATCAGCAAAAACAATCTTAGAAGTTGCAAGATGATAAATAGAAATAGCCCAACTTATAGGCTTTTTTGGCGTAAAAACAATTATTGACCGTCTAGGATACTCTTCAAATCCATTTTTTTGACTCGTATTTAAAATAACGACTTTATGTGAAGTCCTTAATTCGACCTCATTAGCGACATATTCAACATTGTCTTTGAAAGAAGCTACCAAGACAGTTTTCTTTTGAACTGGAAAGAGCTTGAAAAGGAGAAAAATCGCCTTGAAAATATGAAGATAAAGAGTAATTAGTATTTCCCTCATCAATTAACTTGTTCGTTAACATTAGAGTTTGCTTGGTTCTTACCCCTTGGAGCATCATGACTCAGTTCAGTTTTAATTTGAGTTGTAGAAATACCTTCCGTTCTTGAGAGGTAGATTACTTCGCAATGCTCTTTTAGGAAATCAAATGAGCCAGCCCAATCATCACCAATAACAAATGCGTCTATAAGATGCTCTTTAACGTCACTAACTTTCTGTTCCCAAGAACGTTCTGGGATAACTTCATCAACATATTTAATAGCGTCCAAGATATGTTTTCTCTCTTCGTAAGTATAAAATGAGGTTTTCCCTTTGAGTTGATTAAATTCATCATTAGATATAGCGACGATTAAGTAGTCTCCAAGGTCTTTTGCGCGTTTTAATAAATTAATGTGACCAGGATGAAGCAAGTCAAAGGTACCGTAGGTTATAACCTTTTTCACAGGGCATTGCCTCCATTCAGATAATATTTATCCTTTCATGTATGTGGATTATTAATATCCCTGCTTTCTTTCAAAAAGAAAAACCACTAAAAATTTAGTGGTTTTACTGTTTCACAATGTTTGGATTGCTCAATGACCCTGTATCGACCCATAACAGTTTGTCATTATAATGGATCTGTAGCCAATCGCCGTTTTTTATACTATTGTCAGAGCTATCTAATACTGATGCTACTAACTCTCTGGATAAGTTGCCTTCTACATTAGAATTTGAAGACGGTTCGCTTTGAACTTCTAATTGAGACACATTCACTTCGTAAAGATTCAACGAATTAACATAAGAGGAGCTTACCCAACCTACATTGTTTTGGTAGGAAGCCTTAAACCATCCGTTCTTATCTTTACCTAAAATTCTTATTATTGATTGGTGAGGGATCGCACCTACCACTCCATATGAAGGGCTAGGTCCCGAACGGATATTTAATGTATCGTTTGGTGTATTAGTTTTTCCAATTACATGTTCAGGGAGATTCTCAAAATAGTTTTCGTTCCCAGACGAAGAGGGTTGATTATTAAATTGAGGAGTCTCGAAAGTTAAAGAGTAACTATCCATCAAATCATAGATTTTTCGAATACTATCAGTTTGTTTAGCTGCCCATCCAATATCCGTAGCGTATTGGTGGACCGGTCGGTTAATATTGGTTATCCCTAAAGGGTTCCATCGCATTTTGAATAACGTGTTTTGATTATAATTATTATGTATGTATTTTTCGCCAACAAATTTTGCCCCGCCAAATATGGCAGACTCGGGGGTTGTCCACCCATTTTTATAAGCAGTCTCAGAGCCACATCTTTTTGGACAACTATCGACAGCGCCAATTCCATACATGTTATAAACTACTTTAGGATCTACCGGATTTCCGTCAACTTCATCAACTAAGATACCGGTTGAAAGACTCGAACTTCCTTTCCCTGTTTCCAAGAGCGCATGCGAGATAAGGTAAACTTCATTTATATTGTGAGATTTAGCAGCATCAATAAATGTTTGAGCTTGCCCTTCCAATATTCCAGCTCCTGATAGAACTTTTGTATTTATCTCGTTGGTATTTATACCTGTAGGCTGTGAAAGGTCTAAAAACTGAAAATAATCTTTGGAATTCTTGTTAAAGTTATTTGAGTTTATGTAGTACCTGACTTGGTCTCTCGAAGCATCGCCCCATCCGCCTGTACGAAAAGACGTCTGAGGCTTAACTGCCATTTGCTTGTCCAATACGTTGTTAAAATCTATATCATAATTTGCAGAAATATACTCTTTTGATTTATAAGGGGTTAAATTTAATTTAAGGTTTGCTATACCGTTACTACCTTCATAATGTTTTACGACTATTTTGTGGTCGCCTTCGGGCAAGTTAATTTCTTTTTCCCAGGCTCCATTACCCCTATTGTTCCAGCGGTCCATAACTAATTGTTCATTAATAAAGACCTGAACCCCATCATTTCCTTTTACAGATAGTAAATGATTGCCTCCATGGGTTGAATAGCCCTTTTGAAAGTATGTAGAAAAGTTATCCGCCGGCATATCAATGGAGGGTGACTTCCAACCCCAGTTTAAGTCTAAATTGGGCGTCGATGTGTTTTTTAGTAACGTAGAAGATTCTCCTGTTAAGTTTGGATTTGAAAATGCCACACCATACCAATCATTATCTTTATACTCCTCATATGATAACGATATATTGGAAACGTCCAAATCTTCTTTATGCTTAATGAGTAATCGATGCTTACCTTCATCCATGAATAGCGGTATTGTGAAAGTGTTTTGTGTTTGATTCTGCATTTTGTCCAATACCAACTTTCCATCAACATAGAGTTCGAACCCATCACTTGATGAAGCTTTGAAGTTATAAACTCCTTTACTCACTTCGATATGCCGCTGAAAAATTGAAGAAAAGGAGTCATTAGGTATTCCTTTTGATGGAGATGAGGTTCCCCAATCCATATCAAGAGTAGGCAGTTGAGGTTTGTATCCCAATAAAGAAGTATTCCCGCTATAATCTGGATTTGAGAAAGCCAAACCATACCAGCGATTATCCCTCATTAGGTCATCGATTGAGAAATTCAATTCAGCCACCCCTACTATTTCTTTGTACTTAATGCGTATTGAGTGACTACCTTTATCTAAATATATAGGTTTTGCGAAAAAATCAAGAGCTTGATTATCCCATTCATCAATGATCAATTTGTTATCAACGTAGACTTTTACGCCATCATTTGCCCAAGTGCGGATATTGTAAATGCCTTCCTCTACATCAACTTTCCTTTGAAAAAATGTCGAAAACCCATCGTTAGGGATGTTACCAGCGGGAGATCCCCATCCCCAATCTTTATTCAAGGTATGTATTTGTGGTTTATAACCAAGCAATGCAGTATCTCCAGAGAAGTGTGAATCAGAAAAAGCCATACCGTACCACCTGTTGTCTCTCATGAGATCATCAATCTCGAACTTCAACTGAGCAACTCCGACAATTTCTTTATACTTTATCTCTATATTGTGGTTGCCTTCTGTAAGATAAAGAGGTTTTGCAAAGAAATCTAAACTTTTATTATTCCAACCATTGATTTGAAGCACTCCATCCACGTATACTAACACCCCATCATTCGCCCAAACGCGTAAATTGTAAACGCCTTCTTCGAAATAACGGTCGCGTGAAAATATAGCAGAAAAGTGGTCTTCTGGTATCCCAGGAGGTGAGCCTCCGCCCCAATTGTAATCAATAATGTCCGTTTTAACTTTGTGGGGGGTACCTTCGAAGTTTTCACTTGGATAAAAAGTCCCTGACCAACCATCTTCAGCACTAGCATTAGTAGCAAAAGTAGATAAAAGGATCATTATTAATAGAAACTGCACGTAAAGTAATCGTTTTAACACATTCACCTGTGTATCACCCCAAAAAAGTAAAAAGTCCAGTCTATATAAAAGTAGAGTGGTTCTAACTTAGTACCTTTTTTTTTGATTAAAAAGCCATGGGATAACACAATTCGACAAAGGTTTTTTAGATATTAATAAAATCATGTAGAAGAAGACTATTACGAGATTAGTTGTTCCTTATCAAATACTGGAGGTTTTACAAATGTGCGATATCTCAATCATAATCCCAACCTACAATGTTAGTAAGTACATCAGAGATGCAATGGATTCGATCAACGAGCAGAGTTTTAAAGGTGAGACGGAAATTATTGTTATTGATGATTGCTCTACAGATAATACAGTGGAAATCATTAAAGAATACCAAGATAAATGGGGAGAACATAAGGTTAAGCTAATACAACAACCAGAAAATTTAAAGCAGGGTGCTGCCAGAAATAAAGGAATGGAAGTCGCCAACGGTAAGTATATTTTCTTCTTAGACGGCGACGATTTTATCAAACCTGATGCCTTAGAAAAGTTATTTAATAAGGCAGAGAATGATAATTGTGATTTCGTTGTATGCGACTGGATCTTCCATTACGAGGACAAGGGAACGGTTTACGTAAATAATGATAGGTTTTTATTTAAAGATTTACTTATCGATGAAGAGTGTGAAATGTTGTTTGAAGCAATCACGTACTTTACCGTAAACAAACTCTATAAAAAAGAGTTTCTTAATGGAAACAAGATAAAGTACGGAGAGGGATATATTTATGAGGATTTTGAGTTTTATGTTCAAGTAACTCAAAGCGCAGATAGAGTTGGTATAATTCAAAACCCATTATACATAGTCAGAGTTAATGACGATTCCACTACGAAAACCCAAAGAGGGAGCACCATACATGTTGACTCGTTTTTAAAGGCTGTTAAAAAATCCTTATCCTTATTTCAACCCAGAAAAGACATTTCGTATTATCAACTCTTCAAACATCTGATATGGAAGACTATAAGTTACGCCAATCATAGAGCGCCAAAAGGTGAAAAGCGGAAAACAATTAAAAGGGTGCTTAGTGTACTAAATTCAACTAAGACCGACTACAATGTTCCGAAAAACATAGTAGCAAGAAATCATTTTTTCTTTAGGAGAAAATATGTCCAGAGAGGAAATGTAAATAAGATAATCATTGTCGACTGGTTAGACAGAAAAGGCTTATTGAAACCATCTTTTAAAATTGTAAGAAAAGCAAAGCGGAAAGTGCTTAATTCTAAGTGGGTTAAATCCTTTCGGGCTAAGAGAAAGAAAAAGAAGGTCAGGGAAATGCGTAGTAAGCCCATCGATCAGAACACGATCTTGTTCCTAGGCTTTGATTATAAATACACTGGTAATTCGAGATACTTTTATGAGTTCTTGAATAGTCAGGACCACAATTACAACGTTTACTTTGCAACTAAAGATAAAAGAGTGCCCAAAGAGCAAAGAGTGAATCCGCGTAGTATGGATTTCTACAAGAAATTATACGCAGCTAAATTTGTCTTTTCAGAGAGTTGGGTACCGTTAGACTTTGTTAAAAGAGCGGAGACTACATGGATTCAATTATGGCATGGTACTCCATTTAAGAAATTACTCTTTGATAGTCATGAAAAATATATTTCCAGTAAAAACAGAAATCATAAGAGGAATAAACACAAGGATATCTCTAGATGGGACTACTTGTTATCAGATTCTTTAACTGGAAAAGAAAAGTTCAAAACAGCATTTTCTTTTGACGATAATAGAATCTTAAATTTTGGGTACCCAAGGGTTCAGTGGTTAAAAGAAAATGTTCACAATGAAGTGATAAAAAACGAGATAAAAGAAAAACTCGGTATCCCAAACGAGAAGAAGGTCTTACTATATGTCCCTACGTGGAGAGACTATAACTTTAAAAAGGGTTCGAGGGATTTTTCTTACCTTATGGATTTGGAGAAAGTATCTCAGGAGCTAGGGGATGATTACGTATTAATAAAGAAAGATCACAGTATGGAACGTAACTCTAGCCTAGGTTCAAAGGTGATTACCCCTAATTCTCAACTTGATATACAAGAACTAATTTTGGTTTCAGATGTGTTAGTTAGTGATTATTCTTCAGTTGTATTTGATGGACTAACTGTAAGCAAACCTATTTATTTCTTTATCAAAGATCTAGAGGCTTACGAAGAGGCGCGTGGAGTATATAAAGATATTTATCATTCTTTAGAGGGGCTTACTTCTGATAACGAGGAAGAATTAGCTCAAATGATAAAGGACCGACAAACTCTTAGTAAAGAAGAAATAAAAGGGCTCTGTAATGTAGAAGATGACAGCAATAGCAGATTATTAAACAAACTTAATGAAATCTCAAAAGCCGGTAGTTGATTATCGGCTTTTGAGTATCTGTCTTCAGTATGTGCTATTTAGGAAAAGGGGCTGCACTTTGATTCCAATAGTAAAGGAGCAATAAGATGAAGAGGTTATTAATAAAAGTCTATAAAACGCTCTTTCATATACTTAGTTTCATGCCTAAGAATAAGAAACTCATAGTGTTTGAAAGTTTTTTAGGGAAGCAATATAGCGATAATCCTAGAGCTATGTATGAATATATGAAAGAACATTACCCTCAATATAAGATGATTTGGAGCGTGGATCGTCGTTATATAAATCTATTTGAAGAAAAGGAAGTTAGATATGTAAAAAGGCTTTCTGTAAAGTGGTTATTCACGATGACAAGAGCCGGTTACTGGGTGACTAACAGTAGGTTACCGAATTGGCTTACAAAGTCACAGAAAACAACTTACGTCCAAACTTGGCACGGAACACCTCTAAAGCGTCTAGCTAATGATATGGATGAGGTGCACATGCCAGGGACGGATAAGGAGAGATACAAAAGGAACTTTACTAAAGAAGCAAGTAAATGGGATTACTTAGTATCACCCAACCGCTATTCAACGGATATTTTTAGAAGAGCTTTTCAATTCAACAATGCCGTTGTCGAGTCTGGGTATCCAAGAAATGATTTTTTAGTCAAAGGGAACAATGCGGACACCATAAAGAGACTTAGAAAAAGTATGGGCTTGCCGGAAGATAAGAAAATTATTCTATATGCTCCTACTTGGAGAGATAATCAATATCACTCTAAAGGTAAATATAAGTTCGAACTTCAACTCGACATTGAACAATTAAAAGAACAATTAGGCGATGACTATATTATCCTATTTAGAATGCATTATCTTGTTGCGGACAAGATGGATTTGAACCAATACAGAGGGTTCGCTTATGATTTTTCTAATTATGAAGATTTAAGAAACCTCTATCTCGTATCAGATCTATTAGTAACAGATTATTCTTCGGTCTTTTTTGACTACAGCATATTGAATAGACCTATACTATTCTTTACTTATGATTTAGAAGAGTATCGAGATCAATTAAGAGGATTCTATTTTGACTTTGAAAAGGATGCACCAGGAAAACTTGTGAATACTACACAAATGCTAATTAACGAGATTAACAGCATCGATAAACAATCAATTAAAGAGTTACAAGATACATACGAGGAATTCCGCAATAAATATTGCAGTTTGGAAGACGGAAGTGCTACAGAGCGGGTTGTAGAAAAGGTGTTTAAGAGGAGTAAGCAATGAGAAGCTCATTAATAGTTTTAAAAGAACAAGTCAAGAACTTTTACTTAATAAGGAGGCTATCTCTTTATGAGTTAAAAGTAAAAAACCAAAATAATTATCTTGGAACCGCTTGGGAGATTATTAACCCTCTCATACAAATTCTAATCTATTGGTTCGTATTCCAAAGCGTAAGGCAAAGAGATGAAATTGAAATGTTACCAGGAGTAGATGTCCCATTTATTCTCTGGTTGATATCGGCTTTCGTCTTATGGACTTTCTTCTACAAAGCGACCATAGAAGGTTCTAAATCCATATATAGTAGAATCAAAGTGTTATCAAGGATGAATTTCCCGCTAAGTGTGATCCCTAACATAGTCATGTTCTCTAACTTCTACATACATATTGTCATGCTGTGCATTGTGATTTTAATATTCCAGATATCAGGGTTCTACTTAACAGTCTATTTCCTTCAAATTTTTTATTTCTTAGCAGCGACCTTTTTCCTGGTATTTGGTATATCACTTATAACATCCACACTTTCTACTATGATGAGAGATGTACATATGTTTCTAAATGCAACCTTACGAATGGTGCTGTATCTTTCACCTATCCTTTGGCAGATTGATATGTTAGGCGAACCAATTTCGACACTGGCTAAAATTAATCCGCTGTATTACTTGATAGAAGGTTACAGAGCTTCTTTTTTTGGAACTGAATGGTACTTTGTGAACAACTGGGAATATACTTTATATTTCTGGGTTGTAGCACTAATTATTATGTCAGTAGGGGCTATGATTCATTATAAATTCAGGAGGCACTTTATCGATTTTATATAGAGGTGGCGTGAAACTGTGGAAAAAACTATCATATTGAAAGATGTACAGAAAAAATACAAATTGTATAAAGGGAAAAAAGATCGGTTGTTGGATCTAATTACTCCAAAGGATTATGGAGAATCTTTTTATGCATTAAAGAAAATTGATTTTGAAGCTGAAAAAGGTGACGTCGTTGGGTTCGTTGGAATAAACGGGTCTGGAAAGTCGACACTATCGAATATTATTTCAGGGATTGTTCCAGAAACATCGGGAGAAGTGATGGTTAATGGAGAAGCAGCTTTAATAGCTGTGGCGTCGGGATTAAAAGCTAATCTGACTGGAAGAGAAAATATCGAAATGAAATGTCTTATGCTAGGTTTCAGCAAGAAAGAAATTAAACAATTGGAACCTAAGATTATGGATTTTGCGGAATTGGGAAAATTCATCGACCAACCGGTTAAGTCCTATTCTAGTGGCATGAAATCAAGGCTGGGTTTCTCTATATCAATAAATGTCGATCCAGATGTCTTCATTATCGATGAGGCGTTGTCTGTCGGAGACAAAGCTTTTGCAGATAAGTGTCTGGCTAAGATAAAGGAATTCAAACAGAATGGGAAGACAATGATATTTGTAAGCCATTCAATCAAACAAATGGAGCAGTTCTGCAACAAAATACTTTGGCTTGAATACGGTAAAGTTAAGGATTTTGGGGACGCTAAGGAAATTTTGCCAAAGTACAACAAGTTTATAAATGACTATAAGAAAATGAGTCAGAATGAAAAAAAGATATATGAAAAAGAAAATAAATAAGATTAATAAACATGAGCCCAAAGAACCTATAGGTTTTTTGGGCTCATGTTTCGTATGGGATTCTGGATAACCCAGCCTGTTTTAAATAAGTTAAAAATTGCTCTTCATTCCTGTACAAAATAGAGGCTCTTAAAACTATTTTATCCTGTTCATAAGTAGTAATATTGATGATAGTAGACTTAGTAACTTTTATGTGCTCTATTATACCTTCTGGTGTTATCTCGGTTTCGTTCAAGAAATAAGTAACATCCATACTTTCCTTTATCGCAGTTATAGTAATGATCATTATTCAAATATCACTTTACTTTTAAAACTCTTCTTAAGGATTATGGCAAACTCATTATTTAGCAGTCTATGGGGGTCTTGCACCTTAAGAAGGCGTGGATTTTCATATATGACGTAAGAAATGACATCCAGTTGTCTTTTCTCATTTCTAAGTATAAACATCCTATTTGAATCCTTGAGAGACATTTTGCCATCTGAGGTTATAGACAGTGTACGCATTGTAGGTGTGCTTTCTTTTATAGCGGGAGAGAATATAGGATTTTTCATTTCAACGGTTCGGTCTTCTCTAATGGAATCTATTAGGCGTGTTACTATTTGTTTTTCATGGCGTATTTGGAAAGTTATAAATGTTTCATGGCGATAAACAGTGCTTTTCTTCAAGTTTAAGGATAGCTTGCTTCTAATTGAGGACAATAGTTCATCTTTTTCTTCTATAGGGATTTTAGATAGAGCTCTTTTTCTAAATGCTTTAGTTAATTCATGTGAAAACGTTGCTTTTAATTGAGCATAAAAAATTGAATCAATTATATATGAAGCTAATATAGTCGCTACGTGCTGCAAGGAAAAATACTCATAAGTAATATCATCTTTCCGGATGAGTTCTTTAGTTAAATATGTGTGTAAATCATTATTCTTAGTATATACAGTTAATTCAAACATGGGAATCACCTCATTCGTAGGTTCTGTTTTATAAAAGCGTTCCCTTTTTCATTAAAATCATCAAAAGGAGAGTAGTATGGAAAAATATCATTTTACAGGAATTAAAGGTTCAGGAATGAGTAGTTTAGCTCAAATACTCTTTGATTCTGGGCTACAAGTTCAAGGGTCCGACATTCAGGAAACAATCTTTACGCAAGTTGAATTAGAAAAAAGGGGAATACCTATATATCCTTTTTGCAAAGGAAATATTGATGAAAACACTATAGTGATATTGGGTAACGCATTCCCAGATACTCATCAAGAAGTAATAGAAGCGAACTCTCTAGGTATTGAAGTGGTAAGGTATCATCAGTTCTTGAAACGGTATATCGGTCGTTTTAGAAGTATCGGTGTAAGTGGGACGCACGGGAAAACCTCAACAACTAGCTTGTTATCTCATGTAATAGGTGGTGTTAGACCGCTGTCTTACCTTATCGGAGATGGAACAGGGAAGGGAGTAGAAGGAGCTGAATACTTTGCGTTCGAAGCGTGTGAATATAGAAGGCATTTTTTAGCTTATTCACCTGATTACGCAATTGTAACTAATATCGAGTTCGATCACCCAGATTACTTTAAAAACCTTTCCGATGTTAAGGAAGCTTTTTGTGACTATGTTGGTAGTGCTAGAAAAGCTATTGTGTGCGGCGATGACAAGATCGCCAAGTCTACCTTGGATAAATTCACTCCCCTGTTTTACGGATACGACAGTGATAATGATCTAATTGCAAAGAATGTAATAACAGACAGTAGGGGAACATCGTTTGAAGTGGAATATAGAGACGAGTCATTAGGAGAAGTTACGATTAATCAATACGGTGATCACCACGTATATAATAGTTTGTCAGTTATTGCGGTTTGTCTGTTAGAGGGACTGTCGTTAGACGAAGTAGCACCATTCTTTTCATCGTTCAAAGGGGCTAAAAGGCGTTTCCAAGTTGAAGAATTCAATGGTTCATATATTGTGGATGATTATGCTCATCATCCTACTGAAATTTCAGCAACAATCGAGTCGGCGAAGAAGAAGTTCAAGAATAAGGAAATTATAGCAATATTCCAGCCTCACACATATTCTAGAACGAAGAAATTCGCAAATGAATTCACTCATTCATTAAGTGCTGCTGATCACGTCTATGGTTGTCCTATATTTGGTTCTGCGAGAGAAATTGAAGGGGATACGAGGATAGAGGATATACTAAAACAGATACCAGGCTCTAAAACAATTACTCCTGAATCAATAAGAAAACTAAAACAACACCATGGGGGCGTTTTTCTATTTATGGGAGCTGGCGATGTAAAGAAATACATCGATGCATATAAATTAGAGTGTTAATAGAAGTGGCGTAGGGGGAGTGGGGGATATCGAGGGATATCTTCCATTGAGTCTGTAAATAAGTCAATAGAAAGAAATGAATTAGCAGAGTCCCTCGAATTAGCATGTAAAACAACAACAAAAACAGTAAAAAGCATGGTAAGCGTACCACCATGCTTTTTACTGTTTTTTCTATATCAAGCTAGTTGACAATCTCTTTGTTTCCTTCTCTTTTGGATCTTTTTTATGTATTCACCATAAGGAGTATTTCCCTTTTCGGTGTTATGAAACAAGCAAGAACAGCAAAGATTCTTGTCTTCATTAGTACCACCCATTGAGACAGGATTTTTATGGTCTAGAGATAGATACACCTTTCTCGATATTGGAAGCTGTTCAATTTTACAGTAGTGACATACATACCCATCTCTTTTAAAGATTCTGCTTCTAATCTTTGGATTATCGAGTATTTCATTGCGTACTTCATTCTTTCTCTTTTTTAAGAGGTACATATACTCAATGTGACCCAGACCTAATTCTTTTTTCTCCACATAACAGTTTAAACATAAACAGGTACCATTATATACTTTGGGCAATTCAGGATCTTTTCTGTGAGTACGCATATTATACTGACTTACTTTCCATAGCATTTTGAGATTATCATCTTTCTTAATGACTCGAACTTTGTTATTTCTAATCTTTTTCAAACAATATGAGCAACGAAAACCAGCTTTGCGAATGACATAGTTTTTGTCAGTCTCGTCTAGTCGTTTGGCAGTCCTTTTAGAGCGTTTAGGTAGTGAGTTAACTTTCCTAAAGCCATTCAACAAATCTTTGTATTGGTCAGTGATGTCATCAATAAACTCGGTGCCTTTAGGCAAGCTATTTTCCATTTAATCACCTCTTTTATTATTAATTTATATGTTTTGATAATATTTAACTTGTTTTATACAGTATATCAAATGAAACCATAAATCGTAGTGGTGTAGAACAAAAAATTTACATATAGAATATAACTGTTATAATTTCGAAAAAAAGCAGGTGAATATAATGTTCAAAAAAGTTATGTTAAAGAAAGCGCTATACGATTTGTTCTTAAAAAAGGATGATATCAACATGATCTTTCTGAATTTTAACGATGATAAGAAGTTAAGGAGTTTAGTAGAAAACATTGATGCTCGGTATGCAAAGTCCGTAGGGCAAGCGATAAGAAAAATTGATGATCCCAAAGCACCAACGGTAGCTGACAAAATTGAAGGTATGATCTTGACGAAAGAATATGGTAAAGCCATAGCACAGTATATTGAAAGGAATGAAGACGATAAAATAAGAGAAATTATAGAAAAGTATCCTAAAGAACACTCACTTATTCTATTTGAATATATTTTAGGTGAGGTACCTGAAAAGCATAAAAAACTAGCTAAGTATAGAGATTATGTAAATAGAACGATGGATTTATCTTTCTTATATAATGATAATCCTGAGGAAATGGCTGATATTATTGGAGAAGTAGCGTTCTAAGATCTAAGATATTTTATAAAAAGAGAAAGCATCCTAAACAATGTAGGATGCTTTTTTTAATATTATTTTTTGTAGATAATTTCATCTACCAAACCGTATTCTTTCGCTTCAGGAGCGGAAAGAAAATTATCTCGATCAGTATCGACTTCTAAACGTTCGAGAGATTGACCTGTTTGTTCAGCTAAAAGAGTATTAAGCTTCTTTCTCATGCTAATAATTCTCTCTGCGTGAATTTTAATATCAGAAGCTTGACCTTGCGCCCCACCTAGCGGTTGGTGAATCATTACTTCGCTGTTCGGAAGCGCATAACGCATTCCGGGCTCTCCTGAGCTCAAGAGGAATGCGCCCATGGAAGCAGCCATGCCTACACAGATGGTAGATACTTTTGGTTTGATAAATTGCATAGTATCGTAAATTGCCATCCCAGCTGTAATTGAACCACCAGGACTATTTATGTATAAAGAAATGTCTTTATCAGGATCTTCTGCTGCTAGAAAGAGTAGTTGTGAAACAATCGAATTTGAAACGTTATCATCAATTCCACTACCTAACATAATAATACGATCCTTTAGGAGTCTAGAATATATATCATAAGCTCTTTCGCCTCTACTTGTTTGTTCTACAACAGTTGGGATTAAATTCATTACTATTTCCTCCTAGTGATTACTTATTATATTTGGATTTTACACAATAAAATTTTAAAAAACAAATGTTTTAATAAAATAAATCATCTTCAGTAAGATAATTAATATTATCTATGCCTTCATCCATCGTTGGTATCTCTAAATTGTTTTTAGCTAGTTGTTCGATATATGTAATTGATACTTTTCTATCTTCTTCTACCCATTCATTTCGCTCTATAACTTTATTCGTTAACCAGCTTAAACTTGGATCGAACCAGTACAATGTAACTCTTGCATTATGCTTTTTTGCCATTTCTATGTAAGGTTTTCGAGAAGCAACAGACAAGAAAGGTCCATCAAGAATAATCCTTTCACCTTTTTTAAGATAAAACTGGGCAGAATTTAAGGCTACATTAAAGAACAACTTGTTAGTTGAAGGGCTCATTTTATAACTTCCTGTTACAGATCTTCTGATTTCATCCATATTTAGTTTGGTGCCTTCTAGTGAGTTTGAATAAAATGTTTTACCAGACCCAGGCAACCCCATTAAAATAATCATCTCTTCCATTCCTTCACCTCTCATCACTTAAAAAGACTCTTTTTCATGTAGTAAAAATAACATTTTTATATGTTTTAATAAAGTATTGCTAAATAAATTAATTTCGTAGCGGAATTTATGGTTAAAGTTTTTACCCCATTTTATTGATTTTTTCATAGATTGACATTAAAAATTGGTCGATTAGCTTACTCTGAAAGAGGTGATTTAGAGATGGATATTGCATCCCTTATAGGAATCATAGCGGGGTTTGCTACCCTGGTCCTTGGTATGATTGCGAAAGGAGCAGACCCGACCGCATTAATGCAACCAGCCGCATTGATTATAATATTTGGCGGATTGGCTGCTTGTTTATTAATAGCTTTCCCCATGAAAGATCTTAAAAAGCTACCACAATTATTTAGAGTTATCTTCAAAGATGAAAAGAAGCTAGAAGAAAAAGAACTTATACCGCTATTCAAAGAATGGGCAGGAATATCAAGGAAACAAGGCATTATGGGATTGGAAAAGGAAATCGACAAAGTAGATCAACCATTCTTGAAAAAGGGTTTTGAAATGATTTTAGAAGGGCAGTCTTCGGACTATGTAAAAGCATTATTGGAGGAAGAGTTAGCCTCCACTGAAGAAAGACACCGTGTTGGTGCTCATATATTTACACAGGCTGGTACATACGCTCCTACATTAGGAGTATTAGGGGCTGTTATGGGACTAGTTTCTGCATTGGGTAACTTGAATGACATAAACGCATTAGGTCACTCTATATCAGCTGCCTTTATCGCAACATTATTTGGTATTTTTACAGGATACGTACTTGCACATCCATTGGCAAACAAACTAAAAGAGAAATCAAAAGAAGAGATAAGAATTGGTGAATTTATTATTGAAGGAATACTGGCTATACAGGAAGGAAGGTCTCCTTACGTAATTGAGAAGCAGTTAATAACGTATCTGCCTCTACATGCTCGTAAAGCATTTGAAGAAGTAGAAGAGGAGGGATAATAATGGCTAAAAAGAAGAAAAGTCACGAAGAACACGTCGATGAAAGTTGGTTAATACCTTATGCCGACATCCTTACCCTTCTTTTAGCCCTCTTTATTGTATTGTTCGCTACTAGCCAAGTAGATCAAAAGAAATTTGAACAAATGGCAAAGTCATTAAATGCAGCATTTCATGGTTCCACATCTATCATGTCAGGTACAGATAATCCTCGCCAAGTGAGGGAATCCATAACAGAACCAGAGAAGAAAATGATGGCTGCTATTTCGGAGAATAGCAATCTTAAAAAAGTAAAGTCGCAAATAGATCAAAAAATAAAAGAAGAAGGTATGGAAGACCAAGTTAAAACATCGTTGAACGCTGAAGGTTTGAAGATAATATTAACTGATGAGGTTCTATTTAAATCGGGTGAGGCTATCATTAAAAAAGAGAATCAGGGTTTGCTTGATATAATACAAGTTTTAATTGGTGAGTTACTTAACCCTGTTAGGGTGAATGGATATACAGATAATGTACCAATAAGCACAGCAAAGTACCCTTCAAATTGGGAGCTATCTTCAGCAAGAGGAGTAGCGGTATTAAAGTTTTTAATTGAAGACTCCGATGAGATGGATCTAGGAAGATTCTCTAGCTCTGGATTTGGAGAGCATCAGCCTATCGCTTCTAATGAAGATGAGGAAGGAAGGGCGAAAAATAGAAGAGTGGAGATAGTAATTGAAAGAATCTACGGAGAAGGATTATTAAAACCAGAGGAAGAGGGAGGTGCATTAAATGAGTAAGAAATTAATTTTTATTGTGATTGGCGCGCTATTGTTAGTTGCAGGTGGAGTAGGAGGATACATGTATTTTACTAACTCCGAGGCAACTGAAGAAACTGATAAAAAAGAGAAGGAAAAAGTTTGGAACCCATATTCAACAAAGGAAAAACATATTAAAACGTTAAACGACTTCTTGATTTCAGCTGCAAACGGTGAATATACAACAAAGATGACTGTATCCATCGACCTAAAGGATGAAGAGGCTGTAAAGAAGTTTGAAGGGGAAGAATCACCTGAAGTAAAAGAAGAAGGCGGTAAAGGGCATGGAAGTAGCGGCGGAGACGAAGCACACTTAAGTCCAATGGAAGTTGAAATCAACTCATTAATAGGAACATTTATGTTAAACACTAAAGAAGAGACTCTAAAAGATAAAGAAACTCTTGAGAAAGAAATGATGAAATTCTTGAACAATAAGTTAGATTTAGGAGATCACTTTATACATAAAGTCCTTATAGAAAATTATGTGATTCAATAAGAGGAGGGTTTTACTCTTCTTTTTTTTAAAAAGGGTAATTTCGATTCTCAGATAAATAACTCTTAAAAAATACGGGGCGTGAAAGCATGGTACTTAGTATAGCGATTATGTGCTTTATGTTCATCCTCCCAAAAGCTTTCAAGAGAATGGCGATGGATCTTATTGTTACCAAAAATAAGAATGGAGTTATATATCTTTTACTTTCTAAGGTAATGTGGTGGATTGGAGCGACTACTATTACTCTTATTTGGGTAGAGGGTCATACATTAATACTCATATCGATATTGGTTACTGGGTTTTTATTTAAGTTGTTCTTAGATAGAAAGGCACTGGTGTTGGATGTATAAAGAAACTAAAGATAATTTGAAATAACCTCATTAACGTTGAAGTTAATGAGGTTATTCTTTTATCTAAGTTTAGAAGCGGTTATGCTTCTTGGTACCTTGTTTTCTTTCAGTATTTTTCTTAATTTGACTTTGAATTTCACCACTAGATTTCAAAAAGTTTTTCATTCTTTTTTCAAATACAATTTCTTTATTAACTGTTTCGTTAGCACGGAAAAGAGACATAGTGATTTTATTCCTTGCTCTATCAATGTTAACTACTCTAAGTTCGATTTCGTCACCTACTCTTACTACGTCTGTTACCTTGCGAACATATCCTTCTTTAAGCTCTCTGATTGGGAGAAAACCCATATCCCCGCTAGATAGTTTTACTTTTGCTCCAACTTCTCGATCATGCTTATTTTTGATAATCTTAACAATTCTACTGTTTAACAACTCGCCTACTTTTGGCATATATGAATAACCTCCTAAAATAAACTCATCTACCTTTTTCTCTCATATTGGGAAAGACTCTTTTAAAAAAAGGGAAAAATGTAAATGGAGATAAGATACTTCAGTGAGGGGGCAAGATAATGAATCAAAAATTATTGCAAAAATATTTAAAGAGAATGGTTACAACAATGGTTGTTTTCCTAGTCATTTCCACCTTATCTTTTACAGTATCTTTCCTGGCTTACAATAATTCTCAAGGGGCTTCCCCAACTAACATAAAAGCAATGACAAAGAAGATTAATCAACTAGACGAGGATTTAGCTGTTATAAACCAAAAAAGTACAAATATTGATAGTAGGCTAAGTGTAGTAGAGGAAGAACAGAAAGATTTGGATGTAATAATTCCTAAAGACAAAGATGTTGAGGAAAAGGCGAAAGAGCCAACAGACAAAAGCAATGAAGAGAGTAAAGAAGAAAATAATGAAGAAAAAACAGAATCCATTACATATCAAACAACTGCATCTCATCTAAATTTCAGAGCTAAAGCATCTACAGACTCTGGAGTAATTAAAGTTTTAACAAAGGGTGAGAAACTTACACCTACTGGGAAAACTAGCAGCGCGGGCGGTTACAACTGGATACAAGCAAAAGATACGTCTAATAAAGTCGGTTGGGTTGCTAAAAAGTTCTTGAAATAAAAAAGCAGAGCGGATTACGCTCCGCTTTTTTTATTTCAAAATCGCGCTCAATTATAATTCTCTTTTTAGATTTCTACATCAAGTTTGTACAACAATATGTTACGCCCCTTCAAAAACCCAATTTAGAGGTAAAACAGCAAAATTAATGAAAGGGTATTTGTGAAGAGGAGCGTCGATAAAATGAAAAAAGTTAGTATTTACAATAGCTTTGTTAAGGACAACCCTGCAAAAAGAGAGCAACTAGCAAATAAGTTGCGCAAAAAGGGTTTCCAAACTTCTAGAGAGGGCGACCTACTGATAGTAATAGGCGGAGATGGTACATTCCTAAACGCAATTAGAAAAAGAAGGAACAATGATCCGATATTTGTAGGGATTAACACAGGTAATCTCGGTTTCCTTTCTGAATTTGATTTTGATCAAATTAATCATTTCATTAAAACAATAAAAAGACGTGAATATTGGATCGAGGAGCTTCCAGTGTATGAAGTTACTCTTCGAACAAAGAATGGCGAAATAAAAGATTACTTTGTAAATGACCTTTCAGTAGAAAGGACGGATACCGGCGTTTTACATATGGACATACATACCAATGGTAGTAAGCTTTGTTCGGTTTATGGCGATGGCGTAATTGTTTCTTCACAAGTAGGATCTACAGCTTATAGTCTCTCAGCGAATGGTCCAATAATGTTGGATAATGACAGCTCAATTTTAATGACTCCTTCTAACCCTATTTGGAATAAAGAGTACCATTCGTTAATGAAAAGCGTATTGATGAATGCTAATAGTGAATTGATAATTTACCCTAACGCTCAAAAAATCCGGTCTTTTAGAGTGGTAACAGATGGTAAGGAAGTAAAGACAGAAGAAGATGTAAGGTTTGTAACAGTTAAGCGTTCTACTAAAGTAATTAAAATACTAAGGTCAAACGACTTTAGTCGCAAAGAAAACATAAAAAAGAAAATATTAGAACAAGAATAAGACGACTAAGCGGTCGTCTTTTTTATTAAATTATATGTTTTATTAAATTTTATAACAATTTAGACTTAAAATGTATTAGAATGAGCTTAAGTCATAAACAATAAAATAAATAAAACATATAAAAAATAATAAAAAGGGTGATTTTGTGAGGTATTTAGTTGATTCTTTTCAGTTGTTCTTACTATGTGATAAATCGATGGAGAACCATTTGTTAGCTAATGGGATGAAGAAAACCCTAAATTTGCGAGGGAAAGAACGCTTTAGTATGCCAATAATTTATTGTGATAACACAAAATCTACAATCAAGAAAGAGAGTCACCTAAGAAAGTATGCTTTCCCTTCAGAATATTCTGGTGAGAAATCTAATATCTACGGTTGGGAAAATAGAAGGAATGGCGTGAGTATACCTTCGGAAGATTTTTATATAGAGGTAGACGACTTAGGTGAACAAGTCAGAATTAAAATGGACGAGAAAAGCCAATACCATTTAGAACATAAATATAAACTCTCCACAGATATGTCTAGATGGGAAAACTGGTTTGCCATCTACATGCCTGTAGGTACTGCTGTTCGTATTGTAAAAGATCTAGGATATGAAGAAGTGAAAAAAGAACTGAAACAAATGAGAAAACCGAAGTTCAAAATGATTCACGAACCAAAGCTGACTTCAGGCAAGAGAGAGGATATGTATTACTCCAGGGTACCAGTTGATTATTACAACTTTTCATATGAGCCCTTTGATAAAGCCAAAAATCTAATTGATCGGAATGGGTATAAAGGTGATTATCGAAGCGTTGTGTATGAGAAGAACGACCCTATAAATGCATTTATGAAAGTAGGGTACGTTCATACCAAGGAGTATGATGGAGATTTTGATCGGGATCCTCAGATTGCGATTAAGCTCACTCAAAGTAAGTTTGTTAACGGTTGCAAGCCTAGAGGAGAATTAAAAAGTATAAGTGGAAAGAAAAATTACATAGAAATGAACAAGAAAGATTTTATTAAACATATGATGATTTCAATCCTAGGAGCTAAAAAGGGGGTAGGTAACTATGGTACGTCTAAATCATTACAAGGAACGGTTGCTACATAAGAAGAAAGAGGGATATAACATTTTCCTTCTTTACCAAGAGTATATTAATCATTTGCCAACATACAAAGAAAAAAGAGAATTCACTACATACTTGAATTCCATAGAGGGTTACAACTAAAAGAGCAGTAATAAGTTGCTCTTTTTTTCTGTAAACCTTAATTTTAATAGTTCTAATTGATAAAATGCTAGAAACAATTTTCGACATGAAAAGAGGATACTATGAATAAGAAATTCCTTTTTGCGGCAGTGATCGTAATAATATCAATTGTAATAGGTTTTGTTTTTGGTGAGGTTAAAATAGATACAGTAGAAAACAAAGCTACTCTCAAGACAATGAACCCCAGCGATTTAGTAAAGAAAATAGAAGACACTAATTCAAAAGATATGAGTATAATTGAAAAGAGTACAGGGGATGTATTAGTAGAAATTGATTCCGTGAAGTATAGTTCAAGCACTAATCCTCAGAAAAGTGAGTTTTACGAATTAGCTTTGAATAAAAAATCCGAGTATGAATTCATTAATGTAACCCCACCTTCTGAGGACGGATTTATAAAAAATATATTTTTTATTGGTCTTATCCTATTAGGAATGATCATTATATTCTCAATATTGAAGTCACGTAAAAAGAATGCTCCCACAAACCCTAGGTATACTCTCTCTAACATAGGAGGGCTCTTGCCTGAAACCAAAATTGAGATAAACCGAATTATTAACTTATATAAAGACCCTGAGAAGTTTATGAAGTTGAATATCAAACACCCTAGAGGGATGCTTCTGCATGGTCCGCCAGGTACAGGAAAGACGGTTATAGCTCAAGCAATCGCTCACGAAATGGGAGCAGTATTTATAGAAAAGAGTGGTTCATCTTTCACTGAAAAATTTGTAGGAGTAGGACCTTCATCTGTTAGGAAGTTATTCAAAGAAGCGAAGGAACAAGCTCCGGCACTTATTTTTGTCGATGAAATTGATTCAATAGGTGTGGAAAGAGGTCAAAAGAACGGAAATCAGGAAACTGAGAACACTCTTAACGAGTTTTTAATACAATTAGCCAACATACAACCTGAAGATCAGGTGTTTGTAGTAGCTGCTACTAATAGGTATGACAAGCTTGATGAAGCCCTTTTAAGATTTGGAAGGTTTGATAGCAAAATAAAAATGGACATCCCAGATCTTGAAGGTAGAGTCGAAATAATGAAAATACATAGTGCGAACAAGCCTTTGGATAAAGATATTGAAGGCTCTTACAATGATATTGCAAAAACGCTTATCGGTTATACAGGAGCTGATATAGAAGCTCTTTTCTATTTCGGTGCTTTAAATGCTATTGAGAATAATAGGGAAATTATTAATCGCAGTGACTTAGAAATAGCTAAGGACCAAATAGAATTAGGTTCAGCAACTAGAAGAATTGCAAACAAAGATATCCAAGAAAGGATTGCCTATCATGAAGCGGGACACGCATTAATCGGCACTTTGGTTAAAAGAGGGTCTGTGAACAAGGCAACAATCTTACCTAGAGGTGGAGCTGGGGGTTTTGTATCCTTTACTAAGGAAGAATTCGCTCTATACACAAGGCAAGAATTAATTGATCAGGTTGCGATTAATCTTGCAGGCGGCGCGGCTGAAATATTAAAATATGGAGATCACTCTCATGGGGTTTCTGGTGATATTAGACAATCGAAAGAGATTATTGACCAAATGGTAGAACATTTCGGAATGATGTCGAACGATTTGCGTATTGGTTTTTCTAAAAAAAATAGACAAGAGGCTAGCGAGGAAATATATTCTCACGCCTATGATAAATGTAGAAATCTCTTAACAGAACACAGCGCTTCTTTAGAGCGGATAAAAGAACAATTGATTATCAAAGAGACGATAAGTGGAGAAGAGATACAGGGATTGATTTAACAAATTATATTTAATAGAAAAAGGTAGTAAGGGTAAACAATGCCCTTACTACCTTTTTTATCTTTTAATGGCTTTTTTAAATTCAGATGTTGCGTGGTCAGCTAGTACGTGGGAAAAGCTTGAACCACAAGAACCTATAAATAGGAAGAATACATAAACTAAATTTCCAGATAAGAATCCATAAATCCCTAACAATGTATCTTGAAAACTGTGTGCGGTCAGCATAGATATAAGAATATACGTTAAAGTAATATAGATAAATAAATATAAATATCGTATGATATCCCCCAAGATAATACCGTGTGTGAAAACAGATCGATGCTTAAACATTTTTTGATAAGGTATCCATATGAAACGAAGAGCTTTCCACCTATTATAAGGTTTGCTTTTAATATCTAAGTCAGGGTTCATATAGTATGTGCCTATCCAGTAACCGATTGAAAAGAAAGCTGTGTAGATTGATACAGTAAAATTAAATACTATAAAACTTAAAACAATAGCTATAGCAAAGAACATGATGTTTACTTTTTCGTGAGTTTTTCCGTTTGCCATTCCTTATCACCTCAAAAAAATCTTAGCACCATTTTTAATCAACTCATGAAAAAAAGAGGTTCTTTTTGAACCTCAGTTTTTCATGAGTATTTCTTTTATGTAAGCCTTTCCTTTGTTTCTGATTCTTTGAATCGTATTGTCGACTGCCTTCTTTTCTTTATCTACTCTTTCCCCAATTTCCTGATAAGAGTAATCTTCAGCATATAGTAATAATACTTTCTTTTCTAAGGGGGTGAGTCTCTCCCATATTGCTCGGAAAGTCTCTCTATTAATAGATCTTTCTTCGGGACCATATGAATCGGTCTTTAAAATTTGCTCAAAGGTGATGTCAGAACTAGAATCAGAAACCATAGGAGCGTGGTAGCTTGACGCTTCATTTAAAGATCGTTGTTTGTTATTAGTAGATTGAAGAATTAAAGATTTTACATGCTTTTCAACAACATGTCTTGCGAATATTTTAAACTTCGTTTTCTTTTCTACACGATAATCCCTTCTTGCTTTGAACATTCCTATAAACGCTTCCTGGTTAAGGTCGAAACGGTCGTGACCTTTGAAGTAATTTCCTTTACGCAAGAGTCGGTCAATGATCTTAGAAATATAAGGGATGTATTTTTCAAATAGAATGTCTTGTGATAATTCACAACCTGACTGAGCGAACAGAGCAAGTGTTTCGTCAGTGGTTTCTCTTAATTTGTCTTCTGTAACATTTTCTTGATCATATCTTGAAAATAACGTTTCCTTTGCTGCAGGGGAGAGGGTTTGAATTAATGTAATTAACATATCATCGCTTAGTTCTTTCCACTTACCTTGTAGTCGAAGTCTTAAAAAATAGGCTGGGGCTGACCATGTTGTTTTTTCGTGTACAGTCACAAGTTGTTCAATTGTTAAGTGGCTAAGGTCAACTAGTGGAGATGGTTGGTTCTCAATTTCAGATACATCCATTGGAGGGTCAGCGATTTGGCATTGAGTAGCTAATTCGTATGCAGCGTGTTTATTTCCGTTTTTTAACGAATGTATTAAGTCGGAAGTGCTTATTTTCATGTTTTCCTCTATATTAATCACTAATAATTCCCCTTTCGTTTGAATTCTGTATCAGTATACGAAGGTGAATTTTAAAAAGGAAGAATGTGTGAGAGGTATTTTGTGATACAAAAAAACAAAGAGCAATGCTCTTTGTTTAAGCTTGTTCAAGCGAATCCTTAAATTGTTCAAGAAACTTCTCTCGTTCTTTGCTTCGAGAGGAGGTATTTAGAGCTCTTTCGTGTAACATTTCTATCCGGTCTTCAAAGAAATCATGAATTTCTTTTAGTGATTTATGCTTTAGAAAGTCGGTCAAAGACATTTTTACAAATCCTTTTTCGATAGTAGCATCCGGTACATATCCGCGATAACCACCTTCATCAAAAACCTGATATGTAATGTTGCCTTTCTCAGTCAAATACACTTCATGACTTATAAGGGATTTATCGTCTATAGGGTAGACGTAGATTAATAATGATTGTTCTCCATTGATCTCTCTTTTAGTTGCAAAAGGGAAAATTCTTTGAGCGAATTCCACTAGTGCTTCTAGCTCTTTCCCAATTATTTGAGCTTCCTTTTTTTCAAATGCATGGAGATCGACATGCGCTTGTTCTAGGGATTTAATTAACATTTTTAGGTTCATAAAAAGCACACCTCCTACTAAACGCGAAAAGTTTAGCATAAAAAGGTGTGCTTTCAAGTAATCATGCGATTTTTTTATAGAACCAAGCGTAGTTTTCTCCAACAAAAGGCTTCCTTTTGTATTGATAAAAATCTTCTCTGCTAAGCCTGGTATAGTTATAGTAGGACTCGAAGTAAGATTTTAAATAAAGGTATTGCTCTTCTTCGTTTTTATGTAGTTGAAGTTTATCCACTGGAACTGGAAAAGCGTTAATACTAGATTTATCACTCGCTCTAACAGAATGGTAGAATTGGAAGTGACTATCCTCAGTCAACTCTGAAACGCTCTTATCTATGAAGACATCGCCTTTTTTAATCATGCCCAAAAGAGCGCTCTTTATCTTTAGGATATTAGAATTATCGTTATTAGTATTATTATCCAGAACAAACTGCAACTTTTTAAAAGAAACCCTCATAAAAAAATCCCTACTTTCGAATAATTGGTATGCTTACCGAAGCAACTTTATCTGTAGTTAATTATATTTTAGAGAAAGGCTACAGGCAATAACTAGTCGGCGACAGGAATCGACACGAAATGTCGAATAAAAAGTCGAAAATGCTCAAACCCCTTGGAGTGAGGGGAGTTTGGTGATTCGGATATTTTTATTTTTTATGAGGGTTTTTTTGAATTTGTGATAAAAGTCCTAGTTTTAACTATGAGTAATAGGGTATATAAAACGTTATTTCACTATAAGTTTCGGATAATAATACGCAAAAATAAAAGAACGAACCATTAAGGTTCGTTCTTTTTACGCGTTCTTTTCTTCTTTTCTTGGTCTTCCTCTTCGTCTTTTGGGCTTTTCTGGCTCTTTGTTTACTAATTTACCGCCTCTATCACTGCATTCCTCACAATATTTCATCGCGGGTTTTTCAGCAACAAATTGTCGATCGCATCGTTCACAATTCTTTTCTCTTGAGAAGAAATAGTTAATTGGTGCCTCTCGCTTTTTCTTTGGAGCATCTTCGCTCGTTTTCTTCTTTTGATGTTTTTCGCAATAATTTATAGCAGGGTGTTTAGCGATAAATGGTTCGCCACATTCAGAACAATGACGCTTAATTTCTTTCCATTCAATATCCCGTTTAGTAGTGACGAATTCATCCATTGGGTCTAATTTATCGACAAAAAGCTCAAATGCTTCTTTCGAACTGAAATAATGCTCTGAGTGTTTTTCTTCAAACTGCTTTTTTGTAGTAGGGCATGTCCGCATGATAATTCCTCCTCAATCCTTTATATTAAATATTATAAATATAAATTATTATAAATATACCCAATATTTAACTTTTGTTATCTTTATTATAAATTACTTTTGGTTTTTATACAAATAAATATCTTACCAATTCATATTATATAAATAAAAAAGCCGAATTGACTTCGGCTTATAAAGGATATTATATTATTTCTTCAGTTTGTTCATCCGGATTGACCTTACCCATGCGTTTATAATGGACATCCATTACTTTCTTTTTGATCTCATCCCTGATTTCGGGGTTTTCCATAAGGAACGTTTTAGAATTCTCTCTACCTTGACCTAATCGTGTTCCTTCGTAAGAGAACCATGCTCCTGACTTTTCTACAATATTAAACTCGTTGCTAGAACCTAGGTCTAATAATTCAGCCTCTTTAGAGATACCTTGACCATACATGATATCAACTAGAGCAGTTTTGAACGGAGGAGATACCTTATTTTTAACTACTTTAACTTTAGCCTTATTTCCTACGATATCAGTCCCTTGTTTTAACGCTTCACTTCTTCTTACTTCTAATCGAACAGAAGAGTAAAAACGCAATGCCCTTCCGCCAGTTGTAGTCTCGGGGTTTCCGAACATTACTCCCACTTTCTCACGAATTTGATTGATGAAGATAGCTGTCGTATTTGATTTGCTAATAGCTCCAGATAATTTTCGTAATGCTTGGGACATAAGACGCGCCTGTAATCCAACGTGTGCATCACCCATATCACCTTCAATCTCTGCTTTAGGGACTAATGCTGCCACTGAATCTACAACAATCATGTCAACCGCAGAACTTCTTACTAGGGCTTCTGCAATTTCTAAGGCTGCTTCTCCAGTGTCCGGTTGGGACAAGAGTAGTTCATCAGTATCGACACCTAAGTTTTTTGCGTAATCAGGGTCGAGCGAGTGTTCTGCATCGATGAAAGCTGCGATACCTCCATTTTTTTGCACTTCAGCTATCGCGTGAAGGGTGACTGTAGTCTTACCAGAAGACTCGGGACCGTAAACTTCAATGATTCTACCGCGAGGATAGCCTCCAATTCCTAATGCAATATCAATTGCGACCGATCCAGTGGAAGTAGCATCAATATCTACACTTTTCCTTTCACCTAACTTCATAATGGATCCTTTTCCAAACTGTTTGTCGATACTTGCTAAGGCTGCTTCTAGAGCTTTCTTTCTATCTGTCATAATAATATGCCTCCGCTACATTTGAATTTTTATCATTAAAATATGATATCTAGAATAATTATAACTTAGAAAAAGAGTGTGTGAAATAAAATAATAAAAACATATAAAAAGTAAATAACCTAATGTAAAATCAGGTTATTTTTTAGATTTTGATTTAATTTTATGAGAGGATAGTGATCCTAGAAAACTAAAGAAAGTCCAGGATAAACACAAGTAAAAATTCCACTCAGTATTCATGTCTACTTTTAGAGACAAAACAAGAATTAAAAGTACGGAAGAGAGTAGCCCAATAATAAATCCATCTATTAATACAAGGGGGGTCCTTCCTTTGCTTAATACAAATGAGATTGAAAACACAATCACTAGCAACATAATAGTAAAGGTTTCAAATTCCACTTTAAATTCGAATTGTATCAAGAAAAAAGCGAACAGGAAATAAGCCAATATATTCAGTTGTACGCCTTTAGATATCACTCTATAATTCATTTTACCCCTCCTAATTCATATTTACATTAACAGGAAAAGTAATTATTCCTTCAAGAAAGGCAATAAAAAAACGACGGCTATAAGCCGTCGTTAGATGTTTAAAGAATTATTTCACTGCGTCCTTAAGTGCTTTACCAGGTTTAAAAGCAGGTACCTTGGTCGCAGCAATTTCGATTTCTTTCCCTGTTTGAGGGTTGCGTCCAGTACGAGCAGAGCGCTCACGTACTTCGAAGTTACCGAAGCCGATTAGCTGAACTTTTTCGCCTTCTTGTAGAGACTTCATAATGTTATCGAACACTGCGTCAACTGCGTTCCCAGCATCTTTTTTAGAAAGTTCTGTTGTTTCTGAAACTACGTTAATTAGGTCTGTCTTATTCATATTAAATTCCTCCAATAAAATAAAAAGGTTGTGGATGAAAAGAATCCATCCCACTATTATTCTAATAGAAAAAAGGGGAACCCTTTTTTTATTATTACAATATAACTTATCATTTCATTGATATTATAGTTGATATTGAACAATAAGTAAAATTTGGAGTGATTAGTAATAGAATCCTCCCCCGAATTCTTCTAATCCATCCTCTATCAAATCATGGTCAAATTCAGACAAAAAGCGTGAGGGATCGTTAGATTCTTGGTTCCCCCAGACTAGTCTATATTTGGCGTGGGTAAAGAATATTTTTTTCTTCGCCCTTGTAATACCTACATAGAAGAGTCGTCTTTCTTCCTCCAGCTCATCAGTAGAGTTGGCGCTTCTCTTGTGAGGGAATATCCCTTCTTCCATACCTACAAGGAAAACAATCGGAAACTCTAACCCTTTAGAAGAGTGTAAAGTAGTTAATTTTACACTATTATCAATACTTTGGTCATCTTGAGCGCTATGTAATGAGACGTGCTCTAGGAATGTCTCTAGGTTATGGTTACTGTTACTTAACTGCATTTCAAATGCCATATTAACGAGTTCTGATAAATTTTCTTTTCTTTCATCCGCTTTGATATCTTTGCTCTTTGAGAGCATTTCACCGTATCCAGAGTCTTTAATAAGGTCTTTAATCGTATTCCCTATGTTGCTATCTGAAACTTTTCCTCTATATTTATCAATTAGTTCTATAAATTCATTGACGTTAACCTTAGCTTTTGCAGACATCTTGATCACATGTTCCTTCAAGTGTTCTAGGATGTTGCCTTGAGAAGATTCGATTATTTTATCAGCAGTTTTAGGACCTATGCTGCGCTTTGGAGTATTTATGATTCTTCTGAAGCTTACAGCATCTGAAGGGTTTAAGATGAATTTGATATAAGCTATTACATCCTTTATTTCAGCTCTATCAAAAAACTTATTCCCGCCTATTAGTTGGTAGGGGATGCCCGCTCTAATAAAAGCTTCTTCGAGCGTTCTCGATTGACTGTTAGCTCTAAATAATATTGCGAAGTCTTCATAAGAGTTGTCGCCACTTTCAACTCTCTTATTTATCACATTTGTGATGTACCGTGCTTCATCCTTATCGTTATAGCCCTGATAATAACCACCTCTGTCGCCCTCACCTTTTGATGTGAAGAGGTTTTTTTGTATTTGATTTTTATTATGAGAAATAACCTGGTTAGCAATTCTCAAGATAGTTGGGGTGCTTCTATAATTCTCTTCTAAAGTTACTACTTTTGCTGAAGGATACTCTTTATCGAACCTTAGGATATTTCGAATATCACTTCCTCTAAAGCGGTAGATAGATTGGAAATCATCACCTACAACGGCAAGGTTCTGGTGTAAAGAAGCAAGTTTTGAGATTAAGATGTATTGGCTATGATTTGTATCTTGATACTCATCGATATGTATGTAGTTGAACTTTTGTTGATATTTCTGTAGTAGTGTAGGCTCCTCACGAAATAAGCTGATTGTTTCTATGATTAAATCATCAAAGTCTACCGCATTATAATCAGATAGTCTGTTTTGGTATTCTTTGTACACTTTTTCTAAGATCCTAATGTGGTGAGGGGGGATCATAGAAATAACTTCTTTGGCTTTATTCCAATCGATATCAGAATTAGATGGCTTCATTGCTATAAGTGAGTGAGTATCAATCAATTCATTTTTAAGTGAAGAAATATAGTATTGGAAGGTTTTTGGAGTGTACTCTTTAGTATCCAAATCAAAATCTCGAAGGATAGACTTTAATACCGAGGTAGAATCGCTCGTATCGTAAATAGTGAACGATGAATTTATTCGTTTTAAATATCTCCCGTCTATTCTCAAAATCCTTGAGCAAAGTGAGTGGAAAGTGTGAACCCATATATCAAATGCACTAGGACCCACGGCATTTGAAATTCGTTCCTTCATTTCTTTAGCTGCTTTATTAGTAAATGTTACAGCTAAAATATTCCCAGGTGAAGCTAGTTGATTAGATATGATGTTTTCAATTCTTTGCGTTAAAACGGTTGTTTTTCCACTACCGGCTCCTGCGTTTATCAGTAGAGGACCTTCGGTGATGTCTACAGCTTCTTGTTGCTGCGGATTTAAGTTCATTAATATTCCCTCCTAAAAATTCATAGTTCGCATTTATTTATGTTTTAGAAGAAATGTCCTAATCATTCTAGAAAGTCAAAAATTGAACTTTTTAATGGAAAAGTCCATATTCTTGTTAGAATATTAAGGAGCGTGAGTAGAGGTAGAGAGGAGGGTGCGAATGAATTTCTTTGAAGGCTTTGATCATTCGGAGACTAAGAACCATCTCAAAAGAGTAGAGGAGTATACTAAGCTGTTAATGGAGTCGCATGAAAAAAGATCAGGTGAATCATTTTCATTGAATTATAAAAATGCAGTCGTTAAAGCTAGTGTTGTTCATGACATCGGAAAAGCTTCTATACCAGAAAGAATTTTATATAAACCAGGTCCTCTTTCAGAACATGAAAAGATAATTATTGAAACACATCCGATTACAGGTTTATATATGTTGGAGAGATTCATTGAAGATAAGGATAATTATTACGAAGTCACCAAGAACATCGTTCTGTATCACCATGAAAGGTACGATGGAGGAGGATATCCCTATAAGTTGAAGGGGGAAAAGATCCCTTTCGAAGCTAGATTACTAGCTATAGTTGACACCTTTGACGCATTAACTACAGAGAGAACTTACAAGGAGCCCTGGTCAATCGAAAAAGCAGTGACCTATATATTTGAACAAAGCGGGAAGCAATTTGATCCTCATTTGGTTTCATCATTTGTCGTTCTGAAAGAAGAATTAGATTCAATTTAAAAAATGAAAAAGGACCGAGGTCCTTTTTCAATAGTTACGTATTTCATGGTGTTTTCTACATCTAGGTTCGTATGTAATATGTTCGCCAATTAACAAAATAGGGTCGCTTTTCTTGGCAGGTATTCCATTCGATAGTCGTTGCGTCCTACTCGATGTATTTCCGCATACATTGCACTCACCATTTTTCTTAACCACTTTATCGGAAAGGGCTAGTATTTCACCCATGATCCCATAAACGTCACCTTTAAAATCTGTATCTAAGCCCGACACTATAACTTGAATGCCTCTGTCTGCTAAACCATTGATAAGCGGTACAAAATCCCAATCATTAATGAATTGTGCTTCATCGATAGCTACAGCATCGAATTCTTCTTCCTCGATTAATTCTTCGATCTCAAATATTTCATCAATTGAAATGGCTTTTGTTCTCAGATTATCGTGAGAAACGATGTCATTCTTAGAATATCTGGTGTCTACCCTTGGCTTAAGGGAAAGGACGTTGAAGCCTTGTTCTTTGAGGCTATTAACTCGATGAATGAATTCATTTGTTTTCCCCGCAAACATGTGACCTGTAATAGTTGTTAACAATTCAGTCACCCCTAATCCAAATAACCGATCTCTGCGCCTAAGAATTGAAGCTTTTCAATATAACGCTCGTAGCCTCTATACAAATAATGTAGGTTATGTACTCTAGTTACGCCTTCTGCTACTAATCCGGCGTTAATCATGCTAGCTGAACCTCTAAGGTCAAATCCTTCTACTTTGCACCCTGAGAGTTTGCTCGGTTCAAAGAAAGCAGTATTGCCGTTGATCTCGATGTTAGCGTTCATTTTATTCAGTTCATCACAATACCTTAACCGATTATTGAAAATGTCTTCAATAATTTGAGAAGGAGAAGACGCTTGCGTGAACAAAACACCCATTTGAGATTGCATGTCAGTTGGGAATCCTGGATATACAGCAGTCTTGATCTTGGCACCTTCAAGAGGTCTTTTGTAAGATACACCTACTGTTTCATCGCCGATGTTAATATGAGCACCCATACTTGAGAGAGTTTGTAACAACAGTTGGAGATCGTTAACATTTACACCGGAGAGTTCAATATCTCCCTTTGTTCCAAGAGCAGCAGTAAGAAGAGTGGCAGCTTCAATTCTGTCAGGTTGAATTTTGTAAGAAGACCCGGTACTAAGTGATTCAACACCTTGAATGATTATTGTAGAATTGTCTCCTTCCTTAAATCTAATCTTGGCTCCAGATTGATTTAAGAATTCAACCATGTTGCTAATTTCAGGCTCTCTAGCAACGTTATGTAATACAACTTGTTCTGTTCCTAAGACAGCACTAAATATTAAATTTTGAGTAGCTCCGACAGAAGGGAACTCCAAAGTAAAATCACCCTTAAGTGCAGAAGTTGACGCATGAATCAAACCTGATTCTCTTGTGACGATTGCACCCAATTGTTCAAATCCTTTGAAGTGTATGTCTAACGGTCTGTTTCCGATAACACATCCACCTGGCGCACCGACTTGGCACTCCTTAAATCTTGCGAGTAGGGGACCAATAACCAAACTACTAGCTCTAAGTTTATTACTGAATTCTTCAGGGATAAGTTTGTTTTCGATATTCTCGCAGTTTAACCTTACTACGCCTTGTTCAAAAGTATATTCCGCACCTAAATGACCTAGGATTTCTAGCATAACGTGAATGTCGCTCAAATTTGGAACATTGGTTAGTACAATATCCCCTGGAAAAAGGATTGCCGATGCTAAAATGGGGAGCGTTTCGTTTTTAGAACCTTGAACGGATACTTTACCGGTAAGCGGTATTCCGCCTGTTACGTAAACTGAATCTGGCTTCATGTTTTCACTCCTAAAATTTATTATATATATGTTTTTATGTTATTTTTCACAATGGATTCATTATATAACATAAACAAAGATTTTTTTAGTGGAAATTTATATAAATAAATATAAAATTACTAAATGCATCCTATTATGTTCATTTTACAAAAATTGAGAGTTACCTTTACAAAAATAAAAAACCGCTAAAAGCGGTTTCTTATTGTGAGTATTTTGCTGATAATTCTTCGATTTCGCTTACATTCCATGGAGTAGACCATTTTGCCGTAGAGAAGTCCTCTTCATCTGTCTCTATTTCTAAGACATAGTCAAATAGTTCTTTCACATTTTCTGAATGGGTAACGATCAAAATTTGCGAGAACATACTATTCAAATTCCTCAACATATCAATCATGGAGTCTTGTCTGCTGTTATCCATTGAACTAAAGGCTTCGTCCATTGCCAACATTTCAAACTTCCCTTGTCCTGTTTGTTGAACAAGAATATTAGAGATTGCTAACCTCTGACAAATAGCCGCTAGTTTTTCTTCACCACCAGAATAGAAATTCAAATGGTTCCTAATCCCTTTTCTGTACATATAAATATTGTATTTTTCATCCAAGTCAATTCGGTCATACTTACCCGAAGTGATCACATCAATAAGTTCGCTCATTATTTCGGACATAGCAGGTTTTAGCTTTCGGAGCTTATCGTTTTTATAAGCCTTTAACACTTCATCTAATTTGCTAAGAAGAGTCATCTCATCTTCCTTGTTTGAAATAAGAGTGTTTAATCTTTCATTTTCGGATAGTTTCGCTTTAGTGTTTTTGATCTCCGTTTCAGCGACTCGTATATTTCCAAGATGTTCATTCTTTATTTTTTCATGTTTCTGAAGCTGAACTTGGTTCTCTTCGATGCGCAGCTTTAAATTTTTGAAGGATTCTTGGTCGAAGTCCAAGGTGCTCAAGGCAGTTCTGACATTTGCCAAGTCTTCATTGTATTGAGAAATCTCATTTTCTGTTTGTTTAATAGATGCCTTCAACTCTGGTATTTCAGCTGCACTATTTTTTATTGAAAGCGTGTCTTCGTACAGCGGTTTCTTGCTGTTAATTTCAGTTAATAGGGCTTGATAACTTTCGATATCAAAGGTGACATCTTTTAATAACCTAAAACTCATCATCCAAGTATCGACTCGGTCTTTATAGCCTTCTAACTCCCTTTTTAACATCCTTAGGCGTTCAATGTATTTCCCTTTTTTAATAGACAATTCTCTCAGTTCGTTTATAACTGCTTTCTGTGAACTAATTTCATTGCTGGTCACAGTTAAGCGGTCATTAATTATCTTTTGCTCGTTAGTTAGAAGGGTACCTTGCGATTGGAGCACTTCTGCTTCAGAAGAAAGGTGGTTCATCTTGTCTTCGTAATGTTCTGCTAAAGGTCGTTCGCAAACAGGGCAGGGCGCTTCTGAACCAAGCTTAGTGAACTTGTCTTGAGTTTTCATCAATTCTTTGTATGCATTTCGCTTATTTGCGATTTCATTCTCTTTATTAATTAAGTCTTTTTGAATGCTGTTAAATTTATCATTAAGATCGTTTAACAATGATTCATTTTGGATAATTTCCTCTTGAGTAACAGAAATAGAACTTTCTTTGTCCCAAATCAGAGATATTTCTTTTTCTGTATCCTTTACAAATTCTTCTGCTTTTTTGATGTCTTTCGCAAACTTTTGCTTACTTTCGAACTTACTTCGGTCATCAATCATCTTGTCTCGTTTTTTAATTAGGTCTTCATATTTGCTAATAACGCTTTTCTGGGACTCATAACGTTCCTTTTGGTCTTGCACGAACTGTAGCCTTTTTATTGACGGAGACAAAGCCCTAGAATGAGCATATTCGATGTGCGAGAGTAATTGTTCTTCTTGAGATTTCAACTTTTGGAAAGAATATGAATCGTTCTCTAATTTATCCCGCTTTAGAATCAGTTGCTTTTGCTCTTCTTGGATTTGATTTATATTTTCGTTTGAAACAGACACAAGGTTTTGTAAGCTTTCCAAATCACTCTTAAAGAGTTCAATATCATTAAGCAAGTCTTCTTTATTCTTAAGGTGACTCTTGGATTCATTTACTTGTATATCTAATTTACGGTACTCATCTCTTGCTTTCTTTGCAGCTTTTTCTATAGAGTCGATGCGCAACAGTTTTGAAAGCATTTCAACTCTAGGACCATCATTTAATTTGACCAATTTATCAAAATCGTCCTGCTCCGCATAATATGAGGAGTTGAAAGCTTCTTGGTCCATCTTAAATATATTATTTTGTATCCACTCGTTTATATTAGTGGTGCCTTCAGCTTTCGTCTTGCCATCAATTTGAACGAAACATTTACTGGAGTCTTCGTGACGTCTAATTCTATGGAATTTTCCTTGATAGTAAAAATCCAGCTCACCAAAATATTTTTCGCGTTGGTTTATATTTTGGTTTTTAAACATCGACTTTTTCACTTTCTTTTTCTTTCCAAAAAGAATAATTTCAATAGCGCTTAGGAGGGTGGACTTCCCTGATCCATTTACACCAACTATTCCAATCAGACCTTTTTGAGGGAAGTATATTGTTTGATCTTTATATTGCCTATAATTTTTCAATCGTATTTTAATAATCTTCATTTTCCATCACCTCTGATAGTAGTTTGTCTCCGCGTTGATGTAGTTTGTCTTTTGGAAATGACTTATCTTCGCTTGATAGACGTTCTACAAAGGATGTGAACCCTTCACGAATTCCTTCGAAATGAACTTCGTGACCAGTCGAGATGTCAAAAGAGGATTCGGTCTTATCGGGAAATTCCAATTTGAAGTGAAGCGCTTTTTCTGTCATTTCATGTATTGTAGTTTTGTCTATTTGCCTCTTTAGGTGCTTAGGTAGGTGACGAACACGAAAGCGAACTATTTTATCAGTGAGGTCACAAGAGGATAGTCTATTGATAATTCCTTGATTAATCTCTGTTAAACCCATGTTCTTGGCATCTAACTCCTCAACGTCAATCATAGGTCTTACTTTAAGGAACAACTTTGAAGTCTCAGTGGAATATGTTGTGCCGTAACAATACACCTTATTTAATTTAACTGAAGGCTTGTTGTTGATCTCTCCGTATCCTAAGCGTTCAATGCTGCCACTAAAATGAACGTTTTGTCCAAAGTCTGTTTCAGCGTGATAATCACCTAATGCGACATAGTCCATATTTAGTTTCATTAACTTGTCCAGTGTGACAACGATAGAGTTCTCACTATACTCTGCATAGGCTTTTATCGTAGTGACTCCACAGTGGGTCATTAGGATATTGTAATGACCATCAATTCTTTCTACCTTATCAAGCTCTGCATTAAAGAATTCTTGATTAAAGGTGGAGGGGACGCAATGAATAGTTGTGTTGAATTCTTCTAGATGTATTGGTTCATAAATTCCTCGATAAACCGTGTAACAATTATCAATCAAGTTGGAGAGAGTAGAGAGGTAATTGCCTTTTCCCGCTTGTTTAGCGAAGTCGTGATTCCCAGCAATTTGTATCCATACAATCCCTGCATCAGTTGCTCTTTTAACTTCGGAAGCGTAGTAATCAAAAATGAATGGTTGTTTATATCCCCATTTATCGAATCCATCTCCTGCGTGGAGAATGACATCAACCTTTTGTTCAATAGCATGGTCTACGGTTTGAGAAAAAGAGCGGTTTATGTCGTCTGTTCTAACGTTGACACCGTAGTCTGTCTTTTTGTCGATTTGCAAGGAGCGGTATTCGTTATGGAGGCTTGCGTTTCCGCTGTGACCTACGTGAGTGTCGGCAGTATGTAAGAAAGTTAGCATTGACTTTTTAGTCATATAGTTCGCTCCTTATTGAATCAGATGTATCATTTTATAATATGGAAACTGGCATTTGAATGATTGGAGAACAAAAAAAAGAGCCGTGGCTCGGGCTCTTTAAAAAAATCCGTCATAACTTTTTCTTTCGGGGAATGATGATTCTGCTCTAAGTTCTTTTTTTTGTTCTTCTATGTAGTCATCAAAGAAATGGATCTTAGCGGGCACAGGGAAGGGATGTTTGGGACTAACAATAATTGCTTCTCCTGGCATCAGAGACTGTATGTCACGTTGAAGTTTATTAATCGGCTTCTTGCTTTTCCCCTTAAGGACAGCAAAATCGTCCTCATCTGAAATCCCTAAGATAAGCAGGGTATTAAACTGCGACATTAAGTTTCCATTTAGTAGTTTAGGCTGCTGAGTAACAGGAAAAATTCCAGTTTTATATTTTCTTCCTTCGTTACATATCGTAGCAAATATATTACCTTCAGTATCATCATCTTTCCCTAGCACACGCTGGGCTTCTTCTAACACGATAGAAACTGGAGGTACATTCTCAAATGCAATTGGATCTTTCGTGTAAGCTCTACTACGACGTTTAAATGTCTCTGAAGATAGAATGGAAGATAGTAATATTTCATGTAGTTTAGTTAGTGAAACCATATCAATCAATACAACCTTACCTTTATTCAGATGACTCATAAGTTCATTAAGGTCGTTTTGTTCTTTTGTTTCGGTGAAATAAGGCGCATTTCTTACCCTTTGCAACTTCGCTTTTGTAGCTTTGAGGGTATCTTGGTTAGTGTTAGGGAATAAGAATTTGAGCAGCTCTGGCATTTCGGCTTCACCATTAGCTGTTTCCTCAATATCATTTATATCAAAATCATATGCATCCGATTTGCCATCTTTTTGTCGTTTGCGCTGTAACAACATCAATTCTTGTTCGTCAAAGGGGGTATCAGTTAGAGTGAGGAACCAATCTTTACCGTAAAGGTATTCCGCCTCTCTCATTAACCGCTCTTGAGGTTCGGTCCATTGCATCTGCTTTCTCACATTCATTAAAGAATCTACGGTCAGCATATCGTAAGAAATACGTAGTTTTCTTTCTCCGTTTCGACCATCTTGCGAAAAGATCTCAAGTTGCTCAGAGTGGAGTGGGTGTTTTTTTAAATGATGAATATATTCCCCGTGAGGCTCAAAGATCAGCATACCTATCTTACCGCGAAGTTTCATAATTTCAGAAACAATGATTCTCATCGTATTTGATTTTCCATTACCGGTTGAAGCGAACATTGCAGTATGGTACTCAATAAGTTCTTCAAAAATGCCTGCACCAATGTCTAACACATCAAAACCTGAACGAAATTTACCAATGGGGATGTCGCCTAACTTGTTCTTAAGAGACTTATTCTCAAAATCTGAAGTATGTAACTTTCTAACAGGGCTGAAATAGGAGGGGAGTTGCTTAGGAGAGAGGAAGTTTTCATTTTCATCCAGCATACCTAATATCTCACAGACTCCAATTTGAAAGAGTTGGTCTTTTTGATTGGGTTGATATAGTTCGGTAGGGTTCTCGTGTTCGTCGCTAAGATGTTGATTTCTTTCCATGTTGTTATAACCTCTTGCGATTAACTGAGCCCATCTTGGGTCTTGACCATACTTTACATTCGTTACTCTTAAATAATATTTAATCGGGTCCTCGGAATCTTCACAAATTACGATTTCGCCGTTGGTGATTTTATTTTCTTTTTTATGAGGCTGATCAAATACAAATTTCAATTCCAATAGATCATCCCCGAAAATTCGTCCGATATATCGTTTATTTTTATCCAATAGCATTACCTCCCATAAGAAATTTGGTCTAGTTGATCATGATAAATTGAGAACATTTGCTCGAAGTAACGCCTTGAAATATTCGATTTTAAACATTCTTCTTGGAAAAGAGAAAAGCACTGGTTCCTTTGCATTTCATCAATGATGACAGCGTCATGAATGAATTGGAGAGGGTAGGGATAACCTTCCATACCAGCTGCATAACAATAAGATCCTAATCTTTTGATGACCGAATCTATCGTTGTGTTTTCAGGAAGAACAGCGTCCAATCGGAATACCTGTTCATGGTTTGGGCGGAATTTCACAAAGTAAGTATCATTTAAAGGCACAAACCAATTTTTATTTGGATGTTGATTTTTAGCCGCTTCTAGGAGGACGAAGGGGACAGGGACGGACTCTATTGATAGGCTTGTGTCCTTTGAAAGTCCAATAAGAGACACACCTTTATTTTTGGCTCTTGAGGATAGCTTTTCGAAGAAAATGCTAGATGTGGAAATAACACCACTCATCAAAGAGCCGTCGAACAGTACAATGTCACCAGCTTGTAACTTATCTACCAATTGCTTGATCTTCTCCCACTCCAGGAGAGTCCTTATCCTTTCGGTTACTTTATCAAATTCCATATCACCGTTAGGGATCTCATCAGTAACGCGTGTAAAGTACGATTCGTGTTTCGCTATGTAACCGGTCTTAAAATCTTTTGTGTTTGTTATTAATTCAACTGATATAGGGTCGATTGACTCTTCTATGAGTTCATTGTCACGGTATATTTGATATCCACTTCGAATCGTACTAAATACTGAGTTAGCTCCATTAATATTGTGATGGCTTCCATCAACTACGCCGATTCGCGCATTATTATTTTTTGATTTGAAAGAAGTGAACGGGTATTCTCTTTTACTTGTTTTTTCGCCATCACTAATAATTGTGCTTAGGTCTTTGACAGCGTTTTGTAACGAAGATAAATCAAGTTTAAATTCCAATAATGAACACCTCCTTAGGTTTACGGTAGTATATCAGATGAAATTACATAAAAAAATATATTAAAATAAAAAACACGCGATTGCGTGTTTTATTTTTCATCTTTAAGTAGTTTGAAATTCTCTTTTGGGAAGATGCCGTGATTGGTAATTTCCATCCGATGTAATTTAAAGTTCTCAATCCATGTATCTTCAATAGAATTTCCTTGTTCTAATTTGACGGTATTACCTTTGTAATTAATAAATGCGGTTCCGTGTGCATCTGCATAATGGAGCGTGAAGAGTGGTTCTTCATTAAAGTTGTAAAGGTATGGGAAAGAGTCAATAGAAAGGATCTCTTCATGTTTTTCAAATGAGTCGAATCCTTTATCGTAAACTACAACCGCTTTTGTACTGGTTTTGGGTAATAAGCTAGAGTATTTAATTCTTACTTCTTTATTCGGCTCATCATATTCCCAAGCTTTCAAACTTTCTAAAAGAGAATCGAAGCCGCGCTTTTTAGTCCCATAGGATTTTTCTTTCATAGTGATGAACACAACATGTTCCTCTGAAATATCATTTTGTTCAATTGACTCAAAGTCGACATCGCTTTTCCAGTTGTTGACTAGAAGGTAAGACAATAGAAGGAGAGAGATGCAAAGAAAAACAGCCCATATTTTACTTGGTTGGGTCTTCATTAATTGAGCCTCGCTTTCATTCCTAGATCATAGCTGTATTTGGATTTAACAAAAAATTGAAAACACCTAAAAAAAATAAAAGGTTGCTTAATTAAGCAACCTTTTATCCCCGAAGACAATAGGGCAAGGAAATTAAATGCCTATTGTTCTATTAAGTCTATTTCAATCTCACTGTCTAAATTAAACGGATCGTCATCAGATGCACTATTCTCTGAAGTGGATACTGTGTCTTGAGTAGTCGATTCATTCTTTTGAGTATTGGAATGACTATTACTATTTTGATAATTACTTTCGTTTCTTCCGGAATCCTTAGTGCCGAAATTGGCAAACCTTACACTTTCTGAGGTCATATCTAGAGATACCATCTCGGTTCCATCTGGCTGAGTATATGTACCAAGTCTAAACTGACTAGAAGTAACTTTTAGAAGGGAACCAGGCTTACAATATTGCATTAGCCAATTATGGTCTTTCTCATCCCAAATCGATACTCTTCCAGGTATGTCTTTATACTTTTTTCTGTCTTTGTACATTTCAACATTATCAAAATACACCGGAATACTCACAACTGGCTTTTTGCCTTTAGCGGTATTGGCGGTATATTTTTTCGGTGCTGCACCTACACGTCCTATTCCAGAAAATGTGAACATATGTATAAAACATCCTTTCTGATTCAGTTCATTATACTCATATTATCACCTGAGCAACCGCTTTAACAACATAAATATTAATAAAACATATAATTTAATAAAATAAAAAGACCTAAAAGGTCTTTTTATTATTCTTCATCGAACTCTTCCTCAGTGTTTCTCGCGATTCTAACGAGAGAGTCACCCTTTTTCAGATTGATCACTGTAGTGCCTTGAGTGTTTCTGCTGAATTGAGATATTTCACTGACTTCCAATTTCACCGTAAATGCATTTTTCGTGATTAACATAAGTTGATCTTCCTCTGTAACTGCACAAGTTCCAACTACTTCACCATTCTTCTCCGTCAGTCGAATAGCCTTAAAACCTTTACCGCCCTTGCGTTGAGGTCTAAATTCTGAACAAGGAGTGCGTTTACCATACCCATTGTTTGTAGCTACAAATAGGTCTGCAAATTCTTTATGTATATCAAGAGAAATGACATCATCTTCTGAACTTAAGGTAATACCCTTTACCCCACGAGTATCTCTGCTAGAATTTCGAACTTCGGACTCATTAAAGGTAATTGACATGCCTTTTTTAGTTACAAGGATCACATCGTTATCGCCACTAGTTAACTTAACTCCAATCAACAGGTCGTCTTTATCTAAGCGAATTGCGTTTATACCGTTACGTCTGATGTTTTCGTATTTTGAGAGCAAAGTCTTTTTAACAATGCCGTTCTTAGTGGCAAATATCAAATGCTGCTCATCCGAAAATTCTTTGATTGGCAAAACGCTTTGAATTTTCTCGCCTGGTTGGAGATTAATAAGAGTATTGATGTATATTCCTCTAGCATTTGCGAGGTTCTCCCGTATCTTATAAGCTTTCAACTTATAGACTCTACCGTAGTTAGTGAAGAAGAGTAGGGTGTCTTTGGTATATACGAGTTCTAGGTGTTCTATGAAATCACCATCGTGAGTTTGCATACCATTAATGCCGCGACCTTTTCTTCTCTGAGTGCGATAAGCATCTCCAGGAGTCCTTTTGATATATCCTTCATTTGTGATCGTCACAACGTTTTCTTCATTTGGGAGGGTATCTTCATAATCGATATCTTCAACAGCTGGAAGAATCTCTGTTCTTCGTTCTTCACCATATTTTTCCTTGATGGTTTTCAAGTCATCTTTGATGATGTTCATGATTTCAGTTTCATCAGAGAGGATAGTTTCCAACCTCTTGATTTCCTTCACCAAGTTTTGGTGCTCGATTCTCTTTTCGTCTTGCTCAAAATTCGCAATGGTAGATAGCTGTCTCTTTAGAATGCTATCAGCTTGATCTTCGTTTACATCCAATAGACTCATAAGATCGAGTAACGCTTGTCTACGAGAAGGAGCATTTTTAATCGTATCAATGGTTTCTTGCAATTTATCCAGCGCTTTAATAAGACCGTCTAAGAAGTAAACTTCTTTTTGTCTTTCTTTTAACTCGAAGTTTGACTTTCTCGTAACAACTTCTTTTTGATGCACTACATATTCTTCAATCATTTGTTTGAGGTTCAACAACTTCGGCTCACGCAAAGCTCTATTGTCTTTTTTAGGAACCAAAACATTAGAGTTAACTGAGAATGTAGTTTGAAGAGGGGTGTGCTTGTATAAATGATTAAGAGTGCTTTCTGGGTTCGCATCCCTTTTAAGCGTGATAACAATTCTAACTGTATTGTTTTTATTGACACGAGAAGTCTCATCGCGAATCCCGTTAGGAACACGGAAGTCGTGTCCTTGTTTTTCTACTTGTTTGTTGTTATTTAAATCTTTTTCATAACGGTTGTATTTGATTTGCTCTTCATCGATTTTATCGATAAGAGCTTGTTTAGGAACTTGGTAGGGGAGTTCGGTGATTACTAGTTGAGTGTGTTTATCAGTCTCTTCAATGTGGCATTTACCTCGAATTGTGATCGAACCGTTACCCGTCAAAAACGCACTGTTGATCCCATCTGTTCCCATGATATAACCACCAGTAGGAAAGTCTGGACCTTCAATGTATTCCGCCAACTCTTCTATTTGAGCATCTGGATTGTCTATCAAATGCACAACAGCATCGATTACCTCTCTGAGGTTATGAGGAGCGTGGACACATGCTAATCCAACAGCAATACCCTGAGTGCCGTTAACTAGAAGGTTAGGGAACCTTGAAGGGAGTACAATGGGTTCTTTTTCAGAGCCATCAAAATTGTCACCGTAGTCTACAGTATCTTTATTTATATCACGCAAAAGCTCAGATGATATCTTATGTAACCGAGCTTCTGTATAACGCATAGCAGCGGCTGGTAGCCCGTCAATAGAACCGTAATTCCCATGACCATCTATTAAGGGAGCACGTAGATTCCATTTCTGTTGCATACGTACCAAACTATCGTAAACAGAAGAGTCGCCATGAGGATGATACTTACCGATTACTTCGCCGACTATCCTAGCGGATTTTTTGTATTGAGAGCTATGAGTCATCTTCAAATCATACATCGCATACAGAACCCTACGGTGTACAGGTTTTAAACCATCGCGAACATCTGGAATCGCTCTACTAACGTTTACACTCATAGCATAATCTAGCCATCTACGTTCCATAATATCTACAATACTTACTTTTTTAACATTACCTTGAGACATCTAAAACAACTCCTTATGCGTCTATGTCTGCCTTATAACTATTTTCAGCTAAAAACTGCTTTCGAGGTTCCACTTTGTCGCCCATGAAGTTAGTGACAACTATTTCAGCTCGCTCAGCATCTTCTAGTTGCACCTGGTACAAAGTTCTTGTTTCAGGATCCATCGTAGTTTCCCAAAGCTGAGTATTATTCATCTCACCGAGACCTTTGTAGCGTTGCACTTCAGCGTTGTTTCCGAATCTAATCAAGACTTCCTGTAATTCTTCATCAGAGTAGGCATACTCAACCTTTTTACCACTTTGAATTTTATATAGCGGAGGATTAGCTAAATAAACGTGACCGTTTTCGATTAACGGGCGAAGGAAACGATAAAATAGCGTTAGCAAAAGGATAGAAATATGATGACCATCAACGTCGGCGTCAGTCATGATAATAATCCTGTTGTAACGTAGTTTTGAGTAATCAAAGTCGTCTCCTAAACCAGTGCCAAGCGCCCTTCGAATTGCGTCAATTTCATTGTTGTTATATAGATTTTTTAGCGTTGCTTTTTCAGTGTTAATTACTTTCCCTCTTAGCGCTAAGATAGCTTGGTAGAGTCTTTCTCTTCCATCAATAGCCGACCCACCTGCGGAATCACCCTCAACGAAAAAGATCTCTCTTTTTGAAAAATCCTTTCCAACGCAATCTTTGAGTTTCCCTGGAAGAGTGGAGTCACCTGACTTCTTTTTGCGCTCGATATTTCGGGCAGTTCGAGCAGCAATTCGCTCTCTATAGGAACGAATGACTTTTTCCGCAATAGCATTGGCTTCGTTCGGATTCTCCCCAAAATAACGATTTAAGTTGTCAGAAACTAGCGTTGAAACGATGTTCGAAACTTCAGCGTTTCCTAATTTCCCTTTAGTTTGTCCCTCGAACTCTGGGTCGGGGTGTTTAACAGATACAATTGCAGTTAAACCTTGCTTATTGTCATCACCTTTAGGCATGTCTTTTGGCTTGACCATCTGTTTGGCTGTTATGTAATTTTTAATGCTGTTGGTAATCGCGGTTCTAAAACCCTTTACATGCGTTCCGCCCTCAGTAGTCCTTATGTTATTGGCGTAACTACGTAAGCCATCTTTCTCAAAGTCATCAATGTATTGGAACGCTACCTCAACAGAAATGCCATCCTGTTCATCGCTGATATATATTACTTTTTCATTGATTAACTCAATGTCTCGTTTAGACTTTAATATTTTTGCCTCGTTAATATCCGTAACGAACTGAGAAACCCCACCCTCAAAACAAAAAGTTTCGTTTAAAAAGGTTTCATTTTCTTCGTCATAGCTTCTTTCATCTGTAATGGAGAGGGACAAGCCTCTGTTTAGGTAGGCACTTTCTTTTAGTTGTGAGCTGATAACTTCAAAGTCATAAACAGTCGTTTCCTTGAAAATAGTCGGATCTGGTTTGAACCACATTTCTGTGCCAGTTTCTTCTTCGGGACATTCCCCAATGACTTGAAGTTCCTTAACAGTATCCCCTTTTGAAAGTTCAATTCTATGGACTTTACCATCTCTTTTAACGGTAGCGGTCATGTATTCGGAAAGTGCGTTTACACACGACGCACCAACTCCGTGCAAACCACCAGATTTAATGTACCCCGACTCAGCTCCGCCGAATTTACCACCAGCGTGAAGAACGGTTAACACTACTTCTACAGTAGGTATGCCGAGTTTTTCATTATTCCCAACTGGTATACCGCGTCCATTATCTTTTACTGTTATGGAATTATCTTTATGTATAATTACTGAAATCGTTGAACAATGTCCAGCTAAGTGTTCATCAATAGAGTTATCCACTATTTCTTTAACCAAGTGGTGGAGACCATTTCCTGAGGTCGATCCAATATACATACCTGGTCGTTTCCGAACAGCTTCTAGACCTTCTAAGACCTGAACCTGTTCATCACCGTAATTTTGGGGTTGTTTTGCCATGAAAAAAGCCTCCTTTATAGGTTAATTATATTGTAAAAACATATAAAAGGTCAATATAACCTCTAAATACACCTTTTATTATGTTTAATGGTTTTATGTGGAGTTCCGTATTAAAAAACAAGCAAAACCTTGTTTTTAGATAAAATAAATATTAAAAAATATATATTAACTTATAAAGGGGAGAATTTTATGGAGGAAGAAAATCAAAATAACAAGCAAAATCAAGAAAAAGGATGGTATATTGTAGTAGTTAATCAAAACTATGAATTTAAGGTCATGAGAGACTTAACTAAACTCTCAAAAACAAACAGGTACAAAGATTTAATTTTTCGAGTGTTTGTTCCAAAAGAAACATATGAAACCAAAAAGGGACAACTTAAAGAAAAAGTAATGACCGGATATGAGAGATATGTGTTTGTAGAAATGATTTCAAACAACGAAACATACCATGGAGTTAAGACACCAAGCGGAGTAAGGCATATACTTGGGCACCCTAAACCTCAACCTGTACCAGAGGAAGAAGTTCCCTTGCATATTGGTGGGTATATTGAACATAAAGGGTTTGAAATTGGAGATAGAGTGAAGATCATCTCAGATAATAAAGGTGAGCTAAATAATTCTGAAGGTTTTATTATGGAAATTGATGTTGATAAAGGGGAAGCGGTTGTGGTAGTATCCCAAAGCAATATCAATTCCATTCCTGGCGACACCAGAGTTCAAGTTCGGTGCTATCTTGTCGAAATTAGTAAGCTCTGAGGTAGATTAAGTGGAGGGTTAGCATATGTCAAAAGTATTTCGATACATAAATTTCACCGGTCCAGACGGAAGCGGGAAAGATACAACATACAATGAGGTAATTAAGAAATTCCCTAATGCTACCAAGCTCAGAGAGCCTGGTGGAAGTAAAGAAGCTGAAAAAATTCGTTCAGTTATATTAGACATAGAAGATGACAATCGCTTATCAACTATTGAATATTTGCTAAACAGTGACGAAGTCTTAGAGATTACAAAAGAATACCTTCGTAAAGCATATAAAGAAATTGAAGAATCAGGGATCACTAGTGTGGCGGAAGTATATTTGTATGCTGCTAGTAGAGCTCAAACAAATCGAACGATCGTAAAACCTACTGTCGAAAATGGAGGGCTAGTCTTCGGGAGTCGCTCAGTGGCTTGTTCGATGGCATACCAAGCAAAAGCGAGGGGTCTTGGATATGATTTTGTTTGGGAACAAAATCAGAAGGCGTTAAACGTTTTGCCTGATTTGGAAATATACTTCGATATACCAACTGATGTAGCATTGAGTAGGTTGGAACAAAGAACGGGAAAACAAGATCGACTAGACAATGAAAGTATGAGATTCCATAGTTTATCGAAGTTAGGATACGAAGAATATTATGAGAACCACTGTCCTTATCAAATGGAGAAGATAGACGCTTCAGGTTCTAAGGATGATGTCTACGAAGAGGTTATTGCGGTATTAAGAAAGTACAACATATTGAATGTTGATGATTGAGAGGGGTAGCCCTCTCTTTTATTATTTTGCAAGGAAAAATATAAGGATAAGGAGATATGACAAAACATCTGAAGCGAACCTCGCCTTTTCAAGTTTAAGTTTTTATACTGGTCGTACCCAAAAAGAAAAGGTGTTGAAGTAGTTGAGCAACTTAATACGTGGCACATTTATATTAACTCTCGCAAGTACAATCTCAAGGATATTAGGTTTTATATATATTGTCCCTTTTACTTTTATTGTTGGGACGAATGGATATATACTTTTTGAATATGGTTATAAACCATACATCTTAATGATAAGCATTTCGACAATGGGCGTTCCATTAGCGATGTCTAAGTTTGTAGCTAAGTACAATGAGCTAGGGGACTATAGGACAAGTAACCGCCTCTTTAAATCAGGATTGGTCGTAATGGGTGTTACTGGTTTAATCGCTTTTACTACACTTTATTTTTCTGCACCATATATAGCTGAATTATTAGTAGATGGAAGTTCTAAAACAGGAAATCATGTAAGTGATGTGATTTATGTTATAAAAATGGTCAGTTTTGCTCTCTTAATAATACCCATAATGAGTCTGATGAGAGGTTATTTTCAAGGGTTCGAATCGATGGGTCCTACTGCTGTGTCGCAAGTTATAGAGCAGATCGTTCGGATCATGTTTATTCTTTTGATGAGCTTCATAATCATCTATATCAATTCAGGAGAAATATCAAAAGCTGTAGGGTTCGCGACATTTGGCGCATTCATTGGCGGTTTGGCGGGGCTTGTCATATTGGTGATTTATTATGTGAAAAGAAGAAGTTACTTTAAAGAAAAAATAAATTCTAGTAAAAACATACCTAACCTGTCTTTGGTACAGATGTATAAGGAACTTGTTACATACGCAATACCATTTGTGATAATAGGGTTAGCTCTGCCATTATTTCAAATAGCAGATACGTTCATAATCAATGCAGCATTAACTAGTTCTCAAGTAGGGTATGAATTAGTTGAGGCTGAGCGGGTGAACTCAATTATCGCATTGGTTCAAAAAGTAATATTAATACCTGTCTCGTTGGCAACTGCATTCGGTTTAACCCTTGTTCCGGCTATAACAAAATCTTACACCTCAAAAAAGTGGGTACAGCTTAAAGGGAAAATCAAGAAGATATTACAAATCATAATATTTTTAATCGTGCCATCATGTATCGGTCTATCACTATTAGGAAAACCAATATTCGTGATGTTATTCGGACTTCAAAATGCGGATTTGGGTGGATACGTCATGACATGGCATGCGCCTACATCGCTATTATTTGCATTATTCATTGTAACTGCAGCAATACTACAGGGGGTTAATAAACAAAAAGAGGCAGTTGTGAGTTTGTTTTTAGGGTTCTCTTTTAAACTACTTACAAACTACTTTTTCATAGTATTGTGGGGCTCTTTAGGAGCCATCATAAGCACTAACATCGGTTTCTTGATTTCTATCGCAATAAATTTCTATATTATTAATAAGGTTATTGGGTTTGGTTTTCATGAAATCAAAGAAGTTACCCTGAAAGTATTTCAGTTTGGTTTTATTATGGCGATGTTGCTACTGATAATAAATGAACTTTCTGATGCAATTCTAACAAGTTCCGATTATACTACCGCTATAATAAACGTAATAGTTGGAGTTTGCTTAGGTGCATTCAGTTACATTATACTATCCTATAAATTTGGCACACTATCTTTGGTCTTCGGAGATAACGTGGAAAAGTTGTTTGAAAAAATAAGTGTGAGAAAAAAACATGAAGGCTAGCCTTCATGTTTTTTTAGTTAAGCGCTCCTTTCCTGTGTCCGTAGGTTTCTATAGATGATATAGTTTTTAGCTGACTTTTTAAAATTGTATGCCATCAAAGTTTCTTCTACTATATCCTGAATCTTTTCAACCTCAGGGATCTCTCTAGGATATGTTTGAATAATCTTCTCAACAATAGAAGCAGTTATCCTTTGAGCTATATATAGGTTCCCTTCGTCTGCACTTTCAAATGCTCCTAGTATGGCGTTAGTTATTCTATTCTTATCAAATTTATCTAAATCACCGGTTCGGTTGTAACAAAATTTGGGGTATCTCATTAGAACCACCTCCTTAGTGGAAAAATTTTAGCATGTAAATAAAATTGCAAGAAAAAAAACCCCAAAATATTTGGGGTTATGCTGTACGATAAGTATTAATTTCGCTTATTGGAGCCAAGAAATTAATGAATTCTCGAACTCTTGAATTTTTTACTTCTTCAATATCACCTATAAAGGCTTTGTAATTACAATCTTTCAACTCACTTAGGATTGCATTTCTCCCTTCTTGTGACATTTCATTATCAATTGCGATAGAGGAGGCGGTAATGCCTTTGAATTTCTCGATGAATAAATCATGATTATCTTCAAGGAGAACCACATTCCTAATACCTTGTTCGTGTATGGTGGAGTAAAGTTCCGGAGATTCTGTAACTAGCATCCAACTTCTGTCACTAGCTTCTTCAAACCCTTTAACTATTTCATCTTCGCGACTAGCTCCTAGCCAAGAGGCTTGTAACAACTCTACATTGATACCTGTAATGTCAGCTACTTCTAGAGCTAACACACCTCTTAGTTCCCTAGGAATTCGTCTTAAATAAGGATAGACTCTTTTCAGCTCAGTGAAAATTTTAGTGTTCGTAGACAGGTCTTTTCCTTCTAGTTTGTCAACAACCATGAAAGCCTCGTAACTTACTGCTTGTTCTTTGTATTTTTCGAAAATAGCCTTTGTTTCAGTTCCGTGGTTTTGCAATAACTCGTTTGGATCTGTGTCTACTAAACGAATTACCATTACCACAAATCCTGCATCTACTAATTCTTGTCCTTTTTTCGCGATAGCAGCTTTACCTGGTCCGTCTGGATCAAGACATAGGTAAACTGTCTGACAGAACTTTTCCTTAGATTGATCTCTGTAATTCTTGATCATTTGAATATGTTCTGGTGTTAGACCGTTAGTACCTCTTGCAGTGATTGAGTTATCAATATCTAGACAAAGTAATGTAAACCAATCCATTTCACCTTCAAGAAAGATAATCTCTTCATTCTTTTTCGCAACACTCCAATTTACAGGCTCAGATACTTTTCCTGATAAACGGTTATGACCGTACTCTGGGTTCATGCTGCGAGAGTAGAAGTTAACAATCTTTCTATTAGAAAAGTAGGGTATAACTACTGAGTCTAAGACTGTATCCCTAACAGAATCTTTGTATTCCTTGATTACTCCAGCTTTGAGCATTTGTTCTTTAGAGTAACCTTTTTTCAATAGATGATTGTAGAGCATCTTAATGTTCGTTTTTGTACCTTTTGAATAGTCTCCAAATGCTGCAGGTGAAAACCCAACTTTATAGGTTTTAACGAGTTCAAGAAGCTTATGTTTATCAATTGATTTGAATCCACGTTTTTCCAATAAGTAATTCCACGCATCTTCTCGCTTATCGTGGTTCAGTAACAACCAATGGTAGTATTCTGCTGACGTTTGACGTATCTTTTGCGTGATTTCTTCTTCTGTGAGCTCTCGTTTCTCTCCTTTGCCTTGTAATTGGATATTTAATTCGTCTGCATATTCATTTATCAAGTAGTTTAGTGCGTTCATGTACGCTTTTTTTCCATCATGGTCATCACGATCTTTAATTTGGAAAACTTCAATTTCGTTAGTTAAACATGCTACAAGTTCAATTAGATCTAAATTGTGATCATTAACAGGGCAACCTGAATAATAGCAGTATGCCGTATTAGTTTCTTTGTATAAAGTTAGGTGGGAATTTTTGTGCCCATTTTCGTTATGAAAATAGCATTTTCCCTGAGATATCTCTGTACTTGGGCTGTGATCGATATTTCCATATTGTACTGTACCGTCTGAATTAACTTTAATATGGCTGTTTTTTATAGACTTAGGATTTATTTTACCTCCTAAATTCAAGTCCTCTAGTGTTTCGCTGATTGCTAGTGTACTTAAAATACGTTCTTTGGCAGTTTGGATATTTACAGTTTCCATAAAACACACCTCTCTCATTAGATTTTCTTTTTAAGGTCATTATACATGAAAACAAAAATTTATTAATAAAAAGATATGTAATATTATAATTGTTAAAAATTACAATATTACATATCTAATTTATGTGTTCACCTATACAAAATCCCGTTCTTGTTCGATATGGAATGGTTAGTAGAAATATTTATTTCGGTAATATTATTTTTAATAAGTTGTTCGATATCATCGAACCCTATCGCTAAGTTTTCATTATGTAGGCTTTTAGGGAAGAGGGCGGGGATGTATTCCGGTGCTATCGTATTTTCGAATAGACCATCTTCTGTTTGAGACAGGTCTAACATCTCTTTATCATAGAATCTGATGAAAGGTCTTCCGTTCTTATGTATAGGAATTCTCTTTAGTTCCTTTAATATGAATGATGATATTTGAGATGGAAGGGAAGGGTCTATTTTTTGTTCTTTCAAGACCTCAACTTCTTCTATTCTCCCTTTGTTATCTCTAACAACATTGAAGTTGCCTTCTTTAACAGCGGATAAGATCTTGAGAAAGGTGGAGAAGTTACTGAAACCAAATTGAGCTTTGTAGTAGTTAAGATTGTTCATTAAGGATTTGCGAATAGTCAATTTCAAGTGGGTCTCATTCAAATAGAAAAGGACATTAATCATTTCAGCATATAGCGTTAAAATATGCTGTGAAAAATCTTTAAATCTCCTCATTACATCATCAAGTGAGAAGTCATCAGTGCGTAGTGGTTGTGTAATAGAAGCAAGATTGATTTTTCCTTCTGTGGATTTGCCACCGTTAATAGAGAGATATAACAATTTTTCTAGGTCACAGCTCCCGCCGTCCAGTACAATATCTTCGCCTGGTATACCCGCTTGTCCATATGGGAATATACACTGGTCTTTCTTATTTTTAAATATCCTCGTACTAAAGAATGTTACTGGTATTCTTTGTTTTAATAATTCTTCACAGAACTCTTTAAATGGCAGTGGTGTTGAAGGATCAACTAGAATTCTCACGGAGAAAGGGTGTAAATTAAAGTTTTTTACAGAGTGAAGAAAACGATAAGTGGTCTTGGTAATATACGTTCCTCCGAAAGTTTCACCCATAAAGAACGGTTCAGCTTTGTGATGAATTGGTATAGAGGGGGAGACTACAAAGCGTATCAAACATAACTTTATATAAAAGTGGTCTATTAACTCTTGAGCACTTTCTTCGCTTATCACCTCGTTCTCAATGTCTGCGTGTATGAAGATGTCTATAAACGGTATGATCTGAGTTAAAGAGAAAGGGACTGAGGGGTTTTCAATTACTGATGCTAAGATTGTTAAGTAACATACACTAATGGCTTTTTCAGCTGAATTAGCAGGTGTTGAGACATCCACCCCATGCTTTTTACAGAATTTCTCTAACTCTTTGAGAGCATCAATTTCCTCATTAAAAAGAATTCTTCTTTCTATCCATTCAGTTGTTTTTAAATGCTTTTCTAATGACTTCAAATAATCTTTCTTATCCTTGATAATTGCCTTCGTCCCATAGAGTGCAATTTTGCGTACATCGGGATGTATAAGGCTGGGTGTAAAGTTAGAAGGAGCATATTTAATTAAATCAATTTTGAACAATTTTTGAAACTCACTAGTAGAAATATCTTCAAAGATATCGTAAACGGTTTTCATTTTGGGGATTTCAGGATACTTGTCAAAGCGGTAATACCCTAGCAGATCTCTGGGGGTCTCGCTGAATCCATAACGTTTTTTTAAACTTTTATCTTGGACACCTGGAATCAATTGATTTAGTGCAGAGTTTTTATCATGTTTGGTATCTCGCATAGATGAAGGGGTAGGTTCGATGTTTCTAGTTTCAGTATGTATTAACGTAGTTGCCTCTTTTAAAAGGGAATTGGTTTTTTCTGTAGGAATACATAAAAAATAGGGGCTCTTAAAAAAAGGTTTTTTATTCAAATCCACAAAATCATTAGTGTCGATGTGGTCAACCCATTGCCCTGGGATAAAGTTGTCGTAATAAGACATAAGCATCACCTCGAAGAAATACTAACAACTTTGTTGGAAAAATCAATAAAAAACAAAAACATTAAGGAGGCATGAGGATATGAAGGGATTTGTAAAAGATTTTATTAAAGTAGTTAATCCGTCTGACGAAGCACATGATAAACAAGAAACAGCTCCTAAGGCTGAAAAAAATAATGTGCAAGACAAACTTCATGATTTTAAATTGAAGAGGGGTCTGAGTGAAACGAAGGAAGAGTCTGCAAGTAATTCAAACCAACTTAGCTCAGCGATTGTTAAAGAGGCTACAGTAAGGTGTAGGTTGGTAGAACCTCAAGATGAGAGAGATGCTTTCTTTGTTGCAGACCTAATTGAAGATAAAAAAATAGTATTAATTAAACTTGAGAACCTAGAGCACGAAACAGCGTTAAAAATTCTACATACAATCTACGGAGCTGCATATAGTCAAAAAGTTGATCCTAAAAAAATTGGTGCAAAGCTCATCCTTATTGATCCTACTAAACCAGAAGACTTGAGGTAAACAATAGCAAAACTTCATATGGTTTATTTGAAAAGGAGCATATTATTATGCTCCTTTTTCTTCGCTTAAATATTCTTTTTTTAGTTGTAAAACAGCGTAAATGCTACTGTCGAATTGTTCTGCTATCTCCTTAACGCTCTTATTCTTGCGGAAATACATATCCAAAAATACTTCCCTGGTTAACTTTTTTGGTAGCTTTCGGTACGATTTGGATTTCCGCGAATGTATGCCATATTTTTTCCTCAACGAGTTTACTAAAGAAGGTGAAAATCCGTATATCTTACCTATTTCATGATCTGTTAATAGTTCACTATTATAAAGTTCATCTAAATCTTTAGCGGATATTATATCTGTGGATTTTTTAACTTCTAATTTAATCGGTATGACGCCTTTTTCAAAGTCGTTTTGATACTTTGCAATCATCCTTGTGACCCTGCTGCGATTCAAATTAAACCGGTTAGCTATCTCTTCAACAGTAAAATTTCTATCTAGAAACTTTTTCAGTGTGAGAGGATCAATCACTTTTCGCCTCACAATACTGCCGTGTATATTTTCATACTCCTTTTTTAATTGGTGCACACGTTGTCGAGACACCTGATACAGTTCGCCTATTTCTTCTAGAGATTTATTTTCTTTTTTATATAATTGTATGAACATTTTATATGTAAGTTTCTCTCGTAATGGTTTCAAAGCGCACCTCCTCCAAAACATTTCGAAGAGTTTACTAGTGCACCAACCAAATTGTCAAAGAAATGGAAAAGAAAAACTTCTGGTTCCCAGAAGTTATAACTACGATTCTTTGTTTGCTATTTTCATTATTCGGGTGGTTGATTTGGTTAAACAGTTCTTACATATAGGGTAGTAATGATTTTCGTGAGTTTTATTAAGTTCAATGTCATCCTTTTCTAAGGGTTGATAACATGAAGTGCATTCATTGTAGGTAATATTCAAAGAAACACCTCCTCGCCGAAAATAACTTACAACATATGGTATTTCTTGGCAATTTTTTAATCGTTTTTTTCAAAAATAAAAAACCTGTTTCTTAAACAGGTTTTCTAAATTCTCAAATAAACCGAATATCTTCTATACCTAGTTGAAGAGTGGTATTGCCTCTAAAGGTATTGGTCTGTGCTTTATATAAGATATTGGCTTTAGGATTTCCGGGGCTATTCAAGAGCGCATTTTCGTATTTTGCGGAAATTGCTTCTCCGTCAGAGAATTTAATGCCTTTTATTTTTTGGGTGCCATCGGTTACAGTAATAATGCATCCTTTGCCTTCCATGATCGGCTTAAATTCTTTAATTTCAACTTCATCTGTTCTAAAAAGAGGTTCTCTGTTACCTTGTCCAAATGGTTCGAGCATTTTAAGGTAATCAATCATCTCAAACGTCACATCTTCCAATTCTATTTTTGCATTATAGGATAGAACCGGAGTGAATGCTTCTGATTCGTGCTCTGAGCAAGCCTCTCTAAAGGCATCTCTAAATTCCTCAAATCTCTCTGGTTCTAACGTCATACCAGCTGCTTGAGAGTGCCCTCCGTGAACAAATGGTCCAATTACACGCTGAACCTTTTGCATCATGTTAAGAACATGAATTCCTGGGATAGAGCGAGCACTTCCTTTTAATACCGTCTTTCCATCAACTTCTACTGGGGCGAGAGCTATAGAAGGGCGATAGTAATGTTGGCAAAGCTTACTAGCTACAAGTCCTGCAATACCAATATGGAATGAATCCGACTGTACGGATATTCCAAAATCATAGGCTTCTTCTCCAACCGCTTCAAAAGATGAGAATACCTCATTACAACCATCAGATGTTTGTTTCTTCCTCAATTCGTTTATATCGCGTAACTCTTTAGCTTTTTCAAAAGCTTTTTCGTAGTCTCTCTCAATTAATAGCTCAACAGCAGGTGTGGGATCTTCAAGTCTACCTGGAGCATTAAACAATGGACCGATGCGGAAACCAACATGACCTGAATTAATATCTTCATCAATTCCGGTAATTTCTTTTATAGCGCCCAACCATGGCTTGGGTTTCTTATTCATGATGTTTATCCCATAATGACTCATTGTGCGAACTTCGAAATCAATAATTGTTTCGTGGCTAGATTTTTTAAAATCTAATTGTGGAACAAGATCCGCTATCAAACCTATCGCTACCAAGTCTAATAGGTTGTAGAGTGGGTTTAGGTTTTCGCCTCTTGAAATAAATAGAGCTTCAAAGAGTTTAAATACTACTGCAACTCCGGATAAGGATTTGTTTGGGTAAGGATCACCTAGACGATGTTGATTTATCACAGAGAAGGCATCCGGTAAAATAATATAGTCCTCGCCGTATAATTCCTTAACGCCCGATTCTGGAGCTTCGCTAAGTTCATTTCCTTTTAGAACCAATGGTTCGTGGTGATCGGTTATAATTAAGTCCGCTGCGCCATCCGTCTGTTTAATTCTTTTGGAAGTGTCGAATTCTTTAATCCCTGTATCGCCTGAAATAATTAAATCGTATTCTTTAGCGAATTTCTCTACATTCTTGATGTTTAACCCATAACCATCCTCAAAACGATTAGGTACATAATAGTCCACATCAATACCAAGGAGTCTAAAACCCTCAATGAAAAGAGCTGTGGTGGTCACACCATCAGCATCATAATCGCCGTGTACAATAATTTTTTCACCGTTATTAATAGCTTGATTTATCCTATGTATTGATTTTTCCATATCTTTCAAAAGAAAGGGGTTATGTAATTGCATTGGTGTAGGCTTTAAATATTGATACGCCTGATTTGGGTTGTCTATCCCAATCGAAAGTAGCAATTTTGAGATTGGCAAAGGGAAGTCCTTATAAACTCTTTCCAAATTTGAAGAGAGGTATCTTGCTTTGTCTTCTGAAATTTCTTCTGATTTCCATATCTTTTCCTCGCTCATACTAACCTCCATATATTAATAAAAAATATTATTTAATGATAAATATAACATAATTGTTCAATACCAAGTCGTGAAAAATAACTTTTCATATTTTATAATGCAATTAAAAGGGGTGCTGAGGATGAATTTGAGATTAGATTTGGACCGCCATTCAAAGGAAAATGGGTTTGATAGGTATAAAGCGATTCTGAAAGCGATTCTGAAATTTGAAGCAAATACTGGTGTGAGAATAAAAGATGATGCGTCTTTTGAATTAAGAGATAGTCAATGGGGAGTACAAATATTTGATATCGGTAGGATAGGTGATCATTATTTTTTCGGCTCTAAAACAGAATCTGGTGAATGGTTGTACGAACTATTCAAAAATAAAAATTCGATAAGAATGTATTTCACTAAAAATATTCCTACATTAGAGCACAGAGGTTATTGGTTGAGTGAGTTGGAGGAGTTAGGGAAAAGAAGGAGGACTTAAATATGGTTACGGATAGGCAATATAATAAAGAAATAAACAAAATTACAGAAATGGTAAGAAAAGAAGGCGTGTTGGATGAAACGTCGCAAGTATTCACGAATGAATTTTTACTGATGATTACAATTGGAGAAAAGATTATTTTCCAAGAAATGAGGATTGCAGTCCTGGAACGAGCTATTAAGGAATTTCATGCAGAGGAGTTGGATACGCCAAGTAACTACAATGATTCCATTCAACATAAGAAAGAAGAGGTACAAATCCTAAAAGAGGTTTTTGCAAAATATGCAAAGGAAAATGTTCAGTCGTTTACTAAAACAGATATGTTGGAATTTGCTAATCAGTCTAAATTGAATACTCAACAATTCGATGAGTATGAGGACAAGAGTGATTTGGTTTATAATCATCTTCAATCCAAAAATAAAAGTCAAAATGAGAGTACAGATAGGATCGTGAAAGCTTATACAGCAAGAAAGGTTATTGACCTGCTTTCAAAAGACGTAAAGGAGAGTATGGCGGTAATGTTAGTGGACGAAGCTGGCAATGGTCCTACCGATAATTCAATAATTGCTAAAAATTTTATCAGAAATATTGGTGTCAGCATGGATTTCGCTAATAAATACATATACAAGGAACTAAGTGACGAATATCGTCCGTTTTTCAACTACCTTTCAGAACATAATACCTACTTCAACAAAGAAGTCGACTACCAGATGGAGTGGTTAATAGATGAGGCGAGTACGTATACAATGACCAGTGTTCGGGCTGCTAAATTTGCAGAACAGGTTATGAGGATTTTTTCAATAGGTTTTCATATAGAAGATGAAAAGAGCAGGGAAGAGTTCCAAATGAAAGAAGGGCTTAAACTACAACAGATATTTCTTTCACTACCTAAAAGTACGAGTGGCTTTAATGAAGAGACACCACCTTGGTTGTAAAAGAAGCTGCTATAACCTAGCGGCTTCTTTTTTATTATGTTAGAAATAGCTGGGGTGATAAGAATGACGTATTATTATTTTGTGTTAGCGGTTCTAATATTGTTTTTAACTCTTCTGATAAACAAGATTCGTAAACAGAAGTTACTGCAAGAAAGAATAAATATTAAAAAAGACAATAGAGAGAAATACATCGTAAAAGTGAAAGATAAAGCCTTTGATGAAAATGGTTTTAATGGCGAAACAAAAAAAGAAATTATATCATGTGAAAAGCTTAGATTGGAAATATTGGAACGAGTTACGCGAGAGGATTACGAAGAAGAAGAGATCAATGAGGAATTGGAGAAGTATATGGACATGAACGTTCAACTAATGGCAAGGATGAAACAAGGTGAAAGTGAGTGGGAGAAAGCGCTGGAGAGATTAGAAGATGTAAAAGCAAACGGGGTTTCAATTATAAGTGAAAGTAATTACTATCCTCATGAATTCGCATACCAAATCAATGATTTAGGTAAATATAAAGAGGAAATCAACACAAATATTCAAGAAGATCCTTTGCATAGCACTGAAGAAGTCCTAAATCACTTAGAGGAGTTTAATCAAAAACTCTTAGCTTATCAAGAAATTAAAACGTCCATATTAAATACAATAGAAAACTCAACTGAAATTATGGAAGGGCTTAATACTGAGATGAAAAAAGACATAATTCAATTAAAACAAGATTTATATCTAGGTTTACAGAGTGGAAATATAAGTGATTGTAAAAGACTAAGTACAAAGTTGAACAATACACTAAAAAGAGCGAAAGCTAATTATTAATAGCTTTCGCTCTTTTATGAATCAAGGTCAAAATCTTCGAATTCCAAACCTGAAAATGGATCCTTATTTGGAGTAATGGTAGAAGGGTTAGCCTTTTCACCTTGCGATTTTGGAGTATCTTGAGAAGTATTTATAGAAACGTCACCAGTATCTTCTATGCGATTCTCGCTTTCACTATTAGTCGTAATGGATTTGGTCATTTTAATATCAGGAAAGATGACCCTTTTAACACGAATGTAGGTTCGGCTTCGAAATTCCTTTTCTTCTGATTCCCAGGTATCAACTCTTAATTCACCTTCAATAATTGCCCTTTCTCTCTTTTTACCCAATTCTAAAACAATTTCTCCAGTACGAAATCCTGCTTCACATTGAATCCAATTTCCGCGCTGCTGACTTCCAGACCGATACAAAGAGAGAGGGAATCGTGCATATTTAAAACCATTTGAAGTTTCTTTTTCTTCTGGATCAGCACCAAAAAAACCCATCAATCGAACATCATTAATCAAATAACCACCTCTTTTTATATAAAAATAAATATTTTTTGTAAATTCTAACACCGTTTTTATTATTTAATGAAAAAAACATATGATTTTGTTATAATTTAATAAAATGTTAAAAAGCGGGTGGAATGATGGACAAACATTTGCAGGACCTTTTTTTCAGGTATCGAAAAAATTCTTTTGAGTCACTGGATCTCCAACAGGTTATAAACGCTTCATATCAAATCCCGACTATAGCAAGATACTTAAAGAGACAACACAAGAGTTTTATACAGTTGATGATGGATATGCCGGATTTTTTATTTGCCCACTATCTTTGGTGTATAAATTCACTCCCTTTAGACTTTAAAAGGGTGATTGAAAACCCAAACATAATTAAGAGAACTTACTCTTTACATAACAATGAATTTACAAGCAGGCTGGCTATTCAATTGGATAGCCAATTGTTCATTGATAAGGTATTGGAAATAGGAGGTTCTGCCTTAATTCTTACGGTGGATAAGAAAACGACCGGAATGAATAAAGGGGAGGACTTTCTTTTAGAGGTAAGTGAGGGTAAGGTCCAAAAATATGATTTAGTTACTGCGTACCATAAGAAAGATTCGGATGGATACTACATACACAACAAAGAGAAGTTAGAGTCCTTTTTAGCTGAATATAAAGAAAGAAATAGAGCAAGATTAACTCTGGTCTCGTAAAACCACCCTATTTGTTATAAACACACATATACATATAAAAAAGATAGTAAGGATTAAATATCCCTACTATCTTTTTTTGTCGGAATTAATTGTTTAGATCATGCCATATTCTTTTGCCTTCTAGGATAGGGTGTTCAGGCTACGTTGCGTGATTTAGTATTAAATTCGTCAGATATTTGAAGAGCCACTTTCATGACTTGGTGCTTTTTGCTGAGAGGTCTAATTTTCCCATCGCCTTTGATCTTTATTCCTTTGATAATGTGGAGTTTACCTTCTGATTTGCGGGCAAAAATCCTATATTCGTCATCATTAAAATTCGTATCGAACTTCGAGAGATAGATTTCGCCTTCCTCTTCTTCAAGTCTCCATCCCCTATGACCATTTGCTTTAACCAGTTTACGAAAATCTCTAAACATAAGAATTCCCCCTATTAGGTGACCGAAGTGTATTTGAAAGCATTTTAGCATAATAAAATTCAAAAAATAATACCTTTTCCAATATAAATTTAACTTTTTATATGTTTTATTGTAATTTAATATGTAAAGGGCTTTGCCTTGAGGGTTTATAAAGGGGTTTTTTCGATAAAAAACAATAAAACAAATGTTTTTTAGAATTTATGTGGACAGGATAAATGATATTTGGTTATAATATAACCGTAGAAGGTTAAGTGGTGAAGTCACTCTTTTTAACCTTTTCCTCATCCGTTACAGGGGTATTTATGCCCTTTTTTAGACTGGATCGGGAAGAGGATCGAGTCTTTTTTATATGCACTAAAACTGCTAACCAAATGATGATCCTATATACTAATTCGATAACGTATCGCCAACCTAATCATCATGCCCAGCGATAGGGGCGCCAACAAGTGATGATGGTCTTAATATAAGATCAGCAAAGAATGCTAACATTTTGTGTTAGATGTGGATGGTACCCACCCCGCTTCCCAAGTTAATTGGTGTATTCCGAGCGGTGCGTCGCCCGTTAGAGGGGCATTAGCTTTCCAGAGCAATATAAGTAGAACACAAGGATATTTATACCCTCATACCAAAATGGTGTGAGGGTATTTGTGCTTTCTGTTTATGTATGCATATATACCCGTCCCCGTTGTCGTAAGGCAAGGTAGGTCATAGTGTGTTCTGTGGTGGAACGGTCAGTAAAGCGGGACCTGGATGACTTCCTTAAAAGCTTTAATAATCCAAGCGAAAGGAACACTATGTTGCGAAGCACTCATACAATGGCTCCAAACCTCAATATTTTTAGCCTAGAGCCTACCCTTTTCATTGGGAAGGGGGTAGTATGCTCTTTCCTCACCAACCCACCACCCCCAATATCTTACGAAACCTTAGAGTAAAAACAATACAAGTAAACAATAAAAATATTAATCATTTCCTATAACTTGGTCAAACGGATCGTGTCCCAGGTCGTTACTACCTTTGGGTTGCTTATCATCTTTGGCTGTTGCAGAATTCAGTTCTTCTTCTAAATCTTTCAAGTAACCAAGATATGTTTGTCTCTGGTCTGTATTGAGAACGGGGTAGTGATAGATCTGGTCGCTCAATGTGTTTATCATCACTTTAGGAGTAACAACAGAGTCAACTGCATTAACAAGAGCTATACCTAAAGTGTTTAAAATGAATCGAGGGGATATCCCGCCCATACCTGAACGCAAGGGGTTATCATTCTTTCGTGTTTCGATTGCGAATTTACTGGCTAAGCGGATGGCGTCTGGATGAACAGTGATGCCTTTGACAACTAACTTAGTCTTAAGGGCGCTATGGTATATCTGTTCTTCATGTTTGTAATTCATGTTGTATGGCATTCTTACTATGTATAGGCGGTCTACTACAGCCTCATTTTCTTTCTCAGATATAAATCTTTCGAACTCACCTTCATTTGTATGTGCGATCAACAATTCATCTACAAATTGGAGTGGGAATCTAGGTGTCTTAAAGCTTTGTTCTTCTGCGAGGGTTAGCAATACATGGAGGAAGGAGGGGTTTGCTTTTAACACCTCTATAAATTCCATTACTCCACGATTTGCGCTATGTAACTCTCCATTGAAATCAAAAGCTCTAACATCCCCAGCATTCCCATAATTCTGTACTCTCCTTAGGTCAACTGAACCATACAGTTCTTCCATTTCGTTACTTTCAGAAGGTGCAAAGGTACCTATTCCCGTTCTGGTTTCTTCATCAATATAAATACGTTCCACTTCGGCATTATTAATGTTTTGTTTCCATTCGTTATCATACCGATATTGACATACAGGACATAGTTTTCCCTCTATTTTAATATTAAATTTTCTGTGTATTTCTTCTCGATCTTCTTCAGGGATGAGGTGAAGAGGTTCTTCATGAATAGGGCAGTCTTTTATGCCATATAAAGATCCGGCATTGGTTCGAGAGTATTTTGCCAACCCTTTCTTTAAAAGGGAAAGGAATACTGATTTTCCGCTTCCTGGGGGACCGAGCAAAAGGCAGACGCGCTTCTTTATATCCAATCCCATAGAAGCTGCCTTGAGGTAAGTCATAATTTCTTCAATTTGTCTTTCGGATCCAAACATCTTACCTTCAAAAAAGTTATAGGTAGTTTTGTTATTTTGGTCTTGTGAAGTTCCATAGCTTAGAATCATGTTATAAATCCTTTGAATCGAAGTTTGAGCAACATGTGGATTGTTTATCGCTATTTTAAAATATTGATCAAATGTTCCAGACCACGATTTTGATATTTGTTTCCTTCCTATATTTTTTAAGTAATTTTCTTGAGACATAATTTTCACCTCCATTTAAAATGATTAGACATATAGTCTTTTTACATTAAGAGTTAAACTGTTTTTAAAACCATAAAAGCAATTTTTATCTATTGTTAAGCAGTAGAGGGCAGTCGGATTTAAGCCGTATTATGTACAATAAATTAATTAAAGAGTGTAGTTTGCAGGGTTTCTTCAAATTCCATTCCCCCTTTCTACAAAATAAATAAAAAGTCCTGTAATGCAAATATTTTGTTAAAAAAGTGGTCACAGTATATTGATAATTAAAAATTGGGTAGATATAATAAAGCCAAATGAATAACTTAATAAAAAAGGGGTGCTCCAGGATGAGGGAGTACCCCTTTTTGCATATAAATAAAGACCGCTAAAGTAGCGGTCTTACTGTTGAACAAGGATTTGAAACTTGTTATCTTTAGGACATTTAAATATATAAAGACAACCAAAATCTCCCCAGATCATATTGAAATGTTCCTGTGTGTCTAACTGCATCCATAAATCCATATGCTTATAACAATCGCATATTGGAAAATGGGGAGTTTCAAGAAAGTTAGGGTAACCGGAGTAAAAATTATAAGGTTCGAATGGTAGAGTCTCGTAATTTTCGGCAATTGATTTTTTATATAAGTCTTCCCAATCATCGCCATAAATCTTGGCTAATTCTTCAGCAATGGAGGGTTCGATCTCATACAATGAATCAGAGCTTGGAAAGTTCCAAAATGCCTCTAAGTAGAATTCTCCATATGGATATGGTTGTGAAACACGGATCTTCTTTCGCATTTTCTCTGTAGTGGGATTCTTATGTATTTTAATTTCAAAACCCTTGTCGCCACTTGTTTTGCAACAAGTGAAGCAGTAATAAAAGGAATATAAAGTAATGTCGTTATCTTCTGGAATCCTAACTTGAAAAACAAACTTCATCATGTCTTTACATATAGAGCAGGAGGGTTGCTTTTCATCAACTAAAAGATAGGGTTTTCCTCCTACGTGTGTTGAGATGTTAGGGGAGTCATCATGCAGCATTTCTAACTCATAAAGTAACGTAGATTTTTTGACCTTTTCCAAAGTAGATTTCATTTTATCCAAAATTCGCCCACCACCTTATCTAAAATTCACAATGTCAATTTCAATCGTAGTGAATCGCCATCGATATTTGTGTATCTAATTATGTCTATCATTTATGCATTAGCTTGCTTCTTTGTTATTAAGTAAATTGTACATACCAAAGAAGTTTCCTTTGTGTTTGGTAGGAAGTTATGACGGTAGCAAAAAAACATAAATAGGATAGAGCGCATCACTCTATCCTTTTGAAATAAATTGATTAGACCTTGTTCAGCAAACGGGAGACTTCCAAATAGAAAAAGACCTAAGTTTCCTCAAAATAAGGGCTTAGGTCAACAAGAGGGTGGTTTTTATAAAAAGAATTGACTATCTTCCGCCAAGCTGTTGTTCAGCCATTTGTACAAGACGCTTTGTGATTTCTCCGCCCACAGAACCATTTGAACGGGATGAAGTATCTGGACCAAGAGTTACACCAAACTCGGTAGCAATCTCGTACTTCATTTGGTCAATAGCTTGCGATACACCTGGAACTACAAGTTGGTTAGAGTTGTTTGATCTAGCGTTTGTCATATACAAAACTCCTTTAAATAAGATTACAACTATTCAGTTGTATGAATATTATCTTTCAAATTCAAAGATTTATTCATATATTTTAAAATAATTAAGTAAGATTATATTTTAGTTGAATGTCAGTTGAAATTTCTTTGATGTTGTCAGGTACTTGGCTTAAAGAATATCCCAATAGAAATACACTTGATGGACCTCTCGAAATGACTTTGACTATAATATCTCCGTTGTAATGATAGAAAGCTAAATTGAAGCTTCTGTACTTGGTATTTAGATGATTTAATATATAGTTGGTTGTTATTTGTAAATAATCACAGAACAGTTTGAATGAGCTAGTTTTTTTTAAGATTAAGTTGAATTCGTAGAATTCACTTCTAGGTTTCGTTGATATGTTCCATACTAAAGAATCATTGGAGATTATGTTTATTCCTCTAAAGTCTGATGATTTGATGTCTGCAAAACAATCATGTTCATAAAAACCTACAAGCTGGCAATGACTATGTTTTATACTTGCTCCAGAAAATGGACCATGGTTTTTAACAGCTAAAACGGATTTGAATTGGCTTGAATTCTCTAATTCTAACCAGTTGTCTATAAAAGTTGATATGACGTCATATAGCTTTTCCTTTGGATAATTTGAAATGTTTAAGTCGCAAGAACTGTCTTCAATAAATACAATAGGGTAAGATTTTTTTACTACAGGGTACTTGTTTTCTATGAAAATTTTCTCGCCTTTTTCTAACAGAACATTATTTGTCTTTTTCAAATTAATTAGATCGCAGAAAGGGCAGTAGTCCGTATTATTTAGAACAGTATCTGGTTTATTATTGCCTATAGATGCTTTGAAACTCAAATATGTATTCATGGAAACTAACCTCCGAAAATATGTGTTAGAGATTCCTTTAATAAAAAGTAAGAAAAGCCTAAAAAAAACCGCAAAATGCGGTCTTGTTATTCATTGTCATTGTCTACTTCTTTATAGTTAAGGATATCTTCCATACGTCTTTCTGCTTTTTTAACTCCAAATCGTATACCAATAAAAATGAAGAGAATAGATCCTACACCAATTAATCCCCATCCCCACCATGGCATGGAAAAGAACATTGGTTTGGGAGGGGTATACCCAGTTTGCTCATAGTATGTTTTCACTGTATTGTTCTTTATTTTGAAATCATTTTCAAAGGAGATTTCTTCGCCTTTATGTTCACCTTTAACTACAATTGTGTAGTCTCCAGGAGTAAACGTATCACTTCTCCAGAAAACAGGGTATTTGATCGACGATTTTGGAGCCATTTTGAATGAGCCAAATTTTCCGTTAAAAACTTCTTCATTGGCGCTATCAAACACTCGGAATGTGCCTTTTATATCTTCGGTTATGGTTGCGTTATGATTATTGATTCCTATTTTGAGTAGGGGACCAGCAGGTATAACTTCTATCGAGGTATCTGTAAATGAGACCTTAGTTTCTTCTGGTTGGTTTGTGTTGAGCTTAATTGCCATCGTAAACGCAACCTTATTTTTAATTACAAAAGAAACGTCTTTATTATTCGTGTCAATTTCGTCCTCGCTTGAAGGGTTTTTCTCAACAAAATTTAATCCACCGAGTAATACTCCGGTAGCACCTTTGGGGATAGTTACTTTAAACGGTATGCTCTTTGTTTCCCTTGCTTTTAATGTAATTGTTTCAGTTATGTCTATATTCTCCTTTATTGCATATGTAGTATCGCTCAAAGTTGAATCTGGAGTATTATCTTTCTCAATATATTGGATTCCTCCACTAGGAGAACTAAGTGCGTTTGTGGGCTTGGCAATCAAATGTACTTTCTTATTCCTTAGGTTGGTAATATTAACTTTCAAGTTGTAAGTTTGATTTGGAATTACATCGAGGTCGAAATACCCTGTTACATGTTTTTTTTGATTAGATTCAATTTCAGGTGTTATGGAAAAAGGTAGAGTTCCTGAAGATTCGGCGTAAGTGGTTTGTGCGATTAATGGAACAGATATAATTAAAGTGGCTAGTACCTTAAACAATATTTTCATAAAATGAATACGCTCCTTTTAAAAGTGACTATTGTATTGTTGAGGGGGGATAGTTAAAAGTCCTCTTTAGTCTAAAAAAGAAAGAACGCACTATTAGTGCGTTCCATATCATGGTCCAGAAACTACAGTCCAAGTCATAGTGCTTGAATAGCTACCAGCTTTAGCAGAAGCAGGAACGGTAAGTGTCAATGCGTCTGGGTCGAACTTAAGGTTATATGTACCCATACCATCATTTAAAGCTGCGCTTAGCAGTGTAACATTTGAACCTGTATCGATTGTCCACGTTGGACCATTAACTAATGTAGGGTTTCCGTTTGAGCCTGATCCAGCTACAATAGTCATTCCTCCTAGCTGCAAGCTGTTTAGCGGTAGTTGAATCCCTGGGTCTACAGTTTCTGTAAATTGAGAAGCTGAGACTTGGACTCTCCAACCGTCGCCCGTACCTCTAGGATCATTAATAACCACGTCTCCTCCAACATTATTTGTTGAATTTGTTGTTTGTGTAGTTCCATCTAGTGTTATTCCTGTAATTGTAGCTGTGCTTGGGGGAGGTGTTAAAGATAGTGTTCCTCCAGAAACGCTTACAGTTGCGTCGTTAGTTCCACTAGTAGCTGCAAAGGCTGGTGTAGTAAGTAGACCGAATGTGCAAAGGGTGATTAGCCCTGTTTTAAAAAACTTGGATATACTCATAAACTCACCTCATTTCGATGTAGTTAATTTATTCGATAATAGTAAAAAGTCAATTTTTAAGACAAAAAACACTGAACGGTCAATTGCCGTTCAGTGTTAAAGCATCCAATGATTGATCATACTCTACACAAATATGGTCAGAAGTATTATTTAAGAGGTAATCAATGATTTTGTCTTCGAGCTCTCTCGTTGTTACTCTTGATAGCATTCGAGCTCCCATATGTTCATCATAGCCCATACTTGCTAACCATGACTTAGCCTCTTTGGAAACAGATAAACTAAAACCTTTGTTTTCTAAGCCCAATTGTATCTTGGTTATAATTTGTTCTAAAATTACGATCACGGAGTCTTGAGTTAACTTTTCAAAAGGTACAATTTCGTCAATTCTGTTCCTGAATTCTGGAGTGAATGCGGACGCGATCGCTTCATGATTCTTAAACCTCTCATCACGCTCTGTAGAATTGAATGATATTTTAAGTGATGTTCCAGCGCCTAGATTTGAAGTCATAATAAAGGTAGAATGGGAAAAATTAATTATGTTCCCGTTTGAATCTTTCATTTTACCTTCGTCGAATGCCTGTAAAAACATGTTTAGTACCATAGGATGAGCCTTTTCCACCTCGTCTAGCAATATAATGGAGTAGGGGTTGTTCCGAACTTTTTCTGTTAGTTGACCAGGTTGGTCGTGTCCTACGTATCCAGGAGGGGATCCTATAAGCTTATTAGAAGAGTTAGCTTCCATGTATTCGCTCATATCGAATCTAATAATTGATTTTTCGCTACCGTAAACATGTTTCGCAAGGCACTTTGTTAATTCGGTTTTACCGACACCTGTAGGACCTACGAAAAGCATGACTGACGGTTTGCTAAGGTTCCTAATGTTCAAGCGATTTCGTTTTACTGACTTTACTACAGCATCAATAGCGTTAGGTTGACCGATAATTGAACTTGAAAGTGAATCGTGTAAATTCGATAATAATTGCCTATCATCTTGATCCATTTTATCAATTGCTATACCAGTCATTTCTTCCACTATACTCTCCATGTCACTTGCTGTAATATCAAGACGTTTATTTCTTTCATTTGCAAGAATGATTTCTTTTTTAATTCTTTCAGTTCGATTATTGGCTGCAGCTGGATGGTCTTTTACTTTCTCGCTATTCAATAATTGCTTATCGTGAAGAAGGTTAATTTCACTTTCTAACGTGTTTGTCTGATTCGGTCGTTTTAAGCTAGCGCGTGAACCTACTTCATCAAGTAAGTCGATGGCTTTATCGGGTAGTTTCCTATGGCTAATATACTTCTCCGAGAGTTTCACACAAGACTCAATAGATTCAGCGCTATAGCTAACGTTGTGAAAGATTTCGTACTTGTGCTTGATCCCATTCAGGATTTTTATTGCTTCTTTTGTATTGGGTTCCTCCATTTTGACGGGTTGGAACCTTCTCTCGAAAGCTGTATCTTGTTCAATCATTCTGTATTCTTCAAAAGTGGTTGCTCCGATAAGTTGTATCTGTCCCCTAGAAAGATAAGGTTTTAGAATGTTAGCTGCGTCCATCTTATTGTTAGATGACGAACCAGCACCCATTAGGTTATGTATCTCATCAATAAATAGTAGAACGTTATCCTTTTTGGTTGCCTCTTCCATAATTCCATTTAGTCTCTCTTCAAAGTCCCCTCGATATCTTGTTCCAGCAAGTAAGGAAGCGACATCTATAGAGATTATTGATAAGTTTCTAAGGTTTGAAGGAACTTCTTTGGAAGCAACTCTTTTAGCCAATCCTTCAACTATAGCTGTTTTACCAATTCCAGGATCGCCAACTATAACAGGGTTGTTTTTTGTCCTTCTGTTTAAAATCCGCACTACACGTTCAATTTCCTTGTCTCTACCGATTAAGGGGTCAAAAAGGTTTTTTGAAGCTAGTTTGGTAAAATCTTTTCCGTATTGTTCTAATAAACTTGATTTAGATTTTTTTGTTTTAAGTCGAGTTGCCCTTAGCGGTGTTGCGGAGCTTGCAACCTTAGGTTGAGTTGCAATTTGTGAGTTATCAGTTTTCTTCTTAGTTATATTTGAAGGATACAAGTTATTCTCAAGGTGACCGACTACTTTATAGACAGACGAGCATTGTGCACATAAAAAGAGAGGTAAATACTCATAGGTTCCGGGTCTTTTTCTGCATCGATGGCAACGTCCCTTACTGGTTTCCATTAACGTAGCCTCCTATTATAAAAAAACATATATTTCATAAAAATATATGTTTTATTGATATTGTTTATCTAATTTTATATTATATTTTCACTTTATTCAATCGTTTTTTGGAATCGTTTACCTTTCTTTTGTCGCGTCTTCTGAAAAAGAAAAAGGTCTCCACAAATACTACCGATGCAACAGGCACCCCAGTACAAATTGCTGTGATAAGGACTAGTGTTCTTGTACCCATTTCTGAAGAAGTAATGCTGTCGACGTTATAAATGACAAATATTGATGAAATGAAACCTACAATAAGTATTCTAACGAAGCTTACGAAGAATTGAGAAGTAAATGAGAAAATTTTAAGCATGTTAACAACCTCCTGATGTCATCGTATTTTTAAAAATCACCTTTATCCCTCTTTGCTGTTAGTGAGAAAAAAGGGAAAGCCCTTATTTGCTTAAACAAATAAATATGAATAAAAATGAATTCATAATTTAAGATAGAGGTGAGTTTATGTATGAAGCTACTATAAAAGCTCTTTTAAGTAGAGGAGTTGAATTAAAGAGACTCGGTGAGATTGTTTATGATCTTCAAAAAGATTATTCTACTGATATAACCGAGGAAATTGCTTTGGAAAATATACATGCAGTTTTACATAAAAGGGAAGTACAACATGCAGTTTTAACAGGCATTGAAATCGACAAATCTGTTGAAAAAGGATTATTTGACGAACCGATCTTATCGTCTATCTCTTCTGATGAAGGTCTGTACGGTCCGGACGAAATCCTAGCACTATCCATAGTAAATGTTTATGGCAGTATAGGTCTTACGAACTTCGGTTATTTGGATAAAATTAAGCCTGGAATTATCGGAGAATTTAATGATAAAGATTTAAAACCAGGAGAGGTACACACATTCTTAGATGACATCCTTTGTGGCATCTGCGCAGCAGCTTCTAGTCGTTATGCGCATAATGAATAATAATAAACGTTAGAAAGAGGGCATACGAACTATGCCCTCTTTCTAATTCACTTGTTTGATTCTATCTCGCACACTCATTTTATAGAGGTCAGAGCTCTTTCCAGGAAGGGTGTATTTATCTGCTCGTATATTCTGTTGTTTAGCTAACTCTAACGGAGCTAAAATTTTTGTAGTCTCTTCTGGGTTGCTATTGTAAAAGCTCACTAACATATCGGCGTTCTGCAGAATGGCATTCCAAGCAGTTAAGTATGTTTCTCTTCCATGAACAATACTTGTGTTGATGTTAAACGATGTATGCTTTGTACCGAGAGAGGAAAGGAACTGGATTGACCCTTTTATTTCTTCAGGCAAGTTTTGTAGAGTTTGAAAAGTGTAGACGTGAAGTTTGGGAGCTAATTGTGGTCTTTCTAAAAAATAACTTAAGACGGCAAGTTCAATTGATCGATAAGCTAATAATAAAATTTCACTTTCTTCTTCCATACCGCCATCCATAAGTAGTAAGTCTAAGTATTTTTCAATTTCTTTACGGTCGTAATTAGATATATCCATAGGACCGATCATGGCTACTTTCAAACTTAATCCTCCTTCAATAGAGCTGAGTAGTGATTAAACGATTCTATATCTTCGTTCTCAAGCGATTGTTCTATTTTATCCATTATTTCACTATAAGTCTTTTTCTCTTCTGTCTGTTGATAATAAAGATATAGATTTTCGTTATCTTTAAAGATGTTTTGAAGGATAATTAAAATCTCCTCGTACTCAGAAAAAGAATAGGTGAAGGTGTCGATTGTTTTGTCTTGGTAGAATAATACGATTGAATTCTCCTTTATATAGAGAAGTGGAAGATATTCATCTTTTGAATGAGCGGGTAATATTTGTCCAGAAAATTTATAGCACATATATAAAACTAATTTTCTCTCTGTGTCCTCAGATTCTCTTTGGATTAAGTCGATTAATAACTCATTAATATTCATAGATCAACCTCCTATTTTCGGAACACTAACAAAATAAAAGATATTAGAAAAGGAAAAGGGGTAATTTTTCCTCAATCTAAGAGAAGGTAGTAGAACCGAAAAGGTGGTGTTTTGGTGAAGTTTTTTAGGAATTGGGTTTTCCCTATTGCAATAGGAATTATTGCGGGGATTGTTATGAAGTGGACAGTTGTAGATAGTGTTAAAGTACATGGACAATCAATGGTCCCGACCTTTCAAAGTGGAGATAGTGTTTTGATAGAGAAAGTCACATCCTATTTTTCGAGTCCTGATATAGGTGACGTCGTGATAGTTGATAATGGAGATAAAAAGTTAATCAAACGAGTAGTGGGGGTTGAAGGGGATACAATTATAATCAAAAACGGCGCATTAGTAAGGAACGGTTCTGTAATAAATGAGAATTATATAAAAGAAGAAATGATTGATAATATGGACAAGATGGTTACAATTAAGGAAGATGAGGTTTTTGTGATGGGTGACAATCGGAACAATAGCTCAGACAGCAGAAATTACGGACCGTATAAATTAGATAACGTAATAGGGAAAGTTTTTCTTGAAGTGACAATCTCAGAAGATTTTTTAAAGACATACTAAATCTTAGTATGTCTTTTTCTTATTTCTTATTGAATCATTGGGGATGGATGAGGGTACCCTTGGATGTTTGGACCAAGGGTAAATAGAATCAACTATCAATCCGGATAAATCGTGTTTTTTTCCAATCGATAGGCTTCCCTGTTTCATCGTAAGGAATAGCACCTTGTTTAGTGAGGACCCATAGGGATGGGATGTTGAAATCTTTAGGGGCGCAACCATAACCGTCAGTAAGGAAGAAAACTGCATCGGGTTTTTGCTTCAACTTATTGTTAATATAATCAAATGCAGGTCTGAAGTCAGTTCCTCCCCGTCCTACAACTGTTAGTTCCATGTTTCTTTTAAATGTGTAGCAAGCATTTACCTTTGTATCAATTTCAATAATTGTGATATTAACGCCTAAGTTTTTAAGCGTTTTTAACTCTGAATTAAATTGAGATAAATCGGATTCAGAAATAGAAAGAGAAGTATCTATACAGACAACTAATTCGAGCTCTCTTATTTTGTAACTCCCCATTACTAGATCGCCTAAAACCCTATGTTCTCTTGCGAAGGTTCTTTTCTTTCTAGGAACAATCAATTTGGCTGGAAAATTTCGTACTACTTTTCTCCAATTAATTTTAGAATCTAGAATTTGTTCAACCTCATGTTTTACCATACCTGGGATGTTACCAGCTGCATTAGTAACTGCTTCCTCAACAACGCTCTCCGTAATCTGTCTTGCAATTTCCTCGTTATCAGGAGTCCCTTCATCGTCCCAAGTGGGGTGTAAGTCTTTGAAATCTGATGCTAATGAGTCGCTCTGTTCGTCAGTTCTTTTTCTACCTGTTCCATTGCATTTTTCACATTCAGAATTGTCGCCTTCTTCTTTGGATTCTCCAGAACCTTCGCATTCGGGGCAATTATTATCTGTTAAATGTTTGCCATGAGATCCTTGCTTAAAAGAATCAGGCATTTCGATTTGTTCTCCTCGATTTATCAGAATTTCATAATACTGTTCAAATGTAAGCTTCTCTGGTAGGTCATAATGTTTGGGAAGCAACAAGTCAGGTGGCATTACAGCTATGTCATTCTCGATAAATTGATTGATCTCTATGTCCATGCAAACATTTGCTAGGGCGAAATCTTTGTAGCCGGTTCTGCGAGAGATATGTAGATTAAGGAAGTGCTTGATTTCGTGGATTAAAATAAATATCCGTTGTTTCCTGTGATATGAAAGATAACCATGTGGGTTTATGTTTAAGATCATTCTATAGTTAGATATATTCATAGAAGCTACAGGAACTCGATAATCAACTTGTTTAATCGCCTTTGATAAAAGGTGGGCAAAGAAATCATAATGTTTAAATAGCGTGAAAATGTCATACTCTAAACGAAGCATTGCTTCGGAATCTGTTTGTTTTCTTATTTCGGAATCACTTAAAACCTTATTTTCCATAACCATCGCTCCTTATACAAAAACCACATGTCCTCAAAGGGATATGTGGTTTTTGGTATTAATCTTCAAGCTGTTTTGCTTTTTGATTATCTTTTTTCAATGCAGAAAAATATACATCGTCGTATGAAATAACATCATTAAGTGCGTTATGTATTTCGTCTTCTTGGTCTAATATTTTTTTGGTGGTGGCTGCTCTAGTGCCTGGAGGCAGGTCGAATAGAAAACGAGTAAGACGATTTATGTTTGTTTTTATATATTCGTCTCCGCCATCTTCCTGTATAACGTTTTCAAGATATGCCACTAGGTTGTTAGCAGCTTCTTCTATAATGTCTGTTCGATTTTCTTTAATAGACTGAAGAACTTTAATTCTTACTTCAGATTTAGGCTTTAGAGAGTCTGGATCTACTTCTACACCCTCGCTATTTACGTAATGAATGGAAACCGACCATGCGGCTTTTTCGGGGTTTTGAACGATTGGTTCTAAACCATCTCCATACTCGTCATATTCTTCAAGAATTTCTCTTCCAGTAGGTGGCTTCTCCACGAAGTTTTCTTGGAAAGACTGCCATTTCACAGCAAATTTCGAACCTATAATACCTGCAACGGTTTGATATTCCAATTTAGGGTCATCAGAGAAATCAACTAAATTTATGGCGCAATGTAGAATATGAGCTTTACGAGGTTGTCGGGAAACAATTTCATCAAGCTTAAATTCTTTCATCTCTTTTTGAAGTTTTTCCTTATCAATTAGCGCGTTTTCGTATGTATTAAAGAACTCAGTGATATTACTTCCAAATCCTAATTTCCTGAAGTGAGTTATCGCATCTTGTGCTTCGGGGATCACTTGATAATGTATAAAACGACCAGAAAAAGCATCGTCAGAAAACCAAACTCCTACATTGTAGTTATCAGTAGGTGGGTTTGCTGCTGCGATCAATGTTATTCCTTCTGGGACATGATAATCTCTTAATTGGTACTTTTCAAAGAACTGAAATAGCATCTGGAACATTTCTGGATCCATTACACGAGTTATTTCGTCATTGATCATAATGCCTCCAGGGGCTTCGTTGATATCTAAACCCAAAGATTCATAATGAGCCTTAATGTCGGTATAGTTTGAAATGTATCCACTGATTCTTTCCCAATTAATACGATATCCTGTTCCGTCTTTTCTTGGAATCTTATGTCCCTTTTCGTCACGTTCATATGTAGGGAAAAATTTATTCATTGCATAAACTAAGAATCGTTCAACGAATTCATCATATTCAATTTTCTCTTCTTTAGGGATACCGGCATCTTCCCGAGGGATTTGCGCCCATCTTAAATCAATTGCAGGTAAATTTAACTCTGTAGCGGCTTGTACACTACCCTCAGTTTTACCTGCGCCAGAAGTTCCCCAAAACATTGCGACTAGCTTACGGAAGGTTTCATCATGTTGATATTTAGAAATGGAATTTTCTAAGTGATATGCAGCATATTTTTTTACCACTTCTTTTGTTTGAGATATGTTAAGTGCCATTTTCATCCTCCTCGTCACGATTTGTGTTCAGTATAAAAAAACCAATCATGAATTCATATATTCTTATAAGGAAATATGTAATTTATTAAAATTATTATTTAAAATGAACCTATAAAATGAGGAGGGTGTTTATGATTAATGAGAACATACTAAAGATATTAGAAAAAGATATAAGAAAAGGTCATATGGTGGATGGTGAATTTGAAGAAACAGAGAAGAAAAAATTAGGCGAAGTCATTGATCCTGAATTGGATGGGTATGCGAAGAATGGGAAGTTCATTATAAATCACACAGGGGTATTAAAACTACAAGAGTACGTAGGAGCTGAGTGGGTGGAGATTCGTTTAGATGATAAACCTACTTCAAATAACGATAAGGGTTTTTATTACACAGTAATGTGCAGGTTTCCTGATGGAGAGATTTCCTATGAATCTGGAGAAGCCAATGATAGGAATACTGAGGGATTTTCTCAACATTATAAACAATCGATGGCAATAATAAGGGGGAAAAATCGTTCGTTTCTGAGGAGTAAATATATGAAGCTATATGATGTATATTCAGAAGAAGAAGCGGCTGCTTTTGATAGAAGAGAAGTAATAATCGATGATCTACAAAAACAAGTTGAGGAAAACAATAAGGTTATGGGTAATATGAGGCAAGAGCATACTTTCCTTAAGGGAAAACATAACACTCTTGTGAAAACCATCATTAATACACTTAGGTTGCCTGTTGAAGACATTAAGTATCCGGAAGAGTTGGTTAAGAATGTGTTCTTAGATCATTACGATGAAGAATATATGCTTGAGTTAACGGGTCATGAGGATAGATTAGTTAGTTATCTTGCCACGGAAATGGTAAATACATATATTCCGCAACATTTAAAAAAGATGGAAGTTGCTAAGGAAAATGAGGAAACAGAATTGCATGATAAAGAAGAAAAGACCGAATCAGAAGGGGATATTAATATCCCAGACGATGTGACTAAAGGTGATGTTCAAAACGCATCAGAATTGGATGGTGAAGAGTAAGGAAAAGAATAATTGAATTTAAGCAATAAGAAAAGAAGAGGACCTCTTGTCCTCTTCTTTTTTATTAAACCTCTATGTGAGATTAGTATTTTGCGATAAACTTCATTGCAGTACGTTCAGCATCTTCGATCGTAACAGTCGTGAATGCAGGTACAAAATAAAGGTCAAGACCATCAGTAGCTACATAACCACGAGCAGTAGCAAGTGCTTTTACAGCTTGGTTTACTGCAGCTGCACCAATAGCAGATACTTCAACGTGTTGTTTCTCGCGAACCATAGCTGCGATTGAACCAGCAACTGCGTTCACCTTGGAATCTTTACTTACTTTAAGAACTGTTGGATAACTTCTTTCTTCTGTCATTGTAATTTTCCCTCCAAATAATTGAAATAATGATTGTGCAATTCATTATGCTGAGGGAATGAAAAATACCCTTTTAGAAAAATTGACTTTTTTAATTTATTTTTTATAAAAAACAAAATGAGGGGGTCATTTATGAGAAAACTAACGTTTGTAATTGCTATATTGTGTTTATCTGTCCTAACTGGATGTGTACAAAATAAAGAAGATAAAGCTATGCAATTTGTTAATGAATCTTCTTTTGCGATGAAAGCTTCTAATGAAATAGATACCAAACTAATGGATAGAGTCAAAGAATTTGAGGAAAATGACGTAAAATTTGATCAAGTGGAAAAAGAGATTTGGAGTGCACGTAAAATACAACTCAATACATATGAAGAGTTTAAACAAAAGAAGGTTTATAGTAGCAATGCGAAGTTAAAAACAGGTTACCTTGAGCTTATCAGCCATAGAATAAAGGTTTATGATGAGCTATTAAATATAAGCATTTCCAAAGATTACTCATCACTTGTGAAATTAGCAGAAGTTCATGAAATTAGAGATAAGGAATTAATCAATGGACTAACTGACAAAGTAAATAGTGCTCTTAAGGAGAAAGAAATTAAAGATCTTACAAAAACAATAAATAAAGAAAAATAAAAAGAATGATCATTCTTTTTATTTTTCTTTATTTAAAATCATTTATTCTTCATTCTCTCTAAATGCTAGACCTTTCACGGTAACGTGAGCAATAACATTTTCTATATTAAAATCTTTCTTCAATGACTCGATAATGGCATCTTGTACATTTTCAGATACAGTAATGACATTATATCCGTGATAAACCGTAATAGACAATTTGCAGACTGCTTTCCCATTATGAGTTTCAACAAAAATATCTTTCTTTTTATTTGTTAAAGCCTCTATAAACTTGTTCTCCGTTTCATATACACCGTTTACTTGGCTTGTAGCAGCAAAAATAGCTAACTTTAACACGTCATCGTTAATAAGTACCTTCCCCTTATCGGATTCAGATACAGATAACGAATTATATTCCTTGGACAAAGAATCACCTCCCATATATTAGCCAGTTATATATCTTTTTTAGCTTGTGTCAACTTAATTTTAATGTAGATAACGTAGGACAAAAGAGAAAAGATTGTCCCATAAAATATAATATAGTCCACATACCAATTACTTAAAACGATCAACAATCCAATAATTAATGAAGGCACAAAAGGGAAAGAAAACGATGTTCTTCTTAAAATTGAGATCAACATATAGACAATTAAGCCTAGTATGCTACTCAAGTAGAGTGCACTAATACTTTCATATCCTAATATCATAAAGATAGGTAAATAAAAGTAAACATCTCCTTCGCCCAGAAAAGATTCCTTGGTGAGTTTCACTATCAACATGAATATACCGAATGCGACTAGTGAGAAAAGAAGGATATAGAAGTTTTGATGATAAAAGAGAAATAATACAGAAACTAATACCGGTATATATACGTTTAAAACGTTTTGTTTGATGTCATCTAACCCACAGTAGAACAGAGGGCTTATGATAAGCCAGACTACGATGTTAGAAGAAGGTTTATAAATAAAAGCGGAAAATAAAATTATTAGAAGGAATAGTAAGTCTACATAATTAAAACGCTTAATCTGAATGTTTTCAGAGATATAGTAAATAGAGAAAATAAAAATTGCAGTAATAAATCCGATTAATATATCCATTGAATCACTCCTTTGAAAATGGAAATCGGAATAGGGGGTATGTGTTATGGAACAAAAGCTTAAAATTTGTGATGTATGTAAAACAAGATATTCTCTTTTAGATTTTACGCCGATCATAAAGAAAGACCTTTGTCTTTGTTTAGTGTGTTATCACCGAGGGATGGAAAAAGGCGAGTTTCCTCCTATTGATCAAAAGGGATTTGAATATATTGAGAGTCTAATGAATTCACTTAAAGACAAGGATGAAAACAATTCATCTAACTTGCCAGCTCTTAATGCGAACACTCCTAAGAAGGAATTAACAATCATTACTGGTGGATTTGGTAAGGATTTGACTGAAGCTGCTTCTAATGGCGAGCTAGATCCTGTTATAGGTAGAGCGAATGAAATTAATAGAGCAACCCTAATCTTAAGCAGAAGAGGTAAAAATAACCCAATCTTTTTAGGGGAACCTGGTGTAGGTAAAACAGCAATTGTCGAGGGGTTAGCGCAACGTATTGTAGATGGTGAAGTGTCTGAAGAATTGAAAAATAAAAGAGTGATATCTCTTAACATTGCTAATATGGTAGCTGGAACTAAGTATCGTGGGGAATTTGAAGATAGAATGAAAAAGGTAATTTCAGAAGTTATGGAAGAAAAGAATATTATTCTGTTTATCGATGAATTCCATACCATTATAGGTGCAGGGGGAGCGGAAGGAGCGGTTGATGCTTCTAATATCCTCAAACCATCATTAGCTCGTGGAGAACTTCAGGTAGTAGGAGCAACAACATTAAATGAATATCGAAAGCATGTGGAAAAAGATTCTGCTTTAAGTAGGAGATTTCAGCCAATCCAAGTTGATCAACCAAAGACGGAAGAAACAGTAAAAATACTTCAAGGGTTAAAGAAGAAATATGAAGCATATCATGGTATCGAAATTACTGAAGAGGCTATTGACGCAGCTGTTGTGTTGTCTGAAAAATATATAGCTGATAGATTTCTTCCAGATAAGGCAGTTGATTTGATTGACGAAGCATGTGCAATGAAAAAACAATTTGTACTTGAGAAGCCATCGGAAGTTCTAAACATGGAAAGAAAAATTCAAGAGGCTTTCGCTAGGAAAGAACGAGCTATTCTTGAAAAAAGTTACGAAAAGGCTAAAAAAGAACAGGATATAGAAACTACATATCGTTCTCGACTGAGTGAATTGTTAATTCAGCAAGATGAAAGGTTAAAAAATCACTTTAAAATTACTAAGGAAGAAATCGCAAGTGTTGTTGGTCAGTGGACAAGTATTCCGGTTAATGAACTTTCAAAAGAAGAGACGGAAAAGTTAAGAACTTTAGAAAGTGATTTGAATGAACTTGTAATCGGACAAGGTGAAGCGGTAAAGAGTATCTCAAAGGCAATTAGAAGAAATAAGATTGGTTTGAAGGATCCGAAAAGACCTGATTATGTAGGCTTGCTTTTAGGGTCAACAGGTGTTGGAAAAACGGAACTTGCAAAATCAGTAGCAAAACTAGTATATGGTTCGGAAGATAGCATGATCAGGATAGACATGAGTGAATGTATGGAGAAGCATGCAGTGTCCAAACTTATTGGTTCGCCTCCAGGTTACATAGGGCATGATGAAGAGGGTGAATTGACTAAAGCTCTTAGACTCAAGCCGTATAGTTTGGTTCTAATGGACGAAGTTGAAAAAGCTCATCCCGATGTCTTAAATTTATTCTTGCAGATTTTTGAAGATGGTAGAGTGACAGATTCCAAGGGGAGGGTCATTAACGCAAAGAATGCTATATTCTTAATGACAAGTAACGCTGGTAGCGAAGTTTATCAGCAGAAAAACACTAATCTTGGTTTTTCTACAGGGGAACAAAACGAAGCTGTAACTATAAAGGACAAAGTATTAAAATCCTTAAAAAACAATGGTAGGTTTAAGCCTGAATTTCTTAATCGTATCGATGACACACTTGTCTTTAATAGGCTATCAACTGAAGATATGAAAGGCATAACTGCTAAGTTGTTAACAGAGATTCAGAAATACCAGCTAGAGCATCATGAAAGAGAAATCGAATTCACAGAGACATTTGTAGAACATCTTGCGGAAAAGGGTTATGACCCAGAAAATGGAGCTCGTTCTCTAAGGCGGAAAATTGATGAGATGAGAAATGGAATTGCAGATAAGATTATTGATGATGGCGTTACAGGTAAAATCGTTGTCGACTTCATAGAGGGAAGTATGGTAGTCAATGAATAAAGGGTAGCTTCTAGCTGCCCTTTTTTTGCAAATAAAAAAACTTGCTGTTCCTCAATATGATGCTATTATTCTTTTACTACCGGAATAAATAGCATGCAAAACTGTAGGAGGTACATAACTATGAAGAATAATGAAATTTTGAGAGGGCAAGTATATTGGGCTAACCTTGGTAAGTTTAATGATTCAAGTGTTCAAAGCGGGATTAGACCTGTAGTGATTATTTCAAATAATGTAGGTAATAAGCATAGTCCTGTAGTCAGTGTTGCGCCTTTATCTAGAAAGTATAAGGCTCTGCCCGTCCATGTAGATCTTAATAAAGAAGATCTAATCTTGTATGAAAATAACAAGTTAGAAGTTTCCCAAGTATTATTGGAACATATAATGGCAATTGATGTTGAAATGCAATTGTGTGGGAAAATAGGTGAACTTTCTGAACAGAAGTTAAAAGAGGTTGAAGCTGCAATTGCGATTCAACTGTTTGGATTCGATCATAAAGTTTACAGTTTGTATAAATCAAAAGCAATTTAACTTTTTGAGCGCTTGGAAAATATCCAAGTGCTTTTTTAGAGGTTATATTTCAAAAAAATTAAAATAAGAGGTGGAAAAGGGATGTGAGAATAATGAAAAAGATCGGAGTTATTGATTCGGGGATAGGTGGATTAACAGTAGTAAAAGAACTTATGAGCAGGCTCCCAAATGAAGAAATCATATATTTTGGCGATACGGATCGATGTCCCTATGGTGATAGGACGATAGATGAGATAAAAAGATTCACATTTGAAATGGTGGATTTCATATCTGAATTTGATTTAAAGATGATAGTTATTGCATGTAATACGGCTACAGTAGTTGCTCTAGAAGAAGTTAGAGAAAGAGTCAATATACCGGTGATAGGTGTTGTAGAAGCTGGAGTGAAAGCACTTCTGGGCTCTACTAGAAATAAAAAAGTGGGGGTTATTGGGACCACGACTACAATAGCTTCAAAGGTTCATAAGAGTTCTCTTCAAATTTTTGATCGAGAATTAGAAGTATATGATAGGTCAACACCACTTCTGGCAAGTTTTATTGAATGCGGTGACACCAAGAGCGAACTTTATAAGAAAAGTATGAGAATATACTTCGAAGAGTTTAAAACTAAAAAGATAGATTCTTTATTGTTAGGCTGCACCCATTATCCTATATTCAAAAACGAAATCAAAAATATTCTGGGTGAAGAGGTAGAAATAATCGACCCATCGAAGGGGACCGTAGATACGTTACTAAATATGCTTGAAGGTAATTTTAACCCATCTTACTATAAGCCAGACCACAAATTTTATGTTAGTGGTGATAAGAATTCAACTCAGAATTTATCAAGGTCTTGGTTTGAAGAGGAGATTGTTATAAACCAAATTTCCCTTGAGTCTTTAAAATATGATACTTTGAAGGAAGCGTGACGGGTATATATTTTAATAAAACATATGTTAATATGTAATATAGTATTTTGATGTTTGTTTTAGTTGAGAAGACAATGACTAAATGAGCGGTTTTTGGATAGGGATTTTGGTAGAGGAGGGATTTAATATGAATCAAACTGATAAAGTTTATTTAGACCTATGTAGGTTTATCTTAAAGACTGGTACCAAAAAAGAAGATAGAACTGGAACAGGAACGATTAGTACATTTGGTTATCAAATGAGGTTTGATCTACAAGAAGGTTTTCCGATTTTAACCACAAAACGTATTCCTTTTCGTTTAATTATTAGTGAATTATTGTGGTTCTTAAAAGGTGATACGAACCTCAGGTACCTATTAAAAAATAATAATCACATTTGGGATGAATGGGGTTTCCAAAAATGGGTCGAATCTGAAGAGTATGATGGACCAGATATGACTAATTTTGGTATTCGTAGTCAAGATGACGAAGAATTTAATAAGATTTATAAGGAACAAATGAAAACATACCAGGATAAAGTAATGAACGATGATGAGTTTTCTAAGACTTATGGGGATTTAGGAAACGTTTATGGTAAGCAGTGGCGTTCATGGGCAGGTGCGGATGGACAAGTATACGACCAAATAAAATATATTATAGACGAAATTAAGCGTAATCCAGATTCGCGAAGGTTGATATGCAACGCATGGAGTGCTTCTGAATTAAAGGATCAGCAATTACCTCCTTGCCATTATGCATTTCAATTTTATGTGGTTGATGGCAAACTAAGTTGTATGTTTAATATGCGCTCGTCTGACGTTTTTCTCGGGCTGCCTTTCAATTTAGCCTCTTATGCCTTACTAACGCATCTCATTGCACTTGAATGCGACTTAGAAGTAGGAGAATTGATTTATACAGGTGCAGATGTTCATATTTATTCTAATCATGTTGAACAAGTTGAGACGCAATTACATAGGGAACCACGAAAACTGCCTATATTAGAATTAAGTCCTAATATATCTAGCATTTTTGAATGTGAAATAGAGGATATAAGATTAACTGATTACAACCCCCATGACTCTATTAAAGCGCCAGTAGCTGTATGACTTGAAGTCCATAGTATTCGCTATGGGCTTTTTTATTTATTAGGTTAGTAAATGTTTGATTTATAACTTTACCTCTAGTAAAGTTATAACCAGATTAAGAACTTCATGTAAAAGTGGTGTTACTCATATGAAATGGTTCAAGGCGGAACAAGTCTTAACCCTATTAAGTGAATTAGGGATCACTTCGTCTAAACAAGTTTTACAGAGGTGGATCAGACGTGGTGATATAACAGCAAGAGTTGTTAATGGAGGTAGGGGAAAAGGTGGTCGTTACTATGAGATATCATCTTATGAAATCGAGCGTTTTATTGAATCTAAACAACCGGCTTACTTTATATTGAAGAAGGAAATTATTAATGTGTTGTTGGTTGAGGACGAAAATCCTAATGTTAGATTAAAAAAAGCAAGAAAAGTCTTAGAAGAGGGTATATCGGGAGGGTATAGACATGGCGACAGTAATTGATTTTAACGAAATAAAAAAACAAAAAGAAATGAAACGTAAAAGGGAAGAGAAGTGTAGAACGATAAGCCTAGATGAAATTAGACATAGGGTTTTTGATCACATTTTTGATAAAGTTCAAGAAGAATATGACTTTGAAAATATCTCTTTTGCAAATAAAGTTCTATTTAAAGAGAATGAGGAAAATATGAAACAATTTATTAAAGAAGTGGCAGAAGCTTTTGATGTGAATATTACTAAGGATGAAGAGGAAGAAATGAGATTTGATGAATATGATAAGATTGGCGCAATATGGCAATTTATATCCTTTAAGGTTTTTGAAGAGAGAGGGTCGTTCTAGTAGAGATAAAGAGAATGTCACTGACATTCTCTTTATTTTTTTGAGGTTCGTAAAGCGATAAAGAAAAGGATTGATAACAAAAGGAATGCGATCAAGGAAAGGAAAGGGATTGTTATAAAGCCCATCCAATTAATATATTCACCATTACAAGGAACTCCAATAGAACATGATTCAAATGGTTTTACTGAAGGGATTTTTTGAAGTGAATAATGATAAATTGATATACCCAATCCAATCAAGCTAATTGGAAGAGAGTAAAAAATGATTTGTGAGTCCATTCTGTACGAAGCAATCCCTAAAACTAAAACTAATGGGTACATAGAAATTCTTTGATACCAACATAGTTCGCACGGAATATATCCCAAAACCTCACTAAAAAACAAGCTGCCTGTTGTAGCGATTATCGAGATCGCCCAACTGAAATACAATATAAACTTAAACTTCATTTTATTTATCCTCAATTAGTGTATTAATGTGTTCTTTTATTTTTTCATAGTTGAATGGGTCTTTTACTTTGCTGCCATTTATATAAATTGTTGGGGTGCTGTTTACACCAATACTTTTTCCAAAGGACTTATCAGTAGATACTTCTGTTGTATATTTCTCTTGGGAAAATTCTTTTTGAATTGTTGTAGTGTCCATATCAAGGTTGTATTTCTCAATTAATTTAACTAATTTGTCAGAAGAAGCCCAATCAGAATGCTCACTTCCTTGGTTAGAGTAAATAATATCAGCATACTTCCAAAAACTTTCGTCACCATACTGGTCGAAAATTAACTCTCCCATAGAAGCTGCCGTATAAGAATCTTCCCCTAGAAATGGATAGTTCATGAAATGGAATTTGACTTTACCTGTATCGATAAAATCCTTCTTAAGTTGAGGTAACACGCTTTGCTTCCAATATGCACAAGCTGGGCATTTGAAATCTGCGAATTCCGTTACGTTTACTAAAGCATCTTCTTCTCCCATTGAAGGTTGTTTACTGTAATCAATTTCGGCATTAGTAGAAGTTACTGCTGGTTCATATGTTTTAAGAAGAAATAGTCCAATCATGCAAACAAAAATAACAGTTACGATCGAAATAAAAAGCGAGATATTATTCTTTTTCTTTTTCAATAATTTACACCTCCATACATATCTTCTTTTAAATGTAGAGAATCCATCTTCGAGAAGAAAAAAAGTCCGCAGGATGAGCGGACATTAGATTCAAAGTAAACCTGTAAGGAAATTCAAAATGTTATTCGCGATAATACCGAACATGCCGAAAAATTTGTCTCCAAGGTCTCCTTTTTCTGTTGTTTCGCTTGTTATGATGTTTACTTCTTTTAGGACTTTTCCATCAAGAGAAATTATCTGTTTCCCCACAACTGTACCTTGTTTGACACCGCCTTCAATATAATTAGGCAGCTCAATGTTTTGTGTGGAAATCTTATCAATGTTGTTTACATTCACAATTGCTGTTAAGTCATTTTCTAAAATTAAGTTTATGCTTTTATGGCTGCTAGATTTATAAACAGGAACTTTTTCTGCTTTATCGTTTGCTTTGCCAAAGGTTACTGGTTGCCATAACTTATAACCGTAATTTAACAAGCGCATCGTGTCATATTGACGATTGAGATTGCTGGATGCTTTTAAATTTACAGAAAGTAGTTTTAATCCATTCTTTTCTGAGGAACCAATCATATTCCAAAATCCAGATTTGTAACCACTATGAAGACCTGTTAAGTTGTTATAGGTTCCAACCAAAGGGTTTTCATTCATTTGAGTGATTGGATGAGTTCTAGTTTTTGTAGTGTACTTTTCTAAGGTGTGGAATTTAAGTATGTCAGGGAACTTTTCAATATACGATGTAGAGAGGATCTTTAGATCACTGGCAGTAGATACGTCATTGGTTGATGTTCCATTTACTGATTTAAAATCAGTGTTTTTCATTCCTAAGTCATTAGCTTTTATGTTCATTTTTTCTATGAATTTTTCAGTTGTTCCGGAAGAATGTTCTGCTAAGGCAACTGCAGCGTCATTTCCAGATAAGATTATCATTCCTTTTAATACCTCTTCTAAAGTGTATTCTGTCCCTACTTCTAGGAACATTCTATTGCCTCCTGTTCTCCATGCCTTATGACTGATCTTTACTTTGTCCGTCAAAGATAGTTCGCCGTTGTGTATCTCTTCGGAAATGATATGAGCAGTCATGATTTTTGTTAATTCTCCAATTGGGACTTGCTCATCAATGTTCTTTTCATAAAGAACTTTATTGTTATTTAAATTAATCAAAATTGCTGAGTGAGAATTAATCTTAGGTTCATGCACTGTAACTTTATTTGATGCTGACGTAATAGAAGGCAATATTAACAGAATTGCTAAAAAGGAAATAATGTATTTCTTCAAATGAGACACCTCTCTTTTTATAAATTAGTTCACAAATAAAATGTGAAAACCTGTTAAAAATACAAAAAGACCAAATTATCGCTAATTGGTCTCTTTAAATTCTTGTATTGAGATTGTGAATCCTATAGAAGATAAGGTCTCTAACATGCTTGCGAAATTAAAGTCGTGCTTGGGCATAACCTTGAAAATTCCTTCACTAATGTAAAATGAAGAGGCTCTATAATAGGAAATAACCTTCTTGATTGTATGTGATTGGGTTTCTGTTGGCGGGGGAGTTAACTTAATAGTGATCATAATTTTCACCTCACTTTTCAAATGTATATCACGAAAAATGAATAGTGAAAAAAAGAGTTCTAAGTGTTCTCAATACCCTTCAGAATATTTTTCAATAACTTTATTCACAGCATTGAAGTATTTTTCTTTACTCCAAGAGCCGTAGGAAGGGTGAGGGACGTTATCGATAAATTCCCAACCAGGGTCGTCTATATTTGCTAAGCGACAAAACTTTTGCGCAAATTTGCCACAAGGTACAAAAGTTAGTTTTCTACCTGATAGCGTATCTAACCTTTGAATGAATTTTTCTAATATCCAATCTTGTACCACCTTTTTTTCAGACTCTTTAAAATGGTCTTTTTCATTACGCGTTCTGATATATTCAATAGTTTTATACAATTCGATGTGTGCGTCGCTAAGTGAGTCAAGCGCTGATTTTTGCATTGGAAATTGGCAAATGTTCATGATTCCTAGTTTTTTGATTCCTGGATGTTTGTTTGATTCGTATTTTAACAATCTGCCTAGAGGAGTTTTAGTATCAGGTGAAACTAATTTTCTTGCCATTGCGGTTCCTGCTGTTCCACTAACTGGAGCAGAAAACTCTAGTTCTTTCTTGTGAGGACTTTCTAAAATCAGGACAAGGTTTGTTTCTGAACTAATTAAGTCATCTATTTTATATGTATTCAATAATTCTTGTAGTTGGTTAGTTATCTTATTATTCTCCAATGTAATACCCCTTTACTTTTTTTACTTTTAACAGTGTAGTTTAATAGAGGGTTTATAGCAAGTAATGCTTGAGAACAGATACTAGGTTACAAACTTGTGAAAATCATTGATTTTTACAAAAAATGTGCTATTTTGCAAACAAATGAAAGGGCTTACACAAAAGTGGTAGTAACATGTTATTAAAGAATGTGGGGTGGTACTTTGGAGGCGATACTAAGGAAGAGTTTTTTATTCTTATCTAGCAACAAATATACAATCCAGTTGGCTAAGAAATATGGATTCAAATTTGGAGCTAAAAAATTCGTTGCTGGTGCAACTATTCAGGAAACTGTAGCTCGTGTAAAAGTTCTTAATGATTCCGGATTGTTGGTGACTTTGGATCATTTAGGTGAATTTGTTAGTTCAGAAGTAGAGGCTAAGGAGTCTACAGAACATTGCGTGAAAACTTTGGACGCAATAAAAAATCACAATTTAAGAGCAAGTATGTCTGTGAAATTAACACAATTGGGGTTAGATATATCTGAAGAAGTTTGTCTAGAGAACATGAAATACATAATGGAGAAAGCTAAAGTGAATAACCAATTTGTCAGAATCGATATGGAGGATTATTCGAGAAATGAAAAGACGATCTCCATTTATAAACAATTAAATGCATTATACGAAAACAACATCGGGTTAGTAGTACAAGCATATCTTTATAAAAGCTTAGACGATTTGAGACATTTGAATAGTTACAAAGCTAATTTGAGAATTTGTAAGGGTGCTTACAAAGAAAGCAGTAGTGTTGCTTTCCCAAACAAAGAGGATGTAGATAAGCAATTTGTACAGATGATAGAGAACCATTTGCGAAATGGGAACTTTACTGCAATTGCTACACATGATGAGAAAGTTATAAATCATATAAAACGGTTTGTAAATGATAATAAGATCAGTGAAGAGAATTACGAATTTCAGATGTTATATGGCATAAGAGAAGATCTCCAGGAAAACCTTTTGAAAGAAGGGTATAGGGTTAGGGCTTATGTTCCCTATGGTACAGATTGGTTTGGTTATTTTATGAGGAGATTGGCAGAAAGACCAGCGAACGTGATGTTTGTGCTTAAAGGCGTTTTGAGAAAGAGAAGAAGGTAACGGTAAACGTTACCTTCTTCTTATGTTTAGTATATGTTATGTGTATGTTTGATGTGTGTTATGTACATGTAAAGTAGTGGTATAATAAATGCGTTTTTTACATTCTTAACGCAGTATCTTCTCGATAACGCATTGTTTCAGACCTTTCGATCATCTGTTGGTATAGCCTGGTTTTGCGGTCTTCTTCTGCACTTTCGGTTAATATTTCAAATACATCTTCTGACTTCCCTTGAGACTTCCTTTTTTCTTTTGCGATCTTTTCTCGTTCTTCATCAATCACGCGGTAAATTTCCATAACTTTGGGGTGGAGTAGACCAAGATCAATTAACTCGTTAACATTCTGAGCTGATATTGGGCAGCATCTAAAGAATTCCATGCCACTTACAGAAACCGTGCCACTTAAAAAGGAGTATCCATCGTTAGACAATGTTTCTACTTGTTTTTTTTGTCCTTTTTTAAGTTCAAAGGAGTTTAAGTTAGAGTCCATATGTACTCCATCAAAGTATAGGTTATTCTTATACACCGTAATAATATGGCTTTCATACTTGAAAGGTTCAGTGGTATTGAAAGTTATTTTATCATCTGTAAAAAGGTCTATAAGGGTGGCAGTATTGTCACTAGACATCTTGTACGCAAATGCTAATCTTTTGATGATTTTGTTAGAGAACATTGAGTCTATATCATAGCTAGGATCTCTGTCCCTGATTTTGAAAGTACCGATACCGTCAAAGCTATATGTAGAATCTCCTGTATCCTCCAGAACAGAAAGCAATTCTGATTTATATTTTGTCATTTTATCTTCGGCGATTTGTAATTTCATTTCGTTAATCTTATATAAATTAACGATTTCGTCAAAATCTTTATTAACTAGAATTTCTAACAGCCTAGCATCACAGGCTTCTTGCTTTTCTGATATAAGTGCGGACGGTTTTTTTGGGTATAGCTGCAAAAAATGTCCGCTGGGTATCGAATAGGGACTTATTTCAAATCTTGACTCTTGTTTTTTTGATACATTGACAGCTAGAGGTAATTTCGACTCATCTTCAAGTAAGTCATAAAAGTCTTTGCGCCACTTCCAAATCTTATTGGGCGGTTTGATCTTAAAGACGTAGCCATTCTTGTTGACCACGTTGGAATCGATATTTTGTGTTTCCTTATGAATCTTATCTCTAAGCAAGCTTCTGTAAATAGATTTTTGTCTTTTTCGTTCTTGCAGGTCTGGATATGCTTCTGTGATTAATTGCTTTAGTTCGTCCAATTTGCTCATCTATTACACCCTTACTAATGTGGATTTAAATTATATTATCATATAAAAAAAATAAACTGAATGGTATTATGGTTTTGTGAGTGAATATATTATTAACTTTTTATATATTATTCGATAATTGTTAAAGGTTAAAAAACCACATTGATGAATAAACCAATGGGGGTGAAATTTGTGAAAAAGAATATTCTTCTTAAAAACGTTAAGGCTTCTAAGACGCTTGTTAAAGAAATTGAAGATATAGACGATAAGATTGATTTTTATCATTCTGAACCGATTCAAAGTCCGATGTCTGGGTTATTATCTACATTTTTCAATGTTTCTTTATTGTCTGCATTTGTTACGTTGTCTACTATCTCATGGACAGTATTCTTAGCTGCGCCTGTAGTATTTTTATTTATTCGAGGGACAATAATGACGAATAAGTTGAACAAAATAATGTTAAAGAGAAAAATGCAAAAACATGAGTCAGATATAAATATGATGTTGAGAGATAAAAATGAAAAGATGATTGAGTTGACCAATCTATCAATTCTAGAAGAAAAATACCTCTCTGTGGATACTTTGGACAAATTTGAAATGTATTTGGAAACAAATCAAGCTTCAACTTTGGAAAAATGTGTTGAGTTATATAAGGATGAAAAGACTGCATAAATGTTAAAGAAATGACGGATAAAAAGCGCTCAAAAAGCGTTTTTTATTTTTAAGGGGAATGGAATGCTTTATGGAAACTATAATAAAATTACTCATATCTGCTTTACTAGGTACTATCTTTGGATTAGAAAGAGAAGTTAAGAAAAAGCCGGTGGGTTTAAAAACAAGTTTGGTTTTGACTGTAGCGAGTTGTTTATTAACGGTAATTTCGCTTGAAAGTGCAGAAACGCTAGCAGATCAGTATATTAGACCCATGGATCCTCTTAGATTACCAGCACAGATAGTATCAGGAGTTGGGTTTATTGGAGCTGGTGCTATTCTCATTAAAAATGACGTAGTATCAGGTTTGACTACTGCAGCAATGATATGGACATCAGTTGGTATTGGAATTGCTGTAGGGACCGAATTTTATCTAGAAGCAGTAGCTACAATCACATTAATAATGGTAGGTGTAAAGTTGGTTCCTTTTATTCTGAAAATATATGGTCCAAGTGTATTGAGGGAAAGAGAACTAAGGGTTTATATCAAGGTAGAAGGTAGAGAGAACAGGGAAGTTCTAAAAGAGCTTAAAGAAAAATCCATTCTAATAAAGCATCACTCAGAGGATAAAATGAAGGTAATAGGAAATATGGTAGAAATGACAATCACAATATCTGTAGATAGAAGTAGGTATACAACAGATGTTGTTAACGAGATATATGAAATTCAGGGTGTTTCTGCAGTTGATGCACAAGCATATTAGGAAAACAGTACCTTATAGGTGCTGTTTTTTATTTTTAAATATAAGAATCAATATTTAATCTTTTTGTTTTACTTGGGATAGGTCAATAAAATAATTAAATTTATTAAATACATATATTTTGTTATAATAGTTTTTGTTATCTGTTTTTCCACTAGCAGGGATAACTGGTTAATCATACTAAATAGGCTATCGTATAGAATATTATTGCTTGTAATTAGTGTTATTTTTGTATTACCAAATAGATTACTTTGTATTAAAAACAGGGTGATTCATGGGTAAGGAGATGTTTACCATTAGATATATAAAACAAGAGCTGTTTTCTCCTTTGAGTAATAGCTCTGAAGTCTTGAGAAAGAAAAGAGTAGCTATAGTAGGTTTGGGTGGATTGGGCAGTCATAGTTCTGAATACATAGCGAGAATGGGCGTCGGGGAGATAGTCTTAATTGATGATGATATTGTTGAAGAAAGCAACTTGTCGCGGCAAGGCATCTATAATAAGTCTGATGCTGATCTTAGTAGACTCAAAGTGGAAGTAATAAAAAATGTCTTAAATAAAATATGTCCTGAAACTATGATAGAGACTTACCCTAAAAGGTTATCAAAAAAGGATGCTAATTCAATGTTGGCAGGAGTAGATTTAATTATCGATGGTTCCGACAACATGTTAACCAGGTACGTATTAAATGATTATTGTTTAGAAAATAAAGTCCCTTGGATATACGCATCAGCTACCAATAGCGTAGGGACAATAGTTGATTTTATACCTGGAGAAACACCTTGCTTTAAATGTGTCTTTGGTGAAGTGAGTGAAGATGGTGCTAGTTGTGACAGAGACGGAGTTTTTCTGCCTGTATTAACGACTATATCCTCATTGCAGGTGACTGAGGGAATAAAGGTATTGATGGGTTATAAGACTTCAAGAAGTGAGTTTAGATATAACGTTTGGACTAGAGAAGAAACCTCTATTAACTTAGAAGCATTCGAAAATGAAGACTGTTCGTGTTGTACCGGCGAAGGTTATCATTATGAACCGAAAGTATACATTCTTTGCCGTGGAGACTCTATTCAAGTGAATACTAGATTGAGTTTAGACGGGTTTATTGAAAAATTTAGCGGTCATGGTTTTACTGTCATAAGCGATCCAAAAGTAAAGAGAGACAGTTTTTTAATTGAGATGATTTCGAGTGATGAAGTGAAAGAATTCCAAGCGATTACTTCTCGAAAAGAGCTAGCATCATCACGATTGCAAAGGATTGTCGGTTATAAAAATGGGAAGGTAGTTTTCTATAATATAGCTCAGAGTAAAATAAAAAAATGGTTTAATGAGGGAGCATAAAATGAGTGAACGAAGTATTAATCTAGTGATACAAGATCATACAGGTGATAGAAAATTAAGGTTGAAATGGAGTCAGTACGAGGACATAGTAGCAAAAGATGAAGATGAAAGAGTTCGCCAAAAGAAATTAGTCGATGAAGAGCAAACAAAAATAAGGGAAATGTTTGAGGGATTGCAAAAAGAAGGCTATAGATTTTTTAGTGTTAAAAAAATACTTGGGTTCATTCCGAAAAAAGGGAAAGAGGTTAAAAAATACGACCCTAATTTAGGAGAATTGATTTATCAGTTACCTGAAAGTAAAGGGTTGGAAAATAAAACTCTCATTATTGAAGAGGTTGAAATGGAGCAACCTAATAAATATGAAGAGCCAAAAAAATTCAATCCAACCAATCAAGAAATAGAATCTGGTCGAGACTATATAGCAACAAAACCAATGAGAGCAGGATAAGTGAATAACATGGTGAGAAGAGCTGTTAAAAACAAAGCAAACATAAAAGAACAATTGGCGTATCTTCGCACAATTAAAGAAGAGGCTTTTGGTGATTTTAGAGGAGTTAAACTTGGACTTGATCTAAATTTGACTTTTTATTTCGGGGATTTAATGTCATTCGAATTGATGAAAAAGTTTAATGAAGTTGACGAATACTTTTTTACGGAACGTGGGGTTATTGAAGAACTGGGAGACATTATGGATTCGACAATTGCTCGTGAAGGTGACGATTTTTCTCTAAAAGAGTCGTTGTACGCAGAAGCGAGATTATCAATCGTAAGTGATTATATACGGAACGTAAGGAAAAAAGAAATAAGAGTCTATCCATCCGTTGCCCAAAGGAAAGAGAAAGTTTTTGATAATGCTTTTTATCGGGCGAAGAAAGAAATTGATGCTTTTTTTGAACAACGAGATATTAGGTATTGTGAAATCAGCGACATAATTCCAATTTATGAATTAATAGTCAGAGATAATGGGCGTTTAGTGCACCTTCATTATGGTAGGTCAGGTACAACAATATCCGAGAACTCTTCTTCTTTAGAATTCATTGAGTTCGTTTGTAGAGAAAGAGAGGAGTTTGAAGAAAAGTCTCGCTATGTACAGAAACGGAAAGGTGAATTGTCAAAGCTTCGCAAAAGGGTTATTGATCTAGGGGGCAATATTTCGGAAAAGAGTGTACTAGCAGGAGAATTGATGTTTTCTGATTTTACTCTCATGGATAAGAAGAAAGAGGAGTTGGGGCAAGAGTTGGACTCCCAGGAACGAGCTTATCATAGAACGATCGACTTTTTTGAAGAACTGAGCTCAAGAAATATTTATCTTCCTGAAGATGTGGAGATATTTGTAGAGAGTAATATGGTTTATTATGGATATTATCAGTTTGATTATGGTAAGAGTTCTGTATCAGAATTGATGCATGGATTGAGTAGTTATTTAAAAATTGAAGGGTTTGTGGAGACTGTACAAATTGGACTATCTCAGAAAGAACTCTTGAATACTATTATCTTTAAGGATAACTATCTATTAATTAAATCTAAAGTCAGACGCGATAGATATAATTTGGGATCGCGCATCTCAAGACCTTATGAAGAAGTGAAAATCGGTTTACAAATGGTTGGTGCTGCTTTGTTAAGGGATACAGGTGAACAGGTTTTGACTCCAGAAGTTGTTGTATATGAAATACTAGAAAAGATAAGGGAATATCAGAGTCAATATGTTCAAAGTGTGGAAAGGGCTAGAAGTATGTTAATGGCGGTTCTTTCTGAAGGTGAGGAAAAGTTGTTAATAGATAATCAAATTACCGTAATCGAAGGTAAGGAGAACTTTTTTGCTCTTTTAGATGGACATCGTTATAACAATGTAGTCAAGGTACCAAAAGAGTTAAAGGATGTAAATGATATCAAAGCGCTTTGTACGCATCCGGAAGATTTGAATGTCCCAATGTACGATGGACTTGCTTCTATCGTATTATCGGTTAAAAGTGGTTGTGAAAATGATGTTCTAGATAATAGTAACGAATTCAGTTTATCAGAGAAGGTAAAAAAGAAAGTATTAAGGGTTGTAGAAAGTGTTACTGAAAAAAGGGAATTGGCACAAGCCTAATTCCCTTTTTTGTTTAGAACGTCTTGTATAAGTGCTTCATTCATTTTATCTTTAACCTTTTTTAATGCTTCTTCTTCGTTCGTGTTTTTTTCGACGACATCGGTAATGTCTATTTCTTGACGCTCCAACTTTTTTAGTTTCGCTTGGTCTACTCCCCCATCTGTAACCAAGTTGTAAATGTATACTTGTTTATACTTTGAGCCTAAACGGGTAATTCTACCTTTTCTTTGATCATACGTAGAAAAGTCGTCTGGTAGCTCATAATTAATAAGATAACAACCACTCTGTAGGTTTACTCCAAAATTACCTGCGTCTGTTGCGATTATAACTTTAGAAAGAGGGTCGTTCTGAAAATGCCAAGCAGCTTTTGTTCTAGTTGAGCAGTTCTCTTTAAAGGGACACTCAATACAGGAAAGGTTTTTAGAATCCTTCTTTTGTTGTTGTAGTGTAGTTTTCCATTTGCAACCTTGCTTGGTCTTACCGGTATAAGTTTCGATTCTAGTGGTTGTCTTCTTCTGTGAATTAAATAATGAGGTTAACTCCCGGTTGATTATTTGAGCCATTTGTTCATATTTAGTGAATATGACAACTTTTTCATCTTTGCTGTTTGTGATTTCATCAACCATATCAACGAGTCTTTCTAATTTTGGAGGATTCTTATACTTGTGAGGCTTACCATCTTTAGTCTTGCCAAGTATACGCTTTGTAAGTTGTGACTCGCTTCGGGTCAAAAGTTCTGGGGAGTCGCAAACTGCCAATAAGTAATTGATCATTGCTTTAGATAATGTATCCAGCTTTTCTCTAGTTTCATCATCTTTAGCTTTAGAAAGTTTTTCTTGAAGGTCGTTAAGGTGTTCTTTAATTTTTATGTATAATTTAGATTGTTTGTTGTCCCAATTTACAACAACTGTGTTCTCGATCTGCTGAGGCAATTCATCGGAGACCTCTTCTGTTGTTCTTCGTAACATGTAAGGAGATATAATTTCTTTCAAACGACCTTTGTTTTTAGCATACTTTATTTCAGGAACCCATTTGGGAAGAGCATTTTGGTTTAACCCGTAAACTAAGAATTGTTCAGAGAATGAATTCCATCTTTGTTTAAAAGACATCTCTTCGTTAGCTAAAATGTTTGGAGAAAGATAATCAATTAAAGTGAAGATATCTTGAATATCCTTTTGTATAGGGGTGCCAGTCATCAATAATTTGAAGGGAGGGTGGATTTGACGAATAACTTTGGATTTTTGAGTATCGGGATTCTTGATTTGGTGTGCTTCATCACAAATTATCATGTCATAGTTAATGTTATTAATAAATTCTAGGTCATAATAATCTCCGAATAAGATTTTATTTTTCTTTTCCTTTTGGCTATATTTCTTTCCTATTCGCTCTTTTTCTATTAAAAGATCATAGTTTACAACTGTGTAAAAGTTTTCTGGTAGTGCAGCCAACTCATATTGTTGTTTGCGCTTCTTTTTATTGCCATCTATTAGAATGACATTTTCATTTGTGGTCTTTTCAATCTCTTGAATCCACTGAGATTTCAAAGTGGCGGGGACTACTATTAAGCACTTGTTTATCTTACCTAATGATTTTAAGTGACTGCTTATTGCTAAGCCTTCTATAGTTTTTCCAAGTCCCATCTTATCAGCTAATAACCCACCGTATATTTGAGCTCTTTTACCCTTGAGAGTGCTCGCCCAACCTACAGCAATCTTTTGAAAATCGAAGGGAGTTAAATTGAGGTAAGGGGTGCTGATTTTTGGAGGTATCCTTTTCAAAACATCATTTAAAGTTTCTTCTTCTCGCTGTAGGAAATGAATAGTATCTTTTCTTTCCTTCGATGTATTCCACTTTACTTTCCGACCTAAGATATTGTCCAACTCATTTTTTGAGTGCTTTGGTAGGATCCACTTATTTGGTACAACATCGTCCCACTTAGCTCCCTTTATCTTTGATATATTACGCCACAAAACCTTATCGAAAGGGTGGTCAATGATTAGTGACTGCAATTGAGGGCTATATATTACGGTTACATAAGATACGGGTTTGGTCATGTTTATTCCATTTATATTCACATGGAAAAACCTCCTTAAAATTTATTTGAAACAGTATATTATATAAAAAAAAGAAATTACAGGTTTGTAAGAATTGAAAATTAGAGAGGAAATTAATAAAATAATTTAAATTTAATGAAAATAATAAAAGAGGAGTGGAGATATGAAGGTTATTAAAATGAAAAGGTTCTGGCTCTTTATAATATTACTATTTGCTATCATTTTCCCTTTTGTGTGGGAGAAACCATTACCGTATGAGATCGGAAAAAGCGACCTATCGGGAAAATCTGGAGGGTTTAATTTGCATGTAAAGGGTGGTCCATCAGAACAATTCATTAGCGTGGATGTTTTCAATAAGGAAGATGAGAAGGTAGGTAGTTTTAGTAGTGAAGAAGTCATTTCCTCAATTAGTGAAGTGATAGAAAAGGAAGAAAAAGTAAACATTACATACAAAAGCATTCAACTGAATGATCAGAATGAATTCTTTTTAGTGTTCGAATCAGTTGATAACAAAGAGTTTACATATCCACTTATTGTAACGAGTTTTCGGACAGGCTCTTTCTCCTTAAAACCTCTACATATTAATCAGTAGTTCGAGTGATTGTGAACTCTCCGATAGTAACCATGGAGTTAAGTGTTTTCCATCGTGAAAGTCCGTAATAGTGAAGAAAAAATAACCTAGTTTTTCCCCATTTTTTAAAACAGATATTAATATTAAGAAAAATTGATATGAAAAGGGGATTTTATTATGGAATTAACAACATTGAAGTCGATGGAGTCAGAAATTTTTGAGGCAGCTAAACTTCATTTAGGTAATGATGTAATGACTAGCGATTTGGATTTGGATATGACTTATAAGGGATACTCTTCAGGTCAATTCATCTTTCAAACCAAAGATCTGAAAGATGAGGATGATGTAATTGTAAGAGTAAATCCATACTTAATGATGGTTGAAGTTGAATGGAAAAGATATAAAGGCATGCCTTTTTCATTGGGAAGTATGGTAAAGAATTAACAAAAAATAAGATATTCATGTAGGAGAACACATATTTCATATGTGTTCTTTTTTTAATAAAAAATAATTTCAATTACCGTACTTGATTAGTAACAAAGGGTTGGAAATTTAAACAATTGTAGGGTATCTGTGTTAGAATCTGAAAAATTCAATGCTAAAAACAGAGGAGTGACCAGAGATGCAATACATTACTTGGTACGAAAGTGAAAACGCTCTACATATTGAGGACTTATTAGATGAAAATTGTATGGAATATGAATTTATTGAAACTCCAGCATGGATTAAAGAGAAAGATATTATGATTTGCAAAGATTGTTTTCAAATTAACGAGACGAACGAGGGAATAGCTAAATTCATGTCTATTAGTGACATTCCAAGCGAAACGCAAATATTCAATAAAGAAGGTGTCTTACTGTGAGAGAACAAATAGATTTCTTTCAGATGATGGACGAGCAAGGTACGGAGAAACAAAAAAAGCAATATAAAAAAATTGAACAAGAAGCGAAAGGAGATCCGATTGAAATTATCATTGAAAAGTTGGTGATAGCTTACTTAGATGATTACAATAATCGACCGTGGGTGGTTGCTTTTAGTGGAGGGAAAGATTCTACTGTCTTAGGTTATTGTGTTTGGAAGGCATTAGAAAGAATTCCTAAAAGCCAGCTATCTAGAAAAGTCTATTTTATTACATCTGACACAGGTCTTGAACATCCTAAGATGGTGCGTTACATGAATAAAAATATCGTCACCATGAACAAGGTCGCAAAAGAAGAAGGTTTAGACTGTGTTGAGGCACACTTAGTCAAACCCGTTGTCACCAGTAGTAAAAATCACCGATTTGGTCCAAGAGTAATAGGTAAAGGTAATGTATTGCCTACACCTAAAAAAGCACATCGCTGGTGTACAGAAAGCTTCAAAATAATGCCTAGTGATCACTTCCTTGAAGAGACAGTGAGGGATTTTGGTTCAATTACAATCTTTTTAGGGGTTCGAGAAAGCGAATCTGCTCAAAGGGCAAAAACAATCAAAAAGAATGGTGATGCTGAAAGGTTCATTTTTCCTAAAAAAACGGAAGGGAAGAAAAAGTGGATTGAAAGATATGAATCCCATCCTATTAAGCATTTATCTGACGATCAAGTTTGGAATACGCTTCGAAAAATAAAGAAAATGCCTTGGGGTCTTCGATACCTAGAATTGCGGTCAATGTATGAAGGGACTGGAGAATGTCCTGTTCAAATTGATAAAGCTGCTAGTAAATCGTGCGGAGGAAACAGTAGAAATGGATGCGTAGTATGCATGATGCCAAAAGACGATGAGATGCTGGCTGCTTTTAAGGAGAAAGGTGAAAAGTGGGCAGATCCAATAATTAAACTCAGAACGTTAATTCGCGACTCTATTTACGATGCTAACTTCCGTAAACCGATTAATCATTGGAAAAAGCTAAAGATAGGGTGGTTTAATCCCTTTCAACATGATTCGATTCAAAAGAAAGAGGAGTACACAAAGGCTAACAAAGGAAAAGGGAGTAAACAAAATGTAGAAAGGTATTTTGCGCAGTTAAATGAGGACAAGGATGCATTTGAAAACAATACGGAGTCTCTATGTCATGGTGGGGAACCTGTATATCCGGATTTGTCTCTTGCTAGTTATAATTTAAAAGCTCGTATATTTTTATTGAAGAACACCTTGTACTATCAAGAGCAAGCTGGAATGGAACTGGTTTCTCCAGAGGATGTCGAGTACATTAAACAGTGTTGGAAAGAAGAATTTGGTTGGGAAGAGAACTCTGCAGATCTAACACCGGAACCAGTAGAACATATTGGATCATTGGTGTTGAATCCAGACTACACAATTAACGAAAAAGATACAGACATTCCGAATCTGGTTATTTATTCAGAAGGAATGGACGGGAACGGGGAATCTCTTATAAGTTTCCCAGAGCATAAAAAGGGTAGCAAAAAGAAAAAGAAAGAAAAAATATTGAATGTTGATAAGACTAAGGAAGAAAACTACGTCTTTTATGTAACAAGAGACTGGGGCGGAAACGAAAAAGAGATTTATGAAAGCATTAATAAATCTGAAATGAAAACTGGAGAGGTTATCCCATACTACTGGATGCCTACTGCTAGTTTTGAATCTGAAAAAATGGTTCACTGGAATACGGTAACTTTTATTGTGTATCGGAAAAATATTAAAACCTATAAAGAGGCTTGCCAATACGTTGATAATTTCATTTCTAAATCAGATGATCGTATTGAGGAAGTACCTGATTGGGATAATATTTTCTGGAGAGTATACGGTGGGAAATCGCCATTAGTGGCTAGAAAAGAGATTTTATTAAGTGGTGACGATCCAAATATGATTCCTGATAGCTTAAAAAGGCATGTAGGATTGCTCACGGAAGAATTAGAGATTGCTCAAGTGATTCGTGAAAGCGTTGGAGATAGTTTTTATGTAACTGACTTTGAGAAAGTTAATAAAGTATGCAAAGGTCAGTTGTGGAGTGAGGTATTCCAAAAATTAATTAAAGGATTATCTCCTACACAAGCCAGGACGTTCATAGTCAAGAAAGGGTATATTCCTCAGAGTGTTCCGGACGAAATAAAGGAATTCGCTGGATTGAATGATGAAATCTTAGAAAGAGCTAATTTCTTCAAGAAGAGAGGGTTCTCGGAAGAAGAAATGAGAAATTTCTGTCCTGAAGAGACTAAGGGTTTGTTGATGCAAGAAGGGATGCATCCTAATAAAGTACCTGAAAAAATTAAACAATATGCATTGATTAGTGACAAAACCCTAATGAAAACTTATTACCTCAGAAAGAACAATGTCAGTAAGGAGAATATTATTAGTGAGTTAGAGAAATATGAAGAGCTCATTGATCTTCTTATTGAAAAGGAGCAACAAAAGGCTGTATAAATTAGAAAATAATCTATTTAGAGGATAGACTCATCAGTCTGTCCTTTTTTATTTTAGATGAATTTAATCCTGTTGTTTATTAGAAGAGACTATTTAACGCAACTTTGATATAAATGGTCAAAAATGTTGAAAAGAAAAATGAATTATACTAACCTCTTAAAAATTGTATTCCACTTGATTGGAGTATGTTTTTAATTTGACAAGTGGTGCTGTGTATAGGGGCTTTCCAATTTTAGATTACGACGTAGAAAGTGTTAGGTAGATACCTGAATATTGAGGGGGTTTTAAAGGGGGGGAGAATAGATGTCTGATTTGTTTCGTTTGATACGTAGAGATGTAGAACGTACAAAACCAAAAAAAGATATGCAATCGAATCTTGATGGGTTGCTTCTAGGTGAGGAAGAAAATCAATATAAACAAAAAGCTGAACAACGTAAAAACATCCCAGTAGAAGACGATGTTTTTGATAAAGAAATTGGATTCGAGAAAGAGCGAATTGACCGACTGAGCGATGTAGAAAAATTAAACATGCAAAAGTTGAATAAGAAACCTATTAAAACACAAAATCAAGAGCTTAAAACAGAATACTTAAATATATATGATCGTGCTGAAGAATTGAATTACGATTTAGAAAGAAAACAAAAACAGATTAATGATATGCAATTAGAAAAGCATTCGATAAATAAGGAAATCGCTAAGTTAAGAACGTTCATCCGTAATATCGCTTATATGTTGCCTGGAGGTACAGAAATAAAACAGAAATTAGAAGCGTCGGGTTGGAGAATCCAAGATATACAAGAAGCATACATAAAGCACGTAGGTCTATTAGTAGATCGATTGAAAAAGATCGATGCAGTTATTGAAGAAGAAACGAAAAAGACTTCTCATGAAAATAAATTGTTAAAAAAGAAAATGACGCAGTTTGAAGCTATGCTATTAAAACTTGAAGAAGAAATGGAGGCTCAAGCTTCAGAAGCGCCGGTATTTGAGAAGTCCAATTCTTCCCAAAGTAAAAACGAAGTGAAAAGTTCAGCACCATCAAAAGATGGTAAAGAAGAAGATAGTAATTCAGAAGATCAATCTATATTTACTGCGGAAAGCAAGATTAATTCATCCGACTCGACTACAGCTGAAGAGGTAAAGCAAAAACCCGTTGAGAAAGCTAAGTCTTTGTCAGCTAGGCTAGAAGAGATGAAGGGTGACTTTGATGAAGAAGAAGATTTAAGTGCTGGAGATGAAGAGGATGTAGATGATAGCTATGAGATCATTAATATAGAAAGGTATTTAGAAAATCTCTCAGATAGTAAAAAATACATAATTGAAGTGATAGGTGCTACAGGGATATCCAGAAATAGTGAGCTAAGAGAACATATTGAAAATGATAAAGAAGTGGGAAGTCAGATTTATGTTAAGGGTAATAAGTTCAAGAATCAGGACATGTCATCTGATGTCAAAGCTTTGAGAGATGGACAATTCTTAGAAGACGAGAAGATAAAATTAGGTGGTAGAGGTGGTCACAACTTCTTAGTTTATGAGTTGAGTGATATTGGAAAAGCTGCATACAAAAAAATAACAGGTAAAAAACCGGTTATATCGGAGAAGAGGGTAATTGTAAAACAACATGCTAGTTTAGAACACGGTTATCTAATCAAAGACTCTGCTAGAAGTTTCAGTCAACAAGGATATACAGTGTATACAGAAAGAGAAGATGTAAGTGTGAAATTGCCTGAAGGTAAGAGAAAAGACTTTGATTTTGTGATTGAGAAAGATGGTAAGAAATCGTATATTGAGGTTGAAAGAGGTACTCATTCTAATGAAGACTTTTTCGATGCTATGGATAAGATCTTTAAAATCACAGGTGAATTTTACTTCATTGCTCCTAATGAGGAAGTGCTCTATGGGAAGACGAAGCGACAATTCTTCATGTGGATAACAGAACGACAAAATGGTATGGAGAATGTAAAAGGTAAGATAACAGTAAACTTTGCAAAATTTGAAGATATAAAGAAGATGAAAAAAGAACCTTGGGAAACGATGCCTCTATAGAAGTAATAGTGAGTTCTCAATAGGAACAATAGATTATCTGTTGGAAAGTTTATATAAGCAGCAAATGGTCACAAGGAAAAACCTTGTGACCATTTTTTCGTTTGTTTTGAGATTATCAATTGGTAATGAAAACGGAAATAACGAATGGCATTTTTTGTTAAATTATTCACGTAAAAACTTGATTTTTTCCTTTTTATAGATACATTCATTAAACGAGTGAGGTGGTTCATTGTGCAAAGAAAGCAAAGGTATAAAAAGATAACGATTTTAGTGATATTTTTTGTACTTGCGATCTTATTAGTTGGAGCTCTATTAGGAAGAAATTCTACGGTGGATTATGTATCAGTTCAAAAGGAAGGAATTGATGTTAATAAACCTCTAAATCAACAATTAGAGTTCTTTACAACTAAAAGAATGTTAAAGGAAGAACTTGAAGAGTTTAACGGCTCTATAGTTACAGACCTAAAACAATTAGAAGAGCAAAAATTGCTATACCCATTAAGTGTTGGTGCGCCAGTTACTTTCGATGCTCTAACTAAAGAAGGTAGTGGTGGTCAATTTGCAAAGACTATGCCAGAAAATTATACGATATTTAAATTGATTGATGCTGTAAGTTCATTGCCTCCTGGTGTTCAAGCAGGAGATAAACTTAACATTGGATTGACTCTTGAAGGTGCAGATGAAAAGGGTGGCTTAATGACTGGGGTTGTCCTTCATGAAGCGGAAGTTTATTCGGTTGAAGAAACAAGTGTTTATATTATTGTTTCTGCGAAAAACCATATCATGATGTCTACTGCGCAAAAGATTGGTAATTTTGTATATCAATTGCCTGGTCAAAAGAACATAGGAGAATGTGCTGAAGGTGAACAATCTAATGGGTTCTGTGGAGCTGAAAAAGATAGACCATCAGTCATCACTAAACAAGAAATTATAGATAGAGTTATGAATAGTGACTCTTATTACGAATCTCAAGAAGCTGAAGAAGAAAAAGAAGGTGATGTTTTAGATAAAGTGACTGAGGAATTTAAAAAGGACTTTGAAGAAAAGATGTCTTCAGAAGATGTTGATTCAAAGAAAGAAGATGGAAAGGATTCTGATTCAATAGAGGGGGGTGGAAGTAATGAGTAACAAAATTAAGCTTTATCTTGTAGATTACGAGGAGCAGGATGTTAATCATATTGATGAATTATTTCTGGAACATCAAGAATTAGGTGTCGATGTAATCGGTTATGCTCATACTTATGGGTACTTTATGAACAACTTGTCGGTAGCGAAAAAGGCTGATTTATTCATTATTTCAGCCTACCTTCCTGACAATATGGGATATGAATTGATTAAAGAAATTAAAAAGATGAGTCCGAATTCAAAAATCATTATGAAAGTGGATAAAAACACTGCAAATTTAGATAGTTATTTAAGAGAAAAAGGGGCGGATGAAGTATTACTAAAGCCTTTTAAGATAAAGAAATTACTACAAAAGATAGATGATGTAATAGGGCGAGAGGATGTGTACGAATCTGCTCAAGTCAATGAAGAAGAAACTGTTCTGTCGACTCCTATTGAAAACGCTGTGGTGAGTGAGGAAGACGAAGCTATGGAAGATAATAAAGAACTAATAGAAGAGACTCCAATTAAAAGCAGACCAAACAGAAAGTTGTTTGAGATGCACGGGAACCCTATTACTGAAGCTTTGAAGGGGAAGGACGAGGAGGAAGAAGTAGAAAAGCCTAACGTCGTCGCAGCATTTACTTCTCCTGGTGGAGCTGGAAAGACAGCGCTAACGGCAAATATTGCACACGCTATCCACAAATATGGAGCTAACAATCCTAAAATTTGTATTGTTGATTTTGACTTGTTGTTCCCAAGCATATCCTTCAAATTTCATAACGAAGACATCGTAGAGTGTAAAAGAGATATTTATGATCTAGCAGAGGATATGAATCATTTAGATGAAGATGTAATTAGACAATCTATAAAAACGCACTATCCTACAGGAATAAGTATATTAAATACTCCATTTGATCCTAAGAGTGTACATAAAACGCACCTAGTCACTATTGAGACGATAGAACAATTGATCATTCATTTAAGAGAAATGTTTGATGTGATCTTAATAGATACGTCAAGGAACGTGCTAGAGGATTCTACGATATATCCAATTCAAGTAGCGGATGTAGGTGTGCTTTTATTTGAACCGGACTTGGCGAATTTAATGAATACAAAAAAATATATGCATATGTTAGAGGAATTGGAGGATACCTTGTCTGAAGAAATCATTTCGAAGTTACTATTTGTACTAAATAAAGAAAATGAAAAATCCAGTGTTCAAATGGAAACTATTAAAACACTCCTTTTAGGAAACAAGGTAGATATTAGGATTCCTGACGATCCACAATTCACTCATTTATCCAACAATGGACGGTTTGTTACAGAGTTGAATAATAGTACATCAAGTGCAGTTCAAGAGCTTGCGAGATTGATTTATCCAATGGGAGAAGGAACAAATAAGACTAGTAAGAGCTTGTTTGGTTCCATCATTAAAAAAATCAAAAAATAAAGAAAGAAGGTGAGGTGTTTTTTAAAGGGAGGTCTGAATAATGGGTAATTATTTTAATCGAGTAACAGGTGGTGACCATCAACAAAAAACCAATGAAGAGAAGATAGAAGAAAAAGAAAGACTTAGAGAATTAATAAGAACTAAATTACATTCCTTTACTAAAAATAAACAACTATTCGGAGTGGAAAATGAGCAGGACTTAAAAAGCATAAAAAAATCAATTGGAGATATTATTAAGAACTCTGGTACTTTTCTAGCATTGAATGATCAAGTAGCACTTACGGAAGAAATGCTCTTAGATATTACAAGTCTAGGTAAGATAAGTCATTTAATGAAGGATGAAGATGTTACAGAGATTATGGTAAATGCTATTGACGATGTCTGGGTTGAAAGACGAAGTGTAGGTGTTGAGAAGTGTACGGATATACACTTCAAAGACGATGAAGAAGTCATGCAACTTGCCCGTAAAATTGCAGGGCACGTTAATCGTTCTATTGATTTGCTTCACCCTATATTAGATGCGAGGTTGCCGGATCGTTCGAGGGTGAACATTGTTATTCCTCCAATTGCTATGGACGGTGTAGCGATTACTATTAGAAAGTTTTTCACAGAGAAATTAACAATTAAAGACCTTATGAAATTTAAAACAATGACCCCAGAAGTCGCTAGATTCCTAGAAAAAGCCGTTCGTTCTAGATCGAACATGCTTGTGTCTGGTGGTACAAACTCCGGAAAGACCACAACATTAAACGTCCTTTCCAATTTCATTCCTAGTGACGAAAGAATACTAACAATTGAAGATTCAGCAGAATTACAATTAAATAATGAACATGTAGTTCGAATGGAAACTAGAAATGCAAACGCCGAGGGAAAAGGCGGCATATCAATAAGAGATTTGGTCAAAACATCACTGAGAATGAATCCAAGCAGAATTGTAGTAGGAGAGGTAAGGGACCTTACGGCATACGACCTAATGCAATCCATGAACTCGGGACACGATGGAGCGCTAGCTACCATTCATGCCAACGACCCTGACGGAGCGGTGACCAGGTTGGATAACCTTATATCTGAGGCTGGGCTAAATTTGCCCAATGACGCTATTAGGAAATTAATAGGAAATTCGGTAGATCTTATTGTACAAATAAATAAAATGAGTGACAATGTCAGACGAATAACTCATGTATCTGAAGTAGTTGTAAACGATGATGGGGAGGTTCGTTCCCAACCAATCTTTGAGTGGAGAATAACAGGTAACGATGGAAATAAATTATTAGGAGAATATATAAGAACAGATTATCAGCCTAGTCAAAGATTTATTAATAAATTTATTCAACATAATGAAGATATTAGTGAGTTTTTGAGAGGGGAGGGTGAATAATGGAACTCTTTACACTTCTCTCAGAAAGAATCAATGATGTGGCAACTAATAAACCTGCATTATATTTTCAATTAGTTGTATTGATACCTCTATTAGCATTACTAATCTATGATTACATAACGGGAAAGAACAACCAGTTTGAAAAAAGAATAAGTTATATGTTGGGAGAAGGTAAGGGTAAGTTCAATTTATCCCTGTTAAATCAAAAACTCTCTCACCTTATGAAAGATAAAGAGAAAGATATTGAACTGGAATTGGTTAGAGCAAACCTAGATTTTAAGACCAAGGAGTATATAAGTTTTCTATTCATAGGTGCTGCAGTTGGTAGTTTAGTGGGGTTTATTCTTATTCCATTTGCCTTTATATTTAAGTCACCTTTCTTCTTTATTGATTCTAGTATCCTAAAGTTGACTCTTGCGAGGTTTTTAGCTGCTGGAGCAATGGGGTATGCAGGAAGTTGGTTCCCAAAGATTTGGGTGCGATATTTAATTATTAAGAGAAAAAGGATGCTGACTTCTCAACTTCAAGATGCGTTAATGAATATTGCTGATGCACTAAGTACAGGGCAAACAATTCAGCAAGCAATAGAGTCGGTAGGGGCAGAAATGCCTTATCCAATGGGTAATGAGTTCCGCATAGTGTCCTCAGAAATTGATACTGGTAAGGACTTTGCTTCTGCCATGAAATCGCTCAAGGAAAGGGTCAATATAGCTGATATGGATATGGCTTCAGACGCTATAGAAATATCTCACATATCTGGTGGAGAACTAGAAGATTTATTGAGAGGGATGGTACATATTCTTCAAGAGAGGTTTGATACGAGACAAGAAATAGCGAAGTCTATCGCAACGGCTAAAATGACAGGAATAATTCTACTATGTGCTCCGATTGCGTTTTATGTAATGTTCTCGTCTATGGGGGCGACATCTTACGGAGCTATGTTCACTTCGATAATAGGTCTAGCTTTGGTGGCTGTGGGTGTTGGGCTTTATGTATTGGCTGCATGGTTAATATTCCTCATCGTGCGCTATGCATCTAAAGATGTGTAAGGGGGTGTGTATATGGGTATCTTAGAAACTGCTCAAGCTCTAAAAGGTTCTGATTGGCTTATAGTTGTATTGATCACCAGCTTTCTAACGTTGATTGGATGGGAATTGGCAGAAACAAAAGGTGAAATTACACACCGACGTGTTTTAGCCATGCTGTCTATTAACAATCAAAAGAAAACTGGGAGGAAGGATGGCGAATCCTTTGTAAAACGAGTATATGGGATGTTAGAAGAAAGAGTTACTGTATTTCTTGAAAAACAAATCAGAAAAGGGAACTTTAACTCTCTAACTTTGAAGCTAAAGCAAGCAAATATACATGATATTCAACCTCTGCAATTCTGGTCTAAAAAGATCTTGTTCGCCATTGGAGGAACGATACTAGGAATCTTAATGAAAGACGTTAGAGTTATTATTGGACTAGGTGTCGCGGGTTTCTTTTACCCTGACATAAAATTAAAAGAAAAAATAAAGAAAAGACAAGACCAAATTAAACGTGAGCTGCCAGAGTTTCTAGATTTGGTTGCGGCAACGTTTCCTGCATGTTCCACTTTGGAAGAAACATTAAAGCAAGTCTGCCAAAGGAAGACTGGAGAAGTTGCAGATGAATTTAGAACGACACTAGAAGAAATAAATACAGGTAGGAAGAGGCATGAAGCCTTAAAAGACCTTGCCTTACGTTGTGGAATAGATGAAGTGAAAACAATGGTTTCTCAAATTAATCAAAGTGATCTCTTTGGTAATGGTTTGGATGAAACTTTAAGGGTCCAATCGAATAAAATGAGAAAAATGAAGAAGTATATGGCTGAAAACAGAGCAAAAAAAGCAGGACAATTATTGTTTTTACCTGGTGGGTTGTTGCTCATTACGTCAATTATAATGATCGTTGGACCTTCGATGGTAGAATTTCTCGGCACAATGCAAATGTTTGGCTAATTATAGATGGGATGGACCTTAAACGTCCATCTCGATTTTTTTTAGAAAAAAATAAATGGAAAAAAGAGGCAATTTTTACTTGTGTTTTTCTAAAATTCGATTATAAATACGGAGAATACAAAAAGAGAGGAGTTGATGTTACATGAAAAGACTATTTAAACAATTCGTTAAGGAAGAAGAGGGGAGTCTGGTTGAGTACCTTCTACTTATTGCAGTAGCTGGAATGCTAGTTTCTTTCTTGTTCCCAGGTTTGAAAGATAATTTGGTTCAATGGTTCAATGACATGGTAACTAATATCACAAAAGGTATTAACGATAGTAATGGCACTGTTGACACGACAACTGGTACTACCGCGTAATAAATTGATTGGAGGGACAGTTATGGGGATGTATATCCTATACGCTATCCTCATAATAGCGAGCGTTTGGGATTGGAAAACTTTCAAAATCCCGAACGCTCTTATTGTTATAGGTGGGGTTAGTGGTTTAGCAATATCATTTGTTGAAAATGGCTTAGGAGGGTTATTACTTGGAATCAAAGGCTTCTCTTTAACTATTGCGGTGCTTGGTTCGTTTTGGGTTATAACTAACTTGCTAGGTGTGAAAGTCGTAGGGGCTGGAGATATAAAATTATTTGCTGTAATAGGAATGTTTTTAGGTTTTCCTATAACCATGAAAGTTGCTCTTTATTCTGTGTTTGTAGGCGCAATAATTTTGATTTTCAAGCTAAAACCTTCAGGGATACTAAGGATGTATAGAGATTTCATGTACTTTGTTTACTACTTTATTCCTAAAGGGGTTCGTGTGAATTCTAAGATGAGTTTTGCATTACCGATTGCTTTATCTGTACTCATAATTCAACTCGGGTTGGTTTGATAGTAGGGAGGTGACTATTTATGAGATTGAAGAAAAAGAAAAAGGGAGCTGCTATTATTGAATACTTAGTTGTATTGCCAGCTTTCATGATATTGCTCTGGACGATATCTCAAATCATGTTATTTACACTAGCATCATCTACTTTCCATGAGTCTGCTATGGAAGGTGCTAGGGTTTTGGCGATGGAGACTAGAGGATATGATGGGAAACTTGATGATTTATCAAACGCTTCAGAAGTTGAAGCGAAAATGCACGAGAAAATTAGCACTGTGGCTCAATTTAACAGATTTATTCTCTTATACAATGAGGAGGACGGTACTCAAGTTCCTTTAACAAGTGGCGGAGGTACATGTCAGGACGAAGTCTGTACATTTATCGAACAAGAAACAGCATGTACGAACGCATTAGAGGATAGTGACAAAAAACGTGTAGTTTGTGCGTTTACTCAAGACAGCAATGTTAATGGAAGGGACCACCAACAAGTAATTGTAAAGTTGAAAGCGAACTTTCGCGTAGTAGGTAATTTTGTCCCAGGGATAAAGGATAAAGCGTTTTTACACGCATCAGGTGTTTCAACTAAAGAACTGACTGGTAGATTCCAACATTACTACAGTAATTGATCTTATATTAAACAAATGGATGGGAGGTGTAAGAGATGGAAAAAAAGAAAGGGAATATAATTATTATAGGTCTTTTCTTTATGGCGGGAACTGCTATGCTAGCTGCTATGTTTGTAAATATAGCGATGACTTACGAAGTGATGAATAGAGTAAGGAATGCCACTCAAGAAGGTGCAAGAGTTAGGGCTCAAGCAATAGATGTGCCATTAAAGGAGCAAGAGGGTTATGTTGAAATCATGCACGACGGAAGTGCTAATTATAATGATAACATTTCAAATAGATCGTCGTTTGAGACTCAAGAGGGTTACGTTAATGAGCTTGTAGATCCAAACGATTATCGATACGTCCAGGCTAAAGTTGATGCTGATAAAGCCACTAAAAAAGCAATAGTGGATTACTTGAATAGCAGTGTAAATGTAAATGTCAACGGAGAAAAGATGTTAGATTTCGATGAAGATAATGTTTGCATTGATGTAAAAGCCTTGCCTCGTAATCCAGGTAGCTTGACCTTCTCTTGTTCCATAAATAAAGACTTAGACGGCGATAGTTCAAACGATACTATTACTGTAACAAAAGATGTTTCTGGATATGATGATCCAGAACACAATGATCCGTCAGGGCTGCAAGTTAGAAACGTAGTTTTCGTCGGAGCTAAATTCCAATATAAACAGTTCATACACGATTCGTTACAAACCATGCTAAATGGTGAAGATAAAGCAAATTGGACTAAGATACCTTCTCAAACTGTTTATGACATTGCATATCCCCAGCTCGATACATGTACTGAGGGTAGTTGCTAAAACACTGGCGATGCTGGTGTTTTATTCATTATAAGTAAAAATAAAGAGGAACTTCTTTTACATATTACCTAAATTGACCCTAAAATATTGAAAACATAGGAGGGGAGTGTTCTCATGGAAGTCGAATATACGATTAATAAGACGGAAAGTGGTGTAGCGCTGCTAAAGAGTCTAGTAAAAAGAAGGTGCGATGGGCATGTCAAAATATATTGGGATAACTGCGCTCCTGTAGAAGAAAGTACGGCATTATTTGCAAAGGTAGAAAAGGTAGCTAGAAGGAATGGAATTGAATTGAAAATAAATAATGGAGTGGGAAGTAGCTTGAAGGAACATCAGAATACAACAGTTTATAAAATTAAAAAGATAAATTTATTGGGAAAAATATTCACTAATCCCTTTGCTAATAAGGAATGAAAAAGCTTGGTTCATGATATGGAACAAGCTTTTTTTATTTTCATTTATTACAGTTTGATGATGGGAAGTTTGATTGACTTTACATAAAAACATATCTTATAATGATTTTTAAAGAATGGGGGTTTCAAAAATGTTTGAAAAACATATAAAAATAGAAAATTACCCACTAACTTGGACGGACAAGAAGAAACTTCATCAGAATGAATTCAAGGTGATTTATTGTTATGAAAAAGCAACCGGTAATCGTTTTATGAGTGAAGATCTCATCACACTTAAAGAATTGATTCGGGTTGCTACGCCAGAACAAATTAATAGTCAAATTATGAGGTTTTCCAAGGGAAAGTACAAAGATAACTTTGTTGATTTCTTTTACATAGCTAAACCGGTTAGACAAATGTTCAACAATAGGCGGGGTGGAAGTAAAGCATGACAAAAAAAGAAGCAGAGACTAAAACTACAACTGAACTTTTGGATATGGTAAAGGGTTATATTCCTCCGAAGTTAACGTACAGGGGTGAGGGTGAAGAGTCTGAGGAACAGGGTTACTTTACTGATAGGTGCCCTTATGACAAGTGTGATGGTTCAGGTTTGGTGAAGTTCATAAGAAATGATAAGCGTCATGCTGAAGACTGCGACTGTCTAAAAGAAAGACAGCTGCGATCAAGATTAGAAAAGTCCAACATAAAAGAGAAGTATTGGCGTGCAGAACTGAATTTCGATAAAACATTTAAAGGGATCTTGTTAGAGCCTAAGGAAGAACCACTGGAAAGAAAAATAGATAAAAGATTGAAAAATCAGCCACCAGAAGGTCCTGATGAATACATAAAAAGAGTGTATGAAAAAATCAAAATCAAGAATATCAATTTACTTGGAGAAGATTACACCCAAACTGCTTTATCTGACGTATCTATGATTCCACGTATTGATTCAAAAGGGCTAGCTTTAATGGGGAAACCAGGGTGCGGAAAGACAACCTTAGCATGTGCTATAGGTAAGGAGTTCTTAAAAGACGGGAAGTCAGTTTATTTTTCAACTATGCAGAACTTGCTAGATCAAGTATATGATGATGACTTCGACCTTAAGAAACTTGCTAAGAAGACAGATTTACTAATCATAGATGAAATGGGCAATGAGTATCATACGGATACCCGATGGGCTGTTAAAACCATAAAGGAGCTCTTCAAGATACGTTCAGATGCTTTTCTTCCCACAATCCTAACATCTAATTATTATCCGAATGGCTTTGATCGACTTTATGATGAAGCGATAATGAGTATGTTTAATGGAGAATTCCTCTTAGTTTGTATGGAAAGGTCTGTTGATAAACGGATTGAAAAGGCTAAGAAAGACATAAGTAAATATAGCTTTTTGGATAGAGGTGAGTAGAGGTGCCAGCAATCAATAAAGAAGTTGCTGAACAGATAGAAGGTAAGCGAAGAGAGAATCTGATTTTCTCATCTATGTTATTCAATAAGGAATGTCGTGAAGAAGTCATACATAATCGATTGAACCCTGATATTTTTACTAACGACAGCATAAAAGGTTTTGTGCAATTATTTAATAGCATTGCAGAATCCCCAAACCCGTTGACGCTTAATACGATGATAGAACATCGTTATCCGCATGATGAGCAAGAAATGGATCGGGTGAAGTTAAAATCACAATTCGAGAAGTTAAAAAATAATTGCCCTCCACTTGCTCTAGAAGATTTCCAATTCCATATAAAAGTATTGATGAATCAACAGAAATTCTCGAAACTCAGAGGATTGGCAAATGGAATATTGGATTTAATTGAAGAATCTGAAAAAAACATAACCAATATTAACAATAAAAAAGTAGAGACTTACATGGAGCAAGGTCTTGCTGCTATAGGCGAGGAATTTGACGAGGAAGAGATTAAGTCAATGAACTTGGCTGAAGGTTATCAATTCCTTGTAAATCGAATAAATGAAATCAGAGAAACAGGATTAATTACTGAAACCGTAACTTCTGGATATGCTGAATTGGATGCAATTTTATCTGGAGGTTTTAGGAAAGGGAACTTTTCAATCATATCGGCTAGACCTTCGATGGGGAAATCCGTGGTTATGATGAATTTAGCAATTGAGGCTGCTAAATCTGGGGCTAAGGTTCTCTTCATGTCTATAGAAATGAATCTCCTTCAGTGTTTCCAGAGAATAGTATCTAATGTAAGTAACGTATCAGCGCAACATATCCAACAACCAATGAAATTGAATCCACAGGAGTTGCAACAGCTTACAGAAGCCGAAAAAGAGATAGCTGAATTATATGGGCAAAATCTCTGGGTGGAAGAAGCTGTAAGTCTTAGTGTGCCGAGGCTTGAGCAACGCATTAGAAAATACAAGAAGAAGTATGGTGTGGATCTCGTATTTGTTGACTACGCACAAATAATGAAGATGCCTAATGGTCAATCGCCTGAAGATCCAAGTGATTATACGGCTATATCTCAGGGGCTTATGGGGATGGCAAAAGTTCTTGATGTTTCTGTAGTTGTAGGTAGTCAGTTAACGAGAGATATAGAGAAAAGACAGGATAAGAAACCCATGTTGTCGGACCTTCGAAACTCAGGTTCATTTGAACAGGACGCTGCAGCGGTTATTGGTTTGTATCGAGATGTTGTATATAACGAGAATACAGATGAACCGAATACGCTTGAGTTTGTTATTAATAAAAACAGATTTGGTCAGGGTAATGTAATTCTCAAATATAAATATGACTTTGGGAAGCAAATGATATTACCTGGTGGAATTGCTGAAGCAGCATAAGAAAACTGGGCGGGTCCAGTAAATTTAATAAAAGGTGGTTAACCAAGTGGTCGAGGAAGTAAGAAAAATATCGCGTTCTGTAAATATCATTTTAATGTTGTTTAAGGATAGTAACTTGACAATGGTTTTGGATGGGATGCCTGGAATTGATAAAGAGAGGCTTAATGATGAGAAGGTTTCAATGTTACCTGTTAAGGTAGCAGAGATTGAAGAAGCGGTTGATAATTTCGTTAAGGTAAGTGGGGCAGAATATCAAGGTTATGAAAATAAAATAGAGTTTCTTAATGAGATGGCAAGGTCTAATCCAGATGAAGTGGCTAAAACACTCTTTGCATTTTGTCATTAAGTAAAAAAGGGGCTGAAAATAGCTCCTTTTTTTAGTTGCAAAGATAAATCTGGGATACGGAGATTTCTCTTGTCACAAGTTCAATTTCTTTTTCCTTCTTCTTTCGTCTGCCTGAAGGGGTTTTCCATCGGATGATATTAGTCTTATTATAGGTTCTTGATTGTAGTCTCCCGTAAACCTTCACTTTGTTTCCGCGCTTCACTGTAGATAAAATATCTTCAGCGGTTGTTGACCAAGCAATTATATTGTTATAGAAAGCTCTATCATCAAAGAAAGAACTTTCGGTTTGGACTTTAAAGCTAGTAAATGGAGTTATACTTTTTCCTTTCATGTCGAAGCGTGGGTTAGTTACAACTTCTCCTTCTATCGTAACTTTGTTGAAATCTCCGAAGATAGGGTGAGGTTCATCTTCTAGTTTCTTTATAGTGTCATTAAATACTAGAACTTCGTATGCTACATGTTCGCTCTCTTTATAAACCTCTCCATTTACGTCAATTCTATATACATATTTTGCTTCGCTAGTTTTTTGCTTAGTACCATCTTCTTTATACATAGAATCCTCGGGAACACTCTTGATTAACTTAAATTGGAGTAACTTATCCCAGGCTACAGGTTGTCTATATTTCCCCTTTGGTTCAACTGTTGCGGGGATCTCATCCCAAATATCAATATAGTTTTCTATTGCCATCTGAACCATTTCAGGTACTTCATGATGGTCTCTTGTATAGTTTCTACTTTGGATTTCGCCTTGGCAACTAATTCGGTCTCCAGCTTTAAAATCTTTATGGAAGTTTTCGTTATCAAAAATCACCAGTCTGTTAAAGTCAGATTGCCAATCGTGTTCTTCTGATTTTCGCTTTCGTAATGATTCAATTTCGCACGAAATTAGTGGGCGGGGTATGTATTTAACATATTCATCGATCTTTTGAATTCTACCAGTAATTTTGATAAGGTTCTTATCACCTCTAAATTTAATATTTTTCATAAATTCACTCCTTATCATCTGCAATTGAGTCATAAGCCAATTTTATTTCTTGGACATTATCGGGTTTATTTGTCTTTTGGCAATATAGTTCAAATTCGGATTCTGTCAAATATTTGCCTGAGATAAGTCTATTCTTTAACTCGTTTAGGTTCTTGACCATTTCATCCTCGGAATAAAGACCAATTTTTAAGTCGAATTTTTTTGGACGGAGTTCTACATATTCCTGGTTTGTTCTATTGTCATAGATCATATCTATTTCGTAATCATTAATTGCATAAACGCCATCTTGAAGAGGGTCATCGCTCAATACAGTTTGCTCGATTTTTGAATGAGTGCCTCCCTCAGCAATCCGGTGTTTCATGAAAACGTAGTTGTCGTCGTCTTCCCCAAAAAATTTTACACATACCCACTTGTCCAAGATTTTATCAAGAAGTTGAATACGGTGAGCTTCTTCAGTTTTTGTCCTCTTTCTTTTTCTCTTTCGTTTTTTAACTTCTTCCATAATTCATCACCTTCTTATTCAAAAAACAGCCTTTGTTTGAACTAACGACAGAAAGAGAGGTTTACTTTAATATTTTTCACTTGTCAATAGAGGTTTTTTCTGAAATTTGGTGTAAAAAAGGGGGACAAATATTGAGGTGATGTAAGTGGATAAAATTATTTCTAGAGGAGTTATTTTAGCGATAGTGGGCTTTTTGGTCTTGTGGGGTAGAATGGCTTACTTGCAGGTAATAGCTAGTGATGAGATACAAGAAAAAGTGGTCGAACAGAGGGTAAAAACGATTAAGGAAATCCCTGAGAGAGGGAAAATAGTCGACCGGAACGGAAAAATACTTGCTATGAGCATGATGGCAAAAAATATTGCAGTGTATCCGAATTTAATCACTTCTGAAAAACATCAAGTAAAAGTAGCAGAATTATTACATAGTAATTTAGGTGTAGACTACGACGAAGTTTTAAATAAAGTAAAAAAAGACACACAATGGGAATCAGTGGCTAAAAGAATAGATGCTGATGTAGCTATGAAAATAAAAGATTCAGGAGTTGGTGGGATTGAAATAAGCCAGTCTCCCAAAAGGTACTATCCAAATGGTGATTTAGGTGCTAGTTTGCTAGGATTTGTTAATCATGACAATCAACCTGGGGCAGGCTTAGAGCTAAGTATGAATGAAGATTTAGCGGGTATTCCTGGATATACACTCGCTGAAACAGATAACAAAGGAAATAAAATTGCTACAGGCTTTACTAACATATCTTCAGCATTTGATGGGAAGAAGGTTACGTTAGCAATTGATAGTTATATGCAATATGTTGTAGAAAAAAGACTGAAGCAAGCAATGGAGGAAATGGAGCCCAAGGGAATTCACGCTATCGTGATGAATCCTAATAATGGAGATGTGTATGCGATGGCAAGTGCGCCATCTTTTGATCCAAGTGACTATACTGCATATGAACCACATAAATGGAACTATCAGGCGAGTAGCTACACTTATGAGCCTGGGAGTACCATAAAGCCTATTATAATGGCTGCTGCAATGAACGAAGGAGCTATCGACGAAAACTTCCTTTCAGATACAGGTTCTACAAAAGTTTCAGGAGTAAGGCTTAGAGACTGGAATGGTGGAAAAGGTTGGGGGAAACTCGATCTAGAAGGGATAATAAAAAATTCTAGTAACGTAGGAATGATAAATATATCTAGGAAGATGTCCGACAAACAATTGGTAGAGACGTTGTCTAAAGCAGGTTTTGGTGAAAAAACAGGCATTAATATGCCTGCGGAAGAAAGAGGTTTGTTTGTTTCTGAAGATGTGTTAAAAAAAGATCCTGTAAGAAAAGCGACTGTTAGTTTTGGACAAGGTCTGTCAGTGACACCTATTCAATTGATAACAGCTTTCTCTGAAGTAATAAATGGTGGGTATAGTATTAGTCCTCAATTAGTGAAAGAAATTGTTGATAAGAATGGAAATGAAACGTTAATTGATAGACCTAATGAAGGTCAGAGGATATATAAAGATAAAGTTGTAGCTCAAGTGAAGTCTTATTTGGAAGTGAACATGAGAGAAGGTTCGGGAGCGAACTCACAAATTGAAGGTTACAAAACCGGTGGAAAAACTGGTTCGGCTTGGAAAGTAGACTCTTCTACAGGGGGCTATAAAAAAGGTGCTATCATTGGTTCGTTTTTAGGTTTCGCTCCGTATGAAAATCCTGAAATATCTGTGTTGATAGTCGTTGATGAACCAAAAGAAATTGAATTTGGTAGTGAGGCTTCAGGACCCTTATTTAAAGACATAGTGACAGAGATAATGCGTTATAAAAACGTAGGTAAGGAAACAGAAGGTGACCAAGAAGGACAAGAAGAAGGGGAAGTTTTACTACCTTCTGAAGTTAAATTACCTTCGACTAATTACATGCTATTTGAGGACGCAAAAAAGACATTAGAGAGTACCGGACTAAGAATGATCGTTAAAAAGCAAGGTGTGGGGGACATCGTTGTAGATCAAGATTATAAAGTTAAGAATGACATTGTAATTGTTGATTTGATAACGAAGAAAGTGTTGGATGATCCTTATAAGTATATACCTTCTCTTTACGGTAAATCCAAGGAAGAAGTTATGAGAATTGTTAATGATGAAGAAATGGACCTGACCTTTTTTGGTGAAGGTGAGGTCGTTGAGCAAAGCATAGAACCAGGGAAATATTCAACTTTAAATAAGATGGTTATTTGGTTAAAAGAAGACGATTAATTCGTCTTCTTTTTCATTCACAAACTTATTCACAAAAAAATTAGCAAACAATTAAAAAGTGATATAATAAAAAAACAAAAAAGATATAAAAAATAATAGTTAAAGGATGAATTAAATGAATTTCTTAGATCCAGCATTAAACTTATTGTTATTTGAAAACACCTTAAATAGTAGTAACGCATATAACATTAATAGCACCGATGGCATTTTATGGCGACATGATGACGTGAGATTAGTGGCTTATAAGTTAAAAACGCAGGTCAAAGGAGAACACACTTATAAGGTAAATGAAATCAGTTACGGCGAAGAGACATCAGATTTGAAGATGTCTAGTGATGGGAAGGTGTCGTTAGTTTCGAAAGACGGAGAAAGTAAAGAGTTGAAAGAGTTGCAGAATATGAGTAAAAACAGAAAGATGCTTGATGTATTGAGGTCTAACGGTGATCATTTAAAGCTTTCTATCCAAACGAAATTTTTAACTAGACAGCTAGTTACAGTAAGTAGGAAGTTAAAAAAACAAAAGATTGACCCCAAGAAAGTAGAAGTGGTGATAGATATTAATTCGGGGACGATACTCATTACTCAACTGAACCAAAAGAAAGATATACCTTTAACGGTAGAAAAGAAAGATGAGAGTATCAAGGTCTTAAGATATTCGTATCCATTGTTCATGCAAATGTTTATAGATTCTAGAAAATTCGGAGCAGAAGTGAGTATTGTAGTTCCTAATAAGATGTATTCAATTGTAAAATTCAATAGTCAACTCAATGCTGTACTAACCCATAAGAAGGACTGAAACCTCCTTTAGTGAACCTTTCAAAAAGAGGTGGTAACATGAGGGAAGAAAAAATATCACATCGAATAATTGGAAAAGAAGAATTTATCAAAACGATGCTGCATTTAAACAGAAAAAATGTTTTAGAGAAGGGGAGAGAAACCTTTCAGCCACGTATGGGTGCAAAGTGGGAAGATTTAGAGAGTGGATGCTTTAAAAGACGTACTATAAGATGGTAGAATGGACAAAATAGGAATTTAATAAAATATATAAATTATAAAAATATAAATAATATGTATGGATAGCGGGAGGAAATTTAATTATGGGTGAAAATCAAGGTTTGAAATGTTCATTTTGTAAAAAGAATCAAGATGAGGTTAGAAAATTAGTTGCGGGACCTGATGTATATATTTGTGATCAATGTATAGAGGTTTGTAATGATGTAGTAGAAGAGTTGTATGATAATACAAATGAAGAAGATGACAAAGAACTTCTTAAGCCAAACGAAATAACAGAGGTACTTGATCAGTATGTAATTGGTCAAGAGAATGCTAAGAAGAGTTTGGCGGTTGCAGCATATAATCATTTCAAAAGATTAAATGTTAATAATAATGCTAAGACGGATGATATTGAACTTGATAAATCTAACGTAGCTTTAATAGGACCTACAGGTTCAGGTAAAACGTTGTTAGCGAAAACGTTGGCAAAAGCATTGGATGTTCCGTTCGCTATTGTTGATGCGACAACTGTTACTGAAGCGGGTTATGTTGGGGATGATGTTGAATCGTTAATCCTCAATCTTGTAAGGAAAGCAGAGTATGATATCGGTAAAGCTGAAAAAGGAATCATTTTCATCGATGAGATTGATAAGATTGCAAGAAAATCAGAAAATCCTTCAATTTCCAGAGATGTTAGTGGAGAAGGTGTACAACAAGCACTATTGAAAATTGTAGAAGGTACGGAAGCTTCTGTTCCTCCAGAAGGTGGAAGAAAGCATCCGAACCAGGAAACGATAAAAGTAAACACACGAAACATCCTGTTCATTGTTAGTGGTGCGTTTGATGGAATAGAACAAATTGTTCAACGAAGAAAAGGGAAGAAGACAATTGGTTTTGGTGGAGAATCCAAAGTTGCTGAAGTAGACGCAAAGAAATTGTATCAAGAAATCACCCAAGAGGACATTTTGAAATTCGGTTTAATTCCAGAACTGATCGGTAGACTTCCTGTTCTGACAGGGTTAGAACCTTTGGATAAAAATCAACTTGTAGAAATATTAAATGAACCTAAAAATGCGCTCATCAAACAATACCAAAAATTGTTCGAACTCGATGATATTGAACTGGAATTCACTTACGATTCTTTAGAAACTATTGCTGATATGGCTATAGAGAGGAAGACAGGTGCCAGAGGTCTTCGTAGTATAGTAGAAAATTTGCTCCAAGATGTAATGTTCGAAGCGCCTTCTTGGGATATTAGCAAAATTACCATTACTGAAGAATTTGTAAGAACACAAAATATGAAACTTCTATATGATCAAGAAAAAAAGAAGACAGCCTAATATACAAAAGAACGACCTCGCGGTCGTTCTTTTTTTAAATCATCTCGTTGTAGAATATTGAAAGGCGCTTGCTCCGATTTACATTGCTTAGTTTATTTATTGCTTTTGTTTCAATTTGCCTAATTCTTTCTCTAGTTACACCATAAAAATCTCCGATTTCTTCTAGAGTCTTTCTCCTATTATCGTGAGTAAGCCCGAAGCGGAGCCTAATAACGCCCTCCTCTCTTTCTGAGAGGGTAGAAAGAGCATCGCTTATTTCCTCGTCAAGAAGGTCTAAATTTATTTTATCTGTAGGGGAGATCATCGTTTCTTCTTCGACTAGGTCTCCTATTGTGAAATCTATCCCTTCGCCGATTGGAGTGTCCAATGAAATAGCTTCTTGTGCGATTTTTAGAGTTTCAGATACTTGAAGAGGGTTCATATCCAGCGCTTTTGCAATTTGGCTTGGAGTAGGTTCATTCCCTGTTTCTTGTAAGAGGTTTCTTTGAGTTTTAAGCACTTTGTTAACGATTTCAATCATATGGACTGGTATTCTAATCGTTCTACCAGAATCTTGGACCGAACGGGATATTGCTTGTCTAATCCACCAAGTGGCGTAGGTGCTGAATTTATAACCTCTTGTGTAATCGAACTTTTCAACGGATTTCATTAAACCGGTGTTTCCCTCTTGTATTAAATCTAAGAAGTCTACCCCTCTATTTATGTATTTCTTTGCTACGTTCACTACAAGGCGAAGATTTGCTTCTGTCAATTCATCCTTAGCGTCTTCATCTCCGTTTTCAATTCTCTTGGCGAGTTCAACTTCTTCTGGATAAGACAATAAGGGGATGTTCCCAATTTCTTTGAGCCATGTTTTGACGTTATCATCTAGTTTCTTGTACTCATGTTCGAACTTCTTGTCTTTTATCAACGAATATCCTCCTCATGTAGCTTATTTTCATAATCTATATGCTAACCTTTGACTAAAAAACAACAAAACATATGTTTTAATAATATTATATAACTTTAAACTTCATTTGTAAAAAACTGAAAGTAGTGTTGTGATACCTACAGGTAAAAGGGGCTTGGAAGACAGATAAAAAAAGCAAATGAGGTATCATTTGCTTTTTAACGTGTTCTTTGCTGATTCTAAAAAATCGTCACGATGGGTGTTTCTATTATATGGAGTAATCGTTCCATGAAGTCTAACCTTGAAATCTCTATCGTTTGCAGTAACGGTATATTTTTGAGATTTAAATAAAATACGATCTAGTGCCTTTTGTGCACCTTCGACATTCGTTTTGCTCATTAGAATAGCGAAGTGATCTGCGTCTAATCGGACCGGCATATCAGAACGGCGAGTAGAGGAGAGTATCCAATTACCTACTTGTCTTAATACTTCATCTCCTCCCTGAAAACCCAAGACCTCATTTATTTTTCTGAAATTCTTAATGTTTACCATTAGCAAGGAGAGTGGTTCATTGTATCGGTCTGCCTTGTCAATTTCTAAACTTAATAGGTCTTGGAAGTATCTATAATTATAAAGTGTGGTGACAGTATCTTTTACACTAAACTCTTTGTTAACGGATATGAGGTTATAATATTTAAACATGAACGCTGAGAAGTGTAAGAGTAGTGCAATTTTATCCCAGCTGTTTATTTCTTGTTTTTTATGGATGATAAGAAATCCTAGAAGTTCATCTTTAGAGACAATAGGTAGGACAGCGTGAAAATTTTCATTACTATTGTCTAAACTATGTTCAAAGTAAGGTTTCTTGGTTTCACCAACATGCTTTAGAATTTTTCGATCCTCAAGATATTCATCTATTTTCTTGAGATCTCCAAGATTCCCCGTAACTACGTATTTGTTATCTTTTAGTTGAATTAAAGATACTTCACCTTCTAAATCTAGATTTGATAATGCTCGTTTCGAAACATTTTTTATCTCTTGTTGGTTGCTTAGCATTTCAAAGAGATTTTTATAGATATCTAATGATTCAAGAGAAACATCTTCTTTTTTAAGGATATGTTTAATATAGTCCATTAGTAGACCTCCTTTTGAGGCATACTACAACAGATTTGATAAAATTCAATTTTTATACTTAATTTTATTGAAATATAAAAAGATAGTAAGGATCAATTATCCTTACTATCTTTACTTTAAATCAAAAATTATGAGGCTTTATACTTTTGTAGTATCTCTCTATCCATAAACTCTTTCATTGAAGCGAGGTTTGCAGAAAGTTCACTTGTTTGGGAATTGGATAGTTTATGAGCTTCTTCAAACATCTTGCTTATATCTGTATATGCTTCTGTTAATAGTCTTTCGCGAATTGTCTCCGCGTCTGAAATCAATTCATCTCTAATTTCTTCGGCTTCTTTTAGAGTATTTGCTGCTTTTTCGTGGGAATCGTTAATAATATCAGTGGCATAGTTTGTAGCTTCCTTTACTACATCTTGTTCTTCTAATCTTAATTCTGCTTCGCGAAGCATTTCTTTCGTCACTCTTTCAGCTTCTTCATACATAGTGTTTTTATTCAAAACAATATCATTTGCTTCTTTCATATCTTCTTTAGCGATTTCCAAGATCTCATCCAAAGATTTATATAATCTAGTGGGATTTACCACTCTACCAATATATCCTATCCATGGCATTATGCCGGACTCATGAATTTCTCTTTTAACATTTGTGATCTTTTCCTCGGTTTTAGAGGTTGATTCGTAATTTTTCATGATAACACCTACTTTATAATGTAAGCAGGCTTCCCCCTTTCAAATACATATAGTTATTTATATTACTCCATTTAATACTAGAGGGAAAAAACTTTCGTCATCAACTTGGTATATTTCAATTGGCTCAAAAACTTCATAAATATCCTTAATACGTTGAATGTTTCCCTCAATGTACTGTTTTTTAAAGAAAAATATACTTTTCCCTTCAACATCGGGAGAATTTTTTAATAGCAACGTTGACGATAGGTGCTCAGATGTAAATAGTGAAGTAGACGTGGAGCAAATTTCTCCATGACAGTCTAATAATTCTCTTATTTCTGTTTCTTGATCGTGCAAATCATTTATTGTTTGTAGGGAGATAGGGGGCAATTCCTCTACAATCTTATTTACAGAAGAAAAATAACTTTGATAATTAGAAAGTCGTTCATTTTCTTTGAAACTAACGTATCCTTTTTTAGAAAAAATCATATAATCTTGTACTTCAATACCGGATAACCGTAAGAGAGATGTTAAATATTTTTCCTGGTTAATATCTTGAATAGATGGTTCCGGAGTACCATTCGGATGGTTATGTGCAATAATAACGTTATTTATATTTAATTCTTTAAGTTTTGTAATTGATTCCAATACGAAATCGTCGATCAAACTGGCGGTATTCTCAGAGTTTCCAGATGTGATTTGGTCACCAGTCCAATTACCACTTGTATTTTGATAGAAAAAATACTGTTTTTCAACTGTCTCATTCTCAAAAGCGCTCCATAGAAGTTCCAAATCAGATCTGTTCATAGAAACCGCTCCTTTCTTAATAATAAAATAAAAAATCATATGTTTTTAATTTTTCTAGTTATTAGTATATCTAACTGGTTATAAATGGTGCAAGGAATTGCTTACCAAAAAAACCCGCTAGCTGCGGGTTAGTTAATTTTTGTTCGTAGTTTAGTCTCTTCTGTTAATTTGATTTCTTTAATTTTTCTTTTGACTCTTTGAATAGCATTGTCAATTTGCTTGTTATTTTCAATGCCTAGGATATCCATAATTTCTTTATATGAATTTGAGTCGACGTACAATGCGAAGATTTCTTTTTCTGTTTTGCTCAACTTAGAATCAATTTTACTTTCATAGAAAGCCTGTGTTTCTTCCAATATTAATTGTGTGGCAGGGGGGAGTGATTCGAAGTCCATAGAATCCTGTACATCGTTTAAAGCTCCGAATATATCCATCATAGTCAGGTTATCGTTATCCGGTAAACTAGTATCTAAAGAAACTCTACGATTAAGAGGTCGGTTATACTTTCTTGTAGCCGTTTTTATAGCAGAAATAAGTTGTCGAGTGACACAGATTTTCACAAACCCCTCGAATTCTCCTTTACTAACATCGAAATCACGTATAGCTTTCCAGATTCCCCAAATGCCTTCTTGAATTAAATCGTCTCGGTCGCCGTTTGGTAAAAAGTAGTCCTTTTTATTAACAATGCCATGGACGATGCCTTTGAACTTATTAATTATTATTTCACAAGCTGGATGGTCAGCATCTTGTTTAGCTAATTCTATTAAATCATTTAGTGGCATATCTTTAAGATTTGACACAAAACCCCTCCTTTATGGATAGCGGTAGTATGATTTGATTCAAATAAAAAAAGTCCTTAAAAAAACACCAAGGGATAGCCCCTTGGTGTTTTATTTAGTAAAATGTAGGTATTTTAAGTTTCCGTTTAACTCAAATGTTGATCCCTCTTTAATTTCTAGAAAATTGCCGTATTCCAGACGGAATGTTTTTTTACCATCTCTTGCATAGCCAAGACCTTCAGTAATGAATAGAAGTCCATCTTTTGAAGAGTCTAAGTTCTTCCAAGTTCCATTATGGTGCTCCTCTTTTAGACCGATAGTTCCTTCGTCTTTTGGTTCTACGCAAAGATATTCCACTTGACCGCTGATCTTGATTTCTTGGTCGCAAGGAGCTTCAAATGAAGTACCCTTTGCTAAACCCAAATGACGATTAGGGCTTCTCATAGATCCTGTGCCTCGAAGCACGTACATTAATTTATCAGTTTTTGAGAGTTGGACGTAGTCCCAACCGCCCAGAATTGTGAATGAAGATAGTTTGATTGAATTAACATCTTTAAGACGGTACTTGTGACTAAAAACAGTTTGTTTATCACTTTTAAAATTAGGTTTAACTAATTTATGATGCATTTTAAAATTCCCCCTTAGGATTTGGATTCATACACTCAGTACACCCAAATAAATTACACCCCTCTTTTTTAAAGAAATTAGTGGTAGAAATTACAATTATATATTTTGTGACAAACAGGGTTCCTAGAAATATATATAAAATAAAAATGAAACGGGGGTGTTGATGATACAAGTAAAGGAAAAGTGTTTTACTTTTGAGGATAATAAAATCGTTATACAAGCAGAGGAACTTCCAATTGCAATCCCTGAAGGTTTTTTCACAACAAGGACGGATAATGGAATCGTTATTAGGGAAGTTTTTAAGAACCAAAAGGTTGAACTTTTAGAAAGTGGAGCTCTTAAAAAAGAGATCGTGTATCAAAACGTGGATTGTGAAGGTCGATATTCAAAAGAGCATAAGTTTAATATAAATGGTGAGAAGGAATCAGTGTGCGGAATGTGTAAGTACACATTGAACTGCCTATATGGGAGCAAAAGGCGGAAGTTCAAACCTAAAACTGATTTTTACATACGCAAGAAAAAAACAATCTATAATCTTGTTAATGAATTGAGAGGGAAAGGTTATAGTGAAAAAAAACCAAAACCAAAAGGCGATTAGCTTAAATAGCTGCCTTTTGGTTTTTTGGTTTAATCGGCGTCTTCTAAAGTGTCAAAAGCCATTCTATCATTTATACTTTTACGGATAATTTCTCTTGGAATAGTAATTAACTGCCGTGATCGTTCCTTTACTAGTTCTCCATTTGCCTTTTCGCTTTCAGGGAAAGGGGGTAATGTCTTCGCGGTAAATGGGTTACTTTGTAACCCTGATTTTGTCATAATTCTAAGTACAATTTCAAATTTGTCTAGGTTAGCAATATCGTTGGCTTTGTACCCTTTGTCAGTATCTTTGTCGTAGTACATTTTCTCAAAGAATTGGGCATCGGTAGCTCCGGATCTAAATGTAATGGTTGTACCACAATTGTTGAAAATCGCCTCGGACAAAAAATTTGAACCGGTCTGACTTAATTGAGCCAAGAACTGATGGGCTATGATAAGTCCTAATTTATATTTTCTTGCTTCAGACAGAATTTCGGCGAAGGATTTAGCTCCTCCTTGATCCTTAATCTTCAAACCGACTCGCTAGGTTGGTTCCGCTCCCTATAGAGCTGCTCACAGTTCCCTGTGATGTTGAGACTATATCATCATCTGAAAAATCAGAGCTCCCTGTTTCCACTCGCTTGAGTGTACTGGCTTCCGCCATAGTCGTTGCACCTTCCTGTCCTTTAACAGGCTTGGCTCAGGATTGTCTCATCAGTTTGAGAGTTCCCCTGAATTAAAGGAGTTGTTCGATATGCGTCGCCGCATAAAGGGGCAATCAGTCTACCCACGAAATTCTGGAACTCGTCAACGTACAAATACGTAGCTACCCTTTGCTCTGGTGGCACGTTAACGCGTTGCATTGCCGCAATCTGGATTTTGCTGATTAGCATGGTTCCTAGGAGCGCCGAATTCTCGAAACCGACGTCCCCTCGACTAAATCTTGCTAGGATTACCGCTCCGTTGTTTATTGCTTCAGCAACGTTTATAGTGCTTTTCTTTTGGCAGATTATGTTGGCGACAACGCCGTTAGCTATAAACCTTCGGATCTTATTCAAGGGAGCATTTAAATTTTGAGAGGCGAATTTCGCATCTCCATTTAGGGCAGGGAAAACGGTATCCCAATAGTTTTTAACAATAGGGTCCTGTATAAATGGGATAATTCTCTGTCTGAACGGGTCGCTTACTATCATTAGTAGCATTTCTAATAATCCTCCACCATCTGGATGATCTAGTATAGCGGAGCAACTCATTCTGAAGATATCATCGGTGTTAGCGCCAATACTAGATTCGCCAAATACTCTTTTCATGGCAGTAATATATGCATCTATTACTAACACTTTTTCCATTTCTCTTTGTTCTGGGTCATCTGAATTAACTTCTAGTAGATTCATGCCGAAAGGGTGCCCAATAGAAGAAGGATCGAGGACAAATACGTCTTGTCTTTTCGGGTCCATCTTCTCAAGGATGACATCGCACAATTCTCCGTGAGGATCAATTACAACTGCACCTTTTCCCGAATTTATATCATTCAGGATCATGTTCTCAAGGAGTGTCGATTTACCGACTCCTGTCATACCCGAGCAATATACATGACGCATTCTAGCTTTTTCGTCTAAACCTATCATTCTTCTATTATTTTGATTGTCGATTCCTACTGCGAAGGCGTTTTCCGATGATACATCCTGTGGTATTTCTGACCTCTTACTTTGGATGTGTTTGTATCCAGGAGTTTTACTAGTTTTATTTGGTAGATGAGCGAATCCAGCAAGTTCAAAACTACTCAATACGTCATCGTTATTTACATAACTAAGGTACCGATTTTTTATTCTTCTATATGTACGCCCTTTATTGATAATCAACTCTCTTTTGAAGCTATTATGAGGACCATCAAGTTCTCTTAGTCCAGAGGAAATGTTTCTAATCCTTTGTTTTGCATTTGCAGATCCGTATGGAGAACCTACTAATAACCTCATCTGGAAAGCAAAATTCGGTCGGCTCACTTTTTCTAACATAGCTTTCTGTTGTTGTGATTCTTCACTTGATTTTGTATGTTTTGGAATGTTTATCTCAGGGTTTGAGCCAAACAAACCGCTTAGAATGCTATCAAAAACTTTGAAGAATAACCCAAAAAATTTTCCGAACAAGTTAGTCCATTCTGGAAGTTTACTAGGTTTGCTTCCTGTTCTTTCGTATTTAGAAAGGACTCTTGAAGCTCTTCGGTTCCACTTGGATGATACCGGTCTAACGACTAATTGTATTATCCCTATTTCATGTTCTTTGAGACCGGATAGAGAAGAGGTTATTGAGTTAAGTGGGTCAGAATCATAGTTGTCGAATGTTTTGATTGAAAACGCGCTATCAGAACGTAAACCAATTTCTGCTGTCTCAAGTTCTCTGTCAGTATCGAGTTCGTGAGGAACATAGTCATCTTCTTGGGAAATTCGAGTGATTTGGGCATTTGGATACGTGGCACTAATTCGCTCACTTACCAAGTCAGAGTAGTCTTCAGGAACCCAGAAATTAAAGGTAATCTCCTTGGTCTTTTTCCCTTTGTTTAATATATTTTGGGATTTTATTTCAAAGCTGATATAGGGTTGAGCTCTAAGCAAACGTTTGTACCAAGGTAAAAGCAAACCGTGGAAGTTATTCCACATTTGTTCAAGATATTCTGGTTTAACATCGGAATCTTTTTCAAGCGTAACTTGAAGTAAGACGCCTGTTTTAGACTGCTTTCTGATCAAGTGGTTTTGGTAAAGAACCCATAATAAATATAAGGTCATGTAAGAAATCACAGCAAAAGCAGTTAAAAGAACATAATTGTTCATATGGATCCCCCTTTCACATGAGGGAATATAGCTAAGAACCTCAAAAAGTCAATTTTAAGACCAAAAAAAGAAAGTGGTGTTGCTGCTTTCTATGCTAAAGATTTCTCTAGTATAAATTGGATTATTGTATGGACGGGATTGTAAGAGATAATTATTAATAGTGTGGAAAACTCTATATTGAAGTTTTTAAAGGATTTATCGGGAAACATCGTTTTTAAAGGGTTTATAAAAGGGTCTGTTGTTTTGTTAGCAATAATCAAAATAAAATTATTAATAAATGTGGTACTGGTTAAGTTAAAAACAAACCGCCCTAAAAGGATATAGAAATAAATGCTCAAAAGTGAATCTATTAAGTTGAGATAAAGAGTCCTTATCATATAAACGGTTAAGTATGAAAATCCAAACAAGTCAGTAAATAGATGGTGTTCAAGCATACAGGTCCCCCTCTCACAAGAAAGAAATATAGATATTAACTTAGGAAAGTCAAAGTTAAGGACAAAAAAAAGAAAGCAATCAATGCTTTCTATACTAAGACTATTTCTAGGATATATCGTATAACCGTTTGCAATAGATTGTAAAAAATAATTAGCAGCAAAGTAGAAATTTCAATTTTATAGTTTTTATATGTTTTATCTGGAAGCTTAGCTTTTAATGGGTTAACAATAAAATCTGTTGCTTTATAAATCCATTTTGATAATGTATGGTCTTTAATTTTGCTGCTAAAGAAGTTGATAGCAAAACGTCCTAAGAGAATGTAGAAATAAACGGTTAATAGTAGCTCAACTAAGTTAAGTAATTCATATTTCAAAAAATCACCTCCAATTAAATAATCCTAAAAAGGTATTTATATTTCCTTAAGGTATATCATTTTTACAATAAAATATATAATTTTACTATATTTTTGTGATATAATTCGAAGGAGTTTTTTTAATAGGGAGGGATTTGCATTATGTCAAATTTAGAAAATGGTATTAATATAGATAAATTAAATAAGGATATCTCAAAGTTTCGTCAGGTTCATCCTATAACTTCTGATATGGAGATAACACATAAGAATGTTAGTCGTCTGGTTATGTTGGATAGGTACGCATTTAAAGATACGAAGAAGGAAACATTAGGTGAAGGGGATTTTGTAGTAGTTACTGTCAAACAAGATACAAAGTTTCCAGCACGCGGAACTGGATTTGTTCAAAAAATAGATTTACATAATAAGCTAGTCACAATAAAAGTCTCTGAAAACTATGTTAGCTCAATAGGAGATGATGAGGAGAGAAAATCTGGAGTTATTGTCCGTTCAATTGATGTGGTTGATAAGCCTTTAGAACTCTTCTACGAACAGATAGCACTGCGAAATGCTACTGGTCTTGCTTCTGTCGAGAAAGATGGTAGCAAAAGAGAGGGAAGTAATCGACGTTTCTATAACGAATTAGTTAATTTAAACTTCATACCTGCAGGTCGAGTTCTATATGGAGCTGGGTCTGAAACCGATGTAACGTATTTTAATTGTTACGTGATGCCTTTTATGCAAGATTCCAGAGAGGGGATTTCGGTACACAGGAAAGAGGTTATGGAGATTATGTCTCGTGGTGGGGGTGTTGGAACAAATGGCTCAACACTACGACCGACTAATACACTAGCAAGAGGTGTAAATGGTAAATCTTCTGGGTCTGTTTCATGGTTAGATGATATAGCGAAATTAACACATTTAATCGAGATGGGCGGCTCAAGGAGAGGGGCGCAGATGATCATGTTAAATTCATGGCACCCTGACATATTTCAATTCATCATTTCTAAGATGCAAAACCCGAGGATTCTTCGTTATCTAGTTGAGAATACATCTAACGAAACAATTCGACAATTAGCAAAGGAAAAATTGATGTTCAAACCTCTTTCAAATCCTGAGAAGATTATGTTTGAGCAAATTGTTGCACTAAAAGGAACAGAAAAGGAATTCGATCGCCAAACAACTAAGGACGCTGAAATGAAGCTTAAAGTTGGCGGTACGTATGATGTACTAAACCCTGATTTCTTATCAGGCGCTAACATATCTGTTTGTTTGACTAAAGAATTTATGGATGCAGTTGAAAACGATGGTTATTATGACCTTAAGTTCCCAGATGTCGAAAGTTACTCCAAGAAGGAAATGGAAGACTATAATAGAAAATGGAGCGAAATCGGAGACGTAAGAGAATGGGAAAGACTTGGTTATAAAGTCAGGACTTATCAAACTATCAAGGCGAAAGATCTGTGGGACTTAATTAACATTTGTGCCACATACTCAGCAGAGCCTGGGATCTTCTTTATTGATAACGCCAACGATAAAACAAACGCTCAAGCTTATGGTCAGAAGGTTGTTGCGACAAATCCTTGTGGTGAACAGCCGCTCGCGCCGTACTCCGTATGTAACTTAGCTGCGGTTAACCTAGCTGAAATGGCAGATAGGGAGAACAAAACAGTGGATTTCGAAAAGCTGAAAGAGACTGTTAGAACAGGCGTTAGAATGCAGGATAATGTTATTGATGCTACGCCTTATTTCCTAGAGGAAAATAAAAAGCAAGCTCTTGGAGAAAGACGAGTTGGTTTGGGTGTAATGGGGTTGCATGATCTTTTAATATACACCGAAACAAGATATGGTTCCGAAGAAGGAAATGAGTTAATCGATCAAATTTTTGAAACCATTGCTACAACAGCTTATCGAACTTCTGTCGAGTTAGCTGAAGAAAAAGGAAGTTTCCCTTTCTTGATTGGTAGAACAGATGAAGAGACTGCGGAGTTAAGAAAATCATTTATCAACTCTGGTTATATGAAAGGAATGCCTGAGGATATTAGGGAGAGCATTCTAGAAAAAGGTATTAGAAACTCTCATCTACTCACTGTTGCTCCAACAGGTAGTACCGGCACTATGGTAGGTGTATCAACAGGATTGGAACCATACTTTGCATTTAGTTATTTTAGAAGTGGACGACTTGGTAAGTTCATTGAGGTTAAGGCGGACATTGTTCAAGAATATCTAAATTCTAATCCTGAAGCCAGTGAGGAAAACTTGCCAGATTGGTTTGTTACTTCAATGGAATTAAAACCTGAAGAACACGCGGATGTTCAGAATATCATACAAAAATGGGTAGACAGCTCTTTATCTAAAACGGTAAATGCTCCAAAAGGTTATAGGGTTGACCAAGTCCAGTCTGTTTACGAAAGACTATACAAGGGTGGAGCAAAGGGAGGAACCGTTTATGTAGATGGTTCTCGCGATGCTCAAGTTCTCAGTCTAAAAGAAGAGGAAAACAGCTTTGATGATAATGACACATTAGAAAAAGAAGAAGTGAATTCTGAACGCAAAGTTGTGATTATTGATACGATTTCCGAACTAGGCTCTACAGAAGTTACAATAGGTAATGAAGTAGGTAATACATGTCCTGTCTGTCGCAAAGGAGAGGTTAAGGATATTGGAGGGTGCAACACTTGTTCTAACTGTAATTCACAATTGAAATGCGGTTTGTAAAATAAATGTCGAGTACAATTGTGTAGCTTTAGAATAAAGTCGTACCGTTTAAAAAAGATGTACCGTTATGCCCCTTTAGATGAAATTATCTAAAGGGGCATGTTTTTTTGGTTGACGTAAAGGCATAGTGACGAAGATTCGGTAGAAGTAGTTATCTTTTCTTATTCTGAACGAAGGGATTGATGGTGGGGGGCGGAATCTAGTTGAGGGGTGTTTATATGAAGGATAATTATATAGTCTTCACTCTTCAAGGAGATACATGTGCGCTCAATGTAGGAGATGTGCAGTATATTGCGGAGTTAGGGAGCATGGTGCGTACCAACAATAAGAAAATAAACGTTATGGAATATGAGAATAAGGCGTTGCCAGTTGTAGATCCAGTAGCTATGTTGTCGTTTGATCAACATGAGCCGACCACAAAATCTAGAATAATTGTAATGAAAAAAAACGGTGTAGATTTTGGTGTCTTGGTTCAGGAAGTAGTAGGGGCTATTGAAATCGAAGAAGAACTGATAAAAGATCCGGACTTGAGTGAGAATTTATATGTCTTGGGTCAAGCGGGGAAGGTGAAGATATTTAATCCATCCGCTTTCTTAACAAACGAAATGGTGTCTCACTTTAATAAGGTCTATATGATACCCATTATGGACCTAGAGGCTGGACAAAGGGTTCACAGAGCCAAAGGAGAAAATAGGAACGAATTGTTGGACGAAGTAAGGTTAAGAGCATTGAACTTCTTAGTTGATGCAACCAAAAAGAAAATGGAGAATAAATTCATCGTACGAATGATGGAAATACATGATTTGGTAGCTAAGTTGTAGTTAATAAAAACAGCCCATGTGGGCTGTTTTTTTTTAAATTTTGTATCATTTTTTAAAGATGTTACCGAGTAACCCCTTATTGTTTTTATTAATTTTAGTTTCTGTTTTCCGTTCAGGTACATGGAAAATGTTTTTATGTATTTCATTTGAGATTACAACAAAATTATAGTACATATCGTCATCTGGTTTGCCTTTAAGTAATGGGCTTCCGGTTAATATACTCTTTCTAATCTTGTTTTTATTATGGAAAGTACAAATAACCGAGCTTACATCTAATATTGCATTTAATGCTCCTTTAAAGCGAACAGATGTATCATCATTTGCAGATTGATTTATGGTGGGGATTAATTTTTTTCGGTCTATGAAATTTGTGACATACAGACCGACTTCTTTATCGAAACATCTTCTAACAGCAAATAGCTGACCAGGAGACTCTGTTATAGGCATTAGAATCTTAGTAGCTTTCTTTAATATGTGGATTGTGCTCGCATCTCTTAATCCACTTCCCATGTCTACTAAGACCGTTGAAAAGTTTTTTGATTCAGATAGCGAAATAAGTCTATCAAATACTGTTGATACGACATCGGTATCCGGATTAGCCATCTTTAAAATATACCCTGGTAGGATGTATAGGTTTTTGTATGCGGGGTGTTCAATCAAATAATCTTCAAATGTATCCTCATTGATCTCTTTTCCATTTTGGAAATCATCTATAACCGCTCCGAGGTTATGGTTGCCGTCTGGATCGGTAAATCCGAACTGCAAATGAATATTTGGGTTTTCAATGTTGAAATCTAATAATAATACTTTTAAATCCTGATTAGAAGCTAACATTAATGAGGTATTTACGAGTTGAAAGGTTTTTCCTGACTGGTCGAGGACGGACCAACTTGAAACGATTTGTTGATAAAGTTCTTTGGATCGTTGAGAGTTAGGTGCGTTGTTTAATTGGTGGTAATCATCATCTATTTTGGTGAGATTCTCTTCATCAACTTCTTCGTCACCAAAATCTTCGCTAACTTTCTCATAGGTGGTTAGGATTTCAAACTCATCAGCTACGTCAGAAAATTGTTTTCCTTCTAGAAGTGAAGTTTCTAACTCTTTAGTTTTGAAACTCTCGATAAAAACATCATAGATTGAAAGCTTGTATAAAAATGATTTCAAAGAAGGATCGTCTTCTTTCATAAGGAAGATGATTCTAACATCAGAGTGATTTCTTCTTAATCGAAGGATCAGCTCTTTGTTAGACATGGTCGGACTTTCTAAAATATTTGATAGCAAAACTACATCTGGATTTTTTCTCTCCACCATTCCTTCTAAAGCTTCACGATAAAGTGCTTCTCCCACAAAACTAATATTTTCTATTTTCTTTTTAATCGCTTTATCCAGATTAGGAAGACCTGTAGCTAAAATAACTTTCATGGCATTCACCTCTCTGGAGAAATACTAGCTCTAAAATATTATTTTTCAATCTTTTTGTAGATAATTTTTGATTTTTTTAAGGCGCGTTGTGCGCCTTTTTTTATTTTGTCAAAAAAATTGACATTTACCGATTCAGAACTATATTTCGGTCGAGGTATTGGAAGTGCAGAGGTAACTCTCCATCTCAATGCCGATTCCCCGAAAGAAAAGATAGTGTATTTTATTGCATTTACATTTTTATCTGGTAATATTTACCAAAATAGAAGGAGGGATATGCATGAATAAACTGACAAAAATTCTGGCTAGTTTTGCTTTTGTGTTCGCACTGGCATTTACTTTCAATAGCTTACCAGTTGATATAGATATCTTTAACAACACAGTAATGGCTGAAGAAGGATTACCTGAGGGTAATGTGATTACAGATGCTGATACAAGGTCAAATACTCACCTAAACAGTATTACTGGGAAGATATACGACTTCGCAAAAATTTTCTCAGGCTTGGTACTTGCCGTTGCGGTGGTGTTCATAGTGTTCGCAGGATTTAGATATATTACTAGCGGTGGGGATCAACGACAAATGGAGCAAGCTAAGCTAATGATTATATCGGCAGGTATTGGTATCTTCATTTCTCTATCTGCATTTGTAATTCTAAGGTTCTTCTTAAGTGCTTCGGGCGCAGGAGCCTAATAATTTTTTCGGGGAGAATGTGAACAGGACACTCAGTACGAGTGTTTCTACCACATTCTCTTTCTTTCTATCTGAAAGGAGAGTGCTTTTATGTATGGAGAGTATATTATCCCAAAAGAAGTTAACCAAGCTGATACGATAGGCGGTTTTACTATTCCTCAAATTTCGATAGCTGCCTTAGGTGTGTTGGTGTCTTTATTACTATTATCTAGTTCAATGTCGCTTGTAGTCAGTTTTTCTATTAGCATTCCAATTCTTGTATTAACAGCGATACTAGTTTTTAAAAAAGTTCATGACATACCTGTATACGAATTTTTATTGATTTACCTCATGTATAGGGCTATGCCCAAACGATTGATTTACCGCGCAGACAATATTAATGATGACTTTTATGAGGATGAAGAAGAAGAAAGCTTATTTATGATTGATTAACAAAGGGGGCGAATTTAGATGACGGTAGTGTTAGGAATATTCCTTTTACTTCTAATTGTGGGAGTAGGATTTGGTATATATTATCTGATAAAAAAATTAAAAAATAGTGAAGGAAAAGAGGGAGAAAAGTTTGTCCCTACGACACAAGACCAGTTGCCCATTGAATACATAAGGCATGGAATTGTTAAGTTGAAACGCGGAGGATATCGAATACTTATAGAAATTCCAAGCGTTAACATCGATCTTATGGGAGATGAGCAAAAAGAAGTCATCCTTCAACAATACGCAAGGGTATTGAATTCAATTGATTTCCCATTTCAATACTTGCAGCAATCAAGAGTAGTAGATGTTTCTGAATACATAGACAAGATAGATAAACAAATTGTAGGGACAAAAAACCCGTTTATAGTAAAGCAATTAGAGATGTATCAAGAGTATATATCTGAACTTGTAAAAGATAGTTCTGTACTAACGAAAAAAATATTCTTTGTAGTTCCCTTTGATGAACACAGAGAGAAAAATAAGAATCGAGAAAACGATAAGGCTAAAAAGAAAAAGAAAGAAAAGGGCGGTACTAAAGAAGAAAATGCAATTGCTCAAGAAGAAGCAAACTTCGAAAGGGCAAGGAAACAGCTATACCAAAGAGGGAAAATGGTTGATAACGCATTTAGAAGATTTGGTGTTAACCCATATATCCTGGGTGATGAAGATCTCTTAGATTTGTTCCAAACGAGTTATAACAAGGATCGTTCGGTTAAGCAGTCTTTAAGAGGTAAAGATCCATCTGATTATACGACTCTTTATGTGAAGAGAGAAGGAGGGGATGAATAAATGGGTATAAATAATTTCACAAATAACGGACACGAATATGATAAGCGGATGAAAGATATGGTCGAACGAGGGACTATGAGAGTTAATGATTTGATTGCTCCAGATGCTATGGAAAACGGTGAAAACCATATTAAAGTTGGGAATCGGTTTTATAGAACTATTGTTATAACGGGATATCCAAGAACGGCGAGTATAGGATGGTTAAACCAGTTATATTCATTCGGGGCTAATATTGATATTTCAAGTCATATAGAGCCTTTGCCAACGCCAAAGGTCATAAAAATGTTAAACAGGAAAATTGGTGAGTATAATTCTACTATTAATATGAACGATGAAAAAGGGAAACAAACGGACATATCGATTAATACGGCTTTAGGTGACGCTGAAAACTTAAGAGATAAACTACATAAAGGTCAAGAGAAGCTATTCTATCAATCTATTTACATAAATATTGCTGGAAAAACATTAGAAGAATTAAATTTTGTATCAGATGAAATAGAGACATTGTGCGGGAGTTTAAACTTAATAACCCGTCACGCAATGTTTGAACACCATAAAGGGTTTAATAGTGTTTTGCCAATAGGCGATAATCGATTACGCTTCAAACGAAATTTTGATTCGTCTAGTTTAGCTACATGTTTCCCAATTGTATCTGCGGAGCTGACTTCTACTTCTGGTGTACCTATTCTCTACGGATTAAACGATATCAATGGTTCTTTGGTTTTGTTTGATAGGTTTAGTTTCAATAATTATAATTCCGTGGTAGTAGCCTCGTCTGGTTCGGGGAAATCATATTTCGTCAAACTTGAAAGTATAAGATATTTATCTATGGGTACAGAGGTAATAATTTTAGATCCTCAAAATGAATATTCCAAACTTGCTAAAGCAATGGGTGGGCAATATATAGATTTGTCTTCTTCCAGTCCTGATCGAATCAATCCTTTGGATATTGAATACTCTGATGCTGAGGAAGATGGACGAGATTTCTTGACTCAAAAAATATTAGATGTTTATTCAATTATTCAAGTTATGTTGGGTGAAAGGAAGCTTGAGCCAAAAGAAAGGAAAATAGTTTTCCAAGCCATTGAAGATACATATAAGAAATTCGGGATAACAAGGGATAAGAAAAGTATAGTAGAAGAACGATTCGATGATGGAGATACGTTCACACTCAAAGGTTCTAAAAAGACTATGCCTACACTAGATGATTTGAATATAGCCCTTAGAAGTCATGGTGATGAAGGGGTTAGCATTGCAGAAGAGTTAGACCCTTATATATCAGGGTTCCTAAATTTATTCAATGGTGAGACAAACGTAAACCCTAATAGTAATTTCCTAGTGTTTGGTATTAAAGATATGGAGGCTGAACTTGCTTCACTAGCTATGTTTATTACGTTAGAATTTATTTGGAATAAGATAAAATCCGGTGACAAAAAGAAAAGAATGATCGTTGTCGACGAGGCATGGATGTTGATGCGCAATAAAGCTACTAATGAATATCTATTAAGACTCTCAAAAACTTGTCGTAAATTTCGCGCGGGGTTGACCTTAATAAGTCAGCAACCACGAGATTTTATGACGGAAGAGGGAGACAAGATTATAGGTAATACCAGTATGCAAGTCTTGTTGAAACAACATCATAACGATATAGCGGATGTATCTAAGATGTTTGGTTTATCACCTAATGAAGAGAGTTTACTGAAAACTGCTCAAAAAGGGGAGGCTCTTATATTTGCTGGAGGTAATCACACCACAGTCAACGTGTTATCTAATGAGTTTGAACACTTACTGTGTACCACTGATCCAGAAGAGGACGTCGACGTAGACGAAATACTAGCCTTGTTTGCCTAAGAGACTCGCAGATAATGCGAGCTCTTTTTTTAATGGACATTTTCTGAATGCGTGGTATTATTTCGAAGAAAGTTGGTGGTGTCATGATATTGGTTCAAATTGCTGCGTACATATTGGTAGCTACAATGGTAGCTGTAGTAGCTACTCAAGCATTATGGCTTATCTTTCTGTTATTTTCATTCAGGACATGGAATGGCATCCTTACCTTAGAGTTCTTATCAAGTCATTTTAGTTTTGTTACGGAGAAAAACTACTTCTTTATCATATTGGCAATAGCGTTAATAACTTACTTCAGTGTTATGCATATTGCACAAGCTATGCCTTTGGTTAAATATTCACTTTTATTCCTTATGGCGCTTTATGTATTTGTGAATTATGACTTCAAAGATATATTCTTCTTTAAAGACGTCTTACAGCAGTATGACTTGTGGGGAGTGGATGCATGGAAAGAACAATTGAATAGTTTATTTTCTAGTTCCCAAGATGAAAAAATTTCAATAATCGAAGAGGCGTGGGATAACGCAATGGATGTATTGAAATCGGTTTGGGGAGCATTCTCTAAAGAGTAAAGGTAGTAAGGGTTATTTAGCCCTACTATCTTTTTTTATACACTGTGTAATTCTGATGGAACATAAAACAAGGGAAGGGGAAGGATGACAAGAAATATATCAGTGTATTGTGACTATATAAGTCGTATCAATAACGTTTTACGAGGGGTGAAATTATTGGAGATAAAAGGGGTATCTCAAGGTACTAGACCAGAACTAATTAACATGAGTATTAAGAACACCAATAATAAAATTAGTAAAGATGTTGGGTTTGAGCAGTTGTTAAATAGAAATGAAAGCACTGAAAATAACAAGGTTAAGATAAATCAAATGATTGATGGTATTGAAAGACTAAAGCATCTTTTAGAAACTGACACCACTACAGAAAACTTAAGAGAGTTTAAGAAAGGTGTAAAAGAATTTCTGGATTACTACACAAAGAATGAAATGTATCTTGAAGATCATGAGGTAAGAGATAATAGAGGGAATAAGAAAAAAGTTTCAGTAGTAAAAGCTGTTGATGAAACCTTAAATGAACTAACGAGTGAAATGTTAGAAGAGAACTTTGGTCACTTGGAAGTGTTACGGAAAGCGGGAGAGATCCATGGATTGGTTCTTGAGTTTTACGTTTAATTTAATCTATACATAATAGGAGGAATAAGACATGAGGGTTGAAAATCATCAAAATTTAGAATTGGCTAACTTGAATAACGCTAACAAACAGAAGAAGGTTGTTCAAAAACCAGAATCGAACATAGCTAACGGAGAAAGATATGATGACAATGTAATCATTAAAAAGGATTCATTAGAATTAAAAACCTTAACGGATATCATCATGAGTAAGGAAGAGCCCTTCCAAATGGACAAAATCGAAAGGGTGCGTCAACTTGAAGAAGCTGGGGAATGGAATGTCACCGGAAAAGATGTTGTTTTTAAAATGCTTGGAGTGAGAAGTAGTGATAAATAAACTGTTGAATCAATTTCATGAGGTGAATGATAAGTATGAAACTTTGATAGAAATTTCCGAAGAAAAATTTGAAATTCTTAAGAAAAATAATTTTGATAGGTTGGAAATTATTCATAAAAAAGAAAAAGAAGCAGATTTTAGATTGCGTTATTCGCAAAAAAACCTTTCAAAAATTTTAAAAGATGTTTGTGAAGAAAGAAGAATCTTTGACAATGGTGAGATACCTAAAGGTGAACTGATTACTACTCTATCAAAACACATAGATGAGGAATCTGCTGAGAAGCTAAAACTAATTAGAAACATGCTATTAGAATCGCAAAGAAAATTAAACAAAGTATTACAAGAGAATGCTCATTTCGCGAAGATCATGATGGGTATTACTCAAACAGAAATAGAGGTCGCTATGGAATTAGCGGAGAAGGAAAATAAGAAAAGTGGCGGCAGTAGTTATTTCATCAATGAAGATATATAAGTAAATTTTGAAGGGGGGGAGGAACGCACCTTATAGGTGGGTTCTTAAATAATGGGATTAGAATTTAATACGTCTTTATCTGGTCTAATGAGTGCTCAAAAATTAATAAGGGTAGCTCAAAATAACATTTCAAATATTAATACTGAGGGATATGCAAGACAGAGGGCTGAAATAGCCGTAAATAGTGTCCCTGCTGGACAAGGTATAAAAGCAGAGTTGGGGACTGGAGTTGTTACGGAACAAATTACTAGGTTAAAGGATGACATGCTGATTCAACAATCAAGGAACGAAATGAGTCAGGTAGGTTATTTCAAAGGTCTTAGAGAAGTTCTCACAAACTTAGAGTCGATTTATGATGAAACCGCAGAGAATTCTGTTTCTGATCAATTGCAAGGGTTCTTTAACGCTTGGGAAGAGTCGAGTAAGTTTCCTCAGGAGGCTTCTTATAGAAGTTCGTTATTAGGTACGGCAGAGCGTTTAACGCATAAGTTGAACTCAATGGGAGATGAGATTGAAGAGGTCAAGAAACAGACAGATGTAAAGATTGAAAAAGATTTGATGACGGTTAACGAGTTAATTAGGAGTATTGCTAGTGTAAATGAAAAGATTTCCTCCTATACCACAGATAATCCTAATGCTCTTCTAGATGAACGGGACAGGTATATCAACCAATTATCAAACTTTGTAGATGTAAAAGTAACTACTAGTGATAGGTCTGGTGAGATTGATATAAAAGTCGGTGGAGCAACAGTTGTTTCAGGTAAACATTCTAAAGAGATAAAGGGATGGTTTCTTCCAACAAAACAAGAATGGCTGCTTTCAGCATCGGATGTTGAATTAAAAATTGATAAAGGTTCAATGGCAGGGTATTTAGAAGTGCGTAATGGAGTAATACAGAAACATGAGGGTAAACTTGATGTGCTTGTGAAGGGTCTAATCAATGAAGTGAACACATTACATAACACTGGATTTGGGTTAGACGGAACGACAGGAGTAAACTTCTTTCAAGGGGTGGACTATAGAAGTATTGAGGTCAATGCGCTTCTAAAGAACAACAATGAGAAGATTGCGTTAGCTAACGTATCTACTGCACCAGGGAATAGTGACATCGGGAAGGCGATGAGAGATCTAGAGAATAAACAGTTTTTAAGTGGTGGGACCGCTGATCCTATTAGTTTTTATCAAGGAAACATAGTAGATATGGCTACTGAGTTAAATGTAGTTCGTGATAATGAAGATGTTCATACAAACGTCCTTAGAGGGATAAATATTCAGAAGGAAGCGATTCAAGGTGTGAACATTGATGAAGAAATGACGAACATGCTTAATTACCAACAATTCTATCAGGCTAACGCTAAAATGGTTTCTTCAATAACCAAAATGAATGATGTAATGATGAGCATGGTTTAAAAGGAGGGGAATTTATGAGGATATCTGGATATGAAAGATTTGATTTGACAAAGACATATTTATCGAATATACAAAGGCAAATGAGTGAACAACAGTTTCAACTTTCGTCAGGGAAAAATTATCAGAAGGTAAGTGATGCACCAGTCAGAGTGAACCGCTCAATGCTAATATCCAATACGCAAAATAATATTGAGCAATATCAAGGGAACCTAAGTGATTCAAAGAGTTTCTTAGAAGTGTCTGAGAATGTACTAGGGACAACTATTGATATTATGATGACCGCTAAAGAGCAGGGTATGAAAGCGAAAAATGGTACTTATAGTGCTTCGGATAAGAAAGTATTTGGAGATTTAGTTGACCGATCCATTGATCAAGTTGTTGAACAAGCTAATACTACTCATTTAAATCGATACGTTTTTAGTGGAGAACAAACAAATACTCCAGCCTATACTTTTGACGGTACTACAGCTACATATAACGGAGATGGAAATGCCATATCTATGAAGGTATCTTCACAGATGGATATGCAAGTATCTGAAATAGGTAACACTACATTCCAAGGCACATTAGATAGCTTAATTAACCTAAGAGATCAAATAAGAACAGGTACTTCTACAGATATAGGAAACGCACTGTCACAACTTGAGACAGATATGAACTCAGTAATTGACAAGCGATCAGATATTGGAGTAAGGCTAAAAACGCTAGATATGATTAATGAATCATACGAGCAAACAAAGGTTGATTTGAAAGAAAAACGTCAGAAGACTGATGACGCGGATTTCGCAAAAGTAGCATCTGATTATGCTAAAACACAGCGGTTGTATCAAGCTACAATTCAATCCAGCTTAAAAATGATGGAAAACACCATATTAAACTACATGTAAGAAATTATTTTAAAGGGGATTATCTTTATTAACAAAGATTTTCAAAATACCTTTTAGTGAGGGGGGATTTATATGGCTTTATTCGATAATACGTCGATGACTACTTATGGTAATAGTCAACAAGTATGGGGTCTTGGTGGAGGAATGATTAACACGCAAGACTTAATTGATATGGAAATGCAAGTTATGCAGATGAGAAACTATCCTTACCAACAAAGGATGCAACAAATACAACAAGAGCTAAAAGGATGGAACGCCTTTGAATCTACGCTAGGTAAGATAGTTACTGCAGCTGACGATCTAAGAGATGTGAATCTAGAGGATAAGTCAGTTGATTTGTCTGAAGAAGGGTTTGCAGATATATCTGCTACCGGCTCTGCTATTGATGGGAAGTATTCTTTATCAATACAACAAGTTGCTCAAGAACAAAAAATTCTGGGGTCTACCGTGAGCGACTCATCTTCGCCTTTGGGGTATGATGGGACCTTCCAAATAAACGGAACTGATTTAAAAGTTACTAGTGATATGAGTCTATCTATGATTGCTCAAGAGATAAACAAAGGAGAGTACGGCGCGAATGCGGTAGTTGTTAGTGATACTTTGGTTTTATCATCTGATAAAACGGGTGTGACTAATGAGATGACATTCACGGATTCTGCAGGAGGAAGCCGTGTAGTTTCTTCCGATGAGTCGAAGTTAACTGCTTCGATTACTGGTAGTCCTGATCCTGGAAACAATACCTACAATTTAGAGATTTCTCAATTAGCTTCTTCGCAAATAGTAGAATCTAACAATGTCACTGATACTACTGCCTCATTAGGGTATTCTGGTAGTTTTACAATGAACGGAGAAACATTTACTCTTGCTGAATCAGATGGTTTGACTGACATTGTGGATAAAATTAATGCGAGTTCTACACTAGGGGTGGAAGCTTCTATCGAGTCTGGAAAATTGTCATTAAAAGGGGACATAGGAGCAGGTAATGGCTTTTCATTGACGGATACTACGACTTCTACTACGAAAAGTAACTCAGTTTTTAACGAGATAGGTCTCATTGATGGCGGGGGAGCGTTTTCTAATCAAACATCATCTGCACAGGATGCTTCCTATACGATAGACGGTGTTGCATATAACAGTTCTGACAATACTTCGAATGATATTAACGGTGTTGAAGTTGAATTAAAAGAAGTTACTACAGGTCCAGTGTCTGTTACGGTTGATTCTGGTAATGTAGGAATCCTAGAGAATCTTGGAATACTAAATCCAGATGGTTCAATAAAGAATGAGACTCAACAAGCAAAAGATGCTCAATATACAATAGAGGGTATTAGCGGGTCGAGTGCTTCTAATGTGATTAAAGATGCAATAGAGGGTGTCTCTATTGAGTTGACAGAAGAGACGACATCCGACATTGAATTCGATATAAATCAAAACAATGATTTAATAAAGGAGAAGCTCCAAACATTTGTAGATAATTACAATAACGTCATAATGAACATAAATCAGATGACTTCAGAAGGGTCTAACTTGCAAGGAGAGTCATTGATTAATAGAGCTAAAAGGACATTGGCGAATGTGTTAATGTCAGATACATCTTCAACTTTACACCTGTTTGACATAGGAGTCAGCATAGACGGTGAAATGAAAGATGGAACTATAACCTTCGATGAAACGAAATTGGACGATATGATAAGTGAAAACCCTGATGAAGTGGTATCTCTCCTATCAGGTGATAATAATATCGGTGATTTGATGTACGACAGGATAAACGAATTTACCAAGGCTTCCGGTTACA